>NZ_JBIASS010000018.1:0-215054 GCF_042890955.1 Streptomyces sp. NPDC001933 | reverse complement strand
AACAGTAAGACTGAATCAAGCCCCAAAGCACGGCGCTGACCAGCAAAAACACCACACCAAACAGTCCCTGAACCGGTGACAGGAAACACAGATGCTCGGCGAACTGCTGGGCGGTTGGGTGCGATGTGGGCAATGAGTCATTGTCCGGGTGGAGGGGGTCGGGCTCGAATTCCGGTCAGTGGTCCGGCCGTGCTCGTTGATGACGTCCAAGGCCTTGAGGAAGTCGCCTTCGCGGTTTGCCTAGACAATGGGATGAAGAAAAGGGGTGGGGTGGTAATCGCGCTGCGATGACCACAGTTGGGGCGCGGCCGTCGAAGCGACGGCCGCGCAACTAGTCAGGAGTCTTCGTTGGCTTGGTGGGGGTTGGGGGCGCTGTAGGGGCGCAGAACCCGGTCGTTGACGTCGTCAGTGCGATCCCACCAGGCGGGGCGTGCGGCGGTGGAAAGCAGCAGGCAGGTCATTTCGGCGGGGGCGTCGTCGTCCAGGTCGTCTTCGGGTACCTGGTCGAAGAGAAACCCAGTCTGGTGCAGCCACTGAATGGCCTTGAACAGGGTCCAGGGGTCCGCCGGGTTGAGGGGTGCCCATGCCTGCGCGAGGGGTGAGTGGGGCGGCAGGTTGGGGAAGCAGGCGTGGTCATCGCCGAGTGCGTAGAGCAGCCGACCATCAGCGTCGAGGATGCTGTGCAGTCCAAGAATGTCGCTGTCGTCGTCTTCCTCTAGGACCAGGTAGGCGGCAGTGGGGTATTGGGTGGTGAGGGTATCGGCAATCAGGCGTGCCATGGAGCGCCCGTCTGCGCGCATGGTGCGTACGGCGTTCACGTAGTCGAGCCAGGTGATCGTAGGCCTGCTCTTCGGGGTGCCGGTGCCCGGCGGGTGCGGGAGCGTCGAGGTCATGGTGTGGAGCTTCCTTTCGACTGGAGCCTGGGGTCGGAGCGGGGCGCCCTGGCGGATCGGGGAGTGACTGGCGTCAGGGGATGCTCAGAGTGTGGGGTGGAGGTCCCAGGTGAGGTGGTGATCTCCCTCTTCGTACTCGACCCGGACAGTGCCCGCGATCAGGGCTCCGCTGGGGTTACTGAGCGAGGAGGTACCAGTGAGAGTGAGCGCGGTGCCCGTGGAAAGGTGGTTGCGAAGGGTGCCCTTGAGTAGCGCGGCGATGTGGTCGGTTGTGGCGCAGTCGAGTGGGATGTATTCGCCTCGAAGACATTCGTTGCAGCCGCATCCTGGCGGGTCGATGGCCGTCGGTCGGGGTCCGGAGTTGTTGTTCATGAGGGTGCCCTTCAGGAGGTGGGCGTCCGCCGGGCAGGCGGCGGCCGCATTGGGGTGCGTTAGGGGCGGCACAGGCCGGTGTCAGTCCAGCCAGCCACGATGATCCGCATGGCGTCTGGGTATGCCGTGAGTACCGCTGCGTCGGGTGCCAGCGGTGACGAGGCCGGCGCGTGGTGAATTCGGTGGCGTGGCGTCCGCGGTGGCAGCGGCACAGCTGGCTGTGACGCGGTGAACGCTAGTCACGGTGAACAGTCCGAGGAAGCTCGTTGACCTGCGAATACACAACGCCGAGGTGAGGCCGCTCGGCCGCAGGGTGGCGGGGTACCGGGAGACGAGGTTGTCGTTCGCGTCAGGGATCTGCGCGCCCGTGGACGGTCGTCAGATGGTGTCTTCCTTCCGGCCCGGCCGGAGGGTCCGACCGGGCACTGACCAGCGGTCAGGTCGTGCGGGAGTCGGGATGCCGGTCCTCCCAGGTCCAGGCGCGCCTGACGATGCCGCGGCCGGTGGCGTAGCGGGCGGTCATTACCGCGTCCGTCTCGCATACTGAGGGGAGGGTGATGAGCTCGTGCGCGATGTGCTCGGCGAAGTCGTGGCGGACACCGCCGCGCGGGTCGAGGCCGCGGACGGCTGCCCATGCGGCACGGTCAACCTCCAAGCGCCAGGCGAGCGCCATGTGCACCCGTCCGCCGATGACCCGGGGGCGCGTTGGGCCGTGGCCGTACGCCCACCCCTCGGCCTCGTCCAGCGCCTTGATGTCGGTGATGGACGCGGTGATGTATTCGAGTAACTCTCGGGGTACCTCGGCCCGGTCGTATCCGCCGTCGTCGGCGAAGGACTCCACGCCGACGCTCCACCACGTTTCCAGTCGGGTGATCACGGTCGCCGGTACCGGTTGCACTTGCGGTCGTGATGGGGGGCGTGGCGTTCCTGGGCGTAGCAGTCGCAGTGCCGGGAGACGGGTGAGGTGAGCCAATCGGCGACGACCGCGGCGAGCGCGGCAGATTCCTCGGTGCAGTCCACCAGACCGCCGGTCCCGGTGATGAACACGGGGTCACCGACTGGCTCTCCACGCTCGTCGTGCAGGAACATCGACCAGCCAGTGTGCGCGGCTGGGACGTGCCGGACCGAGCACGATCGGTCGGCGATGGACAGCCGTCCCCAGTTGTCGCGGGAGAACGGCACCGGGATGTCGAAGGTGTCGGCGGGTTGACCGGAGTTAGTTGGCAGTCCGTTGCCGGGGGTGATGCCGTACTCTGCGAGCGCGGCCAGTAGCACGGAGCCGGCGGTGGTGCCTGGCTCGGCCAGCCACTGCGCGACGGCCCGCGCGCACGCTTCGGCCTCCTGGGCCAGGGGGCGGCGGGCAGGGGTTGTGTAGACCGTATCGATCGGGTGGAAGTCGGGGACGCCGTCCGGCTGCCAGATCGTGGCGCGCAGGAGCGCGCGGTCTGCGTAGGGCTGCTCCGGGTCCGTCGTCTCCCAGTCGAGCATGACGTGCATGTGGTCGAGGGCCTGTTCCTGCGGGATTGCCGCAGGGTGAGCGAAGATCACGCGTTCCTCGTGGTCGAAGTAGGCAGAGACGCCGACGGCGGTCAGGGTGGCCAAGAGGACGGTGGCTGAGTGCGAGATGGGCGTCACGATGGTGCTGAGCATGGTGGTCCTTAAAGAAGGTGAGGTGGTCCAGGAGGATTGGGGGTGGCTGATGTGGTTTGCCGTTTGTGGCTCCGAATGAATGGCTGCCTGGTTCTCTGGGGACGCTTCGGCTGCTGACTGAGGAGTTGCGGTAATCGGTGGTTAGGGATTTGTCAGCGGAATGTCTGGGGCTCCGCGCGTCCCTGCCCGAGTCGGGGCGCGGACAAGGACGTGCGGTGGCCTGGGTCAGTGCTGGGTGTGGGCGTCCTCGGCTATGGCGCGGGGGGCCTGCGAGGGGATGGAACGTTTGGGGCCCGTCGAGGGCGGTGCCGAAGTCGCCGTCCTCGTCGCTCGCAGATCGGCCCGACTTCGGGTGCTGTGCACGGTTGTCACCAGGCGCGTCCCTTGCGGATCATCTCGAACTGCTCATAGGCCAGATCCGAGACTTCGCGGCTCGGTCCGAGCCACTTCACCCCCTGCTCCCATCGGTACACCCAGTAGCAGTGCCAACGCCCCTCGTCGGGGTCAAGGCGGTTGTCGTGGCGGGTGCTGCGGCCTTCCAGGAGCCGGTATGCCCGCCCGTCAGGAGCCGTGAACGTGTCCAGAGCGCATGTGCGCTGGTAGAAGTACCGGTCCCCCAGAACACCAGCTTTGTGGTCGTGCATCCCGAACTTCTGGTTGGTGATCCACATGCCGCCGTATGGGGGAAGGTTTTCGGGGAGGATCTCCGGCACCGCCCACACCCGAGAATTCGACGACGCCGTGATCAGTTCGCCGTCCATGGTCCGGAAGTTGTAGCGGATCCCGCCGGGGTGCTCATGGGTTCCACCGCAGCCTATGCCCCACACCGGCCTCAGGACGGTATCCCGGCTGCCGTCGGGGGCCGCGACCTCATGGGCCAGACACATCCCCGTTGTGATCTCACTGGGGTGCATGAGCAGCACGCCCACGGTCGGGTCGAACCAAGTCCAGTTGTCCATAGGGATCTCCCATGTCATTGAGCGGAGTGACAGAGCGAAGAAGAGTGAGGAGTCACGGCGAGGCGGTGATTGGCGGGAGGGGCGGGGCTCGAAGGCGTCGTCCGCCCCTCCGGCACAATCCAAAACCTACAGCCGAACGCCACACCACAGCATGCCTCTGACCAGCCAATACGTAGGTGACACAGTGGTGTTGCGGTGCCAGTCATCGTTTGGCGGTGAACCGGGAAACTGGTTGGGCGGCGGGCGGGGCGCTCGGGCGTCGGGCCCGCGCACCGCCGCGCACGACAGCACCCCCGACTCGAACGTCGGGGGTGCGAGGGACGTGGAAAGTCAGACGAGAACCCATTGCGGAGAGTGACAATCACCGTCGGGCTCTTCGGTTGGTCAAGTTGCCCTGACGCTACTCCGTTGAGTCTCGCGCGGTGGAGGCTCTGACCAGCGGAAACGCGGTCGAGGACGCAGTAGACATGAGGGATTGTATGTAGGCCATGGGTGCGCCGAGCGACTGTGTCCCTGTCAGGTCGAAGGGGGCGGATGGCCTTATCGCCAGGCGGCGGCGCGGTGCCGCGTCTCTGGATGCGCGTGCCGCCAGGCGATATCTGGGTCCGTGGCTTGAGGGCTACGAGGTAGGGCGTTTGCGGCGTGCCGCCCGATGGGCAGCCATCTCCATGTGTAGGAGTGCGCGCTCGACGGGCATCACCACGAACGCGGAGCCACGGCCCCTGCTCGTTACGCAGTCCTTACCTAGCCTTGGCCCGGGGCGTCCGTCGGTACGCCCCGGGCCGGGTGCCGGATTACAGCAGGGGCTGAGCGCGCAACTGGTCAGCGGGGTAGTCCGTGTCACCCGGGAAGACGCCGTGCTTGTCCGGAACGAGGATCTGCCAAACCTCAGGGTCTGCCGGGGTGGCGAGCGTGCGCATGCCGTTGATGAACCAATCGCAGTTGCGCGCGCGGTGCAGACGGACCGAGTACTCACCCGCTATCTGGGGGAGGATCAGGCCATGGGAAGGGATGATGTTTTGGGCAGCAAGGCATTCAACGGTGCGCTGAATTATTGATCCGGCGAGGTCTGCGGGGAGCCCCGCTGTGACCAGTTCGTATCCGTCATGGGCTGTGTGGAGTCGGAGGCCGATCGTGTAGGTGAATGCGGGGGTGCCCGTCGTGGGATCGGGCTCCACGGTCGGTGTGGCATATCCGAATTCTTTGATCAGGTCCCGGACTCGGGCGACAAGGTCGTAGTGCTGCCCGAAGGCAGAGTGCGGCTGGTGCACGTGGGATTCCCATCTGTCCTGTGGGTCGGGGACCGCAGTACCCGTTGCTCGGGTTGCCTCGGCGGCGTCGGCGACATGGTCGGCGCGTTACGGGAGCGGTCTACCGGCCGCTGGTGGGCCGTATGGAGGACAGTACGGGTATCGGAACGATGTGGGTGTGGCTCTGACCAGCCAAAATGTGGCCTCGCGCACGATGAGAGCCCGCTCCAACCGGTCCCCGCGCCTGTCGACGACATAGCGCCGCACACTCGGGTACGCAGTTTGGAGGAGTATCAGGCCCAACTGTCAGCGAGTTTCGGGGCGACTCCGGCCTCTCGACGTGCGGCAGCGCCGTCTGCAGATAGGAGGTGGAGGCCGGTCGCTCGCCCGCGCAGGATCAGGGCGGTCACCCAGGCAGTCGGTGTCCGTGAGGCCACCGTGCCATCCGGAGTGCGGGAACTCGCATGCGGAAAGCCGTCGTTGGGACGACTTCGTCGGCAGGGCGGTGGCCGCAAGTGCGTCCTCGGCGTCAACCCCCGGGGCGAAATGCGGGCTCACTCCGCCTTCGCCGGGTCGACCGCGAGCAGTTCACGGCAACTGTTGGCCGTTGGAGGTGGAGCCCTCATGGCCAGCCATGGGGCCGTTTGTCACGTTCAGCGGGGGTTCACCTCGAGCGATGCGTCTGCGATTGAGCTTCTCTTCCAGGAGACGCATAACGATCGGCTCGGCCTTGCGCGCTTCGGGGCTGCGCAGCAAGGTCGTGAGGACTTGCCAGTACCGGGTGGGCGAGATGCCGATGCCCTCTCTTATGTGCCGCTCGTGGATCCCCCTCGACCACGGCCTGGACATCGAGTTGAGGTGTGCCTGCATGGCTAGGACGGCGCTGGCCAGCGGGCCCAGCCCTTCGTAGGAATGCGTCGGCCTGTAGGGCGTGAAGTGGTTCCCAGGCGCGGTGTTCTGCGCTTCCCGTTGCGGCTGCTGAGCGCGCGAATGTGTATCGGTGGGTTTTCCTTGGCGTGACATCGCATCAGTGCCGTTCGAGGAGGTTGTGGTACGGCGGATGGTGTTCCGGGAGTCGGGCGGGATTAGGGTCTTGGGGGCTGCTGGTCGCGGGACCGGAGTTCGCCAGTCGGTGGATGTCTGACCTGGCAGGCAAGGGGATCACTGGCCTGCCAGGTGGAATCGTGTGGATGCCCCGTTGATGGCGCCAGTGTTGCCGTCCATGCCGGTCTGCCCGTCGGGTGAATACCCGGCCGCCATGTTTCCGGGCGAACAACCTATGCCGGATTTCCTCACCTGGATGACACTCTGACCTGCAACTTTGCTCAGCTCGACGTGCAGCAGCCGGCAATGCAGATTGGGGCAATGGGATGGGGCTGCGGCATGGCAGGGCAGTGATGCGCAGCGCTGCTGCAGGCACGGCTTCTGGCGCTGGGCCGTGCTCGGGGGATCTACACTCTCCGCTTCGGCCGTTGCCGAACCGAGAGCCTTCCCTCAACTGCACCGGGTTGGGCAGCGCGTCTGCCGGCCGTGATGGCCAGGCTCTTCACAGGCCTTTGGCAGAGGCGTTTATGCGTAGGCTCAAGTTGAGTGTGATCACCCGTCGAGCAGGCCCGTGAGGTCCCCGTGAACCAGGCTCGGGAGTCACATGGCGCTCTGCTCGGTGGTCCCGCGACTTTTGGTCCTCCGCTGTTGGCGCCTGGGCAAGCTGCATGCGTAGTGAATCCGGGTCTGTGTGACCGACCGCGTGATCGGGTTCGGCAGCGTTGCAGCCTCGCTCAGCCAGACTAACCGCGAGGGCTGGGTCACCATCGAATTCCGGAGGTGAGATAGGGGGTGGCGGACACTTCGAGTCGGCTGGACAGGCGCGTGAGTGCAGCAGCAGCCGTCTGATTGGGCTGAGTGAAGCTGACGACGGTGCGCAATATCTGGGGCTGGTAGCCAAGGTGGGTCTTGGCCCGGCAGTTCCATCGTCCTGCGTCGATCCTGGTCGCATGGTGGTCGATGGCCCATCGCGCGGCCTCTCCCATCAGCCAGGTATAGGTCCAGCGAGCGGCGGGGTGGCTGTAGTCGATCCCTGATGCCCACAGATAGAGGCAGTCATGATGCAGCCATCCGTAGAGGCCTCCGACGAGATGCTGGTCGTGCGTCGCAGCGAGGAGTACTGCGCCGGGGACGTCGGTGAGGTGGTAAAGCATCTCATGTCCGTAAAGGTGGGTTCCGTGACGGTCTGCCGTGCCGTTGGCGAGGTCGGTGAAGGTCCCCAGAGCGGCGCGGATCGAGGTGCCGGTGAGAGGCCTGAGGAGGAGTCCTGCTTCCGTGCCGCGGCGCCACTGTCGGCGGGCCTCGCGCCTGTATCGGGTAGGTATGCCAGCCCACCAGCTGTCGAGGTCGTTGCCCAGAGGGCGTGTGAAGGCAACATCGGTTGCAATGTTGAGCGGGGTGTCCGGGCCAGCTTCGGAGAGGAGGGCTGCCTGCGCAGTGGTGAGTCCAGGAAAGGCGACGGCGCAAGCCCCGTACTGGGCGGCGAGGTCCTGACCGGCGCTGATGGCAGCGCGGGCGAGGGGGGATGTCGATGTGCCTGCGCCTCCGTATTCGGCGTGGGGGCTTCCTGCCCAGAGCACGGGGCCGGGCCATACCGGTGCCATGGCCGCATCGGTCTCCTGCGAGTTCCAGTACGGGCTTCCTCCTGGATCCACGTGGTAGTAGGAGACCGTCTCACTGATGCCGGCGGTCTCATCGAAGAGGTGCACGTGCTGGTGGGACAGGACACGTTCGGTAGTGACCTGCTGCCAGGCTTTCGCCCATGCGCGGGTGCGCGATGGGTGCGGGGGGCGTTGGGTGTCCGGCGGAGCGGCATCGACATCGGTGTGCCAGCGGGCAGTCACCTGGGACGCGGGCTGTGGGGCCAGAGTGGTGGGCATCAGATGGCTGCCCTTTCGCCGAGAGGCGCCGCGGGCGAGGCGATGTCCGCATGCACGGATCTCAGGGCGCGATCCAGTCGGCTTCGACACTGGCTCGGTGTCTCGGCGGTCACCACGACGTGGGGGCCAGTCGGGAGTCAAGCCCGGAGCCGGGTGGGGGAGCAACGCTGGCACCGGGTTGCTGTTCGAGTACGGCTCGCTCGCACCACGTGTGCGCCGCCAGTGATGGGTCCACGGTCAGGGACCGCAGCTGTCCGGCGCTGGTCGGGTATAGGAATCCGATAGCGGCGGACGCGTGGCGTTTCGGACGCACGTCGGGGACTCGGCCGAGGGCGAGGTCGGCGGCGGCGCGGATCAGATCGATTCCGGTGGCCAGGTTCACGAGGTGAGGAATCAGGTCACCCCCGAGCCTGGGATTGACTTCTACGATTCGAGGGCCGCTACGAGTCAGGCGCAGCTCGACGTGGCTGATGCCGTGGGTGATGTCGAGGGCGTCCAGGGCCTGGGTAGCGACATGGGCGGCTTCGTCCGTCTCCGGCCCGTCAAGGGCCGGTGAGACGAGGTGGCCAGTCTCCTCGAAGTACGGTGGGGCGCCGAGTTGCTTGCGGGTCACTGCGACAGTTGTGTGGTGGCCCTGGTGGGAGACAACTTCAACACTGACCTCTGGTCCGTCCAAGTACTCCTCGGCGAGCATGCCCTGGGCTTCTTGACTTTGCCCTGCGGCGGCCGCTGCGGCAAAGGCGAGGGCTTCGTGGAGGTCAGCAGGGCGATCGATCCTGATCACTCCCGCGCTTCCGGCCGCGGAGGCTGGCTTGAGAACGAAGGGGTAGCCGAGGTCGTGGGCTGCAATCCGCACGTCGGCGAGGTCGCTCACAGGCGCCCACCGCGCCGACGCCACACCATGGGCGTCGAAGATTGCCCGGGCTGCGGCCTTGTTACGGCAGGCCCGTACACCCGCAGGTTCCGAACCAGGCACTCCGAGGCCTCGTGCGGTGGTTGCCGCGTGGACTGCGGCGAACTCGTGCCAGGTCAGCACGCCTTCGACCCGGAAGTTGGCGGAGGCGGTCTCGGCTGCGGCCAGGACCGCTTCCTGGTCCCGGAGGTCGGCCACCAGATGTCCCGCGATGTAGGGGCGCTGCCATGTCGGGACGGTGGAGTCGATCAGTATCACTCGGCATTGCTTGGCGAGTGCCTGCAGAGCGTAGCCGCGATAGTCGCGGTCTCCGGAGCCGATCACCAAAAGGGCCGGTGACGGCTCGGATCTCGGGTGGTTCATTGTGCGGCTCCGTTGTCGGCGGGGAGTTGGTGGGGGCGAAGCGGTCGATGGCCAGTTGGTGGTAGTTGTGATTCAGGTCGGTGCCGACGTACCGCCGGCCGAGCTGCCGGGCTGCCGGTCCGGTGGTGCCGGAGCCGCTGAATGGTCGAGCACGGTCCCGCCGGGCTTGCGGTCGGCGGTGATGCAGCGCCTTGGCACGGTGTGGGCCCATTGGGTCGTCCCGGGTTCGGGGTGATCGGCCGGCGCTGTGGGCAGGGGCGTTGTTCTCCTGTTGTGCTCGCAGGTTTGGATGGGGCGAGGCTGGGAAGAGCGCGTTTGCCGGCTTTGGGTGTCAGGGGGCGGATGTGTCGGATGTGCCGCGGCGGCGGCGGGATGCCCAGATCGTGGCGCTTCCGCCCGCCAGCAGGATCGCGCCGCTGGTCACCGCCCAGAGGATGCTGCCGCCGCCGGTGTGGGCAAGTTGGGCCTGCGGTGCGGCAGCGGGTGCCGGGGCGGTCAGCTTGGGCCTGGCGGGAGGAGGAGAAGGTGCCGGGGGGTGGGGGGTCTTGGCGTCCTCGATGGTGATGGCGACCAGGGCGCCGGGCTTGGCAGTGAACTGCTGTGCGCTCGCGTTGAGTTCGTAGCCGGCTGGGGCCTTGATCTCGGTCGCCCAGTATCTTGTGCCAGCGCTCAACAGGACTTCGAGGCTGGCCGCGGCGGTGCCGTCCGCACCGGTCGTCAGCGTGGCAACCTTCTTGCCGGGAACGTGCTGTCCGCCGGCGTCGACTTTGTCCGCCGCGATGTTGATGACTGCGCCCGGTAGCGCCTTGTGGCTGTCCTTGTCGATCTTCTTCAGCTGGAGTTCGGCTGGCTTGAATGGGTCGATGACGACGATCGGGTTGGCGGCGGAGTTCTTCCCTTCGGTGATGGTGATGTCCTGGTCGGGGACCGTGCCGTGGGCGGGGCTGCCGCTATCGATCTCGCGCAGTCGGTAGGAGCCGGGGGGCAGGCCCTCGAAGGCGAGGACGCCCTCGGCGTCAGTCTTGCCCTGGGCGACGATATCGCCGTCCTGGGCGAGCAGCTGGAATGTGGCCCCGGCCAGCTTGGTGCCTTCCGGGTCCTTCTTCCGGATCAGCACTCCTCCGGAGGCCGGGATGACATCCACGCTGACGGTTGCTTTGGCCGTCGTGGTGTCGCCAGTCAGCAGCATGCGCTGGGCCCGGGTGTCGACGGGGTTGAGGACCTTCAGCTGGGAGCCGGGCAGTTCAGATGCGGTTGCGGAGACGCTGGCCTCGCCCTTCTCATCAGCCGTGAACGACCACGTCGCCTCCCCGTTCTTACCCGTGGTGACCTGCCCGTGCTCGCCGTCGGGGCCGGCCTCCGTGAGTGTGACCTTCACTCCGGGCACCTTTGCTCCGGACGAGGTGGCCATGACCGCGACGGTGACCTCGATCTTCTGCCCTGGCGGCGTCTGTTTTACCTTGGGGGTGACGGCGAGGGTGTAGGGGCCGGCGTACTTCTTGGCCTCGGCGATGTAGCCAAGCGCCAGGCCACGCGAAGAAGGGGAGACGTTCGGGTAGGCCAGGCGCTGTTTGCCGCGCGTACCGTTGATCCCGTACGTGCCGCCGGCGAGCATCTCATATACCGCTGCGTCCACAGCGGCAGCCTGCGCAGCATTCCGTGTCTGGCCGTACCGGCCAATCACGTAGCTCGCGTACGAGATCTGGGCGGCGGGGACCTGTTTGCCTGTCACCGAGGAGGTCCAGTGGCTGGTGGCTACGGGGGCTCCATACCTGTCTCCCCCGCCAGGTCCCCTTTTCTCGGGATCTGCACAGTATGTCTCTATATCGCCGAAGACCTGTACTCCCGGCGGGCCGTATGCGCCGATGTGACTGGTAGCAGCATTCCCCTGAGAATCGGGTATGGCGTAGCCAGGTCCGAAGCGGTCGGCCTGGGGTGCCGCCGATGCAGTGGGTGCGCCCCAGGCAAGGGTTCCGGCTACTGCCGCGGCCACGACGACGGAGGCAGGGCGTGCTATCGGGGGGAGGGTGCGGGAACGCATGGACAGGGCTCCTTGGACGGAACGGAAGGTGGCTGTTTCGAGTACGCGGCGAGTGGTCGGGGTATGGCGGGCCGCGCATGGCGGGAGTGGAGGGGACTCTGGGTGCTTACGGCTATTCGGCCGTGGGTGAAGTCCCTAGATCACCGGGAGCCCGGTGTACTGGCACCTGTGCTAGCCCTTGCCATCGAAGTCCCGGTCCAGGTGGATTTCGGTGTCCGCGAGCGCCTTGCCACTTGCGGCCTTGAAGGTGATGGGCGGCATCTGGCGGGAGCCGTTGCAGTTGGACCGACGCTCGCTGTTGTCCATCCGCGGCTCGATGGTGGTGTGGTCACGCTGAGTCCTGACGGGGTCCGTGCCGCTCAGCGTTTGACCTGACACCGGAGCCTGTGGCCACGGAGCCTGGGAACCTACAGCTTTGTAAATTCCCTACCCGCCAGTCGGAGGCCGCTGTTCTGACCAGCGCCTGTCGGGCGATTCCCGTGGTGTGTCGTCGTCTTTGTCCCGTCTCCGTGTCGGTTCTCGCAACGCAGGACGAAAACCGGATGCGGACACAGGGGGTTTACCTGCATATTCCGACGCGGGATTCGGAATCTCACATCTGGCTGATGGATGGGAAGGGCCTTACAGCGGCCAGTTGATGAGGTCATTGCGGACCCAGCCGCGCTGACCGGCGTGGGCGCCGGAATTGACCTTGATGTAGAGCCAAGGCTGCTTGGTGATGTCCAGCTGCCGGTAGCAGTCGACATAGACCCGGGCGCCCTTGGTCAGCTGCCCGTAGGACCCGTACGAGGTGCCTGGCCCCTTGCGGAGGTTCACAGTGCGGACGTAGACCTTGCCGTTGAGGTTGGAGTCAGCGGTGCACTTGGAGTTACCTCCGACGGCGGCCGCGGCCGGAGCGATGGCAACCGTCGCTCCCACCAGAAGCGTGGTCGAGACTGTCAACGCCATAGCTGCTATTCGTGCGCGCATTACTCTCCATTCGTTGCATTAGTTTTCTCGAAGTTTCCGTCGGGGCCTCCGATCCGATGTCGGATCCGACACAGTTCCGACTTAGTCGGGTAGCTGGGACACATTGCCGTGACCTGGCTATCCGACATAGCGGAGTGGATTCCGACACGGGAATCGGGAACCCATAAGCTCGCGGTGATGCTGGTGGCGAGTCAGGCCAGGTGGAGAAGGAACTTCCGGTGGAGCCAGCCGTTGGTGTTCTTGGGGAGGCCGGACTTCGAGCGGGCGGTGAGGGTGCCGTAGTACCAGTCGCTGCGGGCGCACTTCAGCCTGATCTTGTCGGTCTTGTAGAGGTAGCCCTTGCTCCAGTAGCTGGAGCTGGGGCCGCTGCGGAAGTTGAACGCGTTGGCGTTGATCGTTCCGGGGTGGTCGGCGAACCGGGTCGTGCAGGAGGTCGGCTCGCTGGCGGCGTTGGCCGCCGAGGCCGTGGTCGCGACCAGTCCCGCCGTTGCGGAGAGCACGAGCGCGGCCGTGGCGGCGAGGCGGGTGGGCGTTCGAAGCTTCATGGTTGTTGTCCTTCTCGGTGTGGAAGAGGGCTGGTCGCCTGATCGCTTGGGCGCGATGCGGGCGGATAGAACGTTGAAGCGGAGCAATGAGAATTTTCAGAGGCCCACTGACGTGCGCCCGGTGATCAGTACGTGTCGCGGACGTACTTCCGGTTGACCCATCCCGTAGCCCCCTTGGGCAGGCCGTTGTGCGACTTCGCCAGGAGCTTGACGTGGTACCAGCGGTCCTTCTTGACGTCGCGGTAGCACTCCTCGAACAGGCGGTCCCCCCGTGCGAGGGATCCCTTGGCCCGGTAGCCGACGCCGGGTCCGATCCGAAGGTTGAGGGCAGCGACCTTCACCGTCTTGTGCTGCGGGTCGGAGAAGCCCTGGCAGGCATTCGCGCCGACCGGGCCGGCCGCGGACGCGCTGGCGACCGGGACCGCGGCCGCGATAGCCAGGACCGTCGCAATGGAGACGGCGGGCAAGGTACGACGCACGCTCATCAACGCCATGCTGGATCTCCTTCGGGTCAGGCCACATGAACTGGTGTCCGGTCCGAGACTTAGGGGCAGCCTTGATGGCGACAACGCAGGGCCAGCCCTACGCTGTGCGGCTCCCGGAGGACGGGAGACGCAATCCCAACCTCCCGCAGGAGGGGATGGACCAGGTGCACCGTGAAGACGTCGCCGGAGGTCCATGTGCGGCCCAGGGGCGTGGTGAGCCACTGGGATGAGAATCTCCAACTCCGCCGACCTGTGGCCTTGATTCAGCCAGCGTTCGCGCTGGTCATCACTGCCGCTGCCAATGGTGTCTTCGGGGCTACTGGTGTTGGCCGGCGCCGCCGTCGAACCCAGTCAGCGTGGTTCGGGTGAGGAGCGGGGCCAGACGCTGGGTTGCACACAGCGGGCACCGCAGATGGGCCGCAGAGACATCACCGACACGGAATACCTGAACAGGGCGCTGGCTCGTCGTCCGGTCGCCGAACGGCAGGACAAGGTGGGCGGAGACATCATGGGTCCGTTACGTCGGAACTTATCTGCGCGGCCGCCAACACTCAGCGCGGACAGCCATCGGACGCCAACGCGGCATCGGCCTCTCGGATCAACCTGCCATCATCTCTCCACGGACCGAGCACCGCACGTCGTCGTCGATGGCCCGCACCACTTCGAGCGCTCTCACTTCGCTCAACGTGCACGCGCTCTCCGGACAACACATGATGCCGAACCCCAGGAGGCCTACCCTGTGTTCTAGCGCTGGCATCAAGGGAGTTGAGATAAGTTGAGTTCGCCGCCCCCTGTTCCATCGTTCACCCGTCTGGAAATGACTGGATCGCCTGCTGAGGTTGACCGGCTCATGGCTCTTCTGAGCGGGGAAGCCGAGATCCGCTACGCGTCCCCCTACGACCCTGATGCCCTCGGCGAGGTGAGATGTGTCGTTGACGTCCGCTCCCATCCCGAGCAGGGGCCGGCAGTGGGCTCTTCGATGGTGACGGTGACCATCCAGGCCGTGGCCGAGGTTGATCTCTCCCAGATGCCGGGCCTCTCCCCCGGTGACTCTCGTAGCCGCCTGGCACGCGAGGCCGAGGCACTGCTGAGAGCGCTGCCTGGCAACGGTGATGTGCAGGCGCGAGTAGTTGCCTCCCGCCCGACCCGGGCTCGTCCCTCCTGATTTCGTGGCATCGAGACCCGCGCCCGGCGGAGCTGTGTCGCTGCGTTTCATGGACTGGAAGGGGAAGCCCGAGCACCGCTGGCCGGGCCGCCATGTGATCGCGGTGAGCAACGGGCGTGCTGTCGGCAACATCAACTTCTACACGCATCCCGACGCTCTGGCCGTGGAGATCTCACTCCTGTTCGTCTCTCCGGAGTTTCGGGGCCGGGGTCTGGCCACGATGATGATGGACGCCGTGTATGACACGTACCCGGACGCGTGGATCGACCACGGCCGGCGGACGCGCGATGGGGCCATTGGTGGAACAGATACCGGGATCCCGCGCCCGGGCGGAACATTCACAACCGTCCGCCTCAGGAGTGGGCGGCTTTCTTCGAAGCGTCCCGCGTCGGCGCCGACCGGCAACGTAACGCGGACTGGAACCGGGAGTACGGGCTGCTGGGCAACCGTGAGGCCGAGTACCGGTACGAACAGCGGTTGGAAGAGGAGTTCCATCGCTACGACTCCGTGTACGTGAGCCGGGCGGCTGTAGCAGCCTTGGATCCTGCCCGACAGGATCTGTATGCAGGACAGCTGGTGTACCTGCCCCCGGGGCTGCACCGGTACGTCCACCGTTCAGACCGTCCCGCCGCGGACCGGGCACACGCGCTGCTCTCCCACATCGGGCATGGGAACCTGCCCCGCAACACAGCCTTCTCTGGCTTCTGGAACGCCGACCCTCGTACAGCCTTCGACGATGTCGTCCAGCAGGAATTGTTCCTTGAAAGCGGCTCACCGCGGTCGGCCACGCATGTCATCTACCAAGGTCTGCCACTGATCGGCGACGGGATGCCGCAGTACGAGTCGACCGCGGAGTACGTCGAGTACACGGATCCTGCAGACATCGCCATCAACTTGTCCGGCATGGCCTGGCGCAGCGGCACGCACCGAGACATCGTGCAAGAAGTATCGTTCGGCAGGCCTGTGGCAGCGGCGATAGCACCCGAGTATCCCCAGCAAGCTACCGCGGACTATCGCATCCTCTACGACGAGATAGGCGAGCTACGTGAGAACGGGCCGGTTACCAAGGCGGCTGTGGAATCCTCCGTAGATCGGATCCGCGCAGTCGGGCAACAGCTCATGGAAGATTCCGCCGAACGGCTCAGGTCGATCGGGCAGCAGCCTACGGACGACCCGGATGTCCGCTCCTCACGTTCCTGTTCACCGCAGCCGGGCCCGCCTCAGGCCCAACGCCAACCCATACTTCCCCCCAAGCCGCCACCCGGTCCCCGGTGCAGCTGAGAGAACTGACGGCTGACTGCGACTGGACGCGGCACAGCGCCGTCGCGCCCGGGCTCATGCCGGCCACGAGGTTCATGGCGCCCGGATCACCGCTGGCCGAGGCGCCAGCAGCTGGAACACGTTCGCCTAACGCGGCGGTGGCCCGGTACCGAGTGTTCCGTCCTATGCGCCCACCGTTGGTCTCGTACACCGACGCACCGCTGCCGGTGTCGAGGAATCTGGCTATCAGCTGATGCGTACGGTGATCCAGTCGGCCAAGCTGCCTTCGTCATCCGGGCGGCACATCTATGCCCATGAGCTGAGCCACACAGCGGCCGCTCAAAGGCGCCAGGCGAGATGAGGCGTCCTCGTGGTCACGGAAGGCGTCATCACCCGCGTCCCGCACCCAGGAACACGGATCCGCCAATCCGGGCAGTTCTCGGCACAGTGGCACCGGCCGGTGAGGCGAAGCCCCGTTCTCTACACAGTGCGGATGGCCCGGACTGGCCGCCGTCTTGCAGAAGCCCGCCTCTGCAAGACGGCTGTTCCTGCTGGCCTCCGTGTGCGCCCGTGGCTTCCCGCTGGGCACCAATGCCTGACACTGCTCGGTGCTGTGGGCCGGCTGGCGTCACCGAGCCGCGCTGGTCAGCCGCGTTCGTCGGTCGGGGGCGCCTTGACGGCCCGGCGGTCGAGGAACTCCTCGTACCGGTACACCGTCCATATCCACTGGTGCTGATCGCTGACTCCCGCGCGGACGATGAGAACGGGGTCGCTCTCGGTTCTCATCGTCCGTGCTCGGTGGAGGGCCTCCACGAGGTCGGCCTGAAACCAGGTTGGCATGGGTGGCGGCACCTCGCTGTAGGCGGTGCCTATACGGAGTGCTGAGGGACTTTCCACGAGGCGCGTAAGTGGACCGCCCTCAGGGTTATCCACGCGCACGTACAAGACTCTGCGCTGCTCAGACAAGATCAGGCCTTGGCGCATGAGATCCGCGTGCAGCAGGGAGTCTTGGCCGCTCTCGGTGTTGGTGGCCACCCATACGTCGCTCACTGAGCCCCTATATGCCTTCATCATCGGTCGTAGAACTTGCGGTGCCACACCTCAACGCTGAGGTTGGTCTCTGTCGCGCATGAAGATCCCGTGGGCTGCGTGGAATCCCTGTCGGGCCGCAGCGATTCGGTCAGACGACGAGGATCTGCGCGGCAGGCGGCGCGGCCCGCTTGAGGGTGAAGAACTCTTCTGCGGATCCGACAAGCACAGGGACCTCGCACAGAGGCCCGTCCCAGTTGATGCGCGAGGGGTGAGGGCGGACCACGGCGGTGACGGAGTCGCTCGTTGCTCCCGATCCCGGTTGCCTTCGTGTAGGAGTGAGGATGAGTCCGCCGGCCAACCAGTTGGCTGTCGACACTTCGAGGTGGCAGGAGGTGCCGGTGGATCGGTGACCCCAGCGCCTCGCGGCATCCAGGAGCCGGCCGAGGTCTGAGGCTTCCCCTGTTGCTGTCGTGGACGAGAGGTCGTGAGCCGCGTCTGTAGCTGCATTCAGAAACAGGGGCATTCGGCCCGCCGTTGTGGTGGCTGCGAGTCTCTCGAGATGATCCGCGTCAGTCTGTGCGTCCCTCGTCTTCGCCCACCCGCGAAATCGCCGCCCAGTACGGGCCTCCAGCTGGGTGTGGTGGATGAGGCGTCCTGTGAGGAGCTCCTTCAGGAACTCGCTGAGCAGTATGGGTTCGTGCGCCGACCACCGCAGGTGAAGTGGGTGGTCCCAAGAGGGGCCGCAGCGACACTCGGTCGTCGTCAGACGCTGGTGGGCTGCGGGGAGCAGCCATTCTGCTGACGGGTCCGCTGGTGCTTCGATGCGCACGGTCGGCACGTTGTCGACGCAGAGGGGCCCGTGGTCGCATGTGGTGAACCAGGCGACGTTGATGCCGTCGCGGCGGTACGCCCTGCTGCGTCGGAGGATGTCTTGCGTGGTGATTGGGGGATCCTGCACTTCGAGCGCCGTGCGGCGATTCCCGTCCTGTGAGGTAACTAGGACATCAGTCCGCCACATTCCTTCACCAGGGCTGCTGGCCTCAAGGTCCACGTGGTGGCCAGCACTGCGCGCGGCTTGAGCGAGGGCTTGTTTGAGCACGTGGTGTTCGATGGACTCACGGCTGCTCAGACTGCATGCGGGGGCGCCAGGGGTATGGGCGAAGAAGCGCAGGTCGGGGAGTGGACATTCAGCTCGCATGCTGTGGCCACATTCGACGCAGGCGAGTTCAGGGCGGCTGCGGTGAATGGCGGTCCACGACCAGTGGACGCCGAGGTCGTCGCGCGTGCCGTCAAGACGGCCGCGTGTCGGGTGAAGCGCTGTGAAAGCCATGGTGGGTGGTCCCCCGCTCTGTGCGCCCCGACAAGGCCGTGCTCGAAACCGCAGGCTATGGGGCGGCGCAACCGTGGAGTTCGTCTGTGACGCGCCCTAGGCTCTGACGTAGTCGCAGGCCGTGTCTATGGGTAGCGCCTGCGGCTCCCGCCCTGCGGATTTCGCAGATCGCTTTCCCTTCAGGTGGTTCGAATTCCAAAGGGCGACTGGCCCCGCGGCACGGCTGCCGCGGTGTCAGACGGCTGCTGGGGAACATCGCGTGCACATGAACCTCGAAGGCCACGGTGAGCCGGCCGACGGCACCGGTCGCCTGATCGACTTACGCGGAAGGTGTCTCGACGAGGTCGTCACGGAGATGTGCGAAGACCTCAAGGCACGCGGTGATGGACTCATCAGTGTGGGCATCGGTGACGATGAGGCGCAGCTGAGGGCCTTCGGCACCGGGTGGCAGGATCGGGTTGCTGTAGATGCCGTGGTTGGTGAGCATGCGGTGAGAGAGGAGGAGCATGTACTCGTCGGCGAATCGAACCGGGATGACTGGGCCGCTTCCCGTCGGGACGCTGTAGCCCATCTCCGCCAGTGCGGTGCGCAGGCGGGCCGCGAGGGCGAGAGCGCGTGGCGCGGTGGGCTGGTTGGTCAGCAGGCGCAGTGCAGTGAGGGCTGCGGCGGTGCTTGCCGGGGCGAGTCCTGCTGAGAACATGGCTGGTCGGCTTGTGTGGCGGAGGAAGTCGATGACCTTTCGGTCGGCGAGGACCGCGCCGCCCTGGCTTGCAAGGCTCTTGCTGAAACTGACGGTGGTTAGGGGGATCTGGCCGTCGAGCGCGTGGTGGGCGATGCTTCCGCGGCCGCGGCCGAGCACGCCCAGGCCGTGCGCGTCGTCGACCAGGAGGGTCGCGCCGTGGTGGTCGGCGATCTGCAAGAGGTCCGGCAGTGCGGCAATGTCCCCTTCCATGCTGTGGAGGCCGCTGACGCAGACGAGTGTGGGCGTTGTGCTGAGTTCGGTGAGCGTGCGGTGCAGGGAGGAGGCGTCGTTGCGGGAGAAGAACTTCATTGCCGCGCCCTGAGCCCTGGCAAGCTGAGCTCCGTCGATCAGTGAGGCGTGGGCCTGCTGGTCGAGCACGACGGCCTCGCCCCGTCCCGCCAGAGCCGAGACGGCACCCAGATTGGCCAGGTAGCCGGCCGAGTAGACGAGAGCCGCCTCGGCGCCGTAGAAGTCTGCGAGCTCCCCTTCGAGCTGTTCGTGCAAAGCGAGGTTGCCACTGAGTAGACGGCTGTCGGTTGCAGAGGTTCCCCAGTGATCAATGGCCTCGCGTGCGGCCTGCCTCACCTGGGGATGGTGGGTGAAGCTGCGGTAGTCGCCGGAACCCAGGTTGGTCATGCTCCGTCCGTCAACGCGTGCCACGCCGCCGTCCTGATCTGCCCCGTCGAAGATGGGGTAGTACGGGTAGAAGTCTGCTGCGCGGACTTCGTCCGCTCGGGTGTAGGCGTAGCACTTTTCCAGCACGTTCATCTGCAGGAACTCCTGTACGGGTTGTGTGTCGTGGGCGGGCGGAGCTGGATGTGACGCTCACCGCGGGGGTGGTGGCGTCGCGCCCTTCCTTCAACAGTTCGCGCGGGCGGCCCGGGGTGGCAAGGTCGCTTGGCCGAGTTCCCGCCGGGCGGTACGAGGGGTGACGAAGCTCCCCTGGGGCGGGATCTCCGTCCGCGCGTTCTCACAGTTCAATGACATTCCTGCTCCTTGCACCGCGCTCTCGCCGCGCTCGGCCGATCGCCCACACTCATCTGTTGCGGGGGGCCTCCACAGCGCGGACAACGCCGTGCCCCACACGTTCGGTCTGGAGATCCGCCCAGAAGTCGCCCTGCGCGGCGCCTGGACCTCCCGCCCCGCGGAACGTGCTGGTCGTCGCGATACCGGTGCGGTCGCATGACGGCTACGGTGACTGCATGGATGAATCGCAGGATGTGAACTCGCCCGGCGAGGCGGCCGCTCTGCTTCGAGGTTTGGTCCGCGCTTGTCGGGAGCAGGGCGAGCAGGCACCCGACGTCTACATCGGTGACGACGGGGTTGCCGAGGCCGTGCTTGTGCCTGTTGCCAGGTATCGGCGGCTCGGCAGAGAGTTGGATTCTGCCGCTCTCGCGCTGCGTACGGTCGAGCGGCTGGGTGATGCGCCGGGACCGGGCGATGGGATATCGGACGAAGACCTCGCGGCGTGGGTCCGCGGGAACGGGACAGCTGACCGGCCATAGGCCGGGTCTGCCGGCAACCAGGGCGGGGGGCCATGCGCGGGGAGCGAACACGCTATCGGGGAAACCATCATCCGGCCGTACGCGAAGACATCCTGGCTCTGATGGAGCAGGACATGCAGTTGCGTGACATTGCACTTGCGCGCATCGGGCAGTTGGTTCGGGGCGAGGTCGTCGGCCGCCCCCTGGAGGCCCGTGTGGGAGCTCCGGATCTAAGCGATTGTCGCGTGCTGCGTTTTGACACGCATGAACACGATCCGGGGTGGCGGAACATCACCGCAGTCCGTGGTGCGCACCTTCCCGCTCGGGAGCCCTCGGCTTCACCTCCCCCGCCTCGCTACTGCATTCTCTACCGTCTTCAGGATCCGTCGGACGGTTCCGACCGGCGGCTCTTCCTCCAGGTGCTCTCCATCGCCCCGAGCGTGGAGTCCGCTGTCTATCGTCTGGCAGGGCGGCGACTCAACCGGCCCGATGTAGCCCGTCAGCCACGTAGGGCTACCGGGCCCTCCTCAAGTGCTGCGGGTGCACGCGAACTGGCTCTGCGCGAAGCCCAGCAACGAAATGCTGCCGCGCAGGAACGGCGTCTCAGCTGAATCGAACGCTGAGGTCTCCTCACTAGGCAACGGTGCTGCCGGCCTGCCTTCGGCGAAGTCGCGCTCCGAGATGGGCGATGGCCAGCCCCAGGGCAACGAGGGCGAGCCCCGGGAGCACTCTGGGTGAGGGCCCTTCGTTCGCGGCCACCCAGCCAATGGTGCCCAGGCCCATGGCGATCAGGAGGAAGGGCGCGATGTAGCTGATCAGCAGGGCACCGTTGCGGATCACCCCTGTGATGAAGGGCACCATCTGGTCCTCCTGTCGGCAACGCGGCCTAGTCGTGGAGGCGTCAGACTACCGTGCTGTCAAGGCTTCTGTGCACCCAGTTTCGCGCCTCGGGAGCGAATGCCCTGTGCGGCAGGTGTGTTCGAACTTCCGGAGTTTCGCTCAAGCAGAGCGAGAACCTCACCGGAGGCTTCAGTGGCTTCCTGAGCGGGAAGCTGCATCCATGCGGTGGCGGCGTTGCTTGTGGTGATGGCAATGCGGCGGCACATGGTGTGGTTGTGGGTCGGGCCTCCTGGGCACGGGCCCAGGAGTTCACGCCAGGTGGCGGCGATCCAGCTCCAGGTCTGGTATGCGCACGTGTAGTCTCGTTTGATCCACGCCAGGTGGGCGCGTGTTTCGGCTGCTTCCAACGTGTCGGCGTGTTCAGAGCCACGCGACGGGTCGGCGGAGAGCTGGAGGAGAAGCCCGTTGGTGCGCTCGATGGCCTCCTCGACGTTGCCCTGAATAGCGAGTGTGTGGATGTCCGTGAGGGGTTGTCTGGCCGGCCCGGGCTGCTTCATGTTCGTTGTCACAGCGGCCTGGGGGCCTGTCGCGGTGGCTGTGGTCCCGTCTGGGTTGACAATGAGTGCGGCCTGGACGCCGTAGCGACGGTCGTCAATCTGGGCGTTGATCGGGTGTCCGACGCCGGCCGCCTCCAGGTGGAGGTAGCTCATGACGGCCTGATCGGGGTTCACTCCTGGTGGAACGGCGATCGGCTCTCCGTGGATGTGCACGGTCGTCTCGTCGAGGATGTGGACGGGGATCGGGGGTGTCGCGGTGGTCATGGTTCTCCTTGGCTCAGGTCGCTCTGGGGTGATGGTGGTTCAGATCGAGGACTTGCCGCCGGCGCTGGGGAATGAAGGCTCGGTCCAACCGCGGTAGCGCAGTCTCCAGGCGCCGTGGGTAAGTTCCTTGCGGGGGACGATGTCGATGTAGCCGCTGCGTTTGATGTCGTTGGAGGCGACGAGGTCGTTGCCGAGGTAGAGGGCGACGTGGCCGGCAGGGTCGTTGGTGGCGTAGAAGAGCAGGGCCCCGGGAGGCGGGGTGTTGGATCCGGCGTGCGCGAGTCCGGCGGATACGAGGCGGTCCCAGTGGGCGTTGGCTGTCGCAGAGCCGCTGCTGCCATAGCCGTAGGCCTGGGCGACGAAGTTGTCGCAGCAACGGCGCCATGTGCCCACGGAGTTGCAGGTCTGGAGCGGCAGGGGGATGTTCGGAGCCTTGCGGGCGGCTTGTATGGCCTGTGCCGGGGCGCGGGGGTTCTTGACGTTGAACTTGCCGGCCGGTGCGTCCATGTCACCGGTACAACCGTCAGTGGTAGAAGTGACGGCTTCTGTCCCCCACGTCTTGGCAACGAGCGCACCTGCGCTGGACTCCCATTTGGCGTACTTCTCGGGATGCCCGGATGCCTGGACTTTCTGCGCTACCTGAGTCAGGGGGTCGGTCTGCCAGTTGGCGACTTTGACCAGGTGATTGTAGAAGGTGTTTGCGGCGTAGATCGGGTCTGTGACCTGCGCGAGGGTTCCCCATCCCTGTGACGGGCGCTGTTGGAACAGCCCCGCCGAGTCGCGGTCACCCCCGTTGAGGTTGTCCAGCGTTGACTCTTGCATCGAGGTGGCTACAGCGATCACGGCTGCGCGTGGGTTGAGGTGACGTGTGCGCGCTACGTTCGTGATCACGGCGGCGTTTCGCTCCCGCGAGGTGCTCCACTTGGGCTGTTCCTGAGGGCCTTCGGGGCGCAGTGGCACGGTGACGCGTGTAGTGCTGCTGATCCTGGCTTCCCCGTCGAACTTCACCTCGGGGCCCTGCGGGCCGGTGCCGTCGGTGCCGTCCCCGAAGGGCTTGAGGGGAACCTCGCATGTCTGGGCGTTCGCGACGGATTCTGGGCTTGAGAAGACTGCTTGCAGGGCTAGGCCGATCAACATCACAAGGGCAAGCAGCATGGCTGCGCCGAGCACGGCTATTCGCTGCAAAACGGGCACTAGTTCTTCCTCCGGTGTACGTGCCGTCCGCAGGGGTGACGTCCGCACTGCGGGAAACATGAAGATTTTTTCCCGGAGTGCGGGAAATGACTTCGTTTCTCCGGCCGCGCGTACTGCCCTCCGCTTCGAGGTCCCTACGGTTCTGACCTGGAAAAGGGATCAGAAGCAAGTGCCACAAGAAGGGGATCCTAATTCAGCGAACGGCATGCGGGGTAGCAGGATTTACAAGGTCAGCTCCTGAACGATTCCATTCCCGCCACACGGGAGGACTCTTCTCGCATTTCCGCACGCTGCGCCATTCATCGGCTAGGAGATCCGTCAACGGTGACCTGGAGGGACGGGACGGAGATGCTGACGCTTCTTCACAGCACGACGGTGACAGCCGGAGCCAAGTCCGGACAAGAGGAAAGCGGAGGCATCGGTGGCCTCTTGAGTGGCATTACGCCGAGCTGGGGGCCGTTCTCAACACTCCAGCAACCAGCTCAACAGGTGATTGGCGTCGTCATGGCCGGCGTCATCCTGTTTCTCCTGGGAACGGCAGTTGTCGGCGCGATGCACATCAGGGTCGGAAATTCTCAGGCGAACACCATGGAGACCAAGAAGGGCCAGACTCAGGTCGCCAGTGCACTGGTCGGCCTGTTCGTGGTAGCCACCATGGCAACGATCTTTAAGATCGTCTACGGCATGGGGGACAAGGTCCAGTGACAAGTCAGGAAAAGGCTCGGGTTGGCACCCGATCTCTAGTGCCCGATTCCGCAGGGTCTGCGGCTGCGGGAGAAATTTCACCGTGGCGCCGCGCGAGAATTGCCGGTCTTGGATTCGCAGCGATCCTCGTCGTTGGGGTACTTCTGTCCAGCCTTTCCGGAAATGGCTCATCTACTTCCGGTCAGAGGCCGTCCGACACCCCCAACATCACTTCATCCCCGGGTGGGAGTGGCGGCGGCGTGAAAGCCGGAGGTGCAGTGCGGGGAATTCCCGTCGGATATCCACGGTCCAAGGAGGGCGTACTCGCAGCGGCGGTGAACTACGAGGTCGCACGGTCGAGCCCTTCGTACTTCACGGACCAGGCATTTCGCCATGCCGTTCTGGAAACGGTCATGACGCGTGAATCCGTCAAGGAGCAGCAGCGCAGGGATGACCGGGACGCATCCAAGGTAGTGGCCTCTCTCGGGCTCGACAGTGGAGGGTCTGCTCACATGATCATGCGCGCTTCGCCCGTCGGCACGCAGGTGGGCAGTTACTCGCCCCAGGTGTCGACGGTCAAGATCTGGATGAGCGAGTTGGTTGGCATGACCAGCGCGAACTCACCACTCCCGGTTTCTGCCAACTGGACCACCTACACGCTCACGCTCCAGTGGCAGCGGGGCGACTGGAAGTTGGCAGATATTTCTCAGAGTGCTGGGCCGACACCGTTGCAGACCACTGATAGGGCTCCGGACTCGGTCGACACGTTCCAGAAGATGGATGAGGAATTCAATGCACCCCCTTACGTCGGCTAAGGCTTCGCGAGCGTTGGCCAGATTTCTTCCGGTACTCATGCTTTCCTGCGCATCCGTGCTGTTTACGCCTACCCTGCCGGATGCAAACGCCGCAGATGTGTGCGATCTCCCCGGGTGCAGCCTTCTGGAGAAAGGGGTCGATAAGGCTGCCGATGTAGGCAAGGAAATGACAAAGCCCCTCAGTGATTTCGGCGGCAAGGTGAGCACTGCATACGACCTGGCGTCGGACCCTCTCGGATACTTCTCGGAGAAGTTCGCCCAGACCAGTGGGAAGTTGATTCAAGAGCTGGGCAGGGAGATTAAGGAATGAACACTCTGGCCGTAAATCTCGGCACAGAGATCGACTGGGGAAACCCGGGTTTCCTTCAGATGTACGCCTTCTCCTTTGGCGTCTCTACGATCCTCACAGCAATCTTCTGGTTGTTCGCCGTTGCGAAACGGGCAGCACAGGGAGTGCACTTCGGGCAGGCTCTGAGTGAATCCATTGGCTACCTTTTGATGGCAGTTATGGTGAGCGCCTTCGCACCCGCGGCGGTCGCCTACACCGTCAGGCTCATGGATGGCGCGGCAGAGTCGATGCTCGATTCCCAGGCCCTTAAGATCACGGTTCTCGGCAGCATTGTCGTCGGATGCCTTCTATTGCTGGCCGGCACAGGGATTGGTGCACCCCTTGCACTCATCATCGGATTCTCCTTGATCATGATCCTGCTGGGAATCTGGCTCCTTCTCGCAGTCCGCAATGCTCTGATCCTATGTGGGCTCGTTTTTGGCCCGACAGTATTTTCCGGCCTGGTCAACAAGGATTTGTGGAAGCACACGAAGAAGTGGACCGGCGTGATGGTCGCCATCATTTCCGTGAAGTACGTCATCTACACGGTTCTAGCACTTTCCATCGCCCTGACCGAGGGCATCCCTCGGAATGTGACCGAACTAAGTTTTGGGCAAGCTCTGGGCACACTCATATCGCTCTTGACGTTGTTCTCTCTCGCCTTGTTTGCACCACTCCAGATCGGCAAGTTCGTGCCCATCTTTGGCGATGAACTCCAGGCAGTCCTCAGTGCTCGAGGCACGTTCGTGGACCAGGCCAAGTCCGCGTACGAGCAAGGCAAGTCCTCGCTCGACCGCTTCAAGGGAACGGACAACCCCCGCCTCGGCGGGGGCGACTCGGGTGGCGGCGGTGACGAGGAGCTCGCAGCCACCGCGGGGCCGGAGGCCGCCATCGCCGCAAAGGCCAAGCAGGACATGGACGAGCAGCAAAAGGACTACGAGGACGCCGCGTTCAAGGGGCTCGGCGGCGGTCAGACTCAGGGCAGCGGCTCTGATCAGTCGTCGAACGCGATAGCCGACTCAGGATCCTCGTCAGACCCGTCATCGGGTTCGGGCGGCGCCTTCACACCGCCCTCATCGTCTCCGCCGGCAGAGTCGGCCCGCGGCACTGACGCGCCGCAGGCTTCGCCCCCTGCTTCAGCGCCAGTCCCGGCGCCTCCGGCTGGCCCCGACCACTTCAGTAGCGGAGAGGAGTAGCCGTGCCTCGCGCATTCCTGTTTCCCCGGCCGCGCCCGCGGGGCCTGCTTGGCAGACGATTCGAAGGGGACGAACAGCTCGTCCTCGGTGGTGGAGCCGCTTCATCGCTGCTCACCCTTGCCGTGGTACCGAACGTGGCCCTCAAGGTCACGGCGTTCGTGTCCATCCTTCTGCTGAGCGCAGCAGCCGTCCTTATTCCCTACAAGGGGCGAACGTATTTGCGCTGGTGGGAGATACGGCACTCCTATCGCAAACTGCTGCGGAACGGCTCGCTCCTGTACCGGTCGAAGGCGCCGCTGGCCGGCCGAACGATGGCTGGGCAATCCGTGCCCGTCGATACGCCTGCTGGAGTGCCTCATGGGATGGAATGGTTCCGGGCTCGCACCGCATACGGCGATATTGCGGTGCTGCTTCAGCCGACCGAGGGACTGTTCACCGCGGTGATAGAGGTCGAGGGCCAGAAGAACTTCGGCGGTCTGGACACAGCAGACCAGGAGGCGCTTATCTCCGCCTGGGAAACCCTCCTTCGACAGACCTCGGACGCCGGCGGCCGAATAAGTCGGCTCCAGTGGATCGCTCGGATCGTGCCCGTCGACCCCAACGCTCACGCCCGCGACGCTCAGGCCCGCCGGGATCCAAAAGTGGCTGGCTGGCTGCATGACTCCTACGAACAGCTGCTGCGGAGGGTAGCCATCAGTGCCGAGGACCGGAGGCTGTTCCTGGTCATAGGCATCCGCTACAGCCAGGACCTTGTCGCGGAGTCGCTCAAGTACAACTCCCTGTTCGAAGGCTACGGCGTGGTGCTCGGCAAGGAGGTCGAGAGCTTCATTCGCAGTCTGGGGACCGCCCAACTGCGATGGGTCCGCAGCCTTGACGAGGCAGCCCTCGCTTCGTTCGTACACCACTGCTACGCGCCCGATCACTGGCTCAATGATGTACGTGGCATGGATCGAGCGACCTGCTGGCCTGCGGAAATGGATGCGCGCGAACAAACTGTCATGGTCTCGCGCGGCTGGGAAACCAGTCAGCCGTGGATGCACGCTACGGCTTGGATCAAGCAGTTTCCCATTCTGCCGGTGGGCCTGAACTTCCTCGCCCCGGTGCTGCTGTATGTACCGGACGTAATCTGCACCGTCGCCGTGACGATGGATCTGATTCCCTCCGACCGGGCCATGCAGGACGCGATCCAGGATGCCACCAACGAGTTGGGGCAGGCGGACACCAAGCCAGGAAGAATCACCGATCCACGTGAGCGCCGTGAGCAGCGTGCGGCAACCTCCACCATGGAAGAGATCGCCTCCGGGGCGGCGGGCGTTCGCCTGACCGGCTGGGTGACTGTGTCCGCCCGGGACCTGGACGGCTTGGAGCAGAACAAGGGCACGATCCGCGCCGCGTCGACCAAGAGCCAGCTCGCGCTGGAATGGTGCGACCTGGAGCAGCACCGCGCCTTCGCAAACACTCTGCCGCTCGCCGGCGGACTGCTGGGGGGATGAGTATCGTGCTGGAACTACTGCGGCCCCAGGCTCAGACACGCCGCCGCCCTCTGCGTACGAGCACGACCCAGGCCTGCGGGTTGTATCCCGCGGTCGGCTCGCCGAGCTCGGACCCTCGCGGCGTCATAATCGGCCGCGAGATCTACAGCGGCAAGGCATTCATCTATGACCCCTTCGTCCTCTACGACCCGTCAGCCCGGGAACGTCTGCCCAGCGGCCACGCTCTGGTCCTGGGCAAGAGCGGTTACGGAAAGTCGGCGCTGGAGAAGTGCTACGTACTGCGACAGCTCCGTTTCCGCGAGAGGGCATTTGCGATTCTCGATGCCCAAGGCGAGGATGGCGTCGGCGAGTGGGACGCAATCGCCCGTGCCGTGGGCGTCAAGCCGATCCGCCTGGTCTACGGCGGAGACGGCGACGGGGTGCGCCTCAACCCTCTGGACGCTCGCATCCCCGGCAAGCACCAGTTCTCGGTCTTGTGCAGCATGGTCGAGATTCTCAGCGGTCCTCTCTCCTCCGAGGCCCGATTCGCCCTGTCCATTGCGCATCGCGCAGCGCTGGAGCGGGCGGTCGGCGAAGACCGAGTCCCCGTCCTCAGCGACATCCACGACGCGCTGACTCGGCCCGGCCCCGGCCTGCTCGGCAAGCGCGAGGTCAGCGAGGACCAGATGGTGGCATGGGGCCAGCCCGCCTCACTCGCCATGGATCAGCTCTGCTCCGAGGAACGTGATCTGGCGGGCCTGTTCAACGGGCCGACCACCGAGGGCATCGACCTTGACGCCAAGCTGATCGTGTTCGACCTGACTGCGCTCCCTCGCGAGGGAAGTGCCATGCCCCTTCTGATGAGCGTCATCGGCCCCTGGCTGCGCTGGGGATGGATCAAGCCGGGTGACTCCATCAAGAGAACACTCATAGTGGAGGAAGCCTGGCACATACTGTCGCACCGCGCTGTGGCTCGGCTCTTCGAGGAGTTCGTCAGGTTCGGTCGCCGGCTGGGGCTGTCGTTCTGGGGGATACTCCACCACCTGGCGGATCTGCGCCTCGCCGAAGCGCCCGAGGCCGAGGCCATCTTGAAGTTGACCGCCACGCGCGTGATCTATCACATGGACAGGCACGAGGCCGACATCACGGCAGACTACCTGCAACTCCCTGGCTGGGCCCGAGACGCAATCACGGATGGCGCGAGCAGGTGTGCGCCTGGCAATGCGGTATGGCAGGTAGGCCAGCGAGTCCAGCTGGTCGAGCATATCCGGAGCCGCATTGAGGTCTCGCTGACCAATACCAACTCGAAGATGACCGAGATCCCCCGCGAGTTCCCGGATACCGTGCCCATAATCCCCATGAACTCACGGGCGGCATCTCGATGATGAAGCCATCCACTGCAGTGGGTACGCGCACCCCGTACGAGTCCCGCTGCATAGGCGGAGGATTGACCTCACGAGCCGGTGGTGGTGCGGCATGAGTCTCTATCTTGTCCCCGTGCGGTTTCGCGAGGCCGCGGCATTCGTCCGCGACTGGCACCGACACCACCCGCCGCCCGTCGGGCAGATCTTCGCGGTCGGTGCCGCTGACGATCACGGGATCCTTCGCGCCGTCGTGATCGTGGGGCGGCCTGTTGCCCTTCATCTGGATGACCGGGCAACACTCGAAGCTACCCGTATGTGTAGTGACGGGGTTCGGAACGCGAATTCTCTCCTCTACGGCGCCGCCTGGCGCGCGACGAAGGCGCTGGGTTACACCCGCCTGATCACCTACACCCAGGCCGGGGAGAGTGGTGCGAGCCTGCGCGGCGCCAACTGGCGGGTGGTGGCTCAGCTACGCCCTCGCCGAGGGTGGGACACCCCTTCGCGCCCGCGCGCTGACCGCGACTCCGAGAGTGTCAGGCGCACACTGTGGGAGGCGACGGACTGATGCTGCAACCATCCCAACCTGGTCGTGACGGCCGCATGACCAAAGGCACACATGTCTTGCCGCTGAAAGCTCCTGCCGTGAGCCGGTTCATCGACGTGCCCGCCTCGGGAACTGTGCACTTCCTTGAGGTCGTGCTTCACATGCTCACTGGCTCTGCTCACTGTGCAGTTCGCCGGCTCGAACATCGTCGCGCACCGATCGGGTGCCTCCTCGCATCCGAGGGGGAAGCATGCCGAAGGTAGTTTCCCCTCATTCAGCGAGGGGCCTTCACCTGTACCGGGACGCGTGGTGGATCTTCCTCCTGGCCGCCTTCATGGCCTTGACGCTCTGGGTTTGGCTGGCAGGGGTACTGTCCGGGCTGATAGCTACGGGAGAACCCGCCTCGGTGTCTTGGTCCCAGGCCGCAGCCGCTCTATCGGAGTTGCTCGTGCACCCCGGCGCCCCTGCCGCGGCGTTCGGGCAGAAGTCCGGTGTCAGTGGACCTTTCCCCTTCTACGCTCTCATGCTGCTGCAGGCCGGTGTATCCGCCTGGGGTGCGCGGGTGGCTTGGAGCCGCTGGACACGCTGGCGCGACGAAGGCACCGATGGCCTGGCCACCAGGCAGCAACTCGAGGATGCCATGGGCGAGGCCAAGGCGCTCTCCCGCCTCCCGGCGCTGCGCCCCAGCGTCGCCAGAACCGCTGCGCCCTCGATCGTGACACCGCGTGTGCGGCTGGGAAAAAGCAAGTCGTCTCCGACGGTCACTGACGTCAAGGTCACAGAAGTCGCCGTATTCGCGGGAACTGCAACTCCCACCAATGTCGACCTCTACATTCCATTCGAAGAGACCGTTATTCTCATTGCCCCACCGCGCGAGGGAAAAACATCTCAGCTGATCATTCCCTGGATTCTCGACTTCCCGGGGCCCGTGCTCGCCACATCGTCCAAGGTCGACATTCTCTACGCCACCGCGAAATTTCGCGAAGCCCTCGGTCCCGTCATGGCACTTGACCCCACTGGCCTTTCCGGTTGGCCCGCCCAGCTGAAATGGTCCCTGTGTGACGGCTGCGAGGAGTTTTCAGTCGCGCGAAAGCGCGCCGAGACACTTGCCACTACCACCAAGAGTGACGAAGGCACCAAGAACGGTGGGTACTTCGTGATGAATGCCCAGATGCTGATCACGTGTTGGCTGCACGCCGCCGCCTTGGACAACCGTCCCACCCTGGACATCATGCGCTGGGCGACATCACCCAACGAACGTGACGCCGTCACCATCCTCGCCAAATACGGGCGTCACGAGCTTTCACGAGCCCTAGCGGCGCAGCACGCGGCCGCGCCGGAAGAACGGAGTGCCTCTTGGCGTACCGCCGAGCAATCGTTCCTCGCGCTGTATGACGCCAGTGTCGCAAAGATATTTGGCGGTTCCGCCAGCGATGACGATAACTTCAGCATCGAGAGCTGGCTGACAAAGGGGGGAACGGTCTTCCTCATAGGCGAGGAAGAGGAAGGCTCCTCCCTCGCACCTATCATGGCCGCCTTCTCCAGAGCGATCCTGGATACTGGAAAGCGCCTGGCGGCGCGTATGCCCAACGGCAGGCTAGACCCACCATTGGGAATCCTCGGCGACGAGATAGCAAATGTCGCTCCTCTTCCCCAGATCCCATCCCTCATGTCCGTATCCGGAAGCCAAAACATTTTCATGGTTGCTGTTCTTCAGAACCTGGCACAGGCACAGGAACGCTGGGGAGAAATAGGGGTCAGAAAAATGTTTGCGGCGGCGACTGTCAAGATTATTCTCGGCGGAATCAGCGATGAACAGGAACTCAAGACTTATTCGGCGCTCGCCGGGGAGTTCGAGGAGGACACCGAGAGCGTAAGCGACGATGGTGAACGCTCGTCCATCTCGGTTTCCACGCGGCGCCGTGCGGTTCTTGAACCGGGTGACATCCGCATGATCAAGGAGCGAGAGGGACTGGTCATCCATCGCCGCACTCCCGTCACCCGGGTCCGCTTCCAGCGAATCCATGAAGGAGTCCGTGCGAAGGATATCGCCGCAGCAACCAAGGAAGCTCTACGGAAGGTGAACTCCGGTGCCTGACCCGCTCGAGCCGCTGTTCAAGGCCCTCGAATCCATCAATGATGAGCTTTCCGGTCTCCATATCCGCATGGCCCGGACCGAGGATCAGTTGTCTCTCGGCGGTGGAGTCGGCGGCCCAGGAGGTGTCGACTCCAACGGTGATGGTCCGCCGGCCGGCACTCCCGTGATCTGGCGCAAGCTGGAGGAGCCCGAACGCTCCGAGACGTGGGCCGAGTTCACGTCTTGGGTGATCGATATTGCCGACCAGTTCGAGCTCACCGTTGACCAGTTGCCGCGTGATTGCTGGTGGCTTCATGGCAGTGTCGTCGAAGAGCTCACGGCCCTTTGGACATCCCATCGCTCAGCTTTTGAAGCGAAGGACGATTCCGGGGCCTCTGTGTACCTGTGGCACGATGCCTTCGCGCGCGCACTGGAGCGGATCTCACGGTCCTGGCTCGGAGAATGCACCAACGGATACCACCAACCCCGATCCCGCGAGCGGTGGGGCAGTGACGCCAAATTCCGCGCCGAGGTCACCGCTGCCGGCCCTCCCAGCAGCGGCAGCGTTGCAGCGCCCAAGGACTAGGCTCGCGCTTTCGCAGGGTGGCGCCTGCGCACTGATCAAAGAAGCGAAGGGTGTATGCGGGACGGCTGCACTTCTCCGGTACGGAGTCGTAGCGGTCCGGGTCGATGGCGACGGCCTGGGCCGCGCGATCGACCGGAGGCTCGTGGTTCGCCGCAGCCCCACCTAGTTCCGGCTTCGCGGCCTGGCGGTAGAGGGGGGTTGAGCTTGCACGACGCCATCAGGACAGAAGGGCGCAAGGACCACCTGTTTGCCGCCCTCTGACACGCTAACGGCCTGCCCCTCACGCTGCTCGGTGTCGGCGAGAAGACCAACGGGATCACCTGCTTCCAGCCACTGCTGGTGACCGTGCGTGCTCCGGCCGGAGCCGTAGTCACCACCGACCCCATACGCTCCCAGCGCGTGCACGCAGCGTGCCCTCTCTGCCGCGAAGCCAACTTGCACCGCGATCACCTACGACAACCAGAGGAGACTGGGCAGACGGCTCAAGTCCCCTTCCTGGAAAGACATGCCTCCGCAGGAACGGCCATGGACATCGGCCGCGGCCGCTCGCAGATCCTCAGGATCAAAGTCGCCCGGGTCCCCTGTTCCCCGGTGCCCCGCAGGGCACCCGGCTTCCCTCAGTGCTGGCGCGCCGGTGTTCCGTTCCGCCTCGCGGCCGCGTCTACCGAATTCCCGTAAAGGAGGGGTTCGGGAGAACAGCGTAGTGATTCACTTCACGAGTGACGGCCGGTGAATTCTTGGCGACATTGTTCACCCGCTTGCACAAATAGCGAGCGGTACGCTGCATACGAAGCCTTTCAAGTCGACTCCGTTGTTCTGCATCTAGCGGTGACTCGATTGTCATGTGAAGTTCCCTGGGGGTGAGGGTAGTTTGCCGGAGATAGTGCCGAATCTGCTGCCGGCTTTCGGCTTGCAGGCTGTGGGTAGCGCCACCGCGGGGTGATCTGACGGTACCTGCGCGGCCTACTGGTACGCGAAGGCGTGGACGTTGGCAGTCGATCGTTGACGCATCTGACTCAGGTTGATCACGTCCAGGAAGGAATTGCCTGCGGACCGTTCCACCGCTGGATGGGCAATAGCGCTGCTGGCCGCCACCAGCCGGAGGAGCCCCGGAAAGGACGGTCTCGTGCGAGCCGGGTAGTGGCGTCAAACGGTGTCGACGGCGTTCCGAGTGCCTTGTCCGGGCCGCTTCGTCCCAGGTTGGGGTGTTGGCCAGGAGCTGGGAAACTCATCCACCTCCTGGGTGGCGGATGAGCTCAAGCTCCGTAGGCTGGCCCGGTCGAGACCGGCTGCTCCGTCGCTGCGCGTTGAGCTTCGGTGATGTGCGGTTCGGCGTTCTTGGGGGCGGTGGCAGACGGGCGGGGGTTTCGGAGAGGACCCCTCAGGCGCTGCATGCGGATCGCGGCCTCGGACAGTTCGCCGACCCTGTCGTGCAAGGCCCTCTCCAGAGGGTCTCCTTCCGGGCCAGCCGCCTCTGTGGCGGGCGCCTCGACGAGTGCTGGTGGCAGGATGCGGCCGGACGCCGGAGGTCTGCTCAATCGACGCTCGACGTCGCTGTCGCTTCTCACGTTCACCATACGGGGGGCACGCCCGGTCAACGGGCCCACGATGCCCGAGGCTTCAAGCAGCTGCAGCGTGTGATTGGCGAGGTCATAGGGCATCTGGTGGTCGAACGCGGCTTGAACGGTCACGGGTGAAGCACTGCCTTGCCGTGCGACAGACAGGGCAGCTGTACGCAGAACATTGCGTGTGATGAGGCCGGGGGGGTAGTCGCGTTCGGCGGGATTGCCGGCGAGCCGAGCTTGGTAGGCATGAGCAGCGCGGGTGTAGAGGTCTGCGCGGGGATCGTTCTCATCCTTCTTGCGTAGCTGTTCAGCGCGTGCGTGCAGGGAGCTGATCAGGTCGCTGTACGCCTTGGCTATGTTCGGTAGGGGCGGAGCTCCCGCCACCAGGTGACTCTCCGTAGGGATCAGGTCGCCGGGTGCGGGACCGTACTTTTCCTCGTGGTGAACGAACCACTGAGCGCGGTTGAGGAGCCAGTCTCTCTGTAGGGCGGCGCGCATGTCGCTGGTGAGGGACCCTTTGGCCATGAGCTCTTCGAGGGAGCGTTGGTTGTGGCTGAGGTCCTGCAGGCGGCGATCACGGTGGGGGGTCGGGAGCTGGTCGGCCGGGGCGGGTGTTCCGGGACGCGGGGCTCCAAGCTGGTGAGCTATGAACCGCTCGATGCTCCGGCTGATCAGGTCAGGGAGGTGGAGTCGGGTGGCTAGAGTGCTCAAGAATTCGCTGGTGCGGACGATGATGCGGAGCGCGCGGCTCATCAGTGGGCGTTTGTTGGCGTTGTGGAGACGGAGAATCTTGGGCAGTGTGCTCTCGATCTGGCTGACGATGTCGTTGAGGCTGGAGTAGAGGCCGGGCGGAAGCGCGTCCTGGTGCGGTGCGAACGATTCAAGACTGAGTCGCAGGGCGGCTTCTTGTGCGCTGAGTTCTTCCTCGTCGACGGGCCCGGATTCCGCGGAGCTCGGTGGTTCGGGTGTGGTCGGCGTGGGAGCGGCAGTGGGGTCCTGCTGAACGAGCGTCTTCTGGGGGGTTGTCGTGACGGGCGCATGCTGTGCGGTGTTCGGTGGTTCAGGTGTGGCTGGTGCAGTCTGTTGACTGGGCGTTTCTTGGGAGGTCGCGGCGGCCTCTGTGTCCTCGTCCAGGCTGAGGACTGCCGCTTGCAGCTCCTGGAACGTCTCTTCGAGGGCTGTCACCTGGATCGGATCGGCGTCCTTGGCCGGGACTGTGCTGGTTGGGGGGCTTGGTTGGTAGGTCCATCCTTGGGAGCCGAGCCGGATCCACCGGTGCCCGTCTTCCGCGAGGCGGATGAGGGCCTCGGCGGGGCGCTGTCGGGCGAAGAGCGCGACGGCCTCCTGTGCGCGCGCTAGTTCCTGCTCGGTTGGTTCCGGGTCGGCGTGCAGCTCGGCATAGGAGTGGAGGAGTTCGAGGAGTTCGGTTTTGGTGATACTGGTGTCGAGTTGGTCGTCGGGCAGAATTCGGTCCAGTTCGTTGAACCAGGGTGGGGAGAGTACGGCTGTGGTGCTCGTCGAGGTGAATGCCTGCCATTCGAGTGTTGCCAGGAGCCGTGAGCCGATCATTCGGGTGAGGTCGCTGTGGGGCAGGCGCACGGGATGGTCTGGTGGGGTTCCGAACCAGATGACCAGTGCAGGCTGGTCGGTGTCCAGCGCTTCGGCACTTGTGGCCATGGGAATCGTGCGGAGTGTTCCGTAGGGCCTGGGCTGGTCGGCGTCTGCTCGGCGGGCCAGGCGGTGGGCGTCCAGCAGGGCGTTGAGTTCTTGGCTCAGCCGCGACGACGCGACGACACGGTGGGATGTCTGGTATGGGTTCCGTCCTTCTGACTCCAGGGTGAGTTCGAAGGTGTCCAGGGGCCCGTCGACCGCGTCAGGCCGGGGCTGTTCTGTGGCTGCTTGCTCGGTTCCGTCCGGGGTGCGGGTTGTTTGTGCTGACGCGGTCGGTTCCCCTGGCGCTTGCTGTCCCGGGAGGTCGAGTGTTGGGGCCTCTGCTGTAGGGCTGGTCGCGGCTGATGGTTGCGCGCTTCCCTTGATGAGATGCGGCCACCATGCCTGTCGGCGCTCGCGCTCTTCCGTATCGGTGAGGCCGAGGCGCGCATTCAAGTCACGGCCGGTTGCTTGTGCCATGCCATGGATGGCGGCTGTGGCGGCGGCGAAGTGCGCTACCGGTTCTTGTGTGTCTTTGGCGAAGAAGTGCCCGTCCCAGCCGAGCACTTGGTGCAAGGCGTGACGGACTCCCCCGGCTCCAATCTTCGCTGCCGCAGCCTGGTCCATCGTGGTGCCGATGATCTGCGCGAGGGTTCTGGTCAGTTCGCGGACCAGCCCCTCCTCCGCGGTTCGGAGCTGGTGCTGGGCTGCTGCCGCCGTCGGCGCCGTCTCCAGCAAGGCACTGTCCGGGCCGGGTGTGGTCAGTATTTCGGTGAGCGCTTCGTCGAGCCTTGTATGAGCGACCGGGAGGAATTCCTGAATGGTGATGCGCATCTGGCCTGCTGCATCGCCGATGAGCTGTTGCTTCTCTTCGCGGCGGCTGTTGGCTGCGACGTGCTCACGGACGTAGTCGGCGTTGGCGTCGAATTGGGCGAGCGGATGGAGCTCGGACCAGTAGCTCGCGGCCGTGCGGGCTTCCGATTCGCTACTGAGGTCGAGCTCGAGGGCCCGGACCGCGTCGTCGGCGACATTGGGAAGGGCAGCATGCTGGTCTGCGGCCACTCGCGCAAGGCGGGTCAGGCTGCGCTGGAAGTAGGTGTCGGGGATTCGGTCGGCATAGCTTCGACTGTCACTCGTCTCGGAACCGACGGTCGTGGAGGGCTGTGATTGCTCATCTGGTGTCGGTGGCGGGGTCATGTGATCTCCAGGTAGCGGGGATTCCGGGGCGATGCGTGTCACTTCGTCGGCGGCAAGTTCTTCTGCGCGCTGGCGCACCGCCTCGCGCCAGTGATCGTCAGCCGTCCTCTCGCTCGGTCCGATGAGGATCCTGGCGAGTGTGTCCTTCAGCGGTACATTCCAGGGTTCCTGGGCGACGCGTCGGGCGTGGGTGAGAGCTAGGGTTTCAAGCTCGGCGCGGGAGGGCTCGCGTTCCCGCGCGGCCTCCAGGTATTCCCACAGCCGGTCGGCGACAATCTCTGCCGCGGCCGCGCTTCTGATGTTCTTGTCTTCAACTGTCGGGTCCCAGTTGAGGAGAAGGTCGGCGTCGATGACGGCGTCCAGGAGTGGTTGCCGGTTCCCTTCTATTTGACGAAGTACTTCACGCGGTCCCTGGTCGGAGTTTTCGTGGATATCGCCGAAGTCGTTGGCTCCTGTCGGTTTGACGACGAGGACGCCGCCTGGCAGTGAGGAGACGAGGTGCCAGTTCCGAAGGAGCGCCTTTTCAGCAGCTCTGTTCTTGTCATTGTTGAGGAGCCAGATCAGGGGCCGGCCTGGCGTGCAGAAGTCCCTGAGTACCTTGGCGTGCTCGGCTGTCAGTGATGTCCCGCAGGTTCCCACTGATGCCGGCAGGGGCTGATCAGCGGCCTGGTGCGCGGCGTCAACGGCCATGAGTTCGAAGGGGCCCTCGCCGAGGTAGATGGGCCCCTGGGTCGTCCTTAGACGTTCCATCCCCAGAAGGACCTTGCTCTTTTGGTAGAGCCTGGGCCCGTCCGGGGACGCGGTCGCCGTGTTCACATATTTGTAGTCCTTGGGGTCGCCGAGTGTCCGGCCGGTGAATCCGATCACGCGCCCGTCAAGGTCACGAACGGGCCACATGAGGCGATGCCAGAATGCGTTATTGAGGCGATCGGTCTCTTCGTGGAGTCGAAGCAGCCCTGTGCGGAGGAGTTCCTGATCCGTGTAGCCACGTTCTCGGAGCTTGTCTGCGACAGTGGCGTGGCGGCTTCGGCGCGCGTGTCCGACTTTCCACCGGCTGACCAGTTCGCCTCGGACATCGTGACTACGCTTGCGGGTGAGGTAATTGGCTGCGGACTTTGCCTCCTGCGTCGACGACTTGAGTTCGGCGGCAAATAGCTCAGCGGCTTCCTCCAGGAGTCGGTAGAGGCGATCGTTGTCTGCGCCGGCCGCGGTGGCTGGTGTGGAGACTGCGGGGTCGTTCAGTGTGGCCTGGCCCTGTTGTTGCGTCACGCGGACATCCACGCCGTAACGCGCAAGCTCTGGGTCGCTGGCCCTCGTGACGTGGTCATTGACGCCGGCGCGGATCAGGCGCGCTATTTCGCTGTCGAGGTCGTCGTCTCCCGTCGTGGCATGTGTGATCACGAGGTGGTGGCTGTCTTGATGAGTCCCGACGAGGTCAGGGGCCAGGCCCGTGCCCTCCACCGCGGCCTGGGCGAGGCGAAGAAGCCGTTCGCTCACCGAGCCGGGTATGCGAGCTGCCCCCTGGGGCGCTCTGGGCTGCGAGGCGCCCGGCGAAGGTGTGCTGGGAGTGGGGTGTGTGGGTGCCTCGGGCTGGGGAACGGTCGGACCGGATGTCTTGGGTGCGGCTGCGGCGGCGGACTCATTGATGCCCGGTGCCGGCCGGCTGGGTGTGTCCTCGGGCGTGGTGGCCGTCATAGGGGCTTGAGTCTCCTTACGGGTGTCATGAGTGCGCTGGCGGGAAGGCTGGGGTGCTACAGCGTCGCCGGGTTCGGTTTGCGTAGGACCGTGGCCCGGTCCAGGGTGGGATACCTCTCCCTGGGGGAGCACACCATTGCCGTTCTGGCTGATCTGGAGGGTGCTCGGGGCGAGCGCGCGCAGACTTGTGAGTACCGGCTCCTGTGCGCTTGCCCACTGCCGGGCCGTCTGCAGCAGGGCATCGGGGCTGAGGTCCGTCAGGTCGGCCTGGTCAAGGCAAGCGAAGCACTGGTCCTCGCCGCCCTCGCTGAGGCCGAGGTAGAGCACCCGTTTCTCCGGCGGAACCTTCGTGGCCGCCTGTGGGGCTGCTTCGCGGAGCAGGTAGATGGGCTGGCCGTCCAGGTGCCCGTACAAAGACGCCCCCTGAGGCGGCGCCTCGGCGGCGAGCGCGGCATTCAGATCCTGGTGCAGTTGTCGGGCCGCGTCCTCGGGTGCATGGTGAACGCGCCCGTCGTCCAGTTGCAGCACCGGCGCGGGGGCCGCCTCTGACGGGGTGAGGGCGGGTGGCGATGGACGTTCTGCCGCGTGAGCAGACGCAGGTTCCGGGGCGATCGTGGCGGGGGTTTCGTTGTCGGAGCGCGAGGTCTTGTTGGAGGTGTCTCCCGCCTTCTCAGTTCGTACGAGTTCTTCGCCGCGGGCGGTGAGGTAGGGCAACAAGGGCCTTGTACCGTGTGGAGTGCTGACGAGCGTGTCTGCCGGAATCTGTGCGTCCCGCGCCTCTTCCCACTGGATTCGCGCTTGATCTGCGGTGGTCGCTGCGGCTGCTTGGTCGGCCAGTCGTTGGGCGTGTGCCTGTAGCGGGCCTGTCTGTGAGTCCCGGTCGGTGGGTGTCTGCGGCGCGGGCGGTTTCCCTTCCGGCGCGGTGTTGACGGGGCTGCTGGGCTTCCCGTCGGGTTCGTCGGTTGCTGGGGGCTTCGCGCTGTCCCTTATGGCGGGAGGGGGCGAAGCTTGGCGTTCGCGAGGCTCGGGGCCGTCTGGGTCGGCGGGGGCCGGCGGAGCAGTGGGCTTTGGGGGCGTGGGGTTGGCAGGGGCGTCGCCGCCGATGCCGTCTGGGGCTGCGGAGGTCTGTTCCCTCGTTGTCCCATCGTCAACCGCTGGGGCGAGCGTAGTAGCGGCGGAGGTTGGAGGCGTGCGGGGATCGGGAGCAGGATCTGGCTCACGGGCGGTGTCCGCAGTGGGTCGGGCGGGGGGCCTTTCTGATGGCATTGCAGACCCGTCGCCTGAGTCGGTCGTGTGAGCAGCCCGCTCCGGAAGGGCCCGAGTCCCGTTGTCGCTAGTGCGCTCGGCAGCTTGCGCAGCTGTTTGAGAGATGGGCGAAGGGGGGTTTGGGCTCCAGTCCTCCTCCTGTGCGGCAGCGTGTTTGCGCAGGCGGATGATTGTGCTGGGGGGTTCGATGGCGAGTTGGTCTACGAGTGTGAGCCGGCGTTGATCGGGGGTGAGCAGGCGCAGGTGGGAGAGGTGAAGGGCCTCGTGGTCATCACGGTCTGTGATCTGGCCGCGGATTCGCGAACCGGACAGCAGCGGCGAGGGAAGGTTGAGGTGGGAGGCGATGTCGGGGTCGAGGTCGGCGGCATTGAACTCGATCCAGCCGTCCTGCACGGCCCACGCGGCCTGGTGGTCGGCGTAGATGGTCCCAGCAGCGTCGGTGAGGGGTTGGGCGACATCGCTGGGGATGAGGGCGTTGCGGGCGAGCTGGACGCTTTCACCGTCGTCAAGGGTCAGGGAGACAAGACCGTTGGATGCAAGGTGGTGATCACGGATGGCGAAGAGTTCCTCGGCATCGTTGACTTCAAGCAGGATGCCGTCGCCGACGGTGAGCTGGTCGGCCCATTGCTTTCCGGCTGGGGGTTCGGGCCGGTCTTGGGCGGCCTCGAAGAGCATATAGAACTTGGAGACCTCGGAATCGGTTCGGTCATGGGCGCGGTCGAAGGCGGCGCGCTCGGCGAGTAGCGCCAGGTAGAGAGTGCCGCCTTCGGGATCACGCCAGGTCGCAGAGGCAGTCGCGAACTCGGGTGAGGCAAAGTCCATGCCTCCGTGCTCGGTGGGCGTGAATCGGGCCAGAAGGTGCTCGGCAAATCCGCGGGCCTGGTCTGCGTCTGTGAGTCTCCCGAGAGGCAGTGGGTGATCGTTCACGCCAAGTGCTTGGTCGGCATGGACCGTCGTCGCCGTCGTGGCGGGGAGCAGCTCCCAGCCGGCATAGCCGTGGTGCATGGCGAATTGCCCGTCGGCCACCAGTTCCAGGGTGCCGAAGTCCGGTACGTGAGCGAACTGTGGGCCGTGCTGGTAGAGCTCGGCAAGGAGCCGAGTGGTGATGGGTCGGCCGTCGTCAGGGCCGGTGACGGCCGGATGGGTTTCGGGGTGTCTGATGAGTACGGCTCCGGAGTCCTCGTGGAAGGCCGTCTTGTCGGCTCCACGCGGGTCACGGTAGGTGAACTCAAGGCCGCTCCTTGCCTTGCGGCCTCGTCCTCGGGTGGCGAGTCTGATGGCGGTGATGGCGTACAGATGGGTGCGAGTTGTGCCCCGCGAGCGGCGTTCGATACCGAGCAGGTCTCCGTGCATGACGGCTCGAACGGGAATCTCGGCATACAGGGCGCCGGTGGCTTCGGCGCGGTCTAGAGCCTCCCAGCGGGCCACTTCTGAGGCATCTTCGACACCTGGGTAGCGCGGTCGTTCGGGAAGCGAGATGAGGGCGGGGTGGATGACTGCACGGGATCCGTCCCGGTACCGCACCGCTTGCCAGTTGCCCGTACCCCAAGGCGCGGCGGCAGCTCCTTCGGAGGTGGCCTCGGTGTCCGCGCCTTCCTCTGTGGGTGCGTGGACGTGGAGAGGCGTGCCGTCGGGGTACAGAAGGCGGGCGGGACGCAGTTCCGTATCGGCGAACTGGCCGCGGATCACGGCGGGCGCCGCTGTTGCGGGGTCCGAGGACGGGTCCGCGCCCCACGTGTTCTGTGGGGGGAAGTGATGCGGTGTACTCGGTTCTTCTTGTGGAGTGGGAACGCCACGGTCCTGAGTGGTGGCAGCGTCGAGGGCCTCGGGCTTGGCCGTGCGCGATGGGTCAACTGTTGCCCGGGTGTTGCCGGTCAGCTCAGGTTGCGGGGCTTGCTCGGCGGTGAAGGTGAGCAATGGCACATCATCGGCCGCGGTTGTCCAGGGATCAGTCGCCGGCGCCTGGTCAGTTCCCTTCTGTGGCAGGTCGTACTGCCCGGGGGCCGGCATGTCGGCGTGGTGGTCCTGCTGGTCTTGCTCGGTTCGGGGGGTGGCCTCTGTGTGCCCGAGGATAGGCACATCGTCGAGCGGTGTCGTCCACCCTGTGTTATCGGGCAGGGTTGGGCTCTTGCCGTCCTGCTCCTCCCCACCAGCCCTATCAGGAACAACGTCGGATGCCTTGGGTACCGCTTCCTGGTCCTCGGGATGTCTCGTCTCGCCGATGTCAGACGAGGGTGCTACACGTACCGTCGGAGGTTCCTCGTCCGGCGAAGGGATCTGTTCTTCGGCCCCTTGACGCGGTGCAGATGTTGGGGTCTGCAGTGGAGGCTCGAACTCGTTTTCAGGCTTGGGTGGTTCGGGAACTTCGTCTCGCAGCCTGAGAAGGACTTCTTCCAGCGTACGTCCGCTCGCATCCCGGAAGAGCCTTGCCCTTAGGTCCGCCCATGGGTCCGACCAGGGGAAGAGGGAGCCGGCGGCATCGGTTATGTCGGCCATAGCTTCGGCAAGGCACTCTGCGTGGGCTCGGGACTTCGCCCACGTCCCTTCGCCGAAGCCGAGAAGCCGGTGGGGGGCTCGGACCTGCCAGTTTCCAGGCCTGACCTGGACGACGGCCAGCCGCCCGTCAGCGGCTGGGATCAGCACGTGCTCAGCGTCGGAGCGTCGGGCCATGGACCGGCAGAAGGCAGCTTGCTTGTCTTCGGCGGCCCGGTCTTGGCCTCTCGATCGGGCCTGAGCGTCCTTTAGGTGGTCGATCAGGTCCTCGGAGGTTGCAAACTGCTGGTCAAGGATGGGCGGGAGCCCTGTGGGAGCCGGAGCGGCGTTGGAGGTGTTTGCAGGACTTCGGTTCTGCTGAGCACGGGCCAGGGCGCGTCGGCGGTCGTCGACGCGCAGAAGGAGTCCCGCTATCGCCTCGCTCTGTGCATCAGGGGCAGCAGAAGCGCTCCAGGCATCAAGCTCGGCAAGTTCGTTGGTGATGTCCTTCATGTCCAGCTCGCGTATGGGTCCGCCGATCGGAGGTCTCGCGGGATACTCAGCGGGGGCTTTGAGTTCACTGTGCTGAGGTAGGTCGAATACCGTGCTGACCTGGCCGTCCCGTCGCCGGGCGATGACCTCTGTGTAGTTGCGGTGACGGCCGCTTTCCAGCTTGAAGACATAGGGCTTTACCACATCTACCGTGTGCCAGCTGTGCGGGTCGGTGATGAGGAGCACCTCATCTCCCTGGACGATGCGGGTCTCCCAGCGGTCGTGAAGGTCGCCGTACTTCAGTTTGATGAGTTGCTGGCGTAGTTCTTCGGGGACGTCGTGGCTCGGGTTCCTTGTGGTCGGGTCGGCGGTGAGGTAGGGCTCTGCTTGTTGGTCGGCGGAGGTTTCGATGGCGCGGACATCCTTCGCTGTGATGACCAGGTGCCGTCCGTCCGGTGCATCAGTTCGCCAGCTGCCGTCGAGTCGCTGGTGGCGCAGAGTGACGGTGCCGAAGGTGGCAGTGACATTGGTGTCGTCTGTCCTGTAGGGAGACTCGGGGTCGTGGATACGTACACGCTTCCCCTCTTCCATCAGTGCCTCGTCACCCGGCGCGATAGGCGTCCACTGCGGGGTGGGTGCCGCCTGGTGAAGATGGATGCGGTCAAAACGTTGGTCTGAGGGCTCCAGGGAGACTCTCGCGAGAACAGTTGTCTTCTGGTTCTTTTCGACCCTGCGTTTCAGAATTGCGCCAGCCACGTGAAATTCCTGCCGGGCCCTCAGTTTCGGCATTTCAACCTGGTGCCAGAAGTGGATCAGATTTCCATCTGCTGCGATGGCTACGGCTGGCTGTTCAGGGGCGACCTTCGACTTCTTTCCGGGCCGGCGGGTTATCAGCCGCTCTCCTCGGGTGTCGGCAGGGGTGCCCGGTTCCACAATGCGTGCATGGACTTCAATGCTTTCGCCTACCTTGCCGAGGTACTCACCGTGTGCCGGACGGGTGTAGCGGGTGTTCGCACCTTCGGGCGGGTTCATGCGGGTGGCAAGGTCAGTGCTCAGCCGGTGGGCTGCCTTGCGCGCCTCGCCCTCGGACCGGTCTCCGTGGAAGAAGCACTCGGTGACGCCGTTGTCTGCCCAGATCCACGGGATGCTGTGGTCCTGTGTGTCCACGACGAGCCAGGCTTGCTGCGCCTTGGCACGGACGGCTTGGTAGCGGTTGGAACCATCGCTGGCCAAGGGGCTGAGAGGCGTTGTTGTCGGTGCGAGGGACGTCGATGAGGCCGCCGTAGCAGCAGCTGGCTTGGACTGTGCGGAGGTCTGTACCTCGGCTGCCGGTCGTAGTGTTGTCCGGCCATCGTCAGCTTCGGCAGGTTCGGTGACAGGCGGCTCGCCGGGAAAGAGCGCAGTCTGCACGTCTCCCGTAACGGCGGCCGGAGAGCGGATGGACTTGCGGGAAGGGGTGTCCCTTTGATGCCTCTTCGACTGATCACCGCTGGGCCCGGCCGCCTTCGCGGCCTTCGCGGCTTCCCGTTCCGCACGTCTGGCCGCCTTCGCCGCCATTGCGGCTTCTCGTGCCTCACGCTGCTCCCGGATCTGCTGGGCCTCCGCCAAGAGCGCCGCCCGCACATCCGGTACGGGCAATCCCTTGTCGACCGCTGGAGCCACCAGATCCCACGTAAGTTCGTACGCCCGCTCCTGCCAGTCAGTCCACCATCTTTTTTTGCCCGATACCTCCCACGCCTCACGGGCTACGTGGTACGCCGCGAAGTCATACGAGTCACAGCCTGTGAGGCGGTAGGTGAGATGTCTGGCGCAGATCACCACGCGCCCTTCACCTTCCACCTCCACAAGGAACCGTGGTTCATGCCGCTTGCAACTGCCAAGGTGGTTGGGGCCGCCGGTCGCGCAGTCCTCTTTCATCCCCCAGTGGGACTTCAGGATGGTCAGCCGCTCGGTGGGGAGATGGTGGAACCCTTTCTGGGTAATGCAATGGATCGCGTAGTCCCATTTCATTCCGTCGCTGTAGCGGCGGGTTTCGTTTTCCGGGAGCCCTCCCCATGGGCCGATTATGTAGCCCCAGGGAAAGTCGCCGATGCGTCCTTCCCGCCCGTAGCGTGTGACCTTCCAGAAGCCCTCTTCGAGCTCTGTCACCTCGGCATCGAGGCTGAATGGCACGACGGCGTCGGGGTCGATGGGGTGTCGGGCCCAGCGGCCCTCTGCCAGTGCACGTGACTTACCGTCCCGGCGTATCCACGACAGGACGTAGTTCAGGTCGGGGTAGTGCTTACCGATCCAGCGGTAGAGAGTCCCTCCGGGGCTATCCGGAAGGTGCCCCACAACCCAGTGCGTATCGCCTTCGTTCTTCCCCCATGGCCTATTGCACAGCCGGTAGACGTGCCCCTGGGCGTTGGTGAACTGCCAGTCTTCCGGGCCTACTTGGACCGCTGTCTCTCCGTCCAACATCGCCCCTGGAAACGGGCGCACCTCGTCGCCGGCAAGTCTGATGCGGACCAGCTCCGACTCGTGGACCTGCTCCGAGCCCTTCTCGAGCCCGGATGCTGTGTCCTCCGACCAGGACACGGTCAGTTTCTGGCCCGGGCCCTTGGCCATGTGCGGCGTTCTTTCGGGATGCCAGTCCACTGAGGTCACTCTGACGAGACGGCCCTTCCACATCGCCCTGTCCTCGGCGGTCCAGTACAGCGGCGCCACTGCTGGTTGCGAACCGGTCAAGGATTCCGGCAGCGCCGTATGACTGGGAGGAGCCACGGCGCCGGCCAGGTTGCGTCCGTCGGCCGGGGCACTGCTCGGCCCAGGTGCGTTCAAGGGCGGATCGCTGTTGAGGTCCAGTTGGCTGGGCGCTGTCCCGGATGCGATTGCGGTGTGCTCGTCCGTGTCGTGCCCGTCCTTGGTCGCTTGTTCGCGTGCCCAGTTGATGACCTGGTCCCAACCCGGGAGTTCTTTGACAGCGCCAGATTGACCGGTGACGCTGAGGAGGTGCCGTCCGGCCTTCTCGGCGTCGTTCATTTCGACCACGAAGCCGGCATCACCGGTGATGAGGTCCCACAGGGGGCCTGAGCTGTGAACGCCCTGCCGGTCCTTGCCCCGCTGCGCCTTGGTGATGTGTTCGCCCTCGCGCAGCTGCGGGGTGAGGGCGTGGAGTTGCGCCTCGTAGGCGAGCAGAGCTTCCGCTTCCGCATGAGGGACCTGATCACTCGGCTTGGCGCGGGAGTCGGTCGGTCTGTGGGTGGTGAGTGGCCCCGTGACGTCGGGCGCGTCCGCTTTCCCGGGCAGCAGAGGGGCACCAGGCGGTCGCTCGATACCGTTGACCTGGTGGGGCAGGTGATCTGAAGTTCGCGCAGGCAGCGAAGGGAGGGGGTCTCCGCGGGAGGCCGGGGCGGTACGGCTTGGCTCTCCTTCGTCAGGAGAGTCATCCTTCTCATCTTTTGCAGGATCCTCAGCGGCGGCGAGGGGGGAGGGGGAAGTTCCGAGGACCGGGAGGTCATCGAGCGGCGTCTGCCAGCCTTCAACTGCGGGGGCAAGCGTGGGATCGGTGAGCTCGACTGGTTCGTCAGTCATGGTGTCCTCCTCGGCTTCTCACCGATCTGCTCAGCTCCGGCCCAAGCCCCGGGGCGTTGTGTGACGCGGTTGCACGCGGGGGTAGTGAGGCCCCAGACGCGCGAGCGTAAGGATCGCTGGCACGGTGCCGCAGCAATAGATGTGGGTGCTTCCCGCCCTGCTGGAATTCGCCCCCCGCGCGTCCTCGTTCTCCCGGAGCGCGGGAATACCCAAGCGCAGGGCGGTCAGGTCACAGTCACACTTGTGGTCGCATGGGTGGCCTGCTGCACTGTCTGAACCGCACTCTGTTCCCTACTGCGGGCAGCGCCAACGGATTCAGCAGGGCGCGGCCGCGGTGGTGCTGCGAGGCGGCGCTGTTGCGCGGCAAGGACTCCTTCGGCCGCTTGCCGGACGACCGCTTCATCGACGTCTTGCAGGCCGTTGGGTTGGCTCGTTGTCGTGGACTTCACTAGCCCTGACAGGAGCTCCACTGCTGAGTGGGCATCGACTGCTGCGCGCGTCACTCGGGCGATGGGACGCTGCCCGGGATCCAGACCCATGTCCACAACGCGTCCCAGGGCAGGGTGGTCAAGGGCCGCGAAATAGATTGGGCGCTCGCCCAGCTGACACAGAAGTGTTGGGCCGGGTACAGGAACGGGAGAGTCCAGGAGGCGGCCGAGTTCTTCCTTGAGCCGATCGGCAGCCTCTACTGCGGAGGAACTCGTTCGGGCATACAGGGTCAGTGAGGTGAAACCCGGCCCCAGAATTCTCCGAGCATTTTCATTGCGTTCGTGGAGGCCCGCCGCCGCCTCCCAGGTGGGTCCGGTGTGGGCGGGGGCGCCGGCGGCCACCCACTGTCCTTCCTGTGCCTCGTCGACCAGGCACAGGAAGGAGGTGCTGCCGTCCTTGTGCCGCAGGTAGACCTCGAAGGAGTTGCTGTCTGGCATTGGACTGCGCTGAAGGCGGCCGTCGGCACTGACAACGGGTTCGGTGTGCCGCGGCTCCTCGTTCGCCGTGGGTCGGTCTGGCCTCGTCTTGTCGTTGCCGTCCAGCGAGGTGTGCATATCGCCCGCAGGGCCTGGCGGTGGCTGAGGAACGGTATCGAGGTCATCGATAGGGAAGAGTGACTCGTCCTGTGCCGGCGCCGTCTGACGACGTCGTCCTCCGCCGCGGGTCTCAGGCTGGCGCTGGTGGGGAGCCTGCGTTCCGGGCGAGCTTGAGGCGACGGGCTGTTGCTCGCTTGTCGCCTTGTCATCCCCTGGATAGGGCTGAGCGCCGCTGTTGTTCCCCTGCCTGGCCGTAGGACGCTGCCGCTGGTTGGACTCCGTGGGCCTGGTCGCGGTCGGTACTGGTTGGGCAGTGGTCTGTTCCGCCCCTGCGGGCCTCGGGCCGCGGTCGTTGGCTGAAGTGAAGGGAAGGGGTTCTGGGTCGGCGAGGTGCTCCACCTGCCCATCGGCGGTCTGGACTTCGCCGTCGCGCAGGCGGGCCACGATGGTGTCGTAAGAGTGCTCGCCGTCGATGAGATGGCCCGTGAAGTGGTTTTCGCTGCATTCCTTGACTCGGATCCATCGTGCGGGACCAGTGTCGGTCATCACGTGGTCGCCTGGTTCGACGGAAGAGTCGGTGAAGGCAGTGCGTCGCGCCTCCGCGTTCTGCTCGCGGAGTTGCTGGTAGCGGTCTTGCCGGAGCGGAGGCGGCGCAATCTCGCTCAGCAGGTCTTGAAGCGCCTGATGCAGCGATCCTCCCTCTCCAGCGCGCCAGAAGGGCAGGTGTTGGCTGGCATTGGGCGCATCGAACGGGAAGGGCTCGTTCTCTGCATCGGTGACGCGGGCCTGTATGGTCTCGGCGAGCCATGCTGCGTGGGTGGCATCTGTGGCATGGCCTGGCGGAATCAGGTCCGCTCCTGAAGCGGGCAGCACAATTCGCCACCGGTTCTCAGTGTCCTTGTAGATGGCAAGGCGGTTCACCAGCTCCAGGGATGGGGCGCCGGCGGCAGCTATGCGGGCGGAAGCAAGGCCCTGCTCTTTCGAGCTGGGTGGAGTGGTGCGCAGCAGATCTCGCAGGGCAGGGGTGCTTGTGACGAGACGGCGCCGCCATGCGGATGGGACCTGTCCGTCCTCCGCCTCGGGCTGATCAGCGTAGTGGTTGACCGCTGCCCATTGTTCCTTGGACAGCACTTCCGCGTCGGCGTGCAGGCGGGCGGCGGCGTACTCGTGCGCTGCGATGGCTGCGTCGACGAACCGGCCGAGCTCAGAATCGTGTTCGAACAGTTGGCGGAGTTGGTCTCGGAAGGCAAGCAGAGCTTGAGGGTGTAGCCGCCAGTGCTCGTATCGCCGAAGGTCACGGGCATGGGTGGAGATGACGGTGAGGGTGTGCGGGTCCACATTGTTGAGATCCGCCCTGTGGAGGGCACGGACCAGTGCGTCAGTCTGAGTGCTGGCCCAGGCCCACAGCCGTGGTTCCTCCGCCAGTCCGTTTTCGGCATCGGTGACGGGTGCTCCGGCGGACTGCGGGTCGATTCCGAGGGTCCCGGGGTCCCGCAGGTATCGGAGGGCAGTTGCGGTGGTCTGGTCATTCGCCGGGAGGCCAAGGAGAAGTGATGTGTCAAAGTGGCGGTAGCTGTGGAGCCCGGTGGCTTGGTCGCGCAGATACGCCCAGGCTCCGCGCTCGGTGGTGTGGGACTCCAACACGAGAGCTCCATGGCGTCCCTCGTGTACGAGTATGTCGCCTGCCGTCAGCCGGGCTGTCTGCAGGGGCTTCGGGATCAGGTCGTGCCGGGTGAGCTCTTTCCCTTCAGCGGTGTGCTCCAGGCGCACGATCTGTTGGGGTGGGTTGGCGAACGCGACGTGATCAACGTGCTCCACGGCGCCGTCTGGGTGCTGGATGAGAATGTCCGTCAGCGGAACGGTCTCGATGCCGCGATGGGTGGCGTCGACGGTGGCTTCGACCTTCAGCCATGCCGGACGGTCTGCGTCGTCGATGTCCTCGAGGAGGATCCCGTTGCCGGCGAACAGCACGTCTAGAGTGCGCCAGTCGCCAACGAAGGAGATCCTGTCACCAGCCTTCGCTGAAAACGTCCGGATTCGGGTGCCGATGCGGTTTCCAGACGGGGCGTAGACGCCGGTGTCCACGTGCTCGGCACGGGTCAACAGGTGGGTGGGATGTACCTGGAGGACGTCCCCATCGGCGTCAGTGCGAATGCGAGTTGAGTGAGGATTCCCTCTGCGTATGTCGGTGATGCGTGCGGGCAGGCCATCCTTGGCGACGATTCGGTCGCCTTTCCGTGCATCCCTGGCTCTCAAGACGTTTCCGGCAGATGGCATCTGCAGGGGGACGTGCAGTGCGGGTTCACCGCTTTGGGGATCCTTGTGCGGTATCCCAGCCTGTAGCAACTGTTGGAACTTGTCTACCCGGGATGCCAGTTCGTCCAGCTCTGTTCTGACGGGGGCCCACGTGTACAGGTCTGTGCGCGCCTCCCCGAGACGGGTGATCTGTCGTATCAGACTGGTGATCTCATCAGTGGCATCGTTGAGGCGGGTCACCCCGGCAGGCAAGGATTCACCGGGGATCCGGTCACCTGGCTGTTCGCTGAGTCGCTTGATCAGTTGGCGCAGGTCGTTCGCCAGGGCGGTCGGCGGGGGCAGCAGGCTGCGTATGCCTCGTACCGTCCAGCGTGTGGCCTGAAGGAGCCATGCGTGGGCAAAGTAGTAGTTCGGCAGAGTGGTTGGCGTGGCGGGCTGCCACTCGTATCGGCTCTGCCTCCAGGCATACTCGGCCAGTTTCTGGCCCGGCGTCTGGTCTCTGCGCGGGTCGGCATCGACAGCATCGGTGGAAGTCTGCGGCGGTGTGAGTTCGGTGCTGGGTTCTTGTTCGCCCTCGGAAGGTGGGCGGGCGGCATCGTCTTTGACTGCTGGTTCGTCCGTGTTCACGCTGGGGGCCACCTGGGGTACGCCATGGAGCGATGCCTCGGGGGGCAGTTCGACCTGGCCCTGTACGGGCTCGACCGGGGGGTACGGCGGTGCGGTCTGGCGTCCGTCGAGGCCATAAGACCTGGGATCCAGCTTCGCCCAATCGGGTGCCTGCTCGCCGTTGCGTTGCGTGGAGCCGTCCTGGCGGTTGGTCTGGACTGTTTCTGAGTCGGGTTCGGCCGGTTGTTCGCGCTGCCTGCTTTCGCCCGGCTTGGTGGGACGTACCCTGTGGCGGTCGCCGGGATCCGCCTGGGTAGCCATGTTTGTCTCGGTGTCCCCAGGGTCTGGGACGGCCTGGGCGTCCAGGGGTGCTGCGTCAGCCGTTGCGGTATCAGTGCTGGGTGATACTGCGACGCCGACATCAGCGGGGTTCTGGACACTGGTGGGTTGGTGCTGGGGTGTGGCCTGTACTGGCAGCGTCTTGGATATCGTGGCGCTGGCCTCTTCCAAGGAGGTCATCCAGTGGTCACTCGTCTCAGCGACCTCGCCAGCACGTTCTGCAATGAGACTCTCGCCAGCTGCGGTAGCTGCCTGAGCCAAGGTGCGGGCTTCGTCCTTCACTGCGGTGAGCAGGAGGAGCAGTTCGTCGGCAGGTGCGGGCCGTCGTGCGACTGCTTCGCCGGCCTTGAGCAGCTGCTGATGCGTGTTCCAGATGCTCTGTCCAGGCTCGCTGTGCGGCAGCGGGTAGCTGACATCGGTAGTGGTGCCCTGCAGGACAGACCTGATGGCTTCACGCGCCTGCCGGGCAACCATCTGCGCCGCGGGCATCGCGTGGTCACCGACGGCTTCCCGGACCACTCCTGCGCGGGCTTCCTTGGCTGCGATGACGACGGGAGAGGCACTGTCCTGCATGGTGTGGACGGCCACCGAGCCGTCGGGATTGCGAGTCACCGTGCGTATGGTGACCGTTTCTCCCCAACGGGCATGGCCCAGCGAACCCGTGTGATGAGAGGCGGTGGACAGGAGATGTGGTTCCGGCAGACGGACCTGCTCACCTTCGGTGAGGGTGGACCAAGCTGCCCTGCGCCAGCCCGCGGGCGCGGACTCTTCGGCGGTATCGGCATGCCAGTACAGGTACTGGACGGCATCGCGCTTCCGGCCGGCAATCTTGACGAGATATCCGTCCCGGTCGATGGAGGCGAACTTGTCGCCGATCTTGATGACTGCGCCGAGGAGGGTCTTGGTTTCGTCCTTTACGAGCCGTCCCCCCATGGCTTTGAGAATGGCCTGGTCGTCGAACACTGCCTCTCGCTCTGCGCGGGCCAGCTCGGCTTCCGCAGCGGCGGTGTCCGCACCCGTTGGCGCTGGTTGTTTCGGGGGCGAGGCGGGGGTGGCTTCGGCCACGGGTCCGGTGCCGTGGGCAGCGTGGCCTTCTGCGTCGCCGGGACTGTGGTCGCTGGAGGGCGCGGGATACTCGGGTGCGACAAGCGTTGAGTGGTCGGTGCCCTCACCTCGGCGTACGCCTGCGATTGCACGCAGCCGATTCCAGGTCTCGGCGTCGTGTTCACCTAGGCAGGTGACGATTCCGGGGGCCGTGTAGCGGTCCAGGTGGAGATTGTCGGTGCCCGGGGTGTGCTCCTGCCAGCCGCTGCCGTCTTCGGACCACTGTTTGCGCCAGGCACGCACCGCGTCGAGTTGCAGGCCAGCGCCTTCGTCGTGAGTGCCTGGTGGACCGTTCGTGGTGTTGACGATGCCGACGACACGCCATGTTCCTCGACCGTTCCAGTTGCGGAGCTCATCTGGCTCGGAACTGGACAGCCTGGCTATCTCGTTTTCGGAGGCTTCGAACTCGACGACATCGCCTGCCTTGAGTTCAGCGGTGTAGACGCGCGTCGCGACCGTTCCGTCGAAGCCGGTAGCTGCACAGGCGGCGTGGGCATTCTTCTCGAACAGTTGCAGAGTGTCACGGCGTTCGTAGTCACCCGTTTCGCCGTCGGAGGTTGTGATCCGCCAGACCTGTCCGGTGTTTTCGACCAAGGTGACGTGGCGAGGGAGTATTCCGTGAAGGAGGTCACCTGCCTTGATGTCCTCGGCGAACTTCTTGTTCTCGCCCGCACCGTTGTTGGCCGCTGCAGCCGCCGCTCGTAGGTACAGGGCCGCCGGGTCGATGCCCTGGGGGATCCCCTTTCCGTCAGCGTAGGTGTCTGCGTAGGCACGCAGGATGGCAACGCGGAGAAGCTCTGCGCGGTCCGAGGTGAAGTCGGTGATCTCGGCATGGAGACTCGGATTCGCCCAGTTGAGCGTCGTGCCGTCCGACCGCCGAATGGCGGCCAGGTTCACGGCGAAGGCCTCGGCCTTGGCTCGCGAATTGAACTTCAGTCTTTGGCCGCCGACGCTGAAGGCTATGGCGTCCCCAGCCGGGCATATCTCCCAGCCGGTTCGATAGGCGATCAGCGTGAACTGGCCGTCGACGCTGAGGTGGAGTGTCTGGCGTTCCGCGTCGGAGGACCAGTACCGCATGAAAGAGCCCGTTTTGCCGTCGTCGGCGGAATATCTTCCGCCCGAGCGCCAGTGGGCCACCATGTCGGCACGCCGGGCAAACGCGTGGGGAGCTGACCTGGAGCCGGCCCGTTTTCCGTCTTCGGCCTCGGCCTGCCGGTCGTTCTCCTGCGCGGTGAGTTGCTCCATCGACGCATTGGCGTCGATGCGCGCGCTCGATGCTGCATCGTGGTCGGAGAGGTCGGCCCAGGGGATGGGGGCTCCGTGCATGTCCGTTGCTGTTGCCAGGATCTTTGCATAGGCCAGGGCGCTCGTCTTGCTCGTGTCCCCGTCGTAGCCGCCTACCACTACTGCGGTGCGGGCGTGGAGGATGTACCAGCGGCCCTTGTGGCGAATCCCCTCGCGACGTTCGGTCGAGGTGGATTTGGCGACGATGAAGTTGCCGTCAGCGGTGAGCTGGCCGTTGTCCAGGTGCAGCGTTGCGAGGATGGCTCGGACTCGATAGTCGTCGAGGGTGGCCAGGTGCCTGAGCGCGGCGTCGATTTCCGTGAAGGCGCGGGGGTGTCTGTGGCCTGTCGGAGGCTCGGTCGCTTCAGTGCCGGGCGCGCCGGGTTCGGAGGGGACAGAGGGGGCGGGTTCTGCTGAAACGGTTGCCTCAGCCGCGCTTGGCTGTTCGCCTCTTGGTGATGCCTCGTGTTCGCCTTGGCCGTTGAGCCATGTGAGCTCAGCATCGGTCAACTGGTGGATCAGGTGATCGGTGGACTGCCCCGCTGCCCGCAGCCGGTCGTGCTCATCGCGGTATGCCTGGGCGACACTTTCTGCTTCCTGCGAGTCGTTCGCACGGCCGATGCACCGGCCGTGCTCGTCGACAACCGCACCGAGACTCCCGGCACGTCGGGCCAAGGGGGCAGGAAGAAGGACGAACGCGAACGGCTCTCCACTGCCGATCCGGAACGCGGATCGGCCTTCTGTGTCGTCTTCCGCGGCTGGTGCCGCGTCAAGCGGCATGGAGCTCGTCTCTGCTTGCGGGGGTCGCTGCTCGGCGGGCGTCTCGGGCTGGGGGTGACGCTCTGCTTGTCGTGCCTCGTCGAATTCGCGGTGACGGCGGTTGAGGAGGATCCGGCGCTCGATGTCCGCTGGGGACACGGCGCCGTCGGGTGTGCTGCCTGGGTCGATGCTGTGGTCCATGGCCCAGCGGTAGGCCCTCAGGGCAGCTTCCTCTTCGGACCGCTGCGAATCGGTCATCTCCGATGCGTGCCTGGTGCCGATGGGCAGGGGATCGCGGCGGCGGCCTGCTTCCGCCGGATGTGCGTCGCCGGCTACGGGTTCTTCCCGAACTGAAGGCTGCTGTTCGTCGTCTGTGGCGTCGCTCTCCTTTGAAGGTCGGGCGGCGGCCGGCTCCCTCAGGAGTTCCGTAGGCGCGTGCTGCAGAGTGGTGGCGAGTGAGGTCGCCACATCGGCCAGGGCCGTGAGCTCCTCGTTCCGGTCCGACCGGTCGGTGGTGTAGGTCTGGGCGAAGGCGTTCGCTGCTTCAACGAGTTTCGGCAATCGGGTGGCGAGCTCCGCGGGTGTCACGGGTCGGCGCAGGACGCTGGCCACGGTGGCGCGCACGTCCTTCCACGCTTTGGCTCCAGTGATCGGAATGGGTCCGACGCCTGTGAGCGCCCGCTTGATCCTGGTGCGCGCAGCGTGCAGCACTCGGTGCTGCTCGTTGTAGGCGTGTGACCCTGTCGCGCGGCGGAAGGCACCGAGAGCCGCCTCGTCGGGCTTGAGCGTGAGAGATACCGGCTGCCGCTCTCTGAGGCCGGTCACTGTCAGCTCGCCGGTCGGCGTCCAGCTGGCCGTGGCGTATTCGAAGGGGTCGCCGGGGGTGGCGCTCTGTACCTTGATGCGCCGGTCTCCCCAGCTGCGTTCAGTTCCGGGAAGCCGGATAGTTTCGCCGGGAGTGAGCGTGGTGAAGGGTGCCGGCCGCCATCCTTCGGGGGCAGCGGCTTCGAGCTGCTCGAGTTCTTTGAACAGCGCGTCCTGGGCGAAGGCGGCTGTGTCCTCGGGGAAGCCGCGCAGGTAGCCGTCACGGTTGATGAACTGATGTCGGCGGCCTTCGGAGATGACCGCGCCCAGCAGGATTCCGTCTTCATCGTGGAGGACGAGAGCGCCGGCCTTCTCAAGGACACCGGGGATCGCCAGGCCTGCGGCGAAGAGCAAGCGTTGTTCCTCGGCCTGGGTGGCACGCTCGCGGCGCCGTTCCGCTTCGGCCTTCAGGGAGTTGCTGCGGGCAGTGATGAGAGAGGCGTGTTCGGGTCGCGCAGGCGGAAGCGTGAGGCTATGGAGCTCGGCGTTGATTGCCTCGTCGTCGAGGTCGCGCACCGGGGTCGCGAGGGGGCGGGCGTAGCTGGTGTCCGGCGGGGTGTCGGCGCGTGTGATCTTGCCTTCGCGGCGCCTGGCCAGGATTTCGCGCCAGGAGGACCTATCACCGTCCGAGGTAACCACGCCGCCGGCGTCGACCTCCTCCACACGCCGCCAGTAGGCGAGGGACCGGCCCCGGACTTCGTCTCCTGGGTGGAAGTCGGCGGGGGACCAGCGGCCTTCTGTCCCGCTCTTGCGGACGTCAGAGGCCTGTTTGTGGTCCTGCGCCGTGAAATGGTCCGGCTCTGGGGCGGCGAGGGCCGCAGTCCGCGCTGCGACGGAGGAGTGGACTTCGACAATGCGTCCGACGTGGGCGAGGGAGCCCACGAGCAGGCTGGTCTTGTGGCTTCGGGTTCCGAAGTGCATCTCCTTGAGATTCTTGTCCTTGCCGCGGACCCTGCGCAGACCGATGGTGTCGGTCTTTCCGATGCGGCCGAAGTCCGCCAGACGCAACGCCGCCCATGCCTGCTCGTCGCCCTCGGTGAAGCCGTGAACAATGGTGGTCGTCTCGTTGTGCTCCACCCACATCGGGTCACGGACAGGCTCTGCAATCGCGGCGGGGCTGAGTAGCAACTGCCAGTGACGCACTGCAATCTGGGCAGTGCCCTCGATCGTGGCGGCGCCGGTCAGGTGGTCGCCGCCCATCAGCAACGTCCATTTCTTGCCGTCCCGCCGGGGGCTGGTGGCGCGGGCGATGGTCGTGGCGCCGTGCCCGATCTGCACGTATCGGGTGTAGTCGTGATAGTCGTCATAGGGGTTGAATTCCTGGGCGGGTTCCCACAAGAGCCAGAATCCTGGCTTGCCGGCTACGGGTTCGGCATCGGCGGGCCATGCGCTGGTATCGACCACCAAGTCGGGAATGTCCGAGACCGCTGGGGAGGAACTGCTGACAGGCCCTGTGGCCGGGGTTGCTGCGTCGGCGGCTTCTGTCTGGTCCTTGCGGACGAGGGCGCGCCCGCGTGATGCCATCAGGGTGACGAGTCGCTCCACAGCTTCGGTGCGCTCTTCCCATGACAGTTTGGAGGACATGGCCCAGTACTGGAAGGTCTTGCGGCCCGCTGTGCGCTCGTAGTGCGGACGGAACGAGCCGGACAACTGAAGTGCAGCGTGGACTTCAAGGTCGTCCTTCTCTGACCCGTGGATGCGTGTGGCCTGGTCGTGGTGCTCGATCCAGACGTCCTCGGCGTCGCCGGTGCGCTCAGGGAGCGGGCCGGTCAGGGCTGCGTGGGCTTCCGCGATCCTGTTCACGGCGTCGCTGGGGCTCTTGCCGTTGAACAGTTGGTCGTCACCGAGGTGATTGCGGTAGCGGATCTGGGCTCTTGAGTTGGTAAATGGTTCGCTGCGGCCGATGAACTGCTGGGCGGCGAAGACAGCGATGGTGCCGGTCTCTGGGTCGGAGTGCTGGAGGTATCCGGGGTGGTCCGGCAGGGGTGTAGCCTCCGCGGGTACGGCGATCTGTGGGGCACCGTCCTCCCAGCGTGGAACGTCCGCAGACCCTACGGGGACGGTGGTTCCCACCGGATGGTTGGTCTGGGGATCCACCGCGGTGGGCGACGGTGTGCTGGGGGTTGCGAAGCGGCGGAGGTCTGCCGCACGAACCGCTGCGTGGAGCGCTTCGTCGTCGGTCTCGTACGGATCGGAGATCGCGCCGTTGTCGTGGTAAAGGATCCATCCGTGGAGGTCGTCCGCAAGATGATGGCCGGTTGGCTCGCCGTCAACGCTCACAGGCCGTCGGCCGTTCTCGCCGGGCTCCCCCATGGTGACCCGTGCGAGTGCCGCGCTGCGGCGCTGCTCGATGGTGGGGCGTTCGACCAGTGCCCGTGCCGCGTCGCCGGCCAGAAGTCGTGTGAGCGCCGGGCTGGGCGTTGTCGGGGCACGCAGTGCGGTGTCGGCGGTAGCGTCCCAACGAGCGAGGTAGAGGTCAAGGGCCTCGATGAGCGTCGCCGAGGCCAGCGAAGCAGGTGCGAGGTGGTTCCATTCGTCGAGTGCCTCGGCAGCTGAGAGGAGGTCACGCCAGGGACTTGCGCTCGGTGGCGTGTCCTGAGCTCCTTGAAGTTCGCTATGCCGGGTTGTCAGTGAGTTCAGTGCGGTGCGGGCGGCGGACCAGGCGGTGTGCTCGGCGGTGCTCCAGTCTTCGTCGTGCCTCGGCACGTCACTGCCGTGGTTGCTGAGGTGGCTCTGGCTCCATTCCACGACGGCGGCCGCGGCCGTGTGTTCGCTCTGGGCGTGGTCTTCGGGTTCGGAGAAGGGTCCGGCGTTCTCACCGGGGCCTGGAGGGTGTTCATCGATGAGTGCGATGGTGCGACCCGAGCGTCTGAGGACGACGGTGAGGGCCTGGGCGCGGCGGGCGCGTAGGGCGTTCGTCCAGTGGTCCGGCAGTGCGTACGTGCCTGTCCTCTCTGCCGGTGCTGGCCGGAAACCGAGAGATGTCGCCAGGTCCGCGGCCTCATCCGGCAGGTTCTCTATGAAGGTGCGGGGGATGGTTGTTGGGGTGTGATGCAGCACCAGGGCAGGCGAGGGGGGTTCCTGCACGCGCGGTGGGGAGGTGGTCTCCGCAGCATCCGCCTCAACGCTCTCAGACAGGCGAGCCAGCAGTTCAGCACTGCGGACTCCCCCACTGGCCGTGGCCATCAGGCGCGTGGCGTAGGTCCAGGCAGCGGCGGTGTGCTGCGTGGCCGCGTCACGCAGCCCGGGATCACGCTCCGCGATCCGGTAGGCGAGAAGGCGTGCCTGGTCTGCGGTGGCCACCTCGTTCCAGACAGCTTTGTACTCCTTGAGTCTCAGCGTGAGGACGTCCATCTCCAGGAGAAGCGCGTCGTCTGCCGGCACACGGGCGCAAAGAGCACTGCGAAGCTTCTGCCAGCTGTCCAGTGCACCATCGCGGTCGGGCCAGAGTCTCGGGGCTATGGCCCGATAGGGAGTATCGGGCCCTCCATAGGGCTCTGCTCCTCTCGCGGCGTTCCGCAGGGCGTCTGAGATTTTCGGCTCTTCGAAGTCCTGTTCCCAGCGCTGCACGAGCTGGTCGGCCTGACTGGCGAGCTGGTTGAGGCCGTCGATCAAGTCGGCGGATGCTTCCGGGTGCTGCTTCTGCACCCATCTGATCAGGGTCCTGGTGTGGCGTGCCGCACGGACCATGGGGCCGTGGTCTCGCTCGTGGTCGGCGGACTTCCAGGCGTTGGCGAAAGTTTTGAAGGTTCGGTGTTGGGTAGCGACGTGGTCCTTGGCCTTCTCGATCCATTGCGAGGCGCGGTGTGCGAGGAGCGCGGATCCGGCCTTCCCGGTTTCGCGGTTCGGGAAGGGATGCACGGGGGAAGGTCGTGAGGCGAGAGCGATCGCATGCTGCAGTGTCTGTCGCATGGCTTCGATTGCAGGTGTGCCTGCTGGTGCCTGGTCGGCGAACCAGCTGTCGAAGGCGCGGTTATAGAGGTCCTCATCTCCGGTCGCGGCAGCACGCAGCGTTCGCTCGGCAGGCTCGTTGCTCTGTAGCGCTCTGTCGTAGAGGCCAATCAAGGTGCGCGTGTGCCGGTCCTCGGTCTCGGCAGTCGCGCCGGGAGTGGTTGCTGGTGTTCGTAGTTGCGATGCGTGGTGAATGGTCGGCCCGTCGCCGGGTATCGGCGCAGCGGGGGTGCCGCTCGGCGTCCGGGCGGTTGTCGGCGCGGACGGCTGGACAGTGGGAGTCGCAGGGTTGGCGACGGTGGTCGGCCCGAAGGCGGTGGTACGCAGGCTCGGCGGCTGGTAGTGGCCCTGGGCCAGTGCCCGGTCGAGGTCGGTGTCGTTGGCCACGGGCAGTTGGGGCGGCTGATGGCCGTCACAGGACAGGACCTGCTCCAGAATTAGGTCCTCAACCTGGTGGCTGTCGTCGTTTCGGACCAGGAGGATGGTGGGCGGCTCCGTGCTCAGAACGGTGCCGCGCCGGAAACTGCCGTCCTCGGCTTCGTAGGCGACTGTGCGGCCGGGGGCGAAGTCGTCGGTGGTCCACTTCCTGCGGTAGATGCCGGTGGGCCGCTCCAGCGGGTCCTTGTCGGCGGTCGCTTCCAGGACCCAGCCGAGGGAGCCCGGGTCGAGGGTTTCGGTGGCACGGGTGAACGCTACGTAGGCAAGGCGCAGCAGGGCATCGTCGGGCATGGTGTCCCACTCGATGTTGCCCGCCTGGTCGAGTTCGGGGCCGACGAAGTCTGAGGCGATCCGTACTCGTGGCCACTCCAGCCCTTTGGACTTGTGGGCTGTGGAGATGGTGACGTCTGGGTCCTGGTGCTCGGCGACGATTCCGCCCTGGCCCGGTTCGGGCTCGGGTGTGTGGGCGGTGATGTGGGCTTCTATGGCGAGCCGGGCGTCCGCAAGGGTGTTGGCGGGGTTATTGACCCAGTAGCTGATGGTCTGGCCGTTTTTGACGAAGGACGCCCGGTGGCGTCCTGGCTGGTAGTACCAGCGCCGGGAGCTGCCGTCGTAGACCAGTTTGCCGAATCCGTTGGTCTTGCGTTCCTTGAGCCAGTCGGTGAAGGCCTGGTGTTCGGGGTTTCCGGGCTGGGTGCCTTCCACCCACAGCCGTTGGCCGTCCTCGCTGAGATGGATGTCGGCGAGGCCTTCGGAGGTGAGGAGCTGGTCGAGGCGGCCTTCCTTGTCGTCCTTGATCAGGTGGACGATGGTTCGCATGGAGCCGGCCGCTTCGGATTCGTCGTCGACGTAGTCGACGACCTGTTGCCATGAGCGGAAGGCGGCAAGGTCCTTGTGGTTGCTCTCTCCCGTTTCCTTCAGTTGCTCAACGGCGCCGATGAAGTCACGGATCTCTTTGAGTCCGCCTGCTACGGCGACGCGCTTGCCGGCGTCGAGTGCGTCGAGCGCTTCGGTCACCGCGGTGGCGTTGGTACGGGTCAGCACCGCGTCCACGTCGTCGGGTCCGAGCTCGGCTAGCTCTGCGGGTTTGCCGGACAGGCCTTTGAGCCGCATGCGGGTGCCGATCAGCCGCAGGAAGCGGTTTCCGGCTTCGGCGATGGAATCACCGAAGCGGAAGGACTGCGTGAGGGTGAGCTGGACGTCGACGGGGAAGTGGGACAGTGCGTCGGTTGCGCCGCGGAAGCCGTAGATGGACTGGTTGGCATCGCCGACGATGACCACCTGGACGCCTTGGTTCATCGCAGCACGCAATGCCCCGTCAAGGACCGGGTTGACGTCCTGCGCCTCGTCCCATGCGATGACGTCGTACTGGATCCGGAAGCCCGACAGTGCCCATTGCTTGACGATGTACTCATGGTCGTAGGTGAGCGTGCCGTACGGATCGGTGATGTCCGCCCACATGCGCTCGACTATGGGCTTGAGAGCTTCAAAGAGAGCTCCGCGGTTGGCTTCGCCGATGAACGTGGGCACCTGGACATGCTGTGGGCCGGCTTCCGTGTCGGTCGACTGGCACCACCGCTGGAGCATGCTGCGGGCCATCGCTGCCGCTTGGGCGGGGTGAACGCGGCGGGGGCCTACGGGTACGTCGTCATAGACGCGCATCAGGTCGGCGATCTGCTGGGCCGTCTGCCGGGAGGCGCCGCCGTTCTCGGGCAGGCGTTCCTTCAGGCCTCGGCCTGCGTCCACGTAGCGTCGGTTGACCGCGTGGAAGGCGAGCCCGTTTGCGGTCATCGGTTCGATGTTGTCGGAGTACTTGCCGGCCGCTTTTGCGGCCTTGGCTTCCTCGACGACGCTCCGGTTGAAGGCAAGAAGGGCGATCCTCTTGCCGGGCAGCCTGCGGGAGATCATCTGGATCAACGCCGACTTTCCTGTGCCCGCGAGGGCCCGTACGGCGACATTGAGACGCCGGCGCGCCACCGCCTCGATGCCAATCTGCTGTTCTGGGGTGGCCGGGTAGGTCTCCCCAGCACTGGCTTCCGCCTCGATTCGGGCCCACTCATCGTCGGAAGGGGATCCGGGCTTTGCAGGAGGCAGTTGCTCCCGGGCCTGGTCCAGGTCGCCGCCGCTTACGGCCGGGGCGTCGTTGCTCAGTCCGTACCCTAGGAGACGGTCAAGGATGATCTGGCCGCGTTCTCGCTCTGGCTCTATGGGCTCCCGGCGCCGTATCTCGTCGGCTATCTCCCAGGCGCGCTGTTCTGCCTGGTAGCGGTAGGCGAGGTCCAGCGGGTCTGTTGAATCGGCGAGGGCCTGCACGATGTCGTGCAGGTTGCCTTCCTCGGCCTCCAGTGCCTCTTCGTCCATCTGGGCGGGTGGTGTGCTGGGCAACATCGCTGTGTCATGGACGGGTTCCGTGTCCGGCCCATGGTTCTCTGAGTCGCGTGCGAAGGCCCGCCCGGTGTGGGTGTTCGCGGGGGTGTCGTCCTGTGGAGATGTCCCTTCGTGGTTGGCTCGAAGACGGGTTGACTGTGGGGGGTCCTGGTCGGTGTGCGGGTGGCTGGCGTTTCCCGCAATGCTGTCTTCTTGAAGGGCGATGTCGTTGGCCGTGGCGTTTCCCGCCCCACCCACTGTCGTCACCTGTGTGGCTGCATCGGCTCCGGTGACTGGTGATCCGTCCGAATGCAGTCGGTTTTCGTCGAGCTCCCCGGGGTCTTTGACCACCGCTCCGTTACGGATGCGTGCAACAACCCGCGCATACTCGATCTTTCTGGTGGAACCGGCATATGAAATCGTAATCGTCGTTGAATTGGACCGCTTGACGACCTTGCGTAGGACTGTGCCTCGCCAGGTGTACTCGATCAGGTCGCCGGGCTGGAAGTCGTCTTGCCGGAATTCGCGGGCCATGTGTTCCCGCCATTTAGCGATCTTCGCCCGGTCACGGGCTTCGCGGGCCCGGGCGTCGCTCAGCTTGGCTTCCTGCGGCGCCTGACTTCGCAGCTGTGCTGCCCGCTCTTCGTGACGGGTGGCCTCGGCTTCTGCCAGGCGGCGGTCTCGGCCGGCCATGGCTCGACGACGCTCTTCGTGATCTTCCAGATCTTCAGGGAACGGCTCGTCCAGGTGGAGGCCAATCTCGCGGAGCAGCACCCGGACTCGTTTCTCGGCGGATTCACGCTGGTCGGACGGCAGATCCTCGTCTTCCAGGTCCGCCTGAAGGCTGTTGAGCTCGGCAAGCAGGGCATCCGGCCCTGCGTCCGTGCTCGCGGGGGTGTCGTCCTGTGGAGATGTCCCTTCGTGGTTGGCTCGAAGACGGGTTGACTGTGGGGGGTCCTGGTCGGTGTGCGGGTGGCTGGCGTTTCCCGCAATGCTGTCTTCTTGAAGGGCGATGTCGTTGGCCGTGGCGTTTCCCGCCCCACCCACTGTCGTCACCTGTGTGGCTGCATCGGCTCCGGTGACTGGTGATCCGTCCGAATGCAGTCGGTTTTCGTCGAGCTCCCCGGGGTCTTTGACCACCGCTCCGTTACGGATGCGTGCAACAACCCGCGCATACTCGATCTTTCTGGTGGAACCGGCATATGAAATCGTAATCGTCGTTGAATTGGACCGCTTGACGACCTTGCGTAGGACTGTGCCTCGCCAGGTGTACTCGATCAGGTCGCCGGGCTGGAAGTCGTCTTGCCGGAATTCGCGGGCCATGTGTTCCCGCCATTTAGCGATCTTCGCCCGGTCACGGGCTTCGCGGGCCCGGGCGTCGCTCAGCTTGGCTTCCTGCGGCGCCTGACTTCGCAGCTGTGCTGCCCGCTCTTCGTGACGGGTGGCCTCGGCTTCTGCCAGGCGGCGGTCTCGGCCGGCCATGGCTCGACGACGCTCTTCGTGATCTTCCAGATCTTCAGGGAACGGCTCGTCCAGGTGGAGGCCAATCTCGCGGAGCAGCACCCGGACTCGTTTCTCGGCGGATTCACGCTGGTCGGACGGCAGATCCTCGTCTTCCAGGTCCGCCTGAAGGCTGTTGAGCTCGGCAAGCAGGGCATCCGGCCCTGCGTCCGTGCTCGCAGGGGGTTCCGGTTCTGCGGCTCGTTGTGGCGTGGGGGTGGTCCTCTGCAGGTGACCGGCCTCGTCCTGGGCAGCCTGCCGGACCTGGGTCGCGGTCTGCTGTGGCTGGTCGGAGGCGATGTCGTGTTCGGTCACTTCGGCTGCCTCCTCTAGTGGACCGGCCAGGACCCGATGGTCGGCGGCGGGGGCTTCTCTGGGCTCGGGCTCGATCTGGTCAGACACTTCATCCCGTGTCTGCTGTGTCTCTTCCTGGCTCTCGCCGCCGGCAACGACGGCCTGCTGGACCAGTGGGGTTTGGGCATCAATTGTGGCGGCGGCGCGGTCGTACTCCTCAAGGCGCGCCACGTTCTGGTCAAGGGCGGCCTGACGTCGTGCACGATCGGCTTCGAGGTCTGGATGGGTGTCGTGGGAGGCAGGTGGGAGTTTGTCGAGCTCGGCGCGGGCAGTGACGATGGCTTCGAGGTGGGCCAGCCGCCCCTGTGCACGCTCGATCAATGCCTCGTAGTCGGTGTCGTTGAAGCGTGCGTTCTCCAGCTCGCGAATTTCGTGGTCCAGGTCTGGCAGGGCGGCCGTCTCGGCGTCGTGCAGATGGTGAGCTGTCTCCAGGGCGCGTCGCAGTTTGCCGATGAGGCTGGTGCCGGTGGCGTCGTTCTGCAGGTCCTGGGGCGAGATCTGGATCAGGCTTCCGGGGAGCTCTGGGAAGTGGACGTATGCGGTGAGTTCGCCTGCGTTTGCGTCGGTCTGAATCGCCAGGTCGAGGCCGCCGAAGTGGCCCGATGTGGCGGGCCCTGCGGTCCCGGTGGACGCGTGCGCTGTCAGGGCCTGGACGACCGCACTGTGCAGAGCTCGAGCTCCGGCTGTGTAGACGTCATGGGTTGTGCCGGCGATGGTGAGGGCGAAATTGTCACCTGTGGTGGGGCGGATGCGTGGCAGGGCTGCGGTGCGAATGGGCAAGGCTGCCCGGATGCGGGCGGCTTCTTGCTGCTTCTCGTTCAGCAGAGTGCGGGCGCTGAGGCGCTGGCCTGCGGTGATGCGTTGGTCGGAGGTGAGTGTGCGCAGCTCCTCGCGGGTGTCGAAGAGCTGGCGCAGGTACTGGTTGCCCGTCAGTTCTGCCTGCATGGTGCCGAAGTCGGCCTCGGCCTCGTCGATCTCCAGGAGCAGGGCCTGGTGCACGTTTCGGCTCATCACGACGCGGGAGCTGGCGACCTTGGAGGTGAGAATGCCGTATTCCCAGCTGTCGAGGCTGTGCCGGGTTCCGACGAGGTGGACTCCGACCTCGGCGTTCTGGTTGCCCTGCCTGAGTCCACGTCCGTCGCGCTGGGCGAATCTGTTGGGGGTGAGCGTCGGATCCATGTGGATGACGTCGGTGACGCGGTTCTGGGCGTTGATGGACTCGCCCATCTTCTCGGACGATCCGATGAGGATGTTGATGCGTCCGTCCCACGCTTTGGCGATGAGCTCGGTGAACGCGTCTGGGTCATCTCCTGCGTCGTGGATGAAGGCGATCTTGTCGCGGGGGACTCCGAGGCGGACGAGTTCGGCTTTGAGCGCGTCATAGGTGATGAACCCGGTCGATTCGGTGCGCCGTTTGCCGCCTGGGGTGCCCAGGTCGCAGAAGATCATTACGAGGCCACCGGGGCGTGGGTGAGGGCGCAGGTCGGTCTTTGAGTAGGTGTATCGGTTGTTCTTGGATTCCTCGTAGAGCTGCGCGCCAAGCTCGGCGACCACGGTCACCTTGCGGCCTGGTGTGGTGTCTGTGCGCAGGAGTCGCGGGTCCATGGCGATTTTGCGGCCGTCTGAGATGACGGACAGCATGATGTCGGGCCTGGGTGCCGCTTCCTTGCCGCCTGGCCGGCCTGCGTCCTCCCAGGCTGCCAGGCTCTCGAGCCATTCACGCCGGGCGTCGCCGGCGTGGATGGCAGCACCGCGGGCGATGAGCTCCTTTGAGAGCTCCTTCTGCTGCGGTGTGTCTTCGGCCAGAACGAGGTTGGGCTTGCCACCCTTGACGGCGGGGCGCTCGATGCCGGCGTCCTCGGCGAGCATCACGTCGGCGACCAAGAGCCACTTGGTCATCAGTGACGGCAAGTCGGTGAAGCGGGAGAAGCGTTCGACGAGCTTGATGCCGGAGCCGTCCGGGGCCTGCTCGATGCGTGTGACAGCTTCGCCGTACGTCATGGCCCAGTCGTCGAAGATGAGTACCAGGAAGGCTGCCAGGACGTCCTGGTCGGCGATGCGCAGCAGGTTGTGTATGTCGGCGATGGTGTTGGTGAAGGGTGTTCCGGTGAGGAGTGCGAGGGTCGGTTTGCCTTTGCGGATGCTGTGCAGCCAGGTGGTGAACTGGTGGAGGTGGATTCCGCGCAGGGAGTCTTCGGGGGCGTTGCTCAGCAGCCCCGATTTGATGGCGAGGCCTTTGTAGCGGTGGGCTTCGTCGATGATCGCGTAGTCGAGTCCGAGGTCGTTGAGGTAGATCTCGCCGGGGCGGCGGTTGGGGGCCTTGGCCCTGCGGATCTCCTGCCGGCGGCGCTCGATGCGCTCTTCGAGGACTTTTTGCCGCAGGTCGATGCCGAGACGGCTTTTCTCGGTGGAGATCTGCTGCGCAAGGAGCCGGATTTCCTCCTCTTCGTACCATTCCTGCCACTCCGGGCTCATGGGAACGGTCTGGAATGCTTCTTCCTGCCAGATCAGCAGGTCGTAGAGGTGTCCGTCGGTGCGCAGGTACTCCAGCAGGGGGCGCCGTTTGGGGCCGGTGAGGTCCTGGGAGCGGATGGTGAGGATCCGTGCGTTGGGGTACAGGAGGCGTGACTCGGCTTCCCATACGCCCAGTGCCTTCTTCGGTGCGACGACGAAGGGCCGCTGGACTCGGCCGGCCTGTTTGAGTGCCATCGCGCCGACGATGGCTGTGGTGGTCTTTCCCAGACCTACCTCGTGCGCAACGATGACTGATTTGGAATGCAGCATCCTCGCCGCGGCGGCATTCTGGTGATCACCCAGGGTGCGTTCCTTGGTCAGTCCCTGTGCCGGGGGTTTCATCCCTTCCCAGCGGGTCAGGACGTGGCCGTTCATCTGGGTGTTGTACGCGTCGGTGAGGGTGCTCAGGCGCTGTTCGTCGTCCAGGACCCAGGGCTCGAATCCGGCCCGCATGGCGTCGACTTTCTGCCGGTACTCGCGGGTGGCGTCTTCGTCGACGACGCGGAGGGTGCGGGTACGTCCCCCGGAGAGCTGGAGCACCTCTTCGGTCATCAGCTGGGTCGAGCCGCCGTTGAGAGCACGGGTCGCGACATCCACGGCCCGCCGTCGTGAGGTTCCGTGCAGGACGTTGGCCGCATCCAGGACCGCGTGCGCTTTGATCGTCCATCCGGCGTGGGTGTGGACGACGACGAGTGTCGGGTCTCCGAGGCGGTGCCGCAGATAGTCCTGAACCAGCTCCTCGGGAATCCACGCGGCGCCGAGTTTGGCCTTGAACTCGCCGATCTTTCTCGGGCGTGGCATCGCACCGGTAAGGGCGGTGACGTTGACCTGGAACGCAGGATCGCGGCGGGCAGCTTCCTTGGCCGACTTGAGTTTGGCGCGCACATTGCCGCTCAGGTACAGCCATGACGGGATGAGGTCACTGGAGTCCGGGTCTGGGTCGTCGAAGACGTCGGTGCCGAGCGCGGTGCGGGCCTGGGCTGTATCGAGGTTCAGGAGCCGGGCGATCTCGGCGAGGTCCACCTGGCCTGTACGGCCGTGCACGGCGGCGAGTGCGGTCTTGGGATCGTCGGTGCGTTCAAGGGATGTTTCACGGGCCTCGGCGCGTGCTTCGAGGATGGCCGCGAGCACGGGCTCCTCGGCCTGTTTGTCCCATCGTTCGAGACCAAGGACAGAGGCGGACTGCGGATCCATGAGGAACCAGCCCCACGCTGTGGGCAACGGCCCGGTCGCCTCGTCGGATACAGCAGCGGGTGAACGACTGGCTTTGGCGAGGTGCTGGCCCGGGCGGGAAAGCGGGCCCCAGCGGTGGGTGTAGTCGCGGTGGGCGGTCTTGAGCTGAGCTCGTAGCCGGTCGGCGGCATCGCGGTCGGCGGCCGCGGCGGCATCCAGAGCGCGGAGCTCCAGTGCTAGGTCGCGCATGGCGATCAAGTGCCGCAGCTGCTCTGTTTCGCCATCGGCGGGGACAGCTTCGATGGGGGCGAGCCCGTTGTTGTGCTGCCAGATGATGCCGTTGTCGTCGGTGTAGAGACGTCCGGAGAAGTCGGTGGCGTGCTTGGTCCGCGCCTCCTCGAGGCGTAGGGCAGGGCGGTCGGGACCCTCCGGGTGCGGGCGGTAGGCAAGGCCGTCGGCCACTGCCTGGGCTGCGATCTCGCGTAGCTTGGCCTCCAGTTGCGGAGCGATCTGGGCGCGGCCTTTGACGGTGAGTTCAGGGCCGCGCTGGGTGTTCCGCATGGCCAGTGTGCCCAGGACGTGGTCGGGGCGGGAATGGAAGTAGCGGTTGAGGTCCGGGGTGCTGTCGCCGACCTGGTAGGGCTCGGACCTGAGCCAGGTAAGGTCTCGTGGCTCCTCCCCCGGCATGCGGCGTCGGAAGTAGACGACGTCGACGACGACATCGGTGCCGGCGGAGCGGGCGAAGACCCGGGCCGGGAGCCTCAGGGCGAGGACGAGGTCAGCGTGGCGCGCCATCTCTTCCCGGGCCCGGGACTGCCTGGAGTCAAGGGTGCCTGTGGAGGTGATCCATATGCCGTAGCCGCCGGGCCGCAGCATTTCCAACTGCTTGATGATGAAGTAGTTGTGGATCAGGTGCCCGTTGCGGTTCTTGGCGAGGTCGCTGACGGGGAGGTTCGCGAAGGGGGGGTTGCCGATAGCGAAGTCGAACGTGCCGGCCGGAATGTCGGTGTCAGCGAACGACTCGTTGAGCACGTTCACGTGCGGGAATATCAGGCGCGAGAGGCCAGCGGTCGTCACCTCGCTCTCCACCATGGTCAGGCGCACATTCTCGGGCGCGGTACCTGCGAAGACACCCATGCCGGACCCGGCGTCCAGTCCCTCACCCCCGTTGAAGCCGAGAGCCTCCAGCCCAACGAACATGGCGCGGGCGATCTCGGGTGGGGTGTAGTACGCGGACACGGTGGAGCTCGCGGCCGCGCGCCACTCCGTGGGTGAGAGCAGCTTCCATAGCCGGTCGCGCGCGGGGGCGAACCGCATCCAGTCGTCGAGAGCGGCGGCGAAGCCGCCTTCACGTTCGCCTCCGGGTCCGAAGATGGGGTCGGCGTCCCGGGGACGAGGTGCGAAGAGCAGCGGTACGGACCCGAATCCGGAGAACTGGGCCAGCGTCCGTCGGTCCGCCTCCGTCAGTGCACGCCCGGAGGATTCGACCTCTCTTTTCAGGACGATCGCGTCAACGTTCGTTTCAGCCTTGGCGACAGGGTTGTCAGGTCCCATGTCGTCCAGGCTGGTGTAGACGAACTGCGGGAGTGCTACTGCGTGGCTGTCGGTGGCGGTGCGTACACCAGATCCTGCAGGACCTGCTCCTGTGCCATGGTTCGTGCCTGGTTGTGCTGGCCGATGCGTTCCTGGTAGTCGTCCGTCGCGGGCATCGATGCCTGGATCGTCTGCATCAGTTCGCCGATCATTCGCTGAGCCCGCATCCCCAGGTCCGTGAAGTACGTTTGTGGGCTCTTCAGCTTGGCCAGCTCCTGGGGGTGCTTGTCCTCCCAGTGTTCCCAGGCCTTCTGCCCGTACTGGTCCACTCTCGTTCCCCTCCTCTTCCGGGCCGCTCGCCAGCCCTTCGAGCTGCTGGGCCAGCTCCTCGCGGGAGACGACCCTGCGGTCATCGTCCCATCCCTTGGCCCGTGCTGCCGTCCTCTGTTCTTGGATCTCCAGGAGGACAGACGCTGCTGCTTTGATCTGCCTGCCGGCCCGGCCCCGGTCGCTCTTGTCCTGGTCTCGGTCCAGGTTGATGCTGCGCAGGGACTCCACCATTGCGTGGGTCTGGCGTTCCAGCTCGGCCAGCAGCCCACTGGGCAGCCGAAGTTGCTGCTCCGTGCGTTGCTGACTGTGCGCCAGCCGCGATATCAGGTCGGCGAGCTGGTAGTTTTCGAGCACCGCTGTGGGCCGGTGGTGTCCGTGTGCAGCCGCGAACTCGGAATAGGCGGTGCAATAGGCCTTGGGGATCGGTAGGTATGCGTAGGGGCCCCACTTTCGAGCGCCGTCCATGTCAGGGTCTTCGTCGTAGTGTCCGACCGTGTAGCCGATCACTGCGGCCCGCGAGCGCCCCTGAGTCCGCCGCTCCTGGCGAGAAGCCGGGGTGTGGCTTCCGAGCCATGCCTCATTGGTTTCGCTGAAGGTGATCGTGCCGTAGTGCTGGCCGTCGATGTACAGGCTGCTGTCCTCGAGTGCTACCCGGTCGATTGCTGCACGGTAGGTGGGCTCATCGCGGCGTTCCGCCTCGGCCCGCAGAGATTCCAGGCGTTGCCGCTTGGCGGCCAGGTACTCTTCGGAGGACTCTTCGATGTCGCCGAATCGCTCCCTCAACTTCTTTCGTTCACTGTCCAGCGCGAAGTCGTTGAGGTCGGCGGGCTCTTTCTGTGCGCGGAGCCTGTGCATCTCATGGGCTGACCAGGCGGCGCCGAGGGCGCGGATGCGGTCGTCAAGGATCCTTCGGTCATTTGACCCTGGCTTGTAGTCGGAGCGCAGTTTGACGAGTTGCCGCTGCTCGGTGGTGATCCCGTACTGCTCCAGCGTTCGTGGATCGGGGCGCGAAGCGATCTCTACAGCCGCGCGGTGCCTGATCTCGCTGTCGACCTCCTTGAGGCGGATCTCGATCGTCTTGCTGGCATCGGTGTTGGCGTAGGTGGTCGTCTGGCTCTGGAGCCGGTTTCGTTCGTCGAGCAGCGCCTGAGTGTCCGGGACTGCGGCAGGGGCTGGGCGCTGGCTCAGATCCTGGATCAGGCGGTGTGACCGTTCGGCCCGCAGCACGGCGCGCCGCGCCATGGCGGAGGAGATCCGCGGGGGCACATCGCTGCCGCGGTAGCGGGTGTCCCATGCGGTGATGGTCCGATCGAGGTCGATCAGCTCCCGTTGCAGAGCATCGAGTGTCATTCCGGCCGGCGGTGGCTCCTTCTCCTCCTGTGCCTGGGATGGCGACTTGACGAGCACGTGGCGGCCTTGGGCGGCGAACTCTGCGAGTGCGGCGGCGAGGTTCCGGTCCCGCGTGGGGGCCGTCCAGTTGGTTCCGCTGCCGTACATGTTGATTGACGGCTTCCAGTAGAAATGTCCTGCTGTCTTGCACGCTTTGAGGTCATGCTCGTCGTTCTTGATACTGCGGTGCGCAACGGCGTTGCCGTCCTTGGTGAGTTCGATCCAGACCCGGTCGCGTTGGTCAGCCGACATGGACGCGGCCTGGTGCTGGCGGGCGGCAAGGTACGGAAACAAGGTGCCGCGCCAGGCGCCCCCAGGGATCCGCACGCCGTCGACCGTTCCGACAACGCCGTCGTAGGTGTCTTGAGCTGTGGCGATCGGGGTTCCATCGGGGCCGTAGACGGTGAGGGTGCCATCGCGCAGGTTTCCTGCTCGGGTGTAGTGATATCCGGGAGCGCCTTCGACCGGTGTCGCGTCTGCCGGCATGACGGCTGGTCGGGGAGGGGTTGTCTCGGCCTGCTGGTCCTGTGTGGTCTTCTTGGCTTCGTCCTGTGCGGCCTGTTCTGCCTTCTGGCGCTGAACAGCTTCGCTTCTGAGGTTGACGGTTACCGCCGTGCGGTGGGCATCCCAACCGGACAGGCGAGCCAGCCGGGCCAGCACGTCGGCTTCGGGGCCCGTGGCGCCCCATGCGGTGTGGAGGACCATGGCTGCTCGGTGGATCTCCACATGGCCGTAGACCCGGTTCTTCAGGGACGACTGACGCGGATCGCCGCCGCGCTGCTGCCATGCCTCATCGAGAGCACGAGCCAGTTTCGCTGTACTGCGAGCGCTGGTGAGCTCGGCTCTCTGCGGCAAGGCGGACCACGCAGCCCACGCCTCCTCGATGTCCTGCAGCGCCACGCGCAGCTGCTCGCGGGCAGCCAGCACTCCCCCGTCGGCGGTGACGTCGGCATACGGACCGGGACTCAATTGCCTACCGAGGCGCTCAGCGTCCTCCCACTGCTGCTCATAGACCAGTCGCGCGGCAGCGCGGCCTGCCTCTTCATGAGTGGCATACGTTGCGTCCAGAGCGGGATATCCGTCAGGGAGGTTACGTACTTCCACCTTGCGGCTGTGGCGGCTGGGTTTCACCGTGACATGACGGCCGCCGGGTGCAAGTCTGGCGAACTGGCCAAAGCTCCGGTTGCTCGCCTTGCGGGCTTCTGTGAGTGACTTGAATACAGCGCGCGTAGGAATGCGGGCCGGATCCACCTGGGCCGAGTCAAAGCCTTCGTCCGGACGGGTTCGTCCCGGCTCGCCAGGGCGCTGAGATGTCTCTCTTGGCTGGTGGGTGGCATCCGCATCGTTGGACAACCGTGTCTCCTCCCAGCAAAGTCAAGGTGGCTCTTCCCAGCGTGATTGGGCTTGGCCATCGACTGATCCTGAGGGGCAGTCCCTTCTTGCCAGGGCTGTTCCGGTGGTAAGGATGTTGATTTCCCGCGCTGCGGGAGAGCGGCTGGCGGATGTCCTGCACTGCGGAAATACCGGGTGGTCAAGGCGAACCGCGCAGTGAGAAAGCGGTGGTGTCCTCGGTCCTGGATCGCCCAGCCTTCCAGCCGCCGCACCCGTAGCCAGCAGTGGAATCCGTGATGCAGCCTCAAGCTTGAGACAGGGAACGCGCCACTGGTCCGAGGTCCATTTACAAGAAAGCAAGCTCGCTACGCCCCTCCGCGCATTGCGAGGGGGGACGGTCTCCAGGCGACACGAGAAGGTGCCTGCTCCAAGTCGGCATGCCGATTGCACTGATCCCGAAGCCTCGTGGCATCAGCATTCTTCCCGCCCACTGACAGGAGGGGCCCTCCATTGCTCAGGGAGACAGAGAGTGAGTGGCGTCTACTCTCGCGCGCCGCCTCTCGTGAAACCCTGGAGGGCATGGAATGCGCCACCGTAACCAGCTTTTGATTCCGCTGCCGTCAGGCGCCTCCGTACTCACCCGCGATGCACCCCCTCCCTCCTTCCGGCCTCTTTCGTGCAGCGATACCGCAGGACGGCATTTTGGGACAGGAAGGGTTGACCCGCCAGGAGGCGCTCGACGATGCTGAGGCGGCCCAGGCCTGTGGGCTTCACGCATAGCTGCCGTGCGAGGGGTGTTCCGAGCGACAGTTTCCCGTGTGGCGGGATTTCTGGATGCATACTGGTCCGCTGCTGCTCAGTGTCCACCATTCCGTCGGATCCCAATGCGTTTGTGCAGCTCGTTGGCCATGTGTTCCCTGATTCCGTGCCCCCGTGAGCACGGAAGGGGCCAGTCCGGTTGATTCACGCGTTGTTATCGTCGAAGCAGAGGACTAAGTCCCTCATCACACTCATCGCCTGTTCAGTGCTGCTTTCGCTTGCGCGCCACGCACTCCCCCACACAGACCTCGCCGTAGCTTTCCGTGATCGGAAGTGGCGTTTCCGGAAGCGCCGTTTCCAGTATCACCGTTGGCATGTAATGGGATAGAGATGGGGCACACGGTGCGCATGCTTCTTGTCTCCGACTGCGGGACGGCACCGCCAATCCACTATCGAGGGGGAGAGACTTGACTATCCAGGCGCCTTTCGATGCGGCAGAACCGACCTCTCACGAACGCGTGTTCCGTGTGTACCAGGCAGTCGAGGAGCTCGGCCCGGGTGTCCATCCGATGTGGCGGATCATCGAGAACACGAAGTACACGAAGTCGACCGTGCACAGGATCTTGAGCGCGGGTGTGCGAGCACAGGCCTTCGTACACCCCCGCCAGGGGCAGTACGGGCTCGCCCGCGGGCGGCTGGCAACCCCTGCGGAGGGACTGCCCGACTCAGCAGTGATGGATGACGGTGTCCTCTACCGCGAGCTCTCCCTGCTTCAGCGTCAGACCGCGCAGGTCGTCATGGTGTTCTCCGCCGTCCTGGTCGCTGGCACAGGTTCTCGCCTCTGCTTGCACTCAAACATGGCCAAGCGAGCCGACTTCCAGGCAGCACTGGCACGCTGCACGCCTCAGATTCGCGACCGTCTCACGATGGCTCCGCTGCATGCCGACGCGGCGGGCCTGGTCATCCAGGCATACCTCGACGATGCTCCGGCGAGCAGATTCACCAGGGAGATACGTGCCGAAGGTCACGCGCTGACGCCGGCGCCGGTCCCGGGCTGGGAAATGCTCGCTGCTCCGCTCTTTCGGGGCCGCAGTGTGACAGGAGCCCTCGCCGTACTCGGCCTGCCGACTCAGATCCAGAGACACCGCCACAGTTACGTGCCCGCCCTGATGCAAACGGCCGCTCGCATGAGCCGACGCAGCGAGGGCGCTTCGGCCATGGCGCTGACGGCAGCCTGATGCTGCTCCTGTTCTCGTGCTTGCATCATGTAGCCGTCAGCGTGTTCCCCGTCCTTGACCGTGCATCGACATCCAAGGGACTCGCAGCGCCGGCGAGTGATGTCCTAGCTCTGAGAGCGGTGCGGAAGCGGGCTCACCTTACGGCTCTTCAGATGCAGACACAGTCCGGTGCCGCGTACGACCCGGTGGGCACGCAGTGCAGAAATTCTGGCCCGCGGTCATGCTCGGCCGGCGGAACCCCGGTGTCTCCAGGGAGTCCACCGGCTCGGCCGACACCAGGCCCACCTCGAGCCGCTGACACTGGTCACGATGACCCAGCTCAGAACAGGGCCTTCACAAGTCACTCAGCCCCGATCCAGGGCCCGGACAGCACGGGCTGCCGCGGCTCTCATGGGGGAAGCGAACGGTGAGCCAGCGATTCTCCGGCGCAAAACACTCATCACGGCGACCGGCCAGCATGTCCGAGGGTGAGCAGATGGTTCGGATAGCCGACCAAATGATCGCGCTCACCGCAGTTCGGCGCAACCCCGCCCGGTACACCTACCTGTTCACCAAGGCCCGATCCGAGGACGGCTGTGCATACTGTCTGTGCAAGTGGCCGCAGACACCACCGCCCCGCCTTGTCATCCGCGCCCGCGGAGGCCGGTTCCACCTAGCCGGGTGGCCTGACGAGGGCAGTCAGCACGCTCATCACTGCGACTTCTTCAAGCTTGAGGGCGAATTGTCCGGGCGGCCCATGCATGGGATGGGCGGGATTCTGCAGACCGAAGACGGCACGTCCATTCGCCTCGATGTGCCGCTCACCATCGAGACAGCCAGCGGCTCGACCGCGACCCTGGACCCCGCGGACAGCCAGGACACCGCTTCGTCGCGGCGCGCCGTGGGACTGTTGGGTCTGACCCACTTCCTGTGGGAGGAAGCCCAGCTCAACCAGTGGAATCGGCCACGCGGAGGCAGCCGCCATTGGCACAACTGTCGCGCGCGGCTCCATGGGCTGCTGGATGAATGCACGGTCAACGCCTACCCACTGAAGGACGCCCTCTACGTCGTGCCAGTATTTCGACGCAGTACAGCCGACATGCACCAGGAAGCTTTTGACCGCTTCCAACAACGCCTAAGCCGGCCCGAGGAGGGCAGCGCCCGCCGCGGACTCGTCCTCGGGGAAGTCAAAGAGATCGCCCCCAGCACCTACGGACACCGCATAGCCCTACGCCATCTGTCGAAGGGACTGTTCACTTCCGGCAAGCAGCTCGAACGCTGGAAGCGTTCGTACGTAGCCGCATTCTCATCGGCAGCCGGTGACACAGCCCGCCGCATAGCCCTCCTGGTCGTCGAGCAACGGCGCCCATCCGGTGCGCTGAGAGTCGTGGATGCCGCCTTCATGCTCACCAACCGAAACTACATCCCCGTAGACTCCTCCTACGAGCTGCGGATGGCCGATGCCCTCACCGACGCAGGCAGGAAGCTGATCAAGCCCTTGCGGTGGGATCGCAGCGACGACGTCTTCCCAGACTTCGTGCTCACCGACACCGAGCCACCTTGCTATGTTGAGGTCTATGGCGTGCGAGGCAGAGCTTCGTACGAGATCCGCAAGCGGATCAAGCAGGTCCGGTACCAGCAACAGGGGCGCGCAGTCATCGAATGGGAAGTGGCCCAAGAGATGCCACCAGTGTCACTGACAAACTCCGCCTGATGTCACCGATACACGGCGGTAGCGACAAGTGGCTGTCTGAAACAAGTCCGTCAGACCGCCCCGGGCGAGAACAGGACCGACCACGATCAGGTAGATGGCCATCGGCAGACGGCGCCGAATTGAGTGACGTCGCTGCATGTCGTTTCGTTCACCAGTGCGCCGGTCTGCCTGTGCAGGCGCGTCCGATCTGCTCGCCCACCATCAGCACTATGTCGTTGAACGGTGTGATGCCGGGAAGAGTGAGCGTCATCGCTCCAACCGTCAGCACCGATTCCACCAGCCACAGCGCTGAATCGGACATCCAGCAGCAGGCTTTTGAGCCCACGGCCGGAATCGAATCTGCGAGGGCTGGCTCCTGAGTCATTGCTGGACAGACACCGCGGTAACCTCCGCCGGGTGCCGGCCAAGCTGTCCCTGGCCGGCCAGGATCGCGACCCGCTGGCGGCTGATGCCGCCGCGCATGGCGCCCGCGACGCTGTACAAGACGTGCTCGGCGGTGGGATGCCCGTCATCGCACAGCCCCTGCCGAGCGGGGTCGACCACCAAGCGTCCGAGACAGGGGTCCTCGCCGGAAACGGAGGCGAGTAGCCCACGAGAAGCTCACCACCTAGACCAGGAAGAACACGGGCAAGTCCACCCTCGGTCGCCTCGCTCTACCGAACACTCGCCGAAACCGCGGTGAGTGGCCACCGGTTACCCCGCGCTGCACGCCTGGGGTGTGGCCCCGTGCGGCGGCCGGATCGGCGGCGAGGCTCAGCGCGCGTTCACAGACGCGAGGGGGTGTGCCGCACAGACAGCCCCCAAAGTCATGGCGCGGGACGGGCAAAGGGCTGCACATCGTGCGCCACCTGCCGAGGCAGTCCTCGCCGGCGGCGTGGCCGACCGGCCGCCGTGGACGCAGACGAGCTCGGTTCCCGTCTCCACGCCGCGCAGCACCCCGGCCAGCCCGTCACTGATGACGGACGATCCACGGGCCGACACCGTCGCGTCGTGCGCACTGGCAAGGGGGTTGCAGTGCCCACGCCATTCCGCTCCCCCGCTCCTCTCAGACCGTCTCGCGGAGGTCCGTACATGAGACGGACACCCGCCAGCGCGGCTTGTCAGCAGGACCCGAATCGTCGGTCACATGTCTTTGGAGTGGCTTCGCGTCTGCGCGAACATCGCATCAGCGTAGCCTCTCGCCGCATCACCAACCTTCGCCAACTGCTCTCGCTCCTCAGCCGGCCCTGGCGTGCGGAATTTGGCTTCGTCGTAGAAGAAGCGGACGACCTCATACACCAGCTCAGCACGAGCAGTCGCATTGCCGAAGGCGTCATCTCGCAGGCCCATGCCTTCTACCGTCGCCCCCAGCCAAGCCTTGCGCAGCTCCGCTTTGAGCTGAGGCTCAAGGTCTCCCATGCTGAACCCTCCCCTGATCTCGGTTGCGCCCCCAACCTACGGCGAATTGGCCCGTGTAGTCGCCCCGGCATCAGATCCCAGGATCTTGCGGGCAACCTATTCCCCTTCTCGAAGCTCCGGCGGTGCGGCCCTCGTGTAGTCCACGGCTTGCCGAGCTCCGCCCCGTAGTCAGAACAGCTCAAGGGTCTCGGCGGCCACCCGTCGCGCCGCCCAAAATGCTGCCCCTCCGGAGCGCATCCCCGCCGCTCCCCAGCCCCAGCCTGCGGAGACCCAGCCCGAGTACATCCAGCGCGCCGTAAGCGCACTCGGCGCCCACCGACACGGGGCGATGGAGCTCCTCGGCCTCGAGCCCGGCGCTGGCGCGACCAGGCGCCTGGCCAAACTCACCCGTGGTTCATTGGCCGACGACACCGCACGGCACTGCGCACAGCCACTGGCATGACTTCGGCCCAGGCCCGTGCACTCTGCGCGCCGCGCGTCCTAGTGTGGAGACCGCGCGGCGCATGATGAAGGAGAACTTCGTCGTCGGGCGCTTCCGCCGCGGCGGCGAGGGCAAGACCTTGACAGCTCCCGGTGATCTGGCTGCGGCGCTGCCACCTTCCGTTTGCCCACCGCCTGGTGATCGGTCTGGCGCGTTGGCCCCGATGCCGAACGCCTCCCGGTCGCTCACAAGGTGCGCCAGGGCATTCTGCCACGAGGGCTGAAGGACCAAGGGCAACGCGGTCTGCGAACAGCTGACTCAGCTTCGCGGCGCCCTGCTTGACGAGCTGGCCAGCAGGCAGCCGTTCCAGGTCCAGCTCGCAGCTTATGGCGGGGTCGCTGCTGTGGGCATCGCTGTCTGCCCGGAGGCGTCAGTCCGGCTTTGTCCCTGTCCGCCCTGCGGCCAGGCGGTCGGGGGCCGGGGCCCGTCAATCCGGTGAAGGCCATGAATCCGTCCGGGGAACAGGGAACCGTTTCTGCTGATGAGGAAGGCGCATACCCGACCGGAATGTGACACGGTCTGCGGTCATGAGGATGATCAGCGTCATGACCGCGGCAGTTGCCGGTGTAGTGCTCGTCGGCGGGTCTGTGTCCAATGCGTCAGCGGGGCCCTACTGGAACAAGACGACGAAGTGCGAGCAGACCGATCCCGAGGGGCGGGTGATCCCCACTCGGTACGGCAACGGTGACCTCGGCTGGAACCACTTCTCCGGCAAGCACAACATCAAGAAGTGCCGGGTCATCAACGCGGCTCTCGCCGGGAAGGTCGACAAGAAGAGCGGAGGGCGCCTGGAGTACTACGGTGTCGCCCGCAAACAGACCCGGCTGGTCAACATCGTGGTCATCGTGCAATACGCCCGCCGTACTGCCGACGGCGAGTACGACGCGGGCAAGGGCAAGAAGATCGGCGTGATCACGGCCTACTGCAAGGGCGTCAACAAGTGCCCCAGCTGGGTCAACGAGTGAGCGGACTGTGCGAGGAATCGGTAGAGCAGCAGGCGTACATCACACGCTTTCTCCTCGACTACACGGCGGTGCCTCTCTCCGGCCGGACCTTCCTGCGCGGGATGCTACCGACGCGGGATGCGGTCCGGATCGTGGCCGGCGAAGCCGACGCCGTGGCACCGAGCACGCTGGTCGCCTACGAGATCCCGCTGGTAGACGACGATGACGAGCCGGTCACTGCCCCCCTGGCACTGGGGTGGGCACGAACGCTCGTGTCCAGCAGCCCCCCGCACTCGGACGCGTCCGTCATGGGCATGTCCCTGGTCCGGGTGGACACCTCCGCCGTCGAACCCGCTCCACCGGTACGCACGGACCAGGTACTGCGCATCCTGCGGACACTGGCCTGGCCAGTCATCGAGACACCGCCGAGCCCTGTTCTGTGTGGCTTCCTCTTCACGGGGCAGGACAGCATGCGCCTGTACTTCGCGGTCGAGGAAGGCGGCGTCATCGCGGCCGATGTACGTCTCACCGGCGCGCTGACCGCCCTACTTGCTGCACTCCCGACACTCGTGCGTGAGGAGGAACGCTGGGCGGCCGACGAGACTGACCCGCATTGCGTCCACAGCATCGACCTCACCACGTGGTGACAACCAGTGGGGCAACGCGGCCGTGACGGCCGTAGGAATTGGCGTCCTGGTCGCTGACGGCCACGAGAACCAGCTCGCTGTGCGGGTAGGCGCGCGTCAGGGTGGACTGAGGCGAGGCGACTGCTTGCGGTCGAGGGTGCGGTCCCGCGGTTTCTTTGGCGAGACTGTTGGTGCCGTCTGATGGGTCAGGTATCGCCGGGTTTCGATCCACTGGGACGGTGCGCTGGCCTCGCTCGGGTTCGCGGTGAGCCGGTAGTTGACCTCGCGCTTGTCGGCGCTCGTGAGTCTGGTTCCACGTTCTCCTCAGTGGAACCAGACCAGAACCGGGACGCGTATCTCCTTGGCGTCTCTCATGATCATGTATTCGATGATGACTGATTCGCCCGGGATCTCGAGGGAGTACCGGATCTCGAATTCGTCCATCGCGTCGCCGGGCGGCTGTCTGCCCAGATCGACCGCGCCGCCGGCCTCGATGGCCAGTGCGCGCAAGAAGTTCACTGTACTTCTGCGGAGGTCGACGGGCATGTCGAGCACAGTCTGTGCTGGGATCTCCTCCGTCCAGACGGTCCAGCTCATCAGGTCCCGTCCACGAGCAGGTCGTCGACGGAGACCAGGGAGCGGCCGGCTGTGGCATTGGCCCGGCTCTGGTCGGCTCCGGGGGCGCGCTGCAGCATCGCTACCTTCCACCAGCGGCTCATCACGGACGGCACCTTGTTCGCCTCTGCTGCCAGGACCTCGGTGTAGAAGCGGGTGCGATCGGCGCCGGCCAACGCGTCACGGATCGCGTTGATGGTGCGTGGGACAGCGGGGACCCGGGGGTCTGCGGGGTGCTCGGGCTGGGCCGTCACGGATATCTCTCCTTCGGTCTGCTGCCCCGAGTGTCCTATGCCCGGGGCCCGGCCGGGAACCGAGCGGACGAATTTCACGCGGTCTTCGGGCGGGCCCAACGCCCTCGGCCACAGGAGCACCAGCAACTTGGCGCGCCGGTGGTTCTTGTCGGGGCTCTTGGTGGCGTGCGGTCAACAGCCTGGCTGTTCGCCTAGCGGGGTCGCCCGGCGTTCCCCGGGCGTGGGGCGGCGCTGCTCACGGCGTGCTGCCCACTCGTCAAAAGGTTCGTCTTCCACCGGCTTCTCCTTCTTCTCGTGTCTCCCAGTCTGGCGGATCGGTGCTGCGGCCGGGCCCCGTACGGGGATACAGCCCTCCTGGGCGCTGTGTTCTCCTCTGCCCGGCGGCCACCCGGATCGTTGGAGACCCGGTGGCCGAGCACGGAACCTGTCTACCAATAGTGCCCCTTGAGTACAGCCGGTGGCGGGCCTGGGCGTTGTTGACACGCGGGAGCCGTGTCCCGGCCGCTCGTCCTGCTTCTACGGGCATCAGATGCCCAGGTGGGGATGAGGCCGCGGAACAGTTGAGGACGGCGTTGACAGAGCGTTCTTCCGCGCAGGGGGCGGGAATTGGTGATTCGCGCTCGCTGGTACGTGAGATGCGGTCCGTGGTTCTTCTGGTGCTCGGTGAGTCTGTGCATTCACGGGCGGGGCGGCACTGGCTCACGTCGCCGTTCGCCGTGCCCCAGGCAACTGCTTGACGGACTACGTCGCGCTGCTCGTGGCATGGACCGTGGATGAGATCCTGCCGGCCACCGGAATCATCGGAGACGGCACCGCGATCGACTCGGTATGGCAGTGGAGGGGGTGGCTGTGACCGGTGAAGGGGCGGACCTCGCCTTCGACGAGGTGTCGGTAGCGAAGTTCACGCAGGGGGTGGGCTCCGTCATTGATCACTTCAGTGGCGGCGCCATCGGCTCGGTGATGCGCAAGGGGTTCTCGGGGCTGGCGATGACGGGGATGGAAACCGGGTACCCCGGACTGTCAGTAGATTTTGAGGCATGGGTTGAATGGGTTCATGGCTGCAGTGATCGCAATGCTGGAAGAGCTCAGGGGTATCGCCCCGCTGACCGTCGAGGGCGCGGCGGTGCGGTTCTCGGCCCAGGAGTGGACGCCCGGGGGCAAGCCCCGCGACGGTGTGGAGACGTCGTGGGACAAGGACGGCGTCGGGGGCTGGATCCAGGCGTTCGGCGGTGGGGTGGTCTGTGTCTCGTTCGCCGTCTGGATCCGTGACGTCGACGAGTCGGGTTATTTCGACGACCTGGATGCCGTCTACGAGCAGGGGGAGCAAGCGCTGGCCGACTTCCTGCCCGAGATCAAGGGTTCCTCTCTCGCCGGCCACCTCGTCGAAGGCGAACAGACCGCGGCGGACAAGGACGAGTTCATCGCAGTGAAGAAGTGGACCCTCGACGGCCGAACCCTGACGGCCGGTGTGATCCAGCATGACACCGATCTTCCGGTGATGGTCGTGGTGGCGCTGGAGAAGACCGTACCCGCCTGACCCGCTTCGTCGACAGAACGTCCGAGCTGCCACCCGCCGCAAGGCACGGGCGCGGCTGGAGCTGGAGCTCTGCAGAGCCGGCCTCCGGTGGCACGGGCTGGGCCCGGTGAAAATCGCGCACCCTGCAAACGGGGAGCAGCCAGACCTGGTGGCGGTCGCAGAAGCGCGCTGTACCGCACTCGGGTAGGGCGCAGGGCCCCGGACGGGCTTCCTGTGCCGGGACGGAACGTTCGCAGCCCGTGGTGGGTCTGTGTCAGCGTCGCCGCCATCGGCGGTGCCACCTGGCCGGCTCCGGATGGCGGGGGTCGCGATAGGTGGAGGGGCTGTCCGTTCAGGTTCCAGTCCGACCCGGCCCGGGTGCACGCAGACCGGGATCCGGCCATCGGCGGTGTAGCGGTATCGGTCCGCCGCGTCGAACGGCCAGGCTCTGCTGGGCCGGTCCGCAATGAGGAACTCCGTGCGCGGGAGCCGCAGGGCTGGGCAAGACCAGCAACATGGGTAGTCCGAGTCCGGGTCGATGAAGGGCGCCTTGGCCGCGTCGGTCATACCTCCTGGGGCCGGGAATACGGGTCAGCGAGGTCATCGTATGAGTCGGCTCCGGTTCGCCTGGAGCAGGCGCTGTTGTCTCCAGGTCATGGCCGCAGTGAACGTGGTCATGGCCGCGAGGAGGTATCCCATGGCCCGCGTCATATGGCGGTTGCGGAGGGCGCGGCGGTGTGTGGCTATCCCGGCGGCGAGGAAGTCTGATTCGAGGGATGTGAGCGCGGGCTGCTGGTCACGTGGGAATTGCGCCTCAAGCTGGGCAAGACGAACCGGTGAGATCCGCACACCAGGTTCGCGTCCAACTCCCTCCCAGGCGTTGGCGGCCTCGGTCAGCCAACGTTGGAAGCGCAGATTCTCGCGGTCCTGCTCGATCCAGCCGTGCAGTCGGGGCCAGGTGGTGACGAGCGCCTCGTGGGCAAGCTCGACCGTCGTCCGGCCGAGCGTGATCAGCCGTACCCGGGCGAGCGTCTCGAGCACGATGGTGGCGTTGTCTCCGTGTGCGGATTCGAGTTCCGCGCGGTCGGTGGGCCGACGGGTATCGGACCTTCCCTCGCCGGGGGTGATCAGGCGAAGGAGGATGGAGCGGGCCGCGTCGGTATGGCCGGGCTCGAGTTGGCGGTATGCCGTTTCGGCGGCGCGGGTGATGGCGCCGCGGAGCCCTCCTGCCCGCTCGTAGGCTTCAACGGTGAGGGTTCGGCCCTGTCTGCGGCGCCAGGTCTCCAGGAGGACGTGCGAGAAGAGGGGCAGGGTTGCCGCTTGTGTCCGGGAGTCTTCCAGGAGCCTGCTGGTCAGGGCCCGCTCGACGACGAGGCCGTGCTCTGCGGCGGGCCGGGTGATGGCGTGCCGCAGTTCCTCTGGTGCCATCGGGCCCAGAGCCAGGTTTGCCTTTCCCACCGCTGCTGCCAGACCGGGGAGATTCAGACAGTGTCCGTGGAAGTCGGCTCGGACGGCGAGGACGACCCGTAGCCGGCTTTCGGGTGCATCTGCCGCAAGCAGAGCGGCGATGAACGCCTCCCGTTCGTTCGGGTCGTGGCAGTGGGTGAAGATCTCCTCGAACTGGTCGATGATCAGCAGGGTGTCCCCGCTGCCTTCTGCAGGGACGAGGGCGTCTGCATGATGGTGGTTGGGGCGTTCGCCGGGGATGAGGATGCGGATGGCGGCCGGCACCATCGAGTCGCCGCTATGCACGGGCATGTTGTCAGCTGGTTCGTGTCGGTGGTCTGGGGCGGCATTGCGGAGGCGAGGCACGAGGCCCGCGCGCAGGAGGGACGACTTGCCGCTGCCTGAAGGGCCGAAGACTGTGACAATGCGGTGTTCACGCACCAGGACAGCCAGTTCGTCGGTGAGTCGTTCGCGGCCGAAGAAGAGATTCTCATCGCCCGGTTCGAATCGGGCGAACCCTCGATAGGGGGAGGCTTCGTCGTCGTGGTCTTCGGCATCGGCCGAGAGCGCGTCAGCAGCGCGGCGCCACCGCCGCTCCCAGTCGTCCGGGTCCCCTCCGCAAGCGGCGGCGTAGGCCAGGGCCACGGCCAGTGAGGGCAGCTGGTCACCCGACGCGGCGCGGGAAAGGGTGGCTGCGGAATACTCGGTTCGGCGGGCCAGCGCGCTGTATGTTGGTCCGCCGGCCTCTGAGCGCAACTCGCGTAGGGCGGTGGCGAATTCATGGGCAGGTCCTGCTGCAGGGCCCAGCGGCTTCTCACGGCGTCCCATAACCCCCCGATCTCGAAATACACGAGGACTCAACCCGATCCGGCCCACGGGCCGCAAGGAGGGATCGAGTCGTGCTGGAGGCGCGCCGCCCATTGATTGATTCAGGGGACGTGACAGGGCTGCGAAACAAAGCATCAGGGCCGAGATTTGTGGTGCTGAGCCGGAAAGTCGGCCGGACAGGCGCCTGTCCGGCGCCTCACCTGTCACGAAAGGAACGCCCATGGCGAATCGGATCTCCGCATCCTCGATGAGGACTCCCGTCCGGTTGGCGGCCGCCGCGATCGTCGCGCTGACGATCGCAGTCTTCGGCGTCACACCAGCATCCGCGGCTGCACCCACGGCAGCGTCCTACCGCGCGGGAGCGAGGTACGACATCGGCGTGTACTTCTGGTACGAGTGCGAGGCTCGCGGTCTGAACCTCGTGTCCTACTACAACTCGCAGGGGTACGGCGCCACCTACGAGTGCCTCTACTGGAGCGGCCAGCCCCCCTTCCATAACTCTCTCCTGCGCGTGACCCTGTACTGGTGAGCCCACTGCTCAACGCATGACAAGAGCTACGGGGCCAGGCAACGCTCGGCCCCGTAGCTCCGCCATGTGGGTGCTGAATGCATCGATCCGCAGGTTGTTGACGCGGCTGATGGGCGGGCCCCGCACGCTCGCCGCCATCGGTGACCATCGGGGCGCCAGGATGGCGGTCGATGACGCCCAGGCCTTGGTCGAACGCCTCTACGGGCTCGAAGCAACCGACATGTGGTTCGGCTACCCAGGACAGAAGCACTTCGTCCACCTCTCCCAGGCGGACACCCTCCTCGGAGACACCAATGCCGCGTACTCGGCCCAGGACGACGCCCTAGACGTCACTGATTCCCCCTCGGTGATGACCCGGGCCCTGATCGCGATGGACACCGCCGCCTGCTTGCGTCTCGGCGGCGACCCCGCATCGGCGGCCGAGATAGCGGCGGGCGTCTTCGACCGCCACCCCGCCACCTATCGTGACGGACTCATCCGGTCCAGGGCCAAGTCCTTCACCAAGCCCTCGCCTGACCGAGACCGCCCCCTGAGAACTGCCGAGAGCGCATCCAACCTCGGATGGCCCACTCTTCGCCCGGGATACTGGGGGTTGTCAGTGGCGAGTGCGACCGTGAACGACATGACCGCCACCATCGAGACCGAACCAGACAGCCTAGTCGCCGCGCTGCGCCTGCCCGTGTGGAACGCGCTCGCGGAGCGGGCTGTCGGCGTACAAGTGAACGTGGCGCTGGCAAGATTTTCGTAGCCGATGATCATTTTGGTTCGGTGGGGGCTCAGTGCGCCATTGCAGTACCGCCCGCATCCTCGAATTCATCAAGGCTCAGTGCCGACACCAACCACCAAGGGAGCATGCCAGCCGTGGCAGACGTCAGAGTCACCTACGACAAGACTGCGAACGCAGCGTACGTGTACCTCACCGATCCGCAGGTTCGCACCAAGTCCTCGCGCATGTATCCCTGCGATCCGGTGGAGGTTGGCGGCGTGATCAACCTTGACTTCGACGAGCAGGGGCGCCTCATCGGTATCGAGGTATTGGCGGCCAACTCCAAGCTGCCCGAGTACCTGCTCGAGTCATCTGAGTATCTTGACGCCGGAGGTGCATGAACTGGTAGAGCAGGAGAAGTGCCTTGCGCCGCATCAGGTTGGAAAAGCTTCGGTGTAGCGGCGGCGTAGGTGGGCGATCAGTACGACTCGGTGGCGCAGGAGCGGGACGCTGGCGCGGCCTGCCATGATGCGTTTCTGGAGCTTCACGTCGGTGATGCGGCCCTCGTTGACTCTGGAGTTGTAGGGGCTGGTGATCCCCTGGGCGACCGCGTGCCGGTCTTTACGCAGGGCGGTGGCGATGCCAGCGAGGGGCGGAAGTCCGCTGTTGGTGAGGTGATCGAGCCAGGCCGGCAGCGGTGTGGCGTCGCGGGTATCGCGCATGGCGGCGAACTGGCGGACCAGTTCGTGGGTGCGGTGAAGTTCCGGGCAGTGGTCGAGCAGCCGCCGCAGACGCTCCGCCGTCTGCGGGCCGTGCCGGACCGGGCTCGCGATGATCCAGCGTGCGGCTTCGCGTGGAGAGGGCGGTCGTTCGCGGGGCTCGTCCAGGGGCAGACCCCGCCGAAGGGGTGCGAGGGCCATCTTCACGCGTTGGTAGTTGCCCAGGTAGCCCTTGCCAGCGAGTTCTTGGTGGAGGAAGACCGGCGGCACGTGGGCCAGCGATGACAACTGAACGCGCCGAGCCTTCGCGTGCCGGCTCCGAGGCATACCGCAGCGACACCCAAGCAAGTTTGTCTTGCTCATCGTGTTCAGGACGACGGTGCCACCCCACCGGCGGGGGACTTGAATCGCTGTCACGGCGGACGCTCTTGACGGGATGGCTGGTCGGTCTCAGCTGTGACCAGAAAGGCCCCTACTGGCTGGGCCGGCAGGCGAGGCGACACCCCAAGCTGTGGTGACTGCTGCGTCCGCAGACTGGTGGACCGACTCCCGTGAACTCAGCTGCCTGGCTGGAAGGCCTGGTCCACACGCGCGTTCATTGGAGACCACGTGGGCCGTATAACCCGGTCCAGGTCTCTGGCTATCCGCTGTGCTTCCCCGTGAACGTCAGCAGGAACATCACCTCTACTCGGCCTGGTCTGCGGGTTCTGGAGAGGCTGTTGCGCTGGCCGGCAATACCACTTGGCCTCATGACCCAAATGGGCCGGTTCATCAGAACACCCGGTCCGGGGGCGTCTTCCGTGGCCTCCGGACCGGGTGGGCCGTCCATCACTTGCGAGCGACGAACCCCCACTGATCGACAGGCTCGGCGCTCTCGTCACCCAGGTTCGGACGCCACAGAGAGATGGACCCGAACCCCGGGTCGACCAGTTCCATCCCGTCCGCGCTCGCGAGGATCTCCTCGGGCTGGCGCACCAGATAGGGAGGAGTGTCCCCGGAGGCGTACGCCTCCTGTGCGGACAGTGTCTGTGGGGTGGCGATCGTGTCGCAGAGGACCAGATAGCTGCCTGCTACGGTGCCGGCCATGTATCGGCTCGTGAGGTCGATGCCGGACTGGGGATCGACGTGTCCCAGCGTGGACAGCACCATGACGGCTACGGGCTGTGTCATGTCCAGGGTCTGTCCGGCTTCCCGGAGTACCTGTTCGGCGTCCAGCATGTCGGCGTGCACGTAGTTCGTCATGCCGTCCGGCGCACTCGTCAGGAGGGCGCGGGCGTGGGCCAGGACCAGGGGGTCGTTGTCGACGTAGACGATGCGTGCCTTCGGCTGGATGCTCTGTGCGACCTCGTGGGTGCTGTTCTGGACGGGGAGGCCGGTTCCGATGTCGAGGAACTGGGTAATTCCTGCATCGTGTGCCAGGTACTGCACGGCGCGGGCCTGGAAGGCCCGTGATGCCAGGGCGAGCTCTCGCGTCTGAGGATAGGTTGCGATGACCTGGTCTCCCAGTTCCTGGTCGACGGGGTAGTGGTCCTTGCCTCCGATCCAGTAATTCCACACTCGGGCCGAGTGGGGTATTCCGCTGCGGATTGTGGCTTCGAGTTCAGGGTTGGTGTTCACGTACGGCCTCGCTACTTCCGTGCATATCGCAGTTGGATCTGGTTCAGCTTGCTGACCAGAGGGTTCGGGTATCCCCCCGCCTCAGGGTAGTGATGCGGAATTCGAGTTCCTGCAAGGCCTGGAGGTCGTTTCGGTCGGCCCGTCTGACGTAAGAGCCGAGGGTGTGCATGTCGCGGATCTGTGTGAGTACGGGCAGGCCGGGCCATGCGGCGATGTCGTATCCGTAGCCGTCACGGAAGGCTTGCAACTCGCTCTCGGAGCGCCCGAACCTCACACCTTGGTATGTGTTCGCAAGATCGACTTCGCGGGGCCCGGTGCATGCTTCGTCCCAGTCTGTGAGGCGAACCTTCGCACCGCGCTCGTCCCAGAGACAGTTTCCCGGATAGGCATCACCGTGCAGCATCCCGTGACCAAGCGGGAATTCCAGCTGATCATATTGGGCGAGAAGTTCTTGGCGTCGCCCCAGTAGCCATTCTTTCTGTTCGGAGCCCAGGGTTGTGCTGTTGCTGATTGCCTCGTGTAGTGACGTGAGTGGTTGCCAGGCTGGGAGTTCCAGCGGCGGGGCGGGAAGAGAATGCAGTCTTCTGAGAAGGGATCCGAGGTGCTTTGCACCGGGGGCCTGCAACTTTGACCGCTGAGGGTAGTAGGTCCAAAGCGTCACGGTGTGACTGGGCGTGAGCACGGGCTGGGGTACGTCAGCGGCTTCGGGAACGGGGAGATCTTGCTCTGTGAGCCACCGGGCCAGGGTTACGGCTCTGGACATGCCCGCGTTCCGGGACTTTGGTGCGACGCGCAGCACCAGGTCTTCTTCTGGGAGCAGGAAAACGGTGGTGGCGTGGTCATGAAGCAGGCCGAGCGAGCGAGTGCTCAGTCCGAGACTGTGGGCGGCGTCCCGGGCTGCGGCCTCGGTGGGTGATGGGAGGGGTTGGGTCACGAGAGTGGAGCCTTTGCTGTGGTATCTATCGCGTGGTACTGGAGGGCTGCGCCCGTCAATTCGTGAGCAATTCTGTTTCCTTGGAACCGAGGGTGGTTGAGAAGCGCGGCTACGTTGCCGACTGCTGTTCCAAGTTGCCGAATCCGGAGTTGGTGTGGCATTTCGAGAATTTTGGTGAACTCTTCCGCTGCGCCGTCGAGTTCATTTCCAGCGATTCGGGATGTGACGATGTCCAGCCTCGCGAGGGCTTCGTCACCGTAAGATCGCTCATGTGCTGGGCCGGTTTCGTAGGCCGTGATGGCTGTTCGGGCGTGATTCTCGGCCTCTTTGTAGTTGCCGAGGAGTGTGTAGGTGCCGCCGATGTAGTAAGCCTGTTTTGCTGCGGGGAAGGAGAGGATTCCGCCAAATCGTTCGAGTTGGTGGGTGCCGGGATCTGGGTGCTGTTCTCTGGCAAGGCGCAAGGCACTCAGGGAGCTGAGCGCGAGGTCGCGGTTGCCGATGCGGGCCGCTGCTCGGGCCTGGATAGCGGCGATACGGATGCGGGACTCGCCTGTGGGTGCGTATTCGAGGGCGCCCTTGGTGTGGTTGACCGCCGAGTGAGGGTGTGAGGACCACTCCGCGATGAGTGCTGCTGTGCCTCGGGTCCACGCCTTGAGTCCGTTGTGGTTGGCGCGGTCCGCGAGAGTCCACGCTGTCTTGATCTGTGCGTGGGCGGAACCTTCGTCCCCGAGGTTTTGGCTTGCGTGGGCCATGAGGAGGCACGTAGTGCCGGCGAGGAAGAGCAGCTCTTTTGTCTCGTCGGGCTTCTGCGTGCCCCGTAGGTGCCCGAAGAGTTCGTCGCGCATGGACAGCAGGCGGAGGAAGACGGACTCGATCGGGGCATGTACATAGTCGGTTGCGATATCGGCGATGGTGTTCCTGAGCCGGTCTGTTGTGCCGTGGTCGAGACTGCTGGCTGCGAGTTGTTCGTCTGCGAACTGGAGGGACTGCACAGCGGCTTGGGCTGCGAGTTCGTTCAGGCCACCGCGGGGGCTGTGGCCGGCAGCTGGCTGTTGGGGGGTTGCCGGTGCGCTGATGTGCGAAGGGATGGCCAGACGGGCCAGGAATTCCTGTGCCTTGCCGGGGCTGAGGCGCCGTCTTCCCGCTTCGAGCATGGACACGTGGCTCTGGGCTAACCCGGTGAGCTTGCTGAACTCGACCTGGCTCATCCTTGCTGCGGTGCGGAGTTGCTTGCTGAGCTCTCCCAGCTCGCCGGCAGCGAGTGCGGCGGTGATTTGAGGATCGTCCCAGACGTGTGGCGGGATGGATGGTGTGGGCGGCGATGTGCAGCTGCTCCTCCCGCACTGGCCTGTGAGGTTGTACAGGCTCAGGGGATTCCCGCAGGAGCACCTTTGCCGGGTTGCCATGGACTGCCTCCTGCTGTTGTGGGTCTCACCCTGCCCTGGACCTGGCGCTGAGAAACGGATGCCTGCGCTTTGACGGCCCACACGGCAGAATCGGGGCGCATGAAGATCTTGGTGCTGGGTGGAACGTGGTTCTTGGGTAGAGAGGTTGTTGCGGGTGCCCTCGGTCGGGGGTGGGCGGTGACCGTGTTCAACCGTGGGCGGTCAGCCCCCAATCCTGCGGGTGTGGCAGCTGTGCATGGGGACCGTACGAGCATCGACGATATACGGCGGCTGGCTCAAGAAGGACCGTGGGATGCGGTGATCGATACGTCCAGCTCCGATCTCGCTCCCCGTGAGGTTCTGCTCTCTGCCCAGGCCCTGCGCAGCCAGGTGGGTCGGTGGGTGCACGTCTCGACCGTTTCGGTCTACGCGCAGTGGCCACGGGAGGCACTGACGGAGTCGTCCCCCTTGCTGGACGCCCCGGCTGACGCCGACGCGTCGTTCGGGTACACGGGAGCGGATGGGACACCTACCGCCTACGGGTTCCAGAAGGCGGGTGGCGAACAAGCTGTCTACTCGGCGTTCGCACACGAGTCGGTGTTCTTGCGGCCTGGAGTGATTCTCGGGCCGGGCGAGTACGTCGGCCGGTTGCCGTGGTGGCTGTCTCGGGCGCACCGCGGGGGGAGTCTGCTCGCCCCCGGGCCTGCCGGCCGGTGTATTCAGCCTGTGGATGTGCGCGATGTCGCTCGGTTCGCGCTCGACCAAGCATGTGCCACGTCGTCGGGCGGCTTCAACCTCACTCATCCGGTGGGTATTTCCTTCGAGGCATTTCTTGCGGAGTGTCTTTCGGCTAGCGGTGGGTCGGGGTGCCCGGTCTGGGTGGGAGCCGAGGACCTGTTGGCCCAAGGCGTGCGCCAGTGGACTGAGCTGCCGTTGTGGCGCACTCACTCTGGGGTCTGGTCGGTGGACTCGGGCCGTGCGGTCGCCGCTGGTTTGCAGTGCCGGCCCGTTGTCGAGACGATCCGGGACACCTGGGCCTGGATGGAGTCTGGTGAGCGCCCGGTCAGCCACCCGCGCTGGGCGGAGCATGGGATCAGCCGGGAGAAGGAGGAGGCTGTGCTGTGGGCCGTTCATCGGCCTAGCGCCGGAGGGGCGGCGCCGAGCTGAGCCGGGGCCGATGTGCGTACGAACAGATCGATGCGCTCGACCAGTTCGCCCGCTTCGGCAGAGCCGCGGTATCGGCGGTGAGACAGCACGAGTCGCTGAAGCCTGTCCGCCCGTGCCAGCAGACCGGTGACGCGTTTGTCCGGCGCAATCGCCCACATCGCTGCGAGTGCTGCGAGCGCCTTGTCCACGTCGCCCGCCAAGAGTCGGGCCATGGCCAAGTCGGCGGAGGCTCCTCCGAGCACGGGAGCGGAGCGGCAGTCGGCGGGCCTGCATGTAACGAGTTCGAGGGCGCGTCGTGCCTCGTTCTCAGCGAGGACGGTGTCGCCCACAAGGAGGGCCGTTGAGCTGTTGGACATGCTGAGCCGCTCGTCGGAGAAGCCGAACTCTCCGGCGATGCCGTCGTGCAGTGAATCGCGCGCCACGCCCCTGTCCGTGCCAGTGAGATGGATGAGTTCGTGTGCGGCGTGAATGTCGCCCAGGTGCCCGTGGGCGCGCGCCTTGATTGCCCGCAGCCGACGCACTGCGACGTCGCCGATGCCGGGGTAGGACAGAGCCTGCCCGGCCAGAACGACTGCTTGGGCCGGGTCGCCGGTGAAGTAGGCGATATAGGCGAGGGTTCCGTCCGCATACGCCCTCAGCGGAGTGAACCGTGCGCTCTCTCCGTACACCCCGGCTGTGCGGGCCAGCCGGCGCGCTCCGGCGAGCTTCCCCAGGTCAAAAGCTGCGCTGGCCATGAGGGAGGTGGCCTGACCGGCCAGGATCAGGAGTTCCTGCTGCTGCGCGGGAACTCTTGTGCGCTTGCGATGTCCCTCTGCCTCGTCCCGGAGTGCGGCGCTGCGTGTCCATACCTCTTTGGAGGGTTTCGCGTTGTAGGCGCGCGCGAGCTCCATGAGGTCATCGCGCAGCTGCTCGATGCTCCGGTCGGAAATCACTGAGGATGCTGCCTCACTGGCATCCTCCTGTGCCTTCCGCGCCACGCGGTCGATCTCGTCCTGCAGACTGAACACCAGCGAAGGTGCCTCCCCAGTGGGTGGTGCGAAGAGAGTCGCCGCAGGCAGTCCGAACATCGCCTCAAGGACGCGGCAAGTGCTGCCGCGGGGCAGGTGTTTGAGGTGTCCCCCCGTCCACCGCCTGAACTGGGATTCGGAGACCGACGGGAACGAATCGCAGTCGGGCAGCACTTGGGCCGCCGACCGGTTGAACCACTGTTCGAACTGTGCGTGGTCGAGGCCGCGTTGCCTCACCAGAACCTTCAGCAGAGTCTTCGGTTGCCTACCCATGCCATCCCGTCCACGATCGCAGGTGTCCTGGGACTCTTACCGCTTCGCGGAGCGTCCCACAAGCGGATCCGTGAAGAAGGCGTCCTGACGCTACCCGGACGCTTCCTCCGGCACGCAATGCCCGCGAAGAGACACCCGGAAGGTACTTGCAGGAGACCGGCCACCGACACAGGCTGATCGTCTGCCCCCACGCAGGTGGTGAACAGACTTTTCCGGGAATCACATGTTTCTTGTCTTCGCAGTTCAGACGCTCATTTCCGCTTTCACCAGGACCGAAATGTTCGATATCACAAGCGTGATATCACAAGCGTGATAACAAAACCTTGCCTTCTTGATGCAGAATGCTCCTCGCTTCGCCTTGCACTCCCATCTACTGCCGCTAGTCCGGCACGGGGTCCTGAAGCAGTAGTGCAGATTTACATCCATCGTCGTCGAATCCCATCGACCTCACTTCCCGGAGGGGCACGTGAGAAGTAGCGGCACCGGCGGTCCCTTCCTCAACGTCTTCCCTGCACAACCCGCTGTCGACAATTCTCTGACGGCCGGCCAGGTCACCGATGTTCCGGCCGTCAGCAACGAGCGTGCGGTCCGCGGCGCGCTGGAGACTGCCGGGTTCGTCCTCGACGACACGGTGTCCCGATGTGTTGCAGATGAACGACCCGCTGACGACGGCACCTTGATGATGCTGCTGCGCGGCCACCTCATGGAACTCCCGCCCTGACTGCTTTCCCTCCCCGGGCGTACTGATGACCTCGTCGAGGCCGCCCGGAAGCTGAGGGCGGAGCCGGACTGCAATGACCCGGCTGATCGCCGTGTCCAAATACAAAGACTGGCCAGATTGACCAGAGAAATCGTTACGCGAATCCAGGAGTTCCGATCGGAAAAGCCGATCGATGACACCTGACTCGAATTCTGGCTCTCCGACGGCCGAAGCGTGCCTCCGCTCCGATGCTGGCCTCCCGCCGACGCCGAAGGCCACTGGCCTTGGCGTGTCGGCCTTCTCCACCAAGGCCTGGCCGATGTCGGCCTTGCTCTCCGCCCCGCGCACGTCCGTGGAGCCCCGCCGCCGAGGAAACCACCCGCTTCCTCGCCCACAGCCCCCAAACCGTGCCTTCCTGTAAGGACGTTCTCCAATGTGCGGCCACCACCCCCCCTGTCCTACCGCCGACTCCGCCGACCGTGAGGCGGCCCGCCTGGCTGTGCACCGCCCCGAGCAGGGGTGGAGCCTGCTGTGCAACGGCGTCCTGCTCTTTGACGACACCGGGGAGCTGCTGCCCGACGGGCAGATCATCGCCCCGCACCGCCCCATGACGACGTTGGTGGCCCCGCAGCTCCGGGAGGGGGCGTTGTGCTAGTGGCTGTGACGAAGCGCGTTCCGCCGGTGACACACACGTCAGCGGTCAAGTCGGGCTTGCCTTCCCCTAGGAGGACGTGATGGCGACGGCAGTCGCGCCTCTGCGTCGCGGAGTCCTCCCAATGTGTGTGGCTTCTGAGAAGCTGCGCATTTCAGGGTCGTTCGTCTGCGCGCTTCCAGTAGTTCTGAAGCATGTCGGTGGGCCAACTGGGCTGGTGTATGGGATTTCGCGGCAGCATCTCGCGGAAGGCTGGAGCCAAGTCGATCACCGGAGTGCCGTCGTCCGCGTCCAGGTCTGCGACGTAAAGGTCCCTACCCTCTACCTGCAGCAGCCTTGGGTACGAGACACCGATGCGGGCGGGACGGCGATGGTTGCGGTGGACGAGCCCTCCTGTCGCCGGCCAGTCCGGGTTTCCTCGTGGGCTTCGCGGTTCGAGTTCGATGTCATTGTCCGAACCCAGGCTGAAGTGCCAGATGACCTCAAGGTGGCTGAATTCCTCGATGCCTTGCAGAGCGTCCTCGGGGATGTTGGGCACGAGCCGGATGATCGACGTCACGTCCCCCTTGTAGTCGTCAAGGCGGTCCTTGTGTCCTCCGACAACCTTGGCAATCACTGGTACCTGGATGTATTCGTCGAACACGCTCTGCCCTTCGTGAGTCTCCTGCGGTCCGAGAAGCAGCCCTTCCCGAGCGATCGCGTCTTACGGTACGTGTCAGCCGGAGTGGAGCATCGCTCGGGCCCTGGCATCGAGTTCCGCGGCCTGACCGCCCGCACGGCCTCGGAAGGGCGACAGCGCCCGTCGCATCTGGACAACAGTCTCCCTCGCGCGGCCGGACTGCACGCCGTTCATGGCGTCGAGCGCCTGGCTCCAGGTGTTGCAAGCGATGTCGAGGTGCCCTTGTTGGGCCTGGACGGCGCCGAGATATCCCAGGGTGACGGAGTGCGTCCGCGCAAACTGCGCTCGGCGTGTCCTGACGCTGTGGCTGAACTGCGACTCGGCGCCTTGGAGATCGCCGAGGTCGCGCAGCGCTGCGCCGGTCTCGTGGGCGAGGCTGGCCTCGGCGAAGAAGAACACCCTGTTCGGCTCGTCGTCCGCTTCGGTTGCCCGACCGAGGTCTCGCTCCGCTCGCAGCAGTACGCTGACGGCAGCCTTCTTCTCACCGGCAGCTGCCAGCCCGCGCGCGTGCACGACGCCGAGCAGGGAGCGCTCCCGCCAGCACGCCTGAGTGTAGCGGCGGTTGGACAGAGAAGCTTCGGAGAGTCGTACAGCCGCCTGCGGGTTGCCCAGGTCGACTGCTTGATGGGCCATTGCCCGCAGCACGTGACCGGCCAGGGGGGCATCTGCGGCTTCCTCGGCCAGCTTCGTTGCGATTGTCAGCCAGCGCTGCGCGAGCGGGTGTTCGCCACCGTCGAACGCAGTCCAGCCGGCCAGGTAGGCAAGCTCCGCGGCTGCCGAGGTCATGCCGCGTCGGACAGCCTCGGTAGGGAATCGGCTGCTCAGCAGTTCCGCGACTTCGGATCGGAGGTAGGCAACGAGCGCGGTGCGTCCGGCGCGGCCACCACGCTTTTGGTCACGGCGGGAGAACAAGGCTGCCATTTCACGGACGTCCTCGACGTCCTCTGCCGTGACGACGTAGCTCGACAGAGGCCTGCGCGTCCGGGCCCGGTCTGCGGCCTGCTCGAACCACTGGTCCTCGGGGAGGGCCAAGGCGGCCACCGAGTAGACCGAGGTGGCCAGCAGTCTTCTGCGATCGATGTCCATGTCCGTGCTCCCGAGCGTCACGAGCGTCGTCAGAGTGTCATCGCTCCAGGTCGGTGGCTGCGGCTCGGGCTCGGTGTCCTTCACCAGCGCGATGTCGGCGAGCGTGACGAGGCGACCGAGTCCACGGGAAAGCGTCTCGGCCAAGATACGGGCTGCTGGAGGTCCAGGAGCCACGCCGCCTATCCATTTGGCGATGTGGGACTGACCGACGCCAGACAGTTCGGAGACACCGTGTTCCTCGGCCACCGACCTGACGCGAGCAGCCAGGCGTGCCTGGGACAGGCCCAGTTCAGTAATCACGGCGGCCAGTTTGAGGTTGCGCGTGCGCCCCATGGTGCGCCCCTGTTCCTGAAACGATCTTTCATCACGTTCATTGAGGCCGTGTCCCTGATGGGCTACCGCCCAGGTCACAGACCCGGTTCTCTCACGAAGACGATATTCCTCGAACTCCCCACCAGCGTAGGGAATCTGGCCATCTCGCGCATACAAGCCCGGGCTGTGTCCGAAACCGACCCATCAGCGGGTCGAGAGAAGGAGCCGAACGTGTGCCACCTGACGCAGACGACGTCAGCTTGGCCGTGGCCGCACGGTGGAGCAGAACGAGGAGCGTGTGCCATGTCAGATTCCCCCCGTCGTCCTCCTGTGGAGCCCTCGTCCGCTGGCGCTTTCCCGGATCCCAAGCCTCGATCGTTCAGGTTCGCTGCCGTTCTGCCGGCGAATTCCGAGGCGATCAGCCCTCTGCGACGCGAACTCGAAAGCGTGCTCCACGTGTCGGGGCTCGCTCACATTGCCGACGACTTCGCTCTCAGTGCCCAGGAGATCATGGCCAACGCCGTGGTGCACGGTTGCCGCCATTGCCCCGAGGGACCGATCACCGTGACGGTGAGCTGCGACGGGCGACGGATCAGGCTGAGCGTTGAGGATCCCTCGGATGCCCGGCCCCACCTGAGCAACGCCCTGGACGGAGCCACGAGCGGCCGCGGCATGCTCATCGTGGATGCCTTCGCGGACGGTTGGGGTGTGAAGTCGCTGTCAGAAGGCGCGGGAAAAACGGTGTGGATGGAGATGGCTTGCACACCGTCCCATCGGCGGGTGGCAGCATGAGCTTAAGCCTACAACTACGGGTACTGGGCTCGCCGCCTGATCCGTCCCGCGCTCCTGCTCGGGGTGGTGGCAGTGACACGGTGCTGGGCGTCGCCTCTCGATGCCGACAGGAGCTGCCCGGCAAGCGCATCGGTGTTGCCAGGGCCGCCGGGCCGCTTCTGGGCCGCCCCGCCCGGACCTCGGGCGTTCCCGACCAGCGGGCCGCCTATTCTGCCTGGCCGAGAAACGCACCCGCGCGGTTCGGCACAGCGGACTTCGGGTGGCAGTCGTGACCAGATACTTGCGACAGGTTCCTCCCGGGTTGAGCGGAGAGCTGCTGGATCCACCGCAGAGCATCCACCTGTGTCCCGGGGGAACAGTTCAGTTCACCACGGCTCCACCGCCTGGTCTCCCGCCCGTATTCGATGTGGTCCGGGTCGGACTGGGGGTGGGAACGCTCGCGATCAACTACCTCATCGGGCAGGGGTGCAGGGTTGGTCCGTACCTGGGCTGCCGTCTGCACAGCTTGATGCTGATCCCGGTCGCTGCCGGTACCGGGGAGATGTGGGGGGCAGCGCACTCCGAGTGCATCCCTGACAGAACCTCGGAGACCGTCACGTGCGAGCCGGCCTATGGCCGACGGTGCCAGTCCTACATCTGGGTTGATCCGCTCGCACTCGCCGCCGACGGGGTGGTCACTGACCGGGTGGGATTGCACAACGCACTCAGTCTGCGGCGCTCGCACATGATCCGCAGTGCGGGCCGGCCGCCGTTGCGGGAGGTGTGCCGCGTCTGACATCCGGATGCTTCCCACCGCCGCCATGGCCTACGCCGCTGTCCGCGCATTCGCCCAGGTTCCTGACGACACGAGAGACTCATGATTTCGCAGATACTCGCCGTTGGCTTCGTGTGCGCACTGACGTGCGCGGCTGTCGCTGTTGTGGCTGTTGTCCATGGCCGCCGAACGATGGGCCGTATGAGCCTGGCCCGGGTGGAGCTGGAGAAGCAGCTGGCGCTGTCTCAGCAGGCGCGCAGGGACCGGGATCAGGCAGTGAAGTCGTTCGCACGCGCGGGTGCGGGGGTGGCAGCTGCAGCGGCCGGCGGTTCTCCCGCCTTTGCTGAGTTCGCCATCGAGGGGAGACTGACGGACACCGACTTTGCCAAGGCTCTGCAGGAGGCAGGTGACGCTGTTGCTGCGGCGCTGGTGAAGATGAAGGAGCAGGGTGCCGCGGAGGCCCGGTATGAGGCTCAGCGCGAGGCGCAAGAGGCCACTGCGGCGACGGTGCGGGCGGTTGCCGAGTCGCTGCAGAGCCCTTGCCAGGCGCTGATCAAGCAGATCGACGAGGGCCTCGCTCGGCACAAGGACGATCAGTCGTTCGCCACGTTGACGCGGATCGATCACGAGGCACAGGTGATGAGCCGGGTGGCCGCGTCGTTCGCTGTGCTGTCCGGGGGGAAGCCGGGGAGGCGTTGGAAGTCCCGTCCGCTGACCGACGTCGTGCGAGGGGCCATGGGCAGCATCCGTGCCCACGAGCGGGTGCGGTTCCAGACTCTGGACCACCGCGCGGTGAACCAGCGGGTGATGCAGCCTGTCGTGCACGCGCTGGCCACACTGCTCGACAACGCGACCAGGTACTCCCATCCGCAAGCGGCTGTCGATGTGACCTTCGAGTCGAACTACACCGGTGTCACGGTGATCGTCAGTGACGCGGGCGTGCGCATGAACGAGGAGCAGCAGACCCTGGCGCGCAGGGCGCTGTCCGGGGAGCCGGTGAACCTTCACGATCTCGGCCCGCAGCCCAAGATCGGATTCTGGACGGTGGGAGCTCTCGCACGCCGTTACGAGTTCAAGGCCTACCTCGATGCGTCCAGTCCGTGGGGCGGGATGCGTCAGATGCTCTTCCTGCCCGACGCCCTTTTGAACACGGTGGAGCCTGTGGCAGGCCCGCGCCCTGTCCCGGTGAACAGTCCGTCCGGTGCCGGACAGCATGGTGCCGCAGTGGGGCCTGTGACGGGTCCGCGCCCTGTCGCGGTTGAGAGCCCGTCCGGCCCGGGGCGGCATCCGTCGGGGTTGCCGCAGCGGCGGAGGAAGGCCTCCGCCCCTGCGGCATCGGACAGCGGACCCAGCGAGGCGGCATTCGGGCTGTCCGATCAGCCGGCAAGCGCCGACGTGGCCACCGCCTGGATCAGGAGCACACGCCGCACGCAGCCGTCTTCTGCCGAGTCCGCTTCCGAAACGAAAGGCGAGTGATTTCGATGACAACTTCCACCAACCACCAGGCCCAGATGAAGGCCTCGTGGATCCTCGACGACATCAAGGGCCTGAAGGGTGTCACCTGGGCCGTGGTGCTGAGCGGCGATGGTCTGGTGGTCGCCCGGTGCAACGACCTCGACAGGGACACCGCAGACCCGATCGCCGCGGCCGCCGCCGGATACGCCTCGGTTGCCAAGGCGCTCGGCCAGTTCGGCGGCGGCGCACTGCGTCAGTGCATGGCCGAGTACGACAATGCCATGATCATGGCCACGGCGCTGGCAGAGAACTCGCTGATGGTCGTGCAGTACACCCACGACGGCGACGTCGAGGTCATCACCAACAAGGTGATGTCGGTCGCACCGAATCTGGCTCAGGAGCTGGCCTCCAAAGCCCGCACCGAGATGCCTGGAGGCACGGGACTCGGGTCCGGCGCGGCCGGTCAGCTGTGACAGACCCGGCCGTCGGGGACGGCGGTCTGGTACGGCCCCATGTCCGTACGAAGGGACGTACCGCACCGTCACGCGAAGAACTGCGGCTGGAGTCCATGGTCACGACGGCGGACCGTCACGGTCCGCCCCCCGTCGACCTGAACCCCGACGAGAGGGCCGTGCTGGATTTCGGCCGGCCCGGCCGGGCCATGTCGGTGACGGAGATCGCCGCGCACCTGGGCCAGCCGCCGACCCTGATCAAGATCCTCGTCTCCGGTCTCGCGGACAGCGGCCTCGTCGATGTCTCCACCCCGCCGTCCGCACCCGAAGCACATTTTCTGGAAAGGGTCCTTCATGGCCTCCGCGCTCTCCCTGCCTGACAGCGCCTACGTGCCCGCGTCCGCGATATCGGTCAAGGTGCTGGTCGCCGGTCCCTTCGGTGTCGGCAAGACAACGCTCGTCGGCAGCGTCTCGGAGATCAAACCGCTGCGCACCGAGGAACGCATCACCGCTGCCAGCGTCGGGATCGACGACCTCACGGAAAGCGACGGGAAGACCACCACCACGGTGGCGATGGACTTCGGCCGCCTCACCCTGCTGGGCGGCGAGACTGCGCTGTACCTGTTCGGCCTGTCGGGGCAGGAGCGGTTCTGGGCGTTCGTGGAGGACTTAACGCGTGGAGCGATGGGCGCGGTGCTCATGGCCGACACCCGCCACCTGGGCAGGACGTTCCCGGTGGCGGACTTTCTGGAAGACCGCGGCATCCCCTACGTGGTGGCGCTGAACCAGTTCGAAGGAACCCGCAGGTTCGAACTTGAGGATGTGCGGTCCGCTCTCGATCTGAAGCCCGAAACACCGCTGGTCCGGTGCGACGCACGCAACGCCGCCGAGGGCCGCGAAGCGCTGATCGTCCTGTTCGAGTACCTCGTTTCCCTGACGAACCATCCGGAGCGCCCGTGAACACCCACTCCACCCCCGTTCCAAGCGGCCGCCGGTACCCGATGTACACGGCGGAGTTCGCCGCCGACCCGCACGCCGCCTACCAGGAAATGCGCGAAGAGCACGGCGCCCTGGTGCCGGTGGAGCCGTACCCGGGGTTCAAGGCGACCCTGGTGGTCAACCACGGCACCGCAGTGCAGATCCTCAACGATCCGGTCAGCTTCCCCGCCGACCCCCGGAAGTGGCAGCGGTCCGTGCCTGCCGACTGCCCGATCCTCCCGATGGTCGGCTACCGGGCCAACGCCCTGCGCAGCGCGGGCAGCGAGCATGCCCGGTTCCGGGCCTCCAACGTGGACGCGCTCGCCGGGGTGGCACTGCACCGGTTGGAGCGAGTCGTGCAGCGCAGGGCGCGGCAGGCCATCAACCGTTTCTGCGAGAAGGGCGAGGCCGACTTCCTGAACGGGTTCGCCAAACCGGTGGTGCTCGGGACGATCAGTGACCTGGCGGGTGCCACGGAAGAGCTCGCCGGCCGGATCGGCACGTCCATGGCCGCGGTCTTCGAAGGCGGTCCCGACGCCGGGCACGCCAACCACATGCTCATGGCGGCGCTGCACGACCTCATCGAACTCAAGCGGGCCCGCCCCGGTGACGACTTCGTCACCCGGCTGATCACCCACAAAACCGAGCTCACTGATCCTGAGCTCGCCGAGCAGCTGGTGACACTGTTCGGTGCAGGTTACGAACCGCTGACGAACACCATCGCCAACACGACACTGAGGATCCAGTCCAGCGCGCACGTCATGGACGGTGTATTCAGGGGATCCCTGAGTGTCCGCGAAGCCCTGTACGAGGGACTGTTTAACGACCCGCCGATGGCGAACTACTGCCTCTCCTACCCCCCGCAGCCGGTGGTGATCGACCATCAGGTACTGCTCGCGGACCAGATGGTCATGATCAGTCTCGCCGCCTGCAACAACGACCCCGCCCTCGGCAGCCCCGAGCGCAGGCTCGGCAACCGGGCGCATCTCGCCTTCAGCGCGGGTCCCCATGCCTGCCCCGCCGCGGACATGTCCATGGTCATCGCGAAGGCCGCCCTCGATGAAGTCCTCGAAGCGCTGCCGGACATGCAACTCGCCGTCGCCCCGGACCAGGTCCGCTGGCGTCCCGGCCCCTTCCACCGGGCATTGGCCTCATTGCCCGTGTCCTTCGCACCCACAGCCCCCCTGCCCGACTGAGCACACACGGAGGAGACCCTCATGGACAGCAGCGTCTACGCACTGAACCCCCAGGCGCCCGACCGTACCGGCGAAGACCGCGCGCTCAGGGAGCGCGGCCCCATCACCCGCGTCGACGTCCTCGGCGTCGAGGCCTGGGCCGTCACCGACCCGAAGTGGCTTCGGGAACTGTTCAAAGACCCGCTGGTCTCGAAGAGCGCGCGGGAGCACTGCCGCGACTTCGAGAACATCGTGGCCACGTGGCCGCTAGCCCTGTGGGTCAGCGTTGAGAATATGTTCACGGCGTACGGCACGGACCACCGGCGCCTGCGCAAGCTCGTCCAGAAGGCCTTCACCGCCCGCCGCACGGCGGCCATGATCCCCGTCATCGAGTCGATCGCCGACGAACTCCTCGACGACATCGACGCCACACATACCCCCGGTGAACCCGTCGACCTGGTCGCCGCCTACGCCCGCCGCCTGCCCATCCTCTTCATCTGCCGGCTCATGGGCCTGCCCGAAGAGGAACACGACCGCGTCCGGCACCTCGCCGACGTGATCTTCTCGACCTCATACAGCTGGGAAGAACAAAAGGCCAGCCAGGCAGAGCTCTACGCGCTGCTGAGTGACTTCGTGGCACTCAAGCGCGAGAATCCCGGCGACGATCTGACCAGTGCCCTCGTTGCCGCCCGGGACGACGAGGACGGGACACTGAGCGAGAAGCAGCTCACCGACACACTCCTGCTGATGATCACCGCCGGATTCGAAACCACGGTCGGGCTCATCACCAACGCAGGCTTTAACCTCCTCACCCACCCCGAGGAACTCGGCCACGTCCGCGCGGGCCGCGCCACCTGGAGCGATGTCGTCGAAGAGTCACTTCGCCGTGACGCCCCCATCGCGAACCTGCCGATGCGCTACGCCATCGAGGACATCGACCTCCCCGACGGCACCGTCATCCGCGCCGGGGATCCGATCCTCCCCTGCTACAGCGCGGCCGGCCGTCACCGGGGCGAGTACGGGGCGGACGCCGACCAGTTCCTCGTGCTGCGTGTGAAGAAGGACCACCTCGCCTTCGGACACGGCGCCCACCTGTGCCTGGGGGCACCCCTGGCACGCGCCGAGGGTGCGATCGCCCTCTCCAAGTTCTTCGAGCGCTACCCCCACGCACGTCTCGCCGACAGCCACACCCGCACCCCGGTGCCCAGCTTCATCTCCAACACCCTTACGCGCCTGGACGTCGTCCTGGAGCCCCTCCCCGAAGGGGACACACAGTGAGCACGCTCACCGAGGCCGTCACGGCACGCGACCCCGCCCCTGTCACCGCACCGTCCGTCGCAAAGCTCACGCACTGGCTGCTCGGCGGCAGGCACCACCTTCGCGCAGACCGGAATCTGGGCAAGCAGGTCCTTCGCGCAGCCCCCTGGTTCGAGGACGCCGTAAAAATCAACGCCCTCCACGCACACCAGACGGTAGCGATGCTCCGCGCCTCGGGTATCAGGCAGTTCGTCGACCTGGGCAGCGGCCTGCCGACCTCCAACCCGCGCTTCCCCCACACCGCCCTGTCCGCCGGACCGGACACCACAGTCATCCACGTCGACTGCGACCCGGCCGTCATCGAACACGGACCCCAACTCCTTAACAGCCGGCGGCCCACGAACCACCGCTTCATGCACGCGGACCTGCGGAACATGCTTTACATCCTGCGTGAAATGCCGCTTCACGGCCTGGACCCGTCCCGGCCGACAGGATTCCTGTGCCACGACGTCCTGCCCTGGATCCCCGACGATGCGGACGCCCGAGCCAGCATGAAAGCGATCCTCGACTGGGCGCCGCCCGGCAGTGCCCTCTCGCTCACCCACTCCACCGCCGATCTGTGCCACGACGGAACTGCCGCAGCCGCAGCACACTGCTTCACCGCGGCGGGGCTGCCCGTACAACTGCGGACCGCCGAGGAGATACGCGATCTCACACAGGCCACCGCCCGCCCCTGGCACATCCGTTCCCCCGGCATCGTGCCGGTGAGCACGTACCACCCGGCCCGGTACCGCATGCCTGTCCCGGATCACCACAGCGGCGGCTACGCGGCCATCCTCATCCACCCGGAGCACGCACACCACTGACCACCCCGGCCAGCCGTGTCCACGAGGACAGACCCTCCTCACGGACACGGCTCCCCCAGGGGTCCTGTCCGGCCGGTACGGCCGCCGCAAGGCCTCACGGCGAAACCGGCACCGGACAGGACGGCGCAACCCCGGGGGCGGGCTCGACCCCTCGCGTAGCCCGCCCACAGCCCTGCGCCCCGGCTGCCCCCTGGAACCAGCCCCAATCCGGGGGCAGCCGGCCCCAACCCCTTACGCAGAAAAAACCTCGTGATCGAAGAACAGACTCCCCACCACCGCATGCCTGACTCGCCTGACTGGGCGTCTGTGCCCAGCAGCGCCCGGATCGCGAACCTCTTCACGGGCGGGACCAACAACTACGAAGTGGACCGCCTCCTGGCCCAGCAGCTCCGGCAAGTCGTGGCCTGGCTGCCACAGATGCTGCTCATCAACCGCCACTTCGGTCAGCGGGCGGTCGAGCACATGGCGGGCGAGCTCGGACTCACTCAGTTCCTGGACCTGGGGTGCGGGCTGCCCTTCAACCCGGACGCCAGGCCGGAGAAGCCGCTGCACACCTACGATGCGGCCAGGCGCTTCTGCGACCCGCGGGTCGCATACATCGACAGCAACCCCATGGTGCACGGGCACGCCAACGTGTGTCTGGCTGAGCATCCGGGCACGGCTCCGGTGCATGCCGACATGCGTCAGGTCGACCACCTCCTGGCCAACCCGGCCCTGCTGTCCGTGGTCAACGTGAGGCGCCCGGTCGCCGTGCTGGGCAATGATCTGTTCGCCTGGATGAGCGACGAGGACGCCGCCCGCTGCATCGCGGACCTCCATGACCGCCTCGCGCCCGGCAGCGCCCTGTCCGTGTCCCACGCCTCCACCGACACGGACCCCGACGCGATGACGGCGCTGACCGACATCTACGCCGAGCACGGCATCGTGTTCCGGCCCCGCACACGAGAGCACATCCGCCGACTCCTCGGCCCGTGGGAACCGGTATCCCCGGGCATCGTCGCGACCGCGCACTGGCCGAAGGCCCCGCAGTCGCTCCCCGGCGCAGACCAGTCGCACTCCTACGCCACCGTCGCACGCCGTACGGACGTCTCATGACCGGCCGCAGCGACTGGGAACTGCCCGACGTTCCGACCGGTCAGATCATCGCGGGCAACTACGTGCGCTACCTCCGCGACAACCTCGGACTCAGGAACGCGGACGTCTGCGGGCTGGCCGGACTCTCGCACACGTCGATGAGCTGTACCGAATCGGGCGCCAGGCCGCTGTCCCAGGAAGAGGCCGAGACGCTGCTCGCCGGCCCCTACCAGGTGCCGGAGTCCGGGCGTCGCGGGTTCGCCCGGTTCCTCTCTGAAACGGCCTTCGCCGTCAGGTTCCGCGAGGTGCTGCCCCTCGATAAGGCGGTCGACCACACCACGGGATGGCCGGACCGGCTCGCTGCACTCGAACACCGGGCCACGAAAGCATGTGTCTACGCCCCGCGGCTCGTCCCGGGGTTCCTGCGGACACCGGGCTACAGCGCGAGACTCATCGACCAGCCCGACCCCACCGATCTGCAGATCGCACGCCCCACCACCATCGGCACACACACGACGGTGGTGCTGGAAGAGTCCGTGCTGATGCGGATCCTCGGCGCCCCGCCCATGTTCGCCGAGCAGATGCAGTACCTCATCGGTGCCGCCGCCGAGCAGCTCATCACGCTGCGCGTCCTTCCGCTGGACTCAGCCGTCCACGGCGATTTCCCGGAGCAGCTTGCGGAGTTCGTGCTGCCCAGCGGGGCCAGAGTGTATGCCGCAGAGAGTGACCACGCGACGTACTACAGCGGGCTGACCGAAGAGAGACGGTTGGGCGGCTTCCTTGCCCGTGTCACCGAAGCGGCCCTGCCGCAGGACGCGTCACTGACGCGTCTCAGGCTGGCCCGGGACAAGGCGCTCGGCGGGAACCGGCTCCGCCTGCACTGACACACCCTCCCGCCCATAGTCCCTTGCCCCGACCCGCCCGCCCCGTGCCCGAAATGGATGACATGCACAGCCTCACGCCGCCGGACGGACCCGTGCCGACCGGGCCTTCACACACCACGGCACCCACGCCACCCCCCGGACCAGAACTCAGCCGCGTACGCGGCCATCGCGCTCCACCCGGAACCCGTACCCCGCTGACTCCGCACACCGTGTCTGAAAGCTCCTGCCGGCACGGCCTCCCCGGGACTCTCCGTCACGCACCGCCCGCCCACAGCCAGCGACGCAATGACGGCCAGAGCAGCCCGTCTGTCCCCCTCCCAGCCCCCCGTCTCTCCCCGGAGCTGTCCGTGACGTCGACCCGACCCGACGAAACCCTCGAAGCACTGGCCGGACTCCGCCAGTTGTTCCTGGCCTCAGGTATCTACGCTCCTCACGTGGTGGTGGACGACCACACCCCGGCCGACCAACCGTCCATGCACATGGAGGGACTGTCCGGCAACGATGCGGCCAGGCTGAGCGAACTGCTGCGCGCCGTACTGGATCTGCCCATCGCGGATGCCCGGCCAACGGAGCAGTCGAGCTCTTGGTACATGCCCTACGAGGAAACCGTCGCCGTGCGCGACGACCTCCACCAGGTGCTGGCCGTGGCCGGGATCAGTGGACTGACCCACGTCGAGACCCACCCCCGTGGCGGGCCCCCGTTCATGCACCTCAACCACCTGGCCGTCTCCGACATCGCCAGGCTGAGCTCCCTGCTCTCTGAAGCCCTGCGCGAGCACTTCGCGACGGCTGACGCCCTGCTCGCCGCCTTCCGTGCCCACAATCTCGACGCCGACCGCACCCTTCCCGTACCTGCCGTCGGAGACCTCAGTCTCTTCCTCGGCGACGTCAGCGTTCATACGGCGCTCGCACTCGGCACCCTCCTCGGCGCCCCGCCACTGTTCACGAAGCTCGCGGATTTCCCCGACTATCCCGAATCGATCGCGGTCATGGATCGCCTCCACGAAGCGGTGAAGAACACGGCTTTCGGCTTCATGGATGTCCAGCTCCACCCGAACTGCATGAAGTGCGGCCATGCCCCCAGCATCACGCTCGGAGCGCTCGAACTGGGCACGGCACAACGCTTGGTCGCGGCACTCCAGTCCGCCCGGGTCACGGCACAGAGAGATGCGACGTGACGACCGGCAGGGCCCTGCCAAGTCCCGCAACGACGCGCAGTCCCGGCCGCAGGTGGAGCTTCGCACCGGCCAGGGTGGCACCGCTGGTGGTGAGCAGACGCTGACGGCCGCCTGTCTCGGCCGCGAGCCGCTGCACCGCCTGTGACCTCACCACCCACGCCGGCATCTCCTGGCCCCGCCGGCCACTCATGCCCGTACCACAACTTCTCGAATCTGCACGTGACTTGGACTGGAATGCGTACCGATACTCTTTCAGCGACGACACGCGGCCGAAGCCTGCCGGACGGCGGCTGCGCGCCGCACCCGCTGGACGTCGGCCATGTGCCCTACATCGCCCTGACCGAGGGCGAGAAATGTCTGGCCACGCCGGACCTGGTCGTTGGCCGCGATGGGTGGATCGAGTACCGGCAGCCCGGCCCGTGGGACCGCCACCCCCGCTACGAGGTCCTGCTCGCCCGCACGGTCGGGACGCCGTCGGGGCGCCCGGACGGCAACCAACTCTCCCCGCACCGACAATTCCACTGCCAGGACGGCCTGCTCTGCCAAGGCTGCGCCGCCCCGGCCGCACGCAACCCGGCAAGCCGCCCCGCAGTGTTGTGGGTGCTGCCCGCCACAAACCCGGACGGTTCGTCGGCCGGGTTCACCGGGCACAGCGACATGCCTCCGTCCTGCGCCCGGTGCGCCCTGCACAGATGCCCGGTCCTCAAGGAGCGCGGTCGGCGGTTCCTGTGGGTGGCCGAGTGCGACGCGGTAGCGGTGTGGGCGGATCTGTACCTCCCGCCCAAGGGCACGCGGGCGCCGGAGAGGTTGGTGCCCTTGACCGACGAGCGGCGGCTCTCGGCCGCGGTGGCCACCCGGCTGGTGCGTGACCTCCGCGAGGTCACCGAGGCGGACCGGGGGCAGATCGAGGAGCTCGCCGCGGCACAGTCACCCGCCGCTGTGCGTGGCGGATCCGCGCAGATGGCGGGATGGCACTGATATGACAGCGACCCTTGAGTTCACGGCGCAGGAGCGGCATGCGGTGGAGCTGCTCGCGCAGGGCTACACCCCCGTCGAAGCGGCCCGGATCATGGGAGTTGCGTCGGTGGCAGGTCTTGTCGCCAGTGCCATGGCGAAGGTCCGGGTCCGCACGGTCAGGGCCCTGGTCTATGTGAGCCAGGCCCGGGAACGGATTGACCGCCCCGGCCCTCCCCTGCCCTGCGACGTCGATGACTTCCAGGCTCTGGTGTGGGCGGGGACGCGTCTGGACGTGCCGGATGCGCAGCTGGCCGCGACGGTCGCGGCTGCGGCCCATGTCCCCAGGGTCCGGGTCGAGATCGCACTCGCCGACCTGTGCGCACGGTTGCAGACCAACCGGTGCGGGCTGATCCGTCAGGCATTCAGGGCCGGTGTCCTGTCGGGCATAGAGGGGCACGAGCTCGGTGTGGCGCCCCTGCCCGCGGTGAAGCCGCAGTGGGCGGCCAAGGGGCGGCCGCTGGCCGTGCTGAAACTGACAGCGTCCGGGCTCGGGATCAAGGAATGCGCGGGAAGGCTGGGAATCACCGCCCCGACGGTCGTCCGGTACCTGCGCCAACTGATGAAGCGGGCCGAAGTGCTCGCCTACCGTCCACTCATCCACTCAGCGGTGCGTGCGGGGATCCTGAAGACCATGCCCCGGGTGGGCCCGCTGCTGTCCGCGGAGCTGGTGGCGGTGTGGCGCGGGCTGGTGCTGGATGTGCCGGACGGCGAGCTGATCGACGAGATCGTCCGCATGACCAGGTTCACCCGTCCCGTGGTGGCGGAAAGTCTGGCCCGGCTGCGGAACAAGGGGATTCCGGACTGCCGCCTGGTCGTGCTCGGCTGGGAGTGCGGTGTGATCACCGCGGCAACCAGGACAAACCCGGTGCACCGCGACGGGCCCCTGGCCCGCCGTCGCCTCGTAGCCGCCTCGCCCTCCCGCCGGCCCGCACGGGGGTGGACCAGTGACCCGCTCAACCTGCTCCCGGCAGGCTCCCGTCTGTCCAATGTCACGCTGGATGCCTCCCAGAACCTGACTGGTGTAGTAACCACTGGCAGGGAGTTCGACCTGGTCCGGGTCAGCCCCGCCGTGTGCCACGAGGTCCTCGATCAGACGCGCCCCGAACAGTGGGGCCCGGTGCTGGGCATCGTCTCGGCACGCACCGCCGTCCTGATCACCAAGGCCGGGGCACTCGGCCCCGCCTGGCGGGGGCGGCACGGGCGACTGTGGGTGCCCGAAGCCCAGGTGAGTCTGCCTGCCACGGACAAGACATCAGGCACGAGCAGCTCCTACTGGGCAGTCACCCGCCATGCCCGGCTGTGGGACGGGGCCGTCCTGCGCGGCCTTCTGGACCCCACCACCTGCCTGACCGGCCGTGACCGCCCGGCTGCCAGGGGGCGGGTATGACGAACCGACAACCACGCCCGGCCGCGCTGATCACGGACACAGACCAGCGTGATGCCCGCGCCCGCCGCACCGTGCCCGGTGCAAGCGTGGCAGGGCTCCGCGCGCACCGACCGTCCAGCGCCGCGGCAGCGATCAACGCCGATGACACCGGCGCGGAATCCCCTGACCCCCAGCTGCGGCGCGCCACAGCACCCAGGAGGCTGTGATGCCCCGACCCTCACGTCTCGTGCTGCTGATCCTGTTCGTCCTCCTGGTCCTGGGATCCATCATCACCGCCGCCACCACCCCCCCTCTCGGCTGAGACCGGCCCTGCCGGCCATGACGCTCCGCCGCCGTCCGGCCTTGGACATCTCGCCGATCACCCGCTCCCGTTGGAATGCGACACCGCCTCATGACCACCAACCGCACTGCCCCCGCTTCCGGGCCCGCCGAGACCGGCACCTGCCATACCAGGCAACCTCGCGCCGCCCGGCAACGCATGGCAGCCACCGCCCTCGGGCCAGGAACGAGCGGAGTTGGCCCGAAGCTCGCTGTTCAGAGCCCGCTCTCGCGGTCACACAGCGATCCCGACCCGACCGCGCAGCCGGTCCAGAGAGGGCACCTCACCGCCGGATCCTCCCCGCCACCGGCAGCCGCCCCACCCCATCCGGATCCCGCTCTCGCGCCCGAGTTCCGCAACCAGCCGTCCCGGACCACCTGGAGAGACCACCGGTGCACACCGATCCCGATGACATCAACTTCCAGTCCGAAGAGCTGGCCCAGGCACTGATCGGCCTGCCTACCTCCCGCACCCCGCGGCTCGCCGGCTCGCCGGCATCCGTCGCACGTGGGTACGAGACCGCTCGGGACATCGTTGATCCCTGGATCCCTCCGGCCCGCACGTACCGACGTTCGTCTCAGTCCCCTGCGGAGCAAACGCGATGGGACAGATTGGTCCAGTCGGTCTCGCATCCACGCGCACACCGGCCGACCCTTGAGGGACTGATCATGTTCACGGGCAACGCTCGCGACTTTCTCGGGGCGCTCGTTGAGGCGGGACACCCCGGGCCCCAGGCACACGAGATCTCCGAGCATCTCCTCATGGCGGTCAAGGACGGGACCTACAAGAAGGGCAGCGCACTCAGCGCCAAGAAGATCGCGGCCACCCTCCAAGCCCCTGTCACACGGGTCGCACTGGCGCTCGCTGACCTCGCACACGCCGGATACATCAACATCACCGCAACCGGCAGGGCGACCGTCGCCGGTAGAACCCCGCCGTCCGTAGACCGGGCTCTCCAGCATGCCAGTGAGGCCGATCCGGCGGCCATTGCCGACCTCGCGCTGCAGCAGGCGGAGCAGTAATGACCGACACCACCGTGGCTCTCCGCACAGGAGACCTCCTCGATCTGCTGGCCGCCGGTGCCACGCCGGACGAAGCCGCCCGGATGCTCGGCGTCACCGACACCGTGGTGCGGGCCCATGTCGATGGGCTGCTCTCCCACGAAAGGCTGAAGACGGTGCGGGCCCTGGTGTACGAACACGAAGCCGGACTCCGGGCGGACCAGCCCGCCCCGGGCGGCGTACTCGACCTGGACCCGGTGACCGAGGCGGCCTGGGCCGGACTGCGACTGGATGTGCCGGACCAGTTCCTCGTCCCGGAAATCGCCACCACAGCCGGCCTGGATCCGGCCGAGGTCGGCACCGCGCTTGAGCAGCTGACCGCCCACCACGCGACGACCTGGCAAGGCCTGATCCGCCTGGGCTACCGCCACGGCGTGCTGTCGGGACTGGAGGGCACCGCCCCATCCGGTGTGTGGGTCGGCCGGGGCGGCGTCGGCAACTGGTGGGAGCTGCGGCCCATCCGGCTGTGGGTCCTGGAACTGACAGCTTCAGGGTGGGGCACCGAGCGGTGCGCGCGCAGGATGGGCATCTCGCAGTCCGCAGTGTGCTCCCACATTCGCGCATGCGCCCAGAAAGCCGGTGTCGATTCCCGGGCCGCCCTCATCCAGGAGGCGCTGCGCGCGAGAGTGCTCGCTCCACCCGAGCCCCGGCCCGTACTGGGTCTGTCCGACCAGACGGCCGCGGTGTGGCAGGGCATCGTCCTCGACGTCCCGGCCGCCGATCTCGCGAGCGCCATCAGCCGGCAGACCGATCTGCCGGTCCATGAAGTCGCCGCGGAGCTGAAGCGTCTGCGGAACACGCACAAGTCCGACTGCCGCCTGGTGGTGGAGGGCTGGGCGGCCGGAGTCCTCGACGACCAGGCCACCGTGTCGGCCCCCGCGGACAGAAGGCCCCGCCCGGCCAACGCCTACCGTGGCACCCGCCACGGCACCTTGGCCGCCCCTGCGGCCCTCAAGCTCACCCGTCGTGAGCGGGATCTGCTAAACCTGGTCGTCGTCCAGGGCCACACGGTCGAGCAGGCAGGCGTGTCCATGGGCATCGGCACCTACGGTGCCAGCAGGTACCTACGCACCTGCCTCCTAGCAGCAGAGACCGACTCAGTGCGCGTGCTGGCACACAAGGCGTGCCGCGCCGCCGTGCTGTCGCCGGAGAAACCACCGACGCCTCGGGTCGTATCGGACGACGTCCTCGCAGTGTGGCGGGCCCTGGCCCTGGACACCCCCGACGTGCGCCTGGTCCGTGACATCGCGACCGTAACTGGTCTGTCCCCGCACCGTGTGGAGGAGTGCCTCACCAAGCTGCGGTCGACCGGGCTGACGGACGGCCAGCTCGTACTCGAAGGCTGGGCCCGGCACATCCTGGACGGGCAGACAAGCCTGGCACCACCACGCCCCCCGGTACGTGCCACAGCTCCGGTCCCGCGCCGTGCGTCCCGGCCCGCCCGCAGACCCGGCGACCCGTTGGGACTCGTCCCCGAAGGCCTCAACCCCGACCACGCCCCCGAACATCTGGTCGGCTGCGCCGCCCTGGAGGGCGGGCAGGTCGCCGGGGACACCTTCGACTTCATCCGGGTCACTCCCGCGCGATGCCGTGAACTGCTGCAGAACACCGTCATGGACTGGTGGGGTCCTGTCCTGGGCCTGCCTGCCGCGGGCATCGCCGTGCTGGTCACCGAAATCGGTGCCGGTGCTCCCGAAGTCCGGGGGCCCGGAGTCCGGCGGTGGGCACACGGCGGCGCGGTGCGCCTTCCCGAGTACGGCGGCCGGCCCACGGCCGACGGTGCGTACTGGGCGGTGCCCGCTGGCCGGCCGCCGTGGGCACCCGCACTGATCGCCTCGCTCTTCGGACCTCACACCGGGAGGCCCTCATGACACCCTCCCCGGAATTCTGTCCGGCAGTTCACGTGATGGGCGGTGTGCACCGCGATGGCAGCGAGCACCCGCTCAGCCTCCCCGGACAGGCGGCCGACGCGCTGGACGTGCCCGGCCCGGACCCCCGGCATTGTCCGGCCGCCCCCGGCACGACAGGAGCACCGTGATGCCCAAACGCGCCCTGGTGATCACGTACGTGGTGACCGGCTTGCTCGTGATGATCTCGATCACCTGCGCAGCCACGTTCGGCCCCTTCTGACCACCCCCTTCGCTGATCGGACCCACCATGACTTCTCTTTCCCCGCCCGGACAGCCCCTGGCCGTGCACGGCACGGCGGGCCCCGACCCTGCCGTGGCCGAGGCGGTCCGGGAACGGATCGCCGGAGGCCTCTACGTTCCCGGTTCCTGGCTCAGTCTGCCAGAGCTGACCGGCTACACCGGCTACTCGTCACCCGAACTGCGCCTCGCCCTGCAGTACTTGGCCCGCACCGGGATCGTCCACGCCAGCAACCGCCGGTGGCAGGTCCCTGGTGACCAGCCCGTCACCCGCACACGCCGCCTCCTCACCGCGCTGATCGACCATCGCGCCTACCCTCCCGGCACCGAATTCCCCGCACCCTCACGCCTCGCGCCCGTGCTCCTGGCCCGCCCGGCCACGGTCCGCGCTGCACTGGACGGCCTGACGGCAGACGGAGTCCTGCTCTCCGGCGGCCCCCGCCCCCGTCTGCCCCAACTGCCTGGCCCCGGGCCGGTGGGGGCGCTGTGGCCGGCCTCTCAGCAGGACGTGCAGGAGGCGCTGCCCGAACCGAGGGACACCCTGAACACACGCGGCTTGCAGGAACTGCACGAGATCCGGGACAGGGCCCAGCAACGATGGCGCACCGGGGTGTGTCTTCCTGCGGACGTGATGAGCGTGCAGGAGGCGCTGCAGGGCGACATTCTGCGCCGTCTGGTCCTCGCCGCCCTGCACCAGGTGAGCGACCGGCCCGGATTCGCGCAGCTGAGGGCGACCGCGGGCCGGGCCATGGCCTGCGCCTCCCTGCCCATGACCGGGCCGCCGTACGAACGGTTGTTCCGGATCGCTGTTTTGGCCGACGCGCTGGCCGCGCTGGGCGACGAGGCCGCCCGGTCCCGCCCGGTCGCCCTCAGGCCTCCTGTACCGGTGCGCAGACCGTCCCCGGCACGGGCATGGACAATGCCAACCCCGCCCACCCCGCCCCCCGTGCACGCCCGGAAGGACGGTCTGTGATGGCTGGCTCGGAGCACCCCGTCACGCTGTCCGTGGACGAGTATCTACAGGACACTCACGGGCAGCGCCCCGGCACTCTCGCCGGAGCCCCCCGGATATCCGTGGCCGTCAAAGCCAGCGACCCGCTCATCCTGTCGGGGCTCCACGAACAGTTGCGCCCCCGGCCGGAGATCCTCCTGTGCCGGGACAACACGGCGGAGCGACCGCAGGTCACGATCGTGGCCACAGACACCCTCGACGAGCAGGCGCTGGTCGACCTGCGCCACATCCAGCGCACCAGCACCTCCCGCCTCCTCATCGTCGTCAAGACCATCGACGAGCAGAGACTGGTGAGTGCTGCGGAGTGCGGTGCGGCCGGTGTGGTCAGGCGCTCCGAGGTAACTCCGGAGCATCTGGTGGAGGTCATCAGCACGGTGGCGCGGGGTGACGGCCATCTTCCGCCGGACCTCCTGGGACAGTTACTGAAGGAAGTGGGCATTCTCCAGGGCCAGGTCCTCATCCCGCGCGGCCTGCACTTCACCGGCCTCGCGGCACGTGAGGTGGATGTGCTGCGCCTGGTCGCGGAGGGGTACGACACCGCCGACATCGCGACGAAGCTGTCCTACTCCGAGCGCACCATAAAGAACGTGCTGCACTCGGTGATGACCAGACTCCAACTACGCAATCGGGCGCACGCGGTGGCGTACGTGATGCGGCAAGGACTGATCTAAGCCGGCCGGGGCACGTCGGCCGTCGGCTACGCGGTGGGACCCCCGGCCCGATGACCTGCCCGCACCCGGCCATCGTCATCCTCTCGATCGAACCACCACACCTCCAAGGATCCCCCATGTACGTGTTGCGACGTGCCTGTCAAAACGACCTCGATGCTTGCAGGAAACTGTGGGCGGACCGCTCCGGCTGGGCCGCCCGGCGCGACCTCTGCCTGCCGATCTGTCAGTTGACCGATGCGGAGTGCGCTGCGGCCGAGGTCCTCGTCCTCAGCGCGGAAGACTGTGTAGTCGCGGCCGTGGCGGTGATCGACCAGACCCCCGGAGCCGGATGGAGTTCGACGCAGACACAGCAGGAAGCCATCGGGCTGGCCCTCATGGTCACCTCCCCGTTCCAGAGGACCACCAGCCTCAGCCGGCTCCTTGTCCGCTGGGCGGCGGACCGGGCTGCCCGGACCGAACGGGAGCATGTCCGCGCAGCCGTGTCCTGTGAGGGACTCGCAGGACACTTCCAGACCCGACACGGATGGGAGCGGACGGGCACCCACACCCGCAACAGCTCCAGGACCGCGCTCCTGCAGCGCCCGGCCGCATACGACAACCAAATACGGGCCATCCTCGACGACCAAACCGCTCAGATTCCCGACCTGAACGACACTCTGACCGCGCGTGAGCTCATCGGCGCTGCCACACCACCGCACCGCCCACCCACACCAGGCTCAAAGAACCGGCCCTCCCGGGCTTCGGGCGCAGAGGGTCTCTACGTGCGCGAGGCGCCCCAGCCCACCGATCCGCCCCTTCCGCCCACTGACCAGCACACCGCGGCCGAAATGACCCCCCCGACTGTGAAGAACCTCGGCCTTCCCCGCATTCCCAGAAGCAAGAGGCTGACCGGAGCGGAGGCCGAGAAATTCGCCGACCAAGTGGTGCACGCCTACCTCGTGCGCAGGGCCCCCACCCCCCTCATCTCTCACGCCACCGGCCGGTCTGGCAGTGCCATTCGCAACGTCCTGCGCCGCCGAGACGTCACGCTGCGCTCCAACGGCTTCCCCCGCCCGGTCGTGACGCCCAAGCCCGAAGCACAGCCGCGCAAACCCCACGAATCTGCGATCCAAGCGGTCAGCTACACCGCCTGCGGCAAGAGCGTCGCATGGACCAGCGACCACCTGGGCGTGTCCGCCGATGCTGTCAGGGTGAGGCTGCGCCAAGCCTGGCGCTGGCTCGGTGGCACAGGCCCCGTCTCACGGACACGCCTGATCCGCCTCGCGGTCCAGGCCAGTCTCATCGATGCGCCCCCGGACCCAGGTGTCCGTCCGACCGACATCGGCGCGAACCACTTGGCCATTTTGCACGGAAGTGCTCGGGGCATGGACGAATCCCATATCGCAGACGCCACACAATTCACGCGAAGCCAGGTCACCAGAATGCTCGCCGCACTGCGCAAACAGTTCGGCGCCAAGAACGCGCCCCACCTCATATACCTCGCATCGTCGCTCATCGATAGCACGGCCGCCGACTACGCCGAACCCGGAATCCGATCATGAACTACTCCCCTCTACTCATTCAGCGCGATCCGGTCCAAGCAGAACAACACCGCCGCCACACGAGACCTCCACTGCAGGCTCGAACGCCTCGGCTGACGTCCCAACCTCGCACGACTAACAGCGGCCTGACTGCCCCTCCCACCCACAACCACACCGTGGGCGATGAGAGGCCAGCCGCTGGATTCGGCATGTGCGCCCAGGTTCCCGGGCCGGTGGTCGCCCATGCCGCGTAAGAACCGACCCGACAAGTGCACTTCGCCCGGGATGGAGCCCTTCATCGCGTGGCTGCGGACCTGCCGGGACACTTCCGAGGACGAGGCCCTTGCCAGTTGGGAAGCAATGGTCGTCAGGAGTCCCGAGCTGGCGGCAGAAGAGCTCCAGTGCATTCGCGCCGTCGCCGAATTGGAGCCGCCCGACCTCGTTCCCCTCATGCAGGAGCACGGCCTTGTGTACCTGCACGAATGGAAGAAGCACCATCGCTTCCAACTCCCCTACAGCGCATACCTCACATGGCTGCGGAAAAGGGTCGCCCAATTCTCGGAAATCGCAGAGAAGCACGGCTTGCCGAACCTCACACCTGTAGAGAAGGAGGCCGGAAGCTGAACACGAACCAGTCGGACGTGACCCGCCGGGTGGAATTGTCCACCTGCACAAACAACACACTGACCGGGACCAACAACGTCGGCACCAGTATTCAGGCAGGCGCGATCCACGGAGGGGTCTACTTCCACTACTCTCCGCCCGAACTGCCCCTTCCCCGTCAACTGCCACCGCTGCCCGCGGCTTGGGTGGACCGGGAAGCGGACCTCGCGCTGCTCCATGACCGCTCGGACAGCCCGCCGAACTTCGGCAGCCGGCTCATCGTGCTGAGCGGGCAGGACGGGATCGGCGCCACGACACTGGCCTCCCGGCTCCTCCACGAACAGCAGGCCAGCTTCCGGGGCGGAGCTTTCTACATCAATCTTCGGGGCTACGCACCCGAAGGCCCACTGCCCGTCGGCAGAGCACTCGGCCACCTCCTGCGCTCCGTCCAACCCGGCAAACTGCCCATGGACATCGAGGAACGTGCGGCGTGGTGGAGGTCTGCGACCGCGAGCCGGGAACCAACTTGCCTGCTGATCGACAACGCGTCCCGGGCCGCCGACGTCCGGGCCTTCCTCCCCGGGGGCAACGGTCACCTGGTCCTGGTGACCAGCCGGCACCCGCTGAGCGAGCTCGCCGGCGAAGGCGCCTTCCTCCACAGCGTGGGCCCTTTGCCACCCGACGCCGCCCGCACTTACCTCACCGAACGCGTGGGCGCCGACCGCCTGCAGGCCGAACCCGAAGCAACGGAACTGCTGATCCGACTGGCCGCCGGATACCCCGCCGCGCTGGTCCTGACCGTCGCCCAGGTGATGCTCCACCCACGACGGCCCCTGTCCACAACCGTGCAAGCGCTGATCAACAGCCGCCGCACCACCCCGTGCCCGCCCGCCCTCAACTTTCCTGGAGCAACCATGACCGCCCATCACGATGCCGCGTACGGAGGGCTGCCCACCGACGTCGCCCTCGCCTACCGACACCTCAGCCTCCTGCCCGTCCCTGACTTCGACACCTCCCTGACCGCCGCTGTCTGCGCCGCCACCCCTCAAGCGGCGACGACCACCCTCCGATCCCTGGGCGACGCACACCTGCTGGAGGACATCGGCGACCGGGAACAGCGCGGCACCGTCTACCGCTTCGGCAGCGCCGCACTCCACATGCGGGCCCGGGACATCGCGTGCGAGGACGGTGATGCCATTCAGCGCCTGTTACGCGCACTGGGCTGGGCCCTGGCCGCCACGGCTTCGGCCGACGCCCTCATCACCCCAAGCCACAGCCGCACCCTCAACCTCGACCCCGCAGACCTCCCTCACACCCCTGGGCATCCCGTCCACCACACCGACCCCGTATCCGCGCTCAGCTGGCTGAAGGACCAGGCCGAGAACCTCCTCGCCCTGGTCCGTGCCGCGCACCGAGCGGGGCACCACGCCTACGTCTGGCGCATCGTGTACAGCATGTGGCCGTGGTGGCGGTCCGAGAGCCGGCACGCCGAATGGATCGAGCTCCACACTTTGGCCCTCAAATCGCTCCGCCACGACCCGGACAGGACCGCGCTGGCCGAACTGCACCTGCTCAACACCTTCGGCCTGGCCCAGCGCGACACCGGATCCCCCCAGGCCCTCAAGACGTTCCACCGTGTACGGAGCATGGCTCTGCAGGCCAAGGACCCCGGCGCCGAAGCGCAGGCGCTGCACGACCTGGGGGCCACCCACCTTCAGATGGGCGACGTATCCCAGGCAGCCCCGTTCCTGGTCCAGGCGCGGCGTGCCCGCGAGGAACACGGCTACCGGCGCGGGGTGGCACTGACCGACATTCTCCTCGGCCAAGTAGCCCTGATCCTCGGTCACATCAGCCAAGCCCTGACCCGTTTCACGGATGCCCGAACAGCTCTGCTCGCCGAGGCGGACACCCACGATGCTGCCCAGGCACTGGCCTGGCAGGGCCGGGCCCTGACTCAGGCGGGCAACATCCCGGCGGCCGAATCAGCACTGGACACCGCCCGTCAGGAGCTCATCACCGCACAGGCCCCCCGCTTGGCCGCGCAGACCCTGGAATGGCTCGGCGCGGCCGCGGAAGCGGACGGCCGGCTCGAGGACGCCCGCGCCCGCTACACCCAGGCCATCAGCGGCTACCGGCTCGTGAGCACCGCGGACGCCGACCGTGTCCGCATTCACCTCGCCGGCGTGTCCTAGCCACGCCTGCCCGTCCGGGACATGCAGCACCCTTCTGTCCCCGACGGGCCCCTTTCCGCCAGTCACCTGACCACCTTCCGGGGGCACCTGTGCACGTAATACGCGAGATGCATCTGGCCGACCTTCCCGCCGTCGAGTCCCTGTGGGGGGCGCGTGTCCGGTGGGCCGTCGAGCGCGGCATCGGAACCATCCGCCCCTCCGGCCAACTGATGCTCAGGAGGATCGTCGCCATGTCGGGAATCGTCGGGGGCGCACCGAGCAGCGTGCGGCCGGTCCGGGACGAGGCACATTGTGCCGTGGACGTTCTTCGCGAGATCACGGATCCCGCTCCCACCGGGATCTGGCTCAGCTGGATCCTCACTTCCTCAGGGGACGGTTCGCGCTCCGCCTCAGGCCTGTGGGCGGTGGGCCGGTGAGTGCTCCGATGATGCGCCCATATCAGCGCGATGCGGTCAAGGCGATCGTGACAGGGCTGCAAGCCGGCCGTCAGGGGCAGCTGCACGCAGCATGCGGATCCGGCAAGACGGTCATGGCCCGGCGAGTGGTGGAGGAGCTCGCGCCGGGATTCGGTCTGATCGTCGTACTGATGCCGTCGCTGGCGCTGGTCGGGCAGACCTTGCGCGAGTGGCAGGCCATCAGCACGGTCGAGTTCCGCGCAATGGCGGTTTGTTCGGATGAGAATGTGGCTGATGCCCCGGTGCGCACCAAGGATCTTCCGGTGCCCGTCAGTACCGATCCGGATGCGATCACATCCTGGTTGGGCCGCGGCGGGCGCCAGGTGATCATCGGGACGTATACATCCGCCGACCGAGTCGGTGAGGCTCTACGGAGGGCCGCGGTCGAGGCCGACGTACTGGTCTGTGATGAGGGCCATCATCTGTTCGGCAAGAGGGATGCCGTGCGGCGCCGGATCATCACCGATTCGGATTTCCTGCCCCATCATCGCCGTCTGGTGATGACGGCCACCCCGGATGTGACGGCCTGGCGGTCGAGCGATGCGCTGAGCTGGCGGGACGAGGAGTTGTTCGGGCCGGTGCTGTACCGGTACTCGTTTCCCAGGGGAATCGCCGAGGGGTATCTCAAGAACTACCGACTGCTGGTGCTGGGCGTCAGCGATGCCGAGGCCCGTGCTCTGCTCGCCGACAGCGCATCCGACTACGTCGACGGCGAGGTCGCCTTGCGGACGGTTGTCGCCCAGGCCGCGCTGGCACACTCCCGCCGCATGTACGGCATCGAGCGCGCCATCACCTTCCATCCGAGAGTGCAACAGGCCGCCGATTTCGCGCGCACGCTTCCGGTCACCATTGCCCGCCTGCCCGCCGCCAAGCGGCCGTCGGGGTCTGTGTACGCAACCCACATCAGCGGAGCGATGAACGCCCGTGAACGGGAGGTCATCCTCGACCGGCTGGGCACTCCGCCCGCCGGCGGATGGACGGTCGTCTCCAACGCCCAGTGCCTGGCCGAGGGCGTTGATGTCCCGGCTGTGGACACCATCATGTTCACCCACGCGTCCCGGTCCGTCACGAAAGTGACCCAGGCCGTGGGCCGGGCACTGCGCCGAAGCAGCGGCACTGCTGACACGGCCACGATCATCGTGCCGATCGTCGTGCCGGATGCCACCACGGAAATCAGCGACCTCGATGCCGGCGAATTTGAAGTTCTCTTCGAGGTCGTCCGTGCCCTGCGGGCGCACGACGAAGGCTTCGCCGCCGAACTCGACCGGGAACGCTGGACCCAGTCACTGGGCGTCACAGGAGAACGGGATGCGGGAGCTTCTGGGCTACCGGAGAGAGTCACGTTTCATCTGCCAAAGGGCACGTCCGACCGGATTCTCGACCAGCTGCGTCTGCTGACGGTACGCAGCAGCACCTCGTCGTGGTGGGAGGGATACGCGGACGCGGTCGCCTTCTACCGCGAGCGTGGTCATCTGAACGTGCCGGAAGGGCGCAGCGGCGCCAGTGGCCGCAGGCTGGACGTGTGGGTGCGTGACTGCCGCCAGTATCGGCGCAAGGGTTGGATGTCCCAGGACCGCATTGACGCTCTGGACCGTATCGCCATGGTGTGGGATCCGTTGGAGGCACAGCGGCAGCAACTGCTCAGCGACGCCCGCGCCTACCACAGAGACAACGGCGACCTCGATGTCCCGCCCGACCATGTCACCCCCGAGGGCCGGCTGCTGGGATCGCAGTTGAAGGCGCTGCGGGTCGCCTACCGCGAAGGCCGCGTGCCCCAGCCCCTGATCGGCACACTGAATATGTTGGGGATGCGCTGGGAGCCACAAGCCGCCAAACGGCAGGAACTGCTGGACGCCTGCGACCGCTACCGTCAGCGCTTCGGACACCTCGATGTCCCGGTCAAATTCGTTGACGACAAGGGCTACCGACTCGGATCTGCCCTCTCCCACGTGCGCTCCGTCGATCAGGGAACTATCACGGACCAGGATGGAAAGCCCCGGACGCTGGACGCCGACTATCGGGCCGAGTTGGCAAGACGTGGTGTGAAGTTTGCGCTGCGGGTCACGGCCATGAACGCGGATCTGAAGCAGGCTCTGATCAAGAAGGTTCAGACAGGTGCACGGCTGAGAGACGCCTGTGAGGCACTCGGCCTCAGCCGGTCCACTGTCGAGACAGCTCGCCGAGCCGATGATCTGTTCGACGCCCGCCTGGGATCCGCTCTTCAAGCCCAATGCCGAACCCTGAACGACTCGGAAAAGCAAGCCCTTATCGAGAAAATCGCAGCCGGAACTTCACTCCGACAAGCCCTCAAAGACCTCGGCCTGTCCCGCGCGGTCATCGAGACAACACGGCGCAATGACGAACAGTTCAACGCCCGCCTGGGATCCGCTCTTCAGGCGAAATACCGAACCCTGAACTACTCGGAAAAGCAAGCCCTTATCGAGAAAATCGCAGCCGGAAGCTCACTCCGACAAGCCCTCAAAGACCTCGGCCTCCGTCGTTCAACGGTGGACACCGCACGGCGCACGGACTCCGACTTCGACAGCAAGCTGGTCAATGCGTCGGATGGCCGGATCACCAGAGCAGCGGCTCCTCGACAGCCGAGCGCGGAACCAGCACCGCGCAACGGCGGCACCCGCGCGACGAACCCCGAGGAGCGCGACCGCGCGAACTGATCTGAACCATGCCGTCGAACGGCACACCGAACCTCCGGTTCGCCCACACCCAGCCAGAAAGATCGCCCTTCATGTACGTGATACGCCGCACCCGCTGCCACCGGCCATCGTCTCTGGGCTGCTCGGTCCGCCTTGGCCCGCGGTCGCGGAGCCGATTTGCACGTCCTGCCCCTGACGGATGCGGAGTGCGCGACATCAGAGGTCTTCGTGCTCTGCGCGGATAGCCAGGTAGTAGCGGCCGTGGAATTGATCGGCCAGTTCCCCGGGCCCGGGCGGACGGACAGGGAGGGACGGCAGGGGGACTGTGGGACTCGCTGCCATGGTCACCGACGGTGCCGGGCTCGCCGGGCGGGGCCGCCCGGAACACCAGCGTTGCTGGTGAACTCTATGTTCGCGAGTCGCAGGTTGCGGAGGCCGCCGGTGCGCTGGAGGACAGCCTGCCCATCCGAGGGGACCGATGATCGATGACCGACGACAACGAACTGGGCTGGCGCATTCTCCGCGAGATCGAGGAGACCAGGAGTGGCGTGAGCAGAATCCCGCGCTCTTCTTCGCGGAGCTCTGCGAAGACATGTGGGGCACGACGCCCGACGACGAAGCCCTGGAAGTGTTCAAGATCCGGGCCAGAAACGCCGGTTGGTGGGCTTCCGATGTCGTCGACTGCGTGGAGAGGGTTGTGGCCGAGAAACCCGATTGGGCCGCCCGCACACTGGAGCACTCCGCCGACCTCTGGTTCGGCAGCCCGGCAGAGGAGACACCGAAGCCGTACCTTGATTGACTGGCCGAGCAGGCGGTCGAGCTGCGAAGCGTGTGCGAGGGACCTGCGTGACACCGCTGGAGTCGGCGAACGGGTCGCGGCCGACGGAGCGGAGAGGTATCTGGCCAGGGGCTGCGGCATGTCGTGTCTGGTGGCCGCGGCGGTGAGCGAACGGGCGAGGTGGTGGGTGAGGTTGGCCTCGTCCCAGTGGCGCGTGTAGTCGGCGATTGCCAGCATGGGCCCCATCGCGTACCCGGTCCAGCAGTGCGCGGTAGGCGGCCGGGTCCGGGTTGCGGGTGTCGGTGTCGGCTATCAGCACGATCTCGGCGGTGGCGATCTTCGGGCGTTGGGCTGCGGAAAGGAGATGCCGACGGCGCACCTGTGCCGACGAGCGTACAGAGCTCTTGTCGCGAACCCCCTATTAGGGGACAATGTCAATATCCTCTCTTTAACATCTCGAATGTGTCAGAAATGGGAACTTCGGACGTAGCTCAGTGCGATTCTGATTCGCCTGCGAATACCGAGAGCCTGCCCAGACATCTCAGCCCGAGCCAGCAGGCCCGAAACGTGCGTGCCTTCAGCGCGGTAGTAGCCAAATTCCGAGAAGCTCTCCTCGAGAGTCCAAAAGCTCTCTCATTCGCCCGCGACCTCGTCGGCGCGTTCGCCAGCAGCGAGACGTCCGGAGGGCCGACCAAGAACGAGGTGTGGACCCTGATCACGCAGAGGCATACACCGCAGTACGGGCAAGACTTTTTCGATTCCCGATGGGCAGTCTTTGAGTACTACGACGCGATCCAGCCCTATCTCGCGAAGAAGCATCAGCAGCGCTACGCCTTGCACCCAGCAGTCGGCCCAGCGACGCTCGTGCACGATCGGTTGCGCAGACACCGGGGAATCGACGAGTTGGTGGGGCTGCTCGACGAAACCCAGTCTCTCATCGGCCAGCCGACCCGTGACAGGACCAGGATCGAGTTCAACCTGCTGGACTGCCAGCAGATGCTGACCCTGTACGCCATCCACCTGGAACGCCTGGTCGCGGTGGCGAGCATCCGGGACCTGGCCGAGGAGCAGCGGGAGCACAATCACCCGGGGCTGAGCACGCGGGTGAAGCATCTCAATGAGGAGGTTTCCGGCTTCTTCCCGGGTGATCACGCGCTCGACCACCAAGCCGTGGCGCTGGTGTCAGCCGAACAGCGTTACCAGAAGGCGCTGACGGCGGCCGGTCAGCGCGTGATTGAGCAAGGCGGCCGGAGTCTGGACTTCGAGGTACTCAGCGCGGAGGAATACCTGGAAGCGGCGCGGCACGCGCCGCTGGCGCTGCTTAGCCAGTTCGGTGCTGACCTCGTCGTGGATCCTCCCTCCGTCTGGCTTGACGCCGGGGCGCTGATGGAGACGGTCGAGGACTTCGCGCCCCGTGTCAGGGTTCGAAGCCGGCCCCCGATGCCTCAGGTGGTGCAGGAGCCCGACCCCGTCAGGCGCATGGTCGAGGTGCGTGCCCGTGAGCGGAGCCGCCAGGAGCATCTTGCTGAGCGTGTACTGCTGGAAGGCGACGAGGCTGACCTCACGGATGAGCTGCGGCGTTCTCGCTGGCGCACCGCGGCCCGCCTGCTGGGCGATCTGATCGGGCTGGACGCGGATCCGTATGCGCCGTATCAGTTGCGGATCGCTATCGAGGTGATCGTCGACCGTATTGGATGGGTGACCTATCTCCACCCCGTCTACCTTTCCCGACAGGCTGGCGAACTTTATGGGCAGCCACTTCGCAGACGGGAGCACGGACATCATGACGCTGTCTGATCCTGCCTATTTTCTGACTTCGGCCCGGGCCCAGGGTTTCTGTGACCTGGCTGATGTTCCCGCGCAGACGGTCGAAGCCGCTCAACGCCTCGCGCTGGCCTGCGGTCGGCGGCTGGTCACGAGCGAGGGCCCCTTGCCGACGCCAGCCGCAGCCGAAGGCCAGCCTGGTGATCTTCGCCCTGGGCTGACACTGGGATGGTCGGTGACGCCTGTGCCTGAGGACTCCGCCTCATACCTGGTTCGGAGACTCAGCGCAACGCAATCGGTCACCTTCGCTGTCTGCCTCGGCGCCGCGTGGCCCGACGTCCGTCAGAACCCCTACCCCGGAGTGCGTTTCCGGCGCGCGGACGTCGTCGACACGCTGAGGGAGATCGGCGCAGATCCCCGAGCTGTCCATGCCGCGATCGACACAGACCTGCACCTGTTCCTGCTCATCTGTCACAAGGGCCGCTACCTGCGCTTGGGCCCTGCGGTTGCCGCCCTGCCCGACACATTCGCAGAGGCCCTGCGTCGCGTGCACGACCAGCTCCCCCGGCCACTTGAGTCCAGCGCCAAATGGTCAGAGGAGGAAGAGCCATGACCGGCGTCTTGTCAGACCGCGAGGAGACCCTTGTCCAGGCGGCGGTCGGAGCTGTGGAGATCTCAGAGGGCATCGTGCCGGGCGAGGCGTTCCCTGCCCTGTCCGACGACGCGTTGCGCGCCGTCGTCGCTCATCGCCTCAAGGACTCCGGCCGTGTTCTGCTCCCACGTGAACACCGTGGCGTTACGGGCTACACCAGCGGCTACGACGACGCCGCTGCTCACCGCATGGCCTCCAACGGCATCGGGATCCTCCCGGAGGCCGATCGTGCCGTGCTTGCCATCGCTCTGTTGCGCACCGTCGCGATTCCCAGGGCCGGTGGCCAGCATCGGTCCACGTCCTGGCTCAGCGACGGCCCAGGCACTTCAGCAGCGGAGATCCGTGCGAACACCGACGGCTACTTCACTCGCGACCATGTCAGATTCGCCGTGAGGCGACTCAAGGCGCGGCGCCTGTTGCGCTCGGGCTACCACGGACAACTCCTGCCCGGGCCCGCCCTGCTCCGCCTGACCGAGGCGCAGTCCACCAGGCTCTGGGAGGACCTGGTGCTGGTCACCCTGCCCGACTCGCTGTGGGCCGACATCATCCGCCGCCGACGTGAGCAAGCCATTCCTCCGGCATCGGAGGCCCAGCCGCCACAGGAGCCTGAACCATGACTACCATCCATGCTCCGCTCGTCGAGCCCACCAGCGAGCGAAAGATCGACCTGGGCGTGATCGGTGACCGCCAGCTGGTGTGCGTGCAGCTTTTCGACATCGCTCGCCACCCCTCGGCCGCGGTCGTCTTCGTACCCGGCTGCTTTGTCGCTGTCACCGGCAAGGGCCCCGAGGACTCCAACGAGTCCGGCAAGACGAGCTGGCTGGCCAGTGTGTCGCTCCTGCTCGGCGACCCAGAATGGCGCATGTACGGGCCCGGGCCGGCAGCCGTCGCACAGCTTCTGTTTGAACCGGACACTGCCGGTGTCCCGGCCCAGCGGTATCCTGCGGCAACCTTCGGTTTCATCGCGGGCGTCTTCGCGGACCCTGAGGATGTTCTGGCCTCCGCTCACACGGTCTGGATGCGGATCTCCTCCACCGCCCCCTACGTGCAGGTACGCCACGGTCCCGGCGTGCGCCTGGCCACTTCTCATGATGATGAGGAACGCCACCGCGCTGCACCTGGGATCTTCAAGTCGCTGCCGGGGCCGGCGCTGGGCGCCGTCCAGTACGCTGAGCGACTCTACGGTCCTGTTCCGCGGTGCCTGGCCTACCTCACATCCCGCGGTAAGCACCATGGCGGGCCCTCGCTCCTGAAACTGGAGACCGGCCAGTTCACACCGGCTGGCATCGGATCAGCGCTGATCGATCTGACGGGCCGAGCGCACCTGCTGGAGACCGACCAAGCCGTGCGCCGCGATCTGGCCCGGGAGACAGCGCAGCTCGCAGGGCTGGAGCACGAAAATGCGAACGCGCTCGCCCAGGAGGAGCAGGCTCTCCTCGCTATCGAGCAGCGAGACAAGGCGCGCCGGAACCTTTCCCAGGCACGGGACTTCTGGCGACTGCACTATGCCCGAGGTCTCCTCGATGTCCTCGACGAGCAGCACGAACTATCCGCCGCCGGCGAGAAGCTCCGGCCGATGCTCGCTGAAGCAGAGCGCGCCGTCAGCCGTGCCCGTGAGGATCTGGCCTCGCTGCAGGACACAAAGAAGGTCGACCAGGACTGGCGACATGCCGATGAGAAGTCCCAGCGCGCGGCCAATGAACTGGACGCGGCCCGCGACCGGGAGCGGCTCCTGAAGGTGGACATCGAAAGGACTCAGGAACAGATCCAAGAGGCAGAACGGGAAGCCGCCGGAGCGCACGGCAGCCTGGACGACGCCCGGCAAACCGCAGCAGAAACACGCATGGCCAGCATCGAATCCGAAGTACGGCGCACCGCAGCCGAGGACGCCCACACCAGTGCACTGCGCGACCTCGAACAGGCTGAGAAGGGCCACTACGGCCAGGCCGGACGCACCGTCGAGATACTCGCCGCAGCCGGCATCGACGCTGTCGGGCTGCTCGACGGCCTCGACATCCCGCCCAGCCAACGCTCCCGGTGGGAAGCCCGCCTCTCTCTGTATCGCGACGCGGTATGCATCGACGCGGAGCAGGCCGACCGCGCCACACACGAGCTTGCCGCATTCCCCGGCGCCGTCCTCGTCCTGCGCCACAAAGCCCCGTCAGCACGCTCCCCCGCCTTCGCACCGCCGCCCCTGCGCCCCTTCCTGCACGCCCTGGCCCAGCGCCTGCACAACACCACCGACCCATGCGCAGCGCTCGACGACGAACTCGGACTGCGCATCCTCGGCGGCTTCCCCCAACCGATCACCGGCCGTCAGGTCCTCCTCGAACACCTCCACTGCCTCGCCACCCAGGCCGAGGACACGCTGCGCACCACGGCCGAAGCCGTCCAACGAGCCCATGCAGCTCAGGCGGACGCCGACCTGAACGAAAGGCGACTCGAACACGCGCAGCGAGCCATCGAACTGCGTGCACGACGTCAAACCCTCGAAACCGAACTCACCGACATCGCGCCCCAGGTGCAGCGCCTACAGACAGCAGCCGTTGAGGCGGCACGGGTGAGAGAGGAGGCATTGGTGAAGCAGAGGATGCTGGTTCTGCAGCGCAAGGAGGCCACACGCCAGCGTGATGAAGCCAAATCTGCACAGAAAGAACTTCTCACGCGGGACGAGGAGCTGTCCCGTCAGCGTGCGGCGCTGAACATCGAGTACTGGACGGAACGGGCCGGAGGCCCCGACCAGGCTCGAGCCGCACTCCACCTGCCCTCAGACGGCCAACACCAGGCACCTGACGCACCGCAGCCCGAACGCCGAAGCGAGATCTCCCTCAGGGAGGTGGCAGGCCGCTACTTGCAGCAGGCCATAGCCGATCTGGGGATCGACCTGATCAGCGGGACAGGCGCCCCGAACCCGACCATCACACGGGCCGTGCAGGTTCGGGCAAACCAAGCCGACGAGGAAGGCAGCCGCCAGTTCGTCAGCGCCGAAGCCTTCGAACGGCCCGCCGACGCCATCCAGGACTGGCTCGACACACGGGCAGACAGCGACCGAGGCACCCGCTCCCGCGTCGCAGCCAACCGGGAGGAACGCGAAGTCGCTCTCGCCGCCGCCCAGCAGACCGTCGCCGACCTGAACCAGAGTGTGCGCGCCACGCAGGACAGCATCGCCCTCCGGCTCGACCAGGCACTCCAGGACATCGAAGACGCCCTCGACCGCCTCAACCGCGGAGCCGGCCTATACGGCGCCGAACTGCGGCGCACCCTCACTCCGCCTGCCACAGTCTCCGACATCTGGCGCTGCGAGATCACACCCCACTGGCGTCGCACACCCACCGGGCACATGCTCCCGTACAACAACATTACCAACGCCGCCCAGGAGAAACTGTTCTCCGTTCACCTCGTCCTCGCAGCGCTGCTCGCCTCACCCCACGCTCGTGGAAGAGTCCTCATCCTCGACGAACTCGGCGACGCCCTCGGCTACCACCACCGCCGTGAGGTGCTCGACGCGATCGCCGGTACCTCCGAGGAGTACGGCATCAGCGTGCTGGGGACCTGCCAGGATGCCCTTACCGACGACGCCGCCGACTTCTACGGTGGCCTGCTGTATTTCCACTATCCAAGCCACACCGAGGCGCTCAACACCGCTACCCGGACGTTCGGCTACGACGAGAACAACGAACGTGTCGAACTCACTCTCGACGCTCTTCTTGCAGGACGGACCCTGTGGTGATGGCCGCAGTCCTTCAGCCCCACCACGGGCCGGTGATGCATCTGGCAGGAACTCCAACTGGCCTGCTCGCCCGCACCGTTCAACGCACCCGGCGCGACAGCTCCGGAACCCGGCACATCGTCCTCCAGCGAGGCAGATTCCTCCGTGACAGGCACGTAGATCTCCTGGCCAGCACACCCTTCAACCCAGCCGCCCTAGAAGCCGCCCTGAGCGAGGGCCGCAGAGGAGACCGCAGTTTCATTCTCGGCGCCTCCACGCGGACATGGAGCGCTGTCAAAGCACGCTTCGCCGAAAGCGCCTGGCCCCGGGCCATCGACCTCGCACGCGCCGGCGCCATCACTGTGCGCTGCGAGGTCACCGACGACCTCGCCCTCGGTGCCCCCATCCGCTGGCACCTCACGACCGCAGGACATGGTCAGGCACGTCTGTACCGCGAGGGTCGCACAGCCAACCGCCAGCACAGCACCACCACACTGCAGCGTGCCCGCTACAAAATCAAAGACCTCGACGAGCTCCCCGACGGCATAGACGCCGACGACCTCCGACGACTTGACGAGGCCCTCATACGGGAGCTGGACCGGGCCGTCCCCGCACCGAAACGCAGCGCCATCCTCGCCGCACTGGCCCATGACATCGGAGCCGGACAACGTCATACCAGCCCTCGGGCCTTCTCGCTCGCGCACACACGCAGCACCAAAACATGGGATGACGCGATCCGGATCCTCCGTGAATCAGGCGTTCCCAGTGCCCTGGCCTGGGCGGTCGGTCTACGCGGCCAAAGCCGCCTGGGACTTGCGGGTCCCATCACGGCCCTCGCCGGCGGTCACCACAGACCCCTCGACGGCCTCGGAGTCGTTCTTCTGCCAGCGGCCACCGCTGACCTTCGGCTCGACCTGCACAGCAGAAACCTGATCTTCGTCGAGAATCTGCAAGCCGCGGAGGCCCTGAACGAGGTGCTCTCCCCGAGCGGCCAACCACCCGCAATCCTGTATCACGCCGGGATGCCGAGCCATGACATCCTCAAGCACATCACCGCCCTCGCCGACCAAGCAGAAGGTGTAGCCATCGCCCCAGACGCAGACCTCGGCGGAACCCGGATCGCCACCGCTATCTGGAACTCGCTCACCAAAAGCGCTCAGAAACGAACCGCAATCTGCGACATCGGGATGACCCCGACGCACACGCCGCAAGAACCCTGGCCCCCCGACAGCCCCATATGGGCAGACCTCCGAACAATGCTGTCCAGCCCAGCCGCGGCTCTCGCCAAAGGCTGCCTCACCCGCGGGTACCCAGTCGAGCAAGAAGGGTGCATCGTCGAAGCCATGATCGCCTATCTCGCCACGGAACCTGCGGCCCAGGACTGAACATCAGCCCGCTTCCGACGATTCAGAAGTCTGCAGAACACTGTCGGCCGGGGGCGGCACCGCGCGCGGGCACTGCTTCACGCTCGCATTGGCCCGCGCCTATGCCAGGGCCGGTCGGGCGAGCGGCCTGCGCTGCTACACCTCGTCGTCCGCGGCCGTAACACCCGCCCCGGTCAGGCGCACCAGGTCCTCCACGAACGCGGGGTAGCTGGTGGCCACGGAGTCCCTCCCGGTGATGAGCGTTTCGCCCTCGGTGGCCGCTGCCGCAACGGCGGCCGCCATCGCGAGCCGGTGGTCTCCGTGACCCCCGACGTCCGAGGCCGTCGTCTCCGAGGCCGCGTAGGCCGATGGCGCGTCAGCGCTGAAGGCCAGCGCCGCAGCGAAGACCGCAGACAGAAGTGATGCGCGCACAGGACTTTTTGAAGATGGAGGAGCAACTGACAGCCGAGATCCTGCTGATCATTTACAGCCATTCAGGGAGTATCCTTCCCGTTCGGTCAGATCACCCGGTCGGCGCGGAAGGCCTGGCCCGCTGACGCCCAGCCAGGAGGGCGTGCTGCGGCCGTGAGTTGATGCAGGTCTACCAACCCCCGGCATCAGTGAGATCACTGGCCTGCGTCTCCTCGCCGTTGTCACGACGTCACGTACATGCCCTTCGGCGACAGCGAGGTGGGCAACGCCCGGCGTTCGCCCGTGCCCCGGTCGCCGGCTACGACCGGGACATCTGGGAGGGCGCGGTCTGCACCGCCAGGAGCGCAGGCATGGATGAGTCCGTTAGCGTGCATGCTTAGCGAACGCTTCATGGAGATTAAGCACATAGACGAGTACGCAGCCGCGTTCGAGGAGCCATGGCCGGGGCGGAACGGCTTGGAGGTTGTGACCGCGGCCTACCCCTCGATCACCGTCGACGGTTGGGGCCAAGAGGGGTGGGTCTATTTCCTTCCCGGAGGTCAGGACGGTCCCCTCTATGAGGTCGGAGGGATCGTAGTGGTGGGCGCAAGCGGGTCGCTTCCCGGTACGCGTGTGCAGGGACGGGGTGACCCGCGCGGAGTGGAACGTCATCCAGGAGCCATTCACGTATGGCCAGCAGATGGACTTCGACCAGTTCATGCGCCTCGTCAACGAGAACTGATCGAGCGGGTGCCTGGCCACTGCGGACTTCCCGCTGGTCAGGACAACCTGCGCGCAGCGCTGCTCACCTTCGTCCCGTTCGGACGGTTCGATGAGGTGATCCGAACCGAGGCGATCGTCGCCACCAGGCCATAACCCGGCGTGCTCGTCAACGAAGCCGTCGCGAACTCATGGGGACCAAGCCGCGTCACCGGCATCGTGGCGGGCATGCAGGCATACGTGGAAGGACGTCCCTATCGCGGGTCTCAGAACTGTCAGCCGGAATTCCTCAGGAAGCAAGGGCGCCTGTGCGTACTGCGAACTCCCGCAACCCGGGCAGGCTGCCTGGTGTGTACAGGAGGTCTGCGGTGAGCGTGCGGAGTGCGGGGCGCCGGACTTCTTCGGGTGCGGTGCGTTCGATGGCTCGCAGTGCGCTGAAAGTGCGGCGCCCGTCGCCGAGCTGGTGCCACATGCGGGCGGTATCGGTGAGGTAACGCGCGACTCTCTCGGTGTTGGCTAGCTGTGCCGGTACGACACGCTGTGCGTAGGGAACGGCGTCGTCGGGCGTTCCGAGGGCTGTCAGGCTGCTGATCCGGTACATCGCGACCTCGGCGGGGCTGGCCGAGATGGTGAACAGGCCGGCTGGCTTCCCGTTTTGAGTTCCGGGAATGCGGTTGGCGGTCTCTTCCGCTTCCTGGAGCAGGGCGAGCGCGGTGCTGCGTTGGCCTCCGGAGGCCGCGGTGTAGGCGGCTGTCATGAGGAGGCAGACACGGGCGGCGAGCGTGTCCGTCTGCGGTTGTCCCTTCTCTGCGGTCAGCGAGGTTGCGGTCCTGGCGAGGAAGTCGACGGCGGCGGAGGTGCGTCCGGCGCGGCGCATGGTGATGGCCAGGACGCGTGCGGCGTCGCTGAGGGGGCATGGGTCGCCGCTGTCCCGGGCGGCGGAGAGTGCGCGGTCAGCGGTTGCCCAGGCGGCCTCGGAGTGTTGCTTGACGGCGAGTTCGGTGGCCAGGACGTAGGAGCGGGCGACAGCGGCCTGTGCGCGTTCCCGGGCTCGGCCGGTGGCTGCGTCCCGGGTCGCTTCCGCAGTAGCGATGAGGTGGGGCAGGGCGCTACCCAGTGCGCTGTAGCGGGCGCCGGAGAACAGCCGGCGGGCGGTTGCGAGTCCGGTGGCGAGTTCGCTGAGGCTGGTCGGCCGTCCGGGCACCGGCTCGAACAGGGACCGCTCCATGGCTGCGGCCGGGTTGGCGGCCACCGGTGCTGCGGCAGCGGCCCCGGAACCGCTGCCCGCGATCAGGCCGGCGCCGATTCCCAGCGCACCAGCCATGAGTTCACGACGTCGCACATCGGCCTCCTGCTCCCGCTCGGATGCAGCCACTGTATCGGCCGTGGGCGTGGCGGCGAGCGCATGGTGGCGCGTGGGGCTGTCGGCGTCGGCTGCGTCGTTACCCAGGCCCAGGCGGGCGAGCGGGATGCCCAGGCCCTCGGCGATCCGCGTCAGGACTTCGACGCTCTGTACCTGTCGCACGCCGCGCTCGATCGCGCTGATGTCGGACTGGGCGAGCCCGACGAGGGCGCCCACAGCGGTCTGGCTGGCGCCTGTGTACTGCCGGAAATGCTTGATCACGGCTGAAAGATCGCGTTGAGCGAGGGCGCGGTGAACGTTCTTGCGATCCCACAGATCGGCCGGAACAGCTAACGGGGAACGGATGCGCACGGTGGTCTCCCCCTCATATTGGGGCTGCGGCATGAGGTTTCCTCAGCGTAGAGGCACCATGCCCCCTTGTCAGGGCTTTGGCGCGGGCGCCAGAGGACCGTCCTATAGGGCCGTTGGCTGGGTTTCACGGTCACTTCCTTTCAGTCTGTGAGTGCACAGCGAGTCCCGCGGCGGCCGATGACCGTCCGGGTTCGGAGCTCTCGGCACCAAACCGTGCGTCCCATCCCGGGGTTAGTGCCCGGGAGCACCTCCAACACCGCGGCACGGCCATCGGGCTCCTCCCTGTACGCACACCCCAGGTCCAGATAATCCACTGCCCCGGACACGGTTCGGGGGACCTCGGAAGGGCACACCCATGCCTTCTACTGCCTTACCGCGTCACGCGGTGCTCATCTTCTCCGGCGGCTTGGACAGCGCCGTGACGGCCTACGAGCTCCGCGACGAGGGCGTCAGCATGAGCCTGATCTCCTTCAACTACGGGCAGCGTCACGTCAAGGAACTGGTCCACGCCGCCAACCTGGCCGATCAGCTCGACGCGGCCCACGACATCGTGGACTTGACGTCGCTGGGCCGGATTCTGAGCGGATCCGCCCTGACCGACCCGGCCGTCCCGGTGCCGCACGGGCACTACCGCGCCGAGACCATGCGCAGCACGGTCGTCCCGAATCGCAACGCGATCATGCTGGAGATCGCGGCCGGCTCGGCAGTCGCCCGCGGGGCCGATGCTGTTGCCTTCGGCGCGCACTCCGGGGACCACGCGATCTACCCGGACTGCCGACCGGAGTTCTTCACCCTCCTCCAGGCATCCATCAGGGCCGGGAACGAAGGACACATCGCCCCCGGCTTCCGGCTCGTCGCCCCGTTCCTGGATCACACCAAGACCGACATCGTGCGCGAGGGCGCACGCCTCGGTGTGCCGTTCGAGCTGACCTGGTCGTGCTACGAGGGCGGCGATGTGCACTGCGGTGCCTGTGGAACTTGCGTCGAGCGCCGGGAGGCGTTCGACGAGGCCGGGGTGGCCGACCCCACCGTCTACGCGTCGACGCCGAAGGGAACAGTCCAGTGACCCGCTCCCAGCCTCTCTTCCGGATCGGGAAGAGATTCCGCTTCGAGGCCACGCGTCAGCTGACCGACGGCGACTTCGACGGCCACTCGTTCACCGTGGAAGCAGTGCTGTCCTCCTCGGTGCTCAGCCCGGTGGGCTTCGTCGCCGACTTCGGCGACCTGGCCCCCCTCGACAAGTACGTCAATAGGGCTCTGGATCACCAGCTCATCAACGACTCGGTCAAGGACGTCTCCGACGAGGGGATCGCCGAACACCTCGTTGTCTGGGCACGCGAGAACCTGCCGCCCGACGTCGCGTCTGTCCTGGAATCGGTCCGCGTGCAGACCGGGAGGCCGCAGGCCCCACCGTCGGACGCGTCCATCGCCTTCGGGGCGTCGCACCAGCTGCACGGACTGCGCAAAGGTCACCCGTGCGGGAATCTGCACGGCCACTCCTACGTGCTGAGTGTGCCCGCCTCCGACGTCCCCCGGCTCGGGGACGTCCTTGTGCTGCTGCGCAATCACCTGCACAGCGCCGTGAACGGCAGGGTTCTGAACGAGGTGATCCCCGGGTTGAACCCGACCTCGGAAAATCTCGCCCGGCACTTCTCGCAGTGGCTTGCGGACAGGGCGCCAGAAGGCGGCGTGCGCGCGCGGGTCTCGGAGACGGAAACCAGCTGGGCCGAGTACGCGGACGGGTCCGCGTGAGCACGCTGCCGCGCACCGGTTCACGGATCCGGGTGTCCGAGAAGTTCGGCAGCACGGTCCAGGGTGAGGGCTCCAGCACCGGGGTGCCCGCCTGTTTCATCCGGCTCGCGCTGTGCAACCTCGCCTGTCCCGCGTGCGACACCCCTTACACGTGGGACACCACCCGGTACGACCTACGTGCAGAGGCTCATTACGAAAGTGTCGAGGAGCTCCTGGCGTGGGCTCTGGACCAGCCCGAGGATCTCGTGGTTGTCACCGGCGGCGAGCCGCTCATCCAGATGGCCGGCCTGACCGCACTGGTCCAGGGACTGCGGGCGGCCGGGCGGATGGTGGAGATCGAGACCAACGGCACCATCGCCCCGTCCCAGGACCTGGTGGCAGCCGGACCGTACTTCAACGTGTCGCCCAAGCTGCCCCGGTTCGGCCAGGGCATGCCGGAGACCCGACGGCTCGTCCCCGACGCCCTGCGTGCCTTCGTCGCCACCGGAAGGGCGCGCTTCAAGTTCGTCGTCTCCGAGCCCGGCGAGGTGGCGGAGGTCGCCGCGCTGGAAGCGGCCTACGCACTGACCGACATCTCGGTGATGCCGGAGGGCACGGACCTCGAGACCATCCTCGCGGGGATGCGTGCCCTGGAAGAGGCTGTGCGGACACGGGGCTACCGGCTCGGCACCCGCCTGCATGTGCTGCTGTGGGGTGACGAGCGTGGCCGCTGAACAAGCTGCTGGCAACGGGCTCGTGGTTGTGGCGTGCTGCAAGGAGAAGCGCGTCACCTCCAGCCCCGTTCCCGCGCTCGACCTGTACGAAGGGTGGGTCGTCCCGCTGGTCCGGGACCGGGTTGCCGCAGGCAGCACCGAGCGGAACCGGGTTCTGGTGCTGTCGGCCCGGTACGGGCTCGTCACCGCCGATACCCCCGTCTCCACGTACGAGCAGCCCATGACCGAGGAGCGGGCAAGCGCCCTGAGCTGGACTGCGCCAGGGGTACTGCGCCGGCATCTGGCGCGGTTCCCCTCCACCGAGGCCCTGTTGCTGATGGAACCGCGGTACGCCCGAGTACTGGGCCCGGTGCCGGTAGCGCGGGCTCGCCTGATCACCGATCCGATGGGCCGCCACGGCGATATCCAAGCCGTTCTCGACTCCTGGAGCTGGCCATGACCGAGCGTGTCTTCGAGAACTGCCGTATCTGGCGGCTCACTCACGACAGTTTCCTCTCCGCTGCGTGCCTGATCGCCGACAAGGAAGCCGTGGACGCACCAGCGGCCGTTGTCGGGATCGCCCGCGGCGGGGTCCGTCTCGCTGAGATCGTCGCCGAGCAGCTCGGCGTCCCTGCCGTCGTCGTACGTGCCCGGCACAACGTGAGCGAGGGAATCCAGCAGGCTGCCACCGGCCGGGTTCTCCTCGATGACGACCGCAACAGTGAGGCGGTCGCCGTGCTGGCCGCCGGAGCCCCGCTGCTGGTCGTCGATGACATCTGCGGCTCGGGGGCGACTCTGCGCGCGGTCAAGGACATGCTCACCCTCGCGGTGCGCCCGGCCAGGATCCGCGCCGCCGTGCTCTGCCGCAACAAGGGCTCCGACTTCCCGCTCGACAGCTGGGGTTGGGATGTCGCCGACTGGGTGCACTTCCCCTGGGAGCCCGAGCCGGAATCCGGCCGATTCTGCGAACTCCTGCCCCCGCTCACCAGCTTGCGGGGCCCTTCGATGCCCTTCCCGCCCCGCGTCTGAACAGTCCTCACGCCCGTTCCCCTTCTTCGGATCAAGAGGAGGCAGGCCATGTTCGGCCTGAACCCCGGCGACCGCGTCCTGGCCGTCGCCCCGCACCCCGACGACGAGACCCTCGGAGCCGGAGGCACCATCGCCCGGCTGACCGCCGCAGGGCTCGACGTACACGTCCTGGCCGTGGCGTGTCTGACCCAGCCCCGCTGGGGAACCTCCACCGACAGCCGGCTGCGGTACGAGGAGTTCCACGCGGCCTGCGACGTTCTCGGCGTCAGCGGCCGCACCATCGTCTGGAGCGACGACAGCCGCGCCACCAACCTCGCCGGACACAGCGCGGATCTGGTCCGCCTCATCGAGGCCGGACGGGACCTGTCCCTGACGGCGCTGAAGCCGGCCGCGCTCCTCATCCCGGCGGCCGGATCCGTGCACCAGGACCACCAGGTCGTCCACCAGGCCGCCTACGCGGCGGCCCGGCCCAGTGGCTCCCTGCGGCACTGGCCGCGGATGGTCCTCGGCTTCCACGGCCCGGAGGACCACGCCTGGAGCCCGGCACCGCCACGCGCCACCGTCTGGGTGGATGTCACCAGCACCGCGGCCGTGAAAGACAAAGCCTTGGCCTGCTACGCCCGAGAGCTGCGCGATCACGACCACCCTCGGTCCCTGGAGCGGATCCGGGCGATCGACTCCATGACCGGTGCCGGGTGCGGCACCGAGCGGGCCGAGGCGTTCGTGGCCTACCGGATGGCCTACTGATGGACGGACACGTGCTGGTCGCCCACCAGCCGGCCTATCTTCCCTGGCCCGGCTACTTCTCCCGCCTGATCGGGGCCGGGGAACTGGTCCTGCTCGATCACGTCCAGTTCGCCGAGCGCGGCTGGCAGAACCGCAACCACATCCGCGGCAACGCTGGGCCGGTCCGGCTGACCGTGCCGGTGCGACGCCACTTCGGCCAGAGCCTCGCGAACACCCGGATTGCCGACGGCTCCTGGGCCGGGCGGCACTGGCGCAGTCTCGCCCAGACCTACGCCCGCGCCCCGTACTGGCCCGAGCTCCGCCAGACCCTCGAGGCCGTCTACCGCACGCCGTGGACCCATCTCGCAGGCCTGAACGAGGCCCTGTTGCGGGTGATGCTCGACGCGTTCGGGCTGCCCTTGCCGATGGTCCGCACCAGCGAGCTCGCCCCGGCCGGGCGGCAGACCGACATGCTGATTGACCTCTGCCGCACGCGGAGCGCGACGCGCCTGCGCGTGGGAACCGGCGCACCGGCCTACCTGGATTTCGGCCGCCTGGCCGAACACGCCATCACTGTCGAGGTCGCCACCTACTCCCACCCCGAGTACGGCATCGCACCCGGATGGCGCCCCGGCCTGAGCGCCCTGGATCTGCTCCTGCACGAGGGCCCGAATGCTCTCTCCGTTCTCCGTGCTGGCGCACGGACCGAGACGAAAGTCTTCGCCTGATGACGAGCCCGATCAATCCGTTGCTGCGCCCGCGAGTGGATGTCGAACAGGTTGCCGGCCTCTACCGGCAGCTGCTCCTGGCTGTGGGAGAGGACCCCGAGCGCGAGGGCCTCCGGGGTACCCCGGAGCGAGTTGCCCGCTGGTGGCAGGAGTTCTTCGACCACGACCCGGGCCGCACGGACACCGTCTTCCAAGAGGAACTGTCCGCAGGCACCGACCGGATCGTCATCGGGCGGGGGATCGTCGCCTGGAGCCTGTGTGAGCATCATCTGATCCCCATGAGGCTGGTGTTGACGATCGGCTACCGGCCCTGCGGGAGCGTGCTGGGCCTGTCGAAGTTCGCCCGGATCGTCTCCGCCCACACGCACCGCCTCCAGCTGCAGGAGCGGATCGTGGACGGCGTCGCCGCGGATGTTGCCAAGGCGACCGGATCCGCCGATGTCGGGGTGGTCGCCGACGGCGAGCACCTGTGCATGAGTATGCGGGGCGTGCGCCAGGACCAAGCCCGCACCCTGAACCACAACTTCAGCGGCGCGTTCGCCGACGGTGGAGCCCCTGGGCACCAGTTGCTCGCCATCGTCGCCGGGGCCGGGCTCCGGTGAGTGGCGGTCGGGCGCCCGAACAGGGCCGTCTTTCGCTGGAGGCAAGTCCGCGTGTGCTGGTGAGCGGACCGGTTCTTCCTCCGGGGAACGTGCCTGCTGCCCGGGACATCTCCACCTTAGCGGCCCGGCTCGATCCCGTGGAGTGGATCCGGATATCCGGCGGCCGGGTTCCGGACGGCGAGTGGCACCCCTCCCAGGAGGTGGCTCACTTGTGGTGGGCTGCGACACCGCTGTGCGTGGACGGGCTGCCGGTCACTGGGCTGGCACTGGTCCATGCTGCGCAGCTGGCAGACATGTTCGGCGCAAGGGTTCCGACGTCGGCCGAATGGGAGTGGATGGCTGCGGGAGGCGGCCGCCGCTTCCCCTGGGGCCGGCAGGTGCCCGGTCCCGGGCATGCCAATCTGCGGGGTTTCGGCCCGGGAAGACCCACGCAGGTTCGGGCCCACCCCGCCGGCCGCACCCCGGACGGCATCTGGGACGTGGCCGGCAACGTGTGGGAGTGGACATCAGCGCCGTGGCGCCGCGACCGTGTCGCACTGCTTCGGGGCGGTTCCTACAACTCCCTGGTCCAGTACGCCGAGTGCGCCCACGCCAACGACATCCCGCCCGACATCTCCTCACCGGGAATCGGGCTGCGGCCCGTCCGTGACACCGCCCCCACCCCGCCGACCAGTGGAGCCACCCCATGAACATCGCTCTTGTCCTGCTGACGCACAACCCGGACGAGCCCGCCGGGATCGAACGCTCCATCGCCGCGCTCGCTGCCGGCCTGCGTGAGCTCGGGCACCGCAGCCTGATCATCGCCGCTGGCCCGGCCGCCGCCGACGACGGCGAGGATCTGCTCCGCCTGCGCAGCCTGACGCTGCCCCGCCCGGCGCTGGAGGACGACCTCACCAGGCTCCTCGCCGATCCCGCACCCGTGCAGAACGAAATCCGCCGGCTCCTGGGCCGGCGCGAGGTGGACCTGGTGTGCTGGGTGGACGCGGTGTGGGGGCTGGGATACCTCAGCCCCGCGCCCGCCGGCACGGCGACCGCGCTGATGGTGCACGTCCCGCGCACCGATGCCGCCCTCTACCGGAGCCTGGACCACCAGCCGGGCCGGGTGCTGACGGTCAGTGCCTTCATGATCGAGGAACTGGCCCGCGAAGGCGTGGACACCAGCACATGGGCCGTGGTCCCCAACGCCCTCATGCACGTAGTGGCCCCGCCGTCGCCGTCCGCGCGTGAAGCGCTGCGCGTGCGCGGCCCGGTGCGGATCGTGGCCCGGGCCGAGCCGCACAAGGGCATCGCAGAACTGTTGAGGGCCCATCCGGCTGGTCTGGGCAGGCCGGTGCAGATCGTGCTGGCCGAGGCCGGGTTCGAATACTGGCCGGGCATGCAGAACGACGTGGTCACCGAATGCCGGGAGCTGGCCGCCGGCCTCCCCGGGGTCGAGATCCTCCCTGCTCTGCCCTGGCAGGAGGTTCCGGGCTTCCTCGCGGAAGCGGCCGCCACCATCGTCTCCTCGACCAGCCCGGAAACGTTCGGAAACGTCGCCGCGGAGGCCCTGTCCGTGAGTACCCCGGTCGTCGGCTACGGGCTCGGTCACCTGCCCGCGCTCACCGGCCCGGCCGGGCGAATGACCGCCCTGGAGGACGGTCCCGGTGTGCTGTGGCAGGGCCTCACGGACCTGCTCTGCAACCAAGCTGCCTATCACGCAGCCTCCCAGCACGGCCCGCACCAGGTCGCGGACCACGCCCCGGCGGCTGTGGCCAAGGCCTTCCTCGCCGCCACCACCGGAGCCTCGCAGTGACCAGCCACACGGCCGCGCACTCGCTGATGCGCCAGACCGCCGACGAACGCGCCCTCAAACGGGCCGCCCGCCAGTGCATGGGCCGCACCGGCTCCCCGGGCGCCGACGGCATGACCTGGAAGACCTTCCGCCGTGACATGCCAGCCCGCATCGCCGCACTCTCCACGGCGCTGGCCGACGGAACATGGCAGCCCGGCCCGCTACGCACCGAGGAGTTCGACGCCTGGGGCAAGCACCACACCATCACCATTCCCACCGTCACCGACCGGATCGTCCACCGGGCACTGCGCAATGCGATCGAGCCCGTCCTGGAACGGGACGCCTACCCGCCCTGGATGTTCGGCTGGCACCGGCGGGCCGGGCGTCCCCTCGCGGTCGCAGCCGCCGCCCGCCACCTGGCCGCCGGCCTCATCTGGGTCGCCGACATCGACGTCGCGGCGGCCACCAGAGGCGTCGCCCTGGAGGACGCGGTCACCTCCGTTGCCCGCTTCGTCCACGACGGCAGCGTGCTGGCGCTGCTGCGGCGCATCCTGGACGCGCTGCCGGACCCGCTCGCGCCGGGCAGCGGCCTGAGCCCGATGCTGACCAACCTCCGGATGACCCCGGTCGACCAGCAGCTGGCCGGGCAAACCGCGGTGCGGATGACGGACAACTACACGCTGTTCGCTCCCACCGAGCCCGAGGCCGAGCTCGCCTACCAGCATCTGGTCGGCCTGCTCGCCCAACACGGCATGGCACCAGCACCGGCGAAGTCGAAGATCTGGCGCCCGAACCCGGAAGACCTCTACGCAGCCGGCTGACCCTGACACCAAGGGAGACACTTCCGTGTCCACGACCAAGGCGCTGCTGTACTGCGCCGTGAACGGCATCGCGAACAACACCAACGGCATCGGCCGGCAGACCAAGACCTTCCTGGCCACCCTCGCCCGCCACCACCACCGCCTGAGCGCGCACGCGGGCGCCTTCACCCCGTACCTCGCCGTCCCCGAGCCGGGCCCGGCCACCTGGGGCTACAACGAGTCCGACCTCCGCTACGCCCGCCGCGTCGTCGAAGGGCTCGGCGGCGAGGTGATCACCCTGCCCTACAACGCCCGCCGCCCCTTCTGGCACCCGGACACCTGGCGGCACCTGTCCGGCGAAGCCGCCCGCGCCGCCGGGCACCTGACCAGCCGGCACGAGAAGGTACTGGTCATCGGCGTCGACACCCCCTTCGCAGGTCTCGCCCACCACACCGGCTCCCATCCGGGCGTGGAGGTGCTGCTGGCTCTGTTCTCCACCGCCCGCATCACCGAACGCCCTCACCCCAACCCCGTCCGCATCGCCTGGGAGGAAGAGGCCATCGCCGCCGCCGGCGTCCATCCCCGCGCCTGGGTCGCGGACATCGGCGACTTCCTCACCCGCCACCTCCAAGACCAGTACGGCCTTGATCCGGGCACGCTCCGGGCCTGGCCGTCCGGGCTCGACCTCACCGCCGCCGACCTCGCCCCGCCGACCGAAACCGAAGCCGAACGCATCGTGCGCGCCCTCGGCATCCCCGCGGGCCGCCCGGTCGTCGCCGCGATCGGCCGCACGGACCACACCAAGGGCCTCGACCTCCTCATCGAGGAACTCGCCCCTCTGCGCGAGACCGTCCACCTCGCGATGGTCGCCGTCCCCACCGATGACGAACGCGCCGCCCTGCTGGACTGCTACCGCGAGCGCAGCGCCGAGCTCGGGCTCAGCGCCACCATCATCGGCCGCTACGACCGCGACATCCCCCGCGCGCTGGCCGCCTGGCCCGACACCTGCGCCATGGCCGTACCCAGCCGCGGAGAGACCCTGGCCAACGTCGTCTTCGAAACCGCCCTGTGGGCCCAGCACTCCGGAGCCGTCGTCCTGGCCCCGAACATCGACGGCTTCCCCGAACAGATCACCGACGGCCACAACGGCCTTCTCTACGCCCCCACCCCCGGCGCCCTGACCGCCTGCCTGCACCGGGCGCTCGCCCTGACCAGCGACGAACGCGCCCGGCTACGCACCGCCGCCCACCGCAAGGTCCTCAACCAACGCAACGCCGCAGAACACCTCGCGACGCTGCTGGCCACGTTCTGGCGACCCCGTACCACCCCGGTGGCTACACTCCATGGTCATCCGGCAACGGATGCCCGTACGCCGCGGTCAAAGGCACCCACCAGCACGCACCATCCCCTGGAGGCCACGCCATGACCGCGCCCCTGCTGCTCGTCGACGGCCACTACCTCCTGCACCGCGCATGGTTCGGATTCGCGTCCCGCATCACCAGCCGCGACAAGACCACCGACCGTACCGGCGTCTTCGGCTTCGCCGCGCTCCTACGCAAAGCCCAGGTCCAGCACGCCGACGGCTTCGAGATCTTCGTGGTCTTCGACTCCGAGGATGGCTCCCAGGCCCGCGCCGGACAGGACAGCGACTACAAGGCCCAGCGCCCCGCCCCCGAACCCGGCCTGATCGCGTCCCTCTCCCTGATCAAGAAGGCCCTCGACCTCAGCGGCGTCCGGTGGATCGAACAGGACGGCTGCGAGGCGGACGACGTCATCGCCACCCTGACCACCGCCGCCCGCACCGACGGCCGCGCCGTCGACATCATGACCACCGACAAGGACTACATCCAGCTCCTGGCCGACCCCAGCGTGCGCCTGCTGAACACCGGTCTCGCCCTGGAGCGCCGCTACACTGCCGGCGAGCACATCCTTCCCCGCTACGGTGTCCTCGCCGAGCAGTGGCCCGACTTCCGCGCCCTGATGGGCGACCCGGCCGACAACATCCCCGGCATCCGCGGAATCGGCGCCAAGACCGCCGCCCGGCTCCTGACCGACGCACGCCGCCTCGAGAACATCCCCGTCGACGAACTGCGCCCCACCTGGACGCAGCAGTGGCCGCAGGCACTGCGCTGGCGCGAAATGATCAAACTCGACACGAAGGCGGGCCTCCCCGACGACCTCCTCACCGCTGCCCCTGCCGCGCCGCTGCCCAAGGCCGCGCACGTCCTGGAAGCGCTCGGCCTGTGGTGACGGGGGCCAAGACCGCGATATGGGACTTCGACGGAACGCTCGGCCACCGCCGGTACGGAACCTGGGCCGAGTGCCTCCTGGAGGTCCTGGACGTCCAAGAGCCCGGCCACCGCTGGGCCTTCCCCGCAATGTTCGAGGCTCTCGCCACCGGCTTCCCCTGGCATGCCGCCCAGAAGCCCCACCCGCACCTGAGCGTCCCCGACGCCTGGTGGGATCACATCACCGGCGTCGTCGCCGAGGCACTCACCCGCCTCGGGATCTCCCGTCCGCAGGCCGTGGCTGCCGCGACCCGCGCCGCATACACCGACCCCAGCGCCTGGAGCCTCTACCCGCAGACGCTGCGCGTCCTCGACCAGCTCACCGCGCACGGCTGGACGCACGTACTCCTGTCCAACCATGTCCCCGAACTCCCCGAGCTCCTGTCCGCCCTGGGAATCGGCACCCGGTTCCAGGCGGTGATCAACTCCGCGGCCAGCGGATACGAGAAACCCCACCCCCAGGCATTCCGTCTCGCCCAGGCAGCCGCAGGCCCCGCACACCGGCTCGTCATGATCGGCGACAACCCCCAGGCCGATGCCGCCGGGGCGCGCCGCGCGGGCATCGACGCCATCTGGGTGCGGCGCAACCAGCACACCGACATACCCGATCTGGATGCCGCCGCCCGCATCCTCCTGGCCCCCGAACCTGTCCGGAACGGGCGGCGTCCGGCTCTGCACGAGGTCCCCCCGTTGCAGCCAACCGCCCCCGGGGCGCTCCCCATCCGGTAACCTCGCCGACGTCCGCACCGCGGAAGCCCGGCAGCGCCCCGGTCCATGGCGCACCGGAGCCACCGTGCACGACACCATCCCGGCCCCCGCGCAGGCCGACTGCCTCACCGCCTTCGGAGCCCTTCGCGACGGCGCCGACCCGGACACCGAGACGACGATCGAGCTCGGGGAGGGCTGCAACCGCTTCCCGCCCTCCCCGGACCTCGCCCGCTACCTCTCCACCCTGCTCGACCGCTTCATCCGCGACGGAACGCTCTCCGCGTACGCCGGCCGGAGCCAGGCGGGCGCCCGGGCGGCGATGGCCGAACTCCTCGGCAGCCACCTGAACATGAGGCTGGACCCGCCCGACATCTTCTTTACCCGCGGCGGCACGGAGGCCATCAGCCTGACCATTGCGCATCTCGCCGAGACCGGTCACGCTCTCGTTCTGCCGCTGCCGAACTACTACGCATTCGATGCGTGCGCCGTGCGCTGGGGAGCCCCGGTGACCGGCTACTACCGGCACGATGGCACCCTCCATCTCACCGGCGCATCCCGGGCCCAGCGCACCTGCCTCGTCGAAGTCCTCCCCAACGGAGTTACCGGCGCCCGCCACACCCTGCCCGGTCAGTCCGAACCGGACTTCACGCTCGTCGATGTCCCCTTCCAGATCGGATCCGAAGGGCCGCAGCCCGCCGCGATACTCCGCGACCGCATCCACGGCACCGACCTGAACAGGGCCGCCCTGATCCTCACCGCCTCCAAGGACCTCTCCCTGCCCGGGCTCCGCGCGGCAGTCGTCATCACCAGGAACAGGGCGCTGCTGCGGCATCTGGCCCGCGACCGATTCGAGCGGATGGCCATGAGCGGCGATCCCGTCGGCGAGTTCGTCATGCTCTTCTACGCCTCCCTCCTCACCGTGGTGGAGGCACCCTTCGAGCAGACGCCCAAGCTCGTCCAGATCGCCCAGGACAGCGTGCACCGAGCGGGTCTGCCCGCACTCCCCGGGGAGGAGACGTACCGCCGCGTCCGCGACCACCTGACCGTCATGGCCGAACGCTTCCGCCGCAACGCCCACACACTCGACGGCCCGAGATCTCCCTTGCGACGTGTCCCAGGTCCGGAGCCCGCCGCGGGATACTCCGCCTTCGCCGAACTCCGCACCCCGCAGGAAGGCTTCCTGCCCTGGGTAGTGCAGTGCGGGAGGGCGGGGCTGCGGCTCAACCCGACCGTCGTCCACGGTGGTACCTCCGCGGCCTGGGACGCGCTGTATCCAGGCGGCCAACTCCTGCGGGTCAACCTCTCGGAGAACCCGGTCATCTTCCAGCAGGGCCTGGACATGGTCAGTCACCACGCACCGCGCCCCGCTCCTGCCCAAGGTCTGCGAAAGGACCGCGCAAGCCCCTGATCGGGTGCCGCACGACGTCAACCACTCGAACGTGTGAGTTCAAAAGTGACCAAGCAGGCGTCTCTTGCCCCAGACGCAGATCCGCATTCACGTTCGGGATATTCGCCCGCCCGGGGCCGTAACGGCCCCGGATCCGGCGCGTTCTTAGAGCACCAGTGCCAACCGGCCGCTCAGACGGAGGACACCATGAACACCGGGCCCACGCCCACCCATCGCCGCGAATTCGAACAGCGGCGGCGGTCCTCGCTCGCCTTCCAGCCCTGCGGGAAGCAGCAGCCCGACGTCTACGCGCGCCGCTCAGCACGACTGGATACGAGGTGGGGGGCATGAGCACCGGTGGTGACGCAGACGGCATCCGCCAGGGTGCGGTGCCCGCCCCGCGCAGTGCAGAACTTCCGCTGCCGCCCGCCGCCGTGCCGGCCGGGCCGCATGAGGGTGACATCGCCGACGGCCTGGCGGAGGCGTACTGGTCCGTGTACGACGGCGCCGCGTCCAAGGCCACGGTGGGACAGATCCTCGCGCGGCTGCCACGGATCGTGCGCCAGATCGGCCAACTGGCCTGGAACGCGGACCGGGCCGCGACCATCGCGGTCGCAGTCCTGCAGCTTGCGTCGGCCGCGATGACGGCGTTCGGGCTCATGGCCTCGGTGGCAGTGCTGCGGGAGCTGTTCGCCGAGGGGCCGACCCCTGACCGGGTGCGCGCGGCCATCCCCCAACTCCTGGTCGTGGTCGGCTTCCTGACCGCCCGGGCGCTCCTTGAGGCGGGCGTCGCCGTCGCGCAGGCCAGGGTGACACCGAAGATCCGCACCGCGCTGGAGTGCGAGTTCCTCACCCTGACCGCCCATGTGCGACTGGAGGTTGTCGACGACGCGGACTGGCACGACGAGGCCTACCGGGCCAACGACCGCGGACTGTTCTACGCCCGGCAGATCGTCGGCCAGATCGTCTCCCTGGCCGCAGCACTGCTCGGGCTCGTGGGCACCGCCGGCGTTCTGGGCGTCCTCCACCCGGCCTTGCTGCCGCTGCTCCTGCTGTCCGTGCTGCCGGTCGGCGCGGCAGCCGTTCGTAACGCCCGGGCGCGCTTCCACTCCTTCAAACGGTGGAACACCTTGCAGCGCAGGGTGCGGGTCTTCTCCTGGCTGCTGCTGGAGAGGGACGCTGCCGCCGAGCTCCGCTCGGACACCGCCCAGGGCGCGCTCCTGGAGGAGCACCGCAGGCTGACGACACAGATCGCCGAGGAGGACACCCGCCTGGGCGTGAGCTCGGCCGCGCTGACCCTGGCGGGCCGGACCGTCGGCGGGATCGGCACCGGCATCACCTACACGGCACTCGCCGCCATGCTGATCGCAGGCTGGCTGCCCCTGGCCGCCGGGGCGGGCGCGGTCCTCGCCATCCAGGCCGCCCAGTCCTCGCTCACCCGGCTCGTCGACGTCTCCCACCTGGTCTACGAGCACGCCATGTGGGTGGACTTTACCGACCACGTCTTGAGTGTCCGTGTCCCTCGTTTGGGCGGTCTGTGGGGCCGTGGCGTTCTCATTTACCGCACGTGGCAAGCCTCTCCGTCTCGTAGCCGATGGGGACAGGAGGCCATGTGCGCCGCGTGATGGTCCTTGATGACATCCGAGTTCAGCCGATGCCGCGGGCTGGTGGCGGGGTGACGTACACGATTCTGTGGGCCGATGCTTCGGTCCACGAGGACTCGGACAGCTTCCTGCGCACCTACGAAGGGCGGGGGAGCCAGAAGACGTTCGCGTACTACCTCGTCGATCACATCAGGTGGCTGGTCCGCGAGGGGCTCACCACCGAGACGGTCACGCTGATGGATCTGCAGCGGTACATGGGGGCGGTCGGTGCGGAGGTGCCGATGCCGTGGGGCGAGCCGTGGAGGGTGCCGCCCAAGCGTCCGTACGGCGCGTCGGCCCTAGACGTCGCGGCCGCCTGTCTTAAAGGCTTCTACCTGCACAACTGCACCCGCAAGAACGTGAACGCGGACCTGCGGGACGCCTTGGCGGTGCAGCGTCTGCCCACGAAGGTGGACCGCAGCCGGGCTTTCTTGGGACACACCAAATCCTCGATGCCGGCGAACCCGCTGACGACTGCCCGCCGTGGCAGCGGCCGCAGCCGTCGCCGGCATCCGAAGATGCTGCCGGACGGGGCACGACCCGAGCTGCGGCAGGTCGTGAACACGGCCAGGGACGAGATGGTCGTGGTCTGGCTGTCCGACAGCAGCCTTCGCATCGGCGGCCTGACCGGGCTCCACCTGGTCGACCTGCATCTGCGCGAGAACGCGGCCTGCGGTGAGTGCAAGAGCCCGCACGTGCACGTCTGCCATCGGTGGGGCAATCCGAACCGGGCCGCGGCAAAGATCAAGCCGGACTGGAAGACCGAGGACGGAGTGATCACCGGCGGTGAGATCTACCGCGCCAGCCCGGCCATGGTCAGCACCTACTTCAAGTACATGACGACCGAGTACGCGGGGCACGCGGCCGGACACGGCATGCTCCTGATCCAGCTGGCCGGACCGCGCCGTGGTGAGCCATGGACCGCGGACGCGGCCCGGGGCATGCTCCGCCGGGCCGGCCGCCGGGCGGAACTGCCGGGCCGGATCAAGCCCCAGGCCTTCCGCCACCAGATCACCAACGACGTCATGGACGCCACCGACGGCGACCCGTTCGTCGCCAAGGCCGTCGGGAACTGGGCCTCGGCCAAGATGGTCGACGAGGTCTACGGACACCCTGACCAGCACTCGCCGCAGTTCGTCGCCGCGCTGAAGGCTGTCTGGGGTGAAGACCAGTGACACAGGCCGTTGCCCCGCTGCCCCTGGTGTCCGTGGGACCGTCCCGCGAGGTCCGAGACCGGCTGGAACTGCTCCACGCCCTCATCCAGGCACCGACGTTCGCCCCGGTCTTCCGCAGCGACATCATCCAGGTCCCCCGCGACCATCAGGTCTACGGCTGGGGATGCCACGTCCCGGAGTGCGAACGAACCGCGGAACCCGACCGGGTCCTGTGTCACAACCACCAGCGGGAATGGCAGGCGGCCCGCACCGCCGGCGGGACCAGCTACCCCGAATTCCTCCGCACCGCGGAGCCGCTCAAGATCCGCGCCCGGATCGACGGCGCCTTCTGCATGATCTGCCAGGAGATCCCCGCCTGGAGCGGATACGGCTTGTGCTATCTGCACTCGCTGAGATGGCAGGCACACCGCAGATTCCACCGCAGCCAAGGCCACCAGGACCCGGAACTGCTCACCTGGGTCGCAGGCCAGGACCCCTTTCCCGGATTCGGCCGCTGCGGGGGCGCCGGCTGCCCCTATGGGGCACAGCACCCGCTCGGTCTCTGCCAACGCCACTTCCAGAACTACAGCCGGGAAGGAAGGCCTGGAGGCGCCGCCCTGCCTGCGAACTGGGGCAGGAAGACCTGGGACGGAACCACCAACATCACCTACACCGACCAAAAGCGCTTCCAGCAGTGGCTGCGGGAGAGCGCCCCGATCCACCGCATGGACGGCCACGTCTCGCTCCTGGGCTTGCGGCCCCTGGCCAAGGCCGAGATCCAGTGGGGCATGTTCCACCACACCCAGGTCCCCGTCGAAGGAGCGGTCTGGAACCTGCTCCACATCCGCCAGCTGGCCAAGACCTGCCGAGACCAGAAGGTGAACTCCCTGGCCGACCTTGAGCTCAATGACATCCCAGTACGCGCCCAGAAGGTCGCCCGGCAGATGCTCAAGTACCTGCGGCTGATCTACTTCGTCCGCGAGGACACCAAGGACGCGGGATTCATCGAGACCGAGCACTTCGGAGTCCGTTTCCGCGGAAGCACCGGCCACATCGACCTCACGCAGATCACCCAGCGGTGGCTTCGCGACATCCTCTGGGACCACTTGGTGCATCGGCTTCACACGAGCCCGCCACGGACGCGAGGCCCCTTCGACTCCCTCCGCCGCGGATGCGCCGAACTCTCAGCCTTCCTCGAAGCGCAGGCGCCTGCGGGCGGGCACGACCCCGCCGCTCTCACAGACCAGCTCATGATCGACTTTGTGGCTGACCAGCGGCACCGAGCCCAGCACGGTCTCGCCTTCCTGCGCGGCCCGGTCCCAGGCGCGAAGGGCAAGAAGACGACGAAGGCGTCGAAGGGCTCGGTTTCCAGGCACTTCAACGACGCGCGGGCGGTCCTGCGCAGGGCCCTGGAGCTGGGTGAGGCCGACCGCATCAACCTGTCGCGGGGCTTCATCCTCGCGCTGCCGGCCGGAGGCAACTTCGGAGGGCGCCGACGGCCGTTCCCCGACGATGTCGCGCGCGAGCTGGCCAAGGACTCCAACCTCACCCGACTGGACGAGGCCGACATCGAAAGCCGCGGACTCCGCGACATCTGGGAGGCCCTGGTCGTCACAGGCCGGCGCTGCAGCGAGGTCCTCAACGTCCGGCTGGAGTGCATCGGCCGCATCAACAAGCTGCCCATGTTCTGGCACGACCAGACGAAGGTCGGCAACCTCGATGACGCGATCCGGATCTCCGAACGCCTCTACACCCGCCTCGAAGAACGGCAGGGCATCACGGTCGCCCGCTTCTTCGAGCGCCGTGGACGAGTCCCCACCCCGCAGGAGCGACGCGAGCTTGCGCTGTTTCCCCGGCGCACGTCCAACCGCGAAATGATCAAGGGCGTCAGCTACAGCTGGTTCCACGGCGCCTTCCGCGACTGGGTGGACACCCTCGACATCGGCCACTGCGTCCCCCACCAGGCCCGCCACACCCTGGCCACCAACCTGCTCAAGAACGGTGCCAACCTCGTCCAGGTCAAGCGTTACCTCGGGCAAGTCTCCGACTCCATGGCCGAGCACTACATCCACCTCGCCAATACCGACCCCAAACTCGAAGCAGCCTTGCAGGCCGTCTGGTCCATCTGGGTCGCCGGACCCGGCTCCACGGAGCCCGGAATTCTGCTGACCAGCGGCGAAGCCATGACGCAGGCCGAGGCCGAGGCCATGCTCGTCGACCTCACCCGGCAGTCGACACCGGCGGAGGGAGGCTTCTGCACCTTCCAGCCCGTCGTCAACGGCGACGCCTGCCCCTGGAACATGGACTGCCATAACTGCGACAAGTTCGTCATGTCCGGGGCCGACCTCGTCTACTGGCACCGCAAGCGCGAACAGTGGCGCACGCAGGCCGAACGGGCCCCGGACGGCGCGACCGCCGACTACCTGCACAGCCTCTTCGAGCCGACCGCCCGCGCGATCGACGGCCTGGAGAAGGCCCTGGCCGCCGTCGGTTTGCTTGAGGACGCACTTGCCCTCGACCTGCGCCGCCCCCAGGACTACTTCGGGCGCGTCTGGGCCACCACATTCCGGTCCCAGGAACTCGCCCGGCACGAAGAAGCCGGTGATGCGGCATGAAGCCTTCCCCCACCGCCGCGGCCGTCGCCGCACGACACCAGCAGACACGGACCAAGCTGTCCCAGGTCGAGGCCGCCATCGCCCAGCTCCGCCGCGAACGCGGACGGCTCACCGTCCAGGCCATCGCCCGGCGAGCCGACGTCTCCACCACGTTCCTCTACGACAACACCGAAGCCCGCGCTCTCGTCAGGAACGCGATCGACGACACCCGCAGCCGACACGACCGCGACACCCAGAACGAACACGACCGCATCGAGGCCACCTGGCGCGAACGGGCGCTGAACGCCGAGGAAGAACTCAAACGGACACAGGCAGAGGTCCTCTCCCAGCGCCAGGCGATCGGCGAACTCATGGGCCAGGTCCGGGACTTCGGCCAGATGGTCCCGGGAGAGTCCGTCCAAACCCTCGCCACCGAGAACACCACGCTCAAGAACCGCGTCAACCGGCTCACCCGAGAACACCGGCAACTCCAGGAACGGCTGGAAGGCGCCCGGTCCAACCTCCGCTTCGCCGACAAACGCATCGCCGACCTCGAAGCGCAGCTTCTCGAACAGGACCCCTCATGCCCCTCGACCCCGAACCCGCCCCCGCCACTCTCGACCGTCAGCAGGCCCAGGCGCTCGCCGGAGTCTTGAGGGCCTACAGCGCGATCTTCAAGCCTCCAAGCTGGCGCACTCGAATCGGCCCTGGCAACGTCACGGACACATCCGCAAGGCATCACCCCAGGTCAGAGCCAACCCGGGCAGATCCATGGTCGGTAAACTGGACGACCTGCTGGCCTTCCAGGAACGCTGCCGCGACCTCCAGCCGCGCCGCAGTGAGCTGCCCGCCCCCGAGACAGTCAAGACCATCACGCTGGACGACGTGTCCTTCACCTATCCGGGCAAGGTCACCCCAGCGCTCAACGGCATCTCCATGACGCTGCGCGCCGGTCAGACGGTGGCGTTCGTCGGTGTCAACGGCTCCGGCAAGTCCACGTGCGCACGGCTGCTCGCCGGGCTGTACGAACCCCAGGACGGGGGCACGGTCTGCTGGGATGGTGTGAACGTGCTGGACATGGACGCCGAGTCGTTGCAGGCCCGCGTAGGCTGCGTTCTCCAGGACCCCGTCCGGTTCCCGTTCAGCGCACTGGCCAACCTGACGGTCTCCCGAGGCACCCTCACCGAGGCCGACCCGCAGCGGGCACTGGACGCTGCGCGGGCCTCCGGCGCCGAGCAGGTCATCGCCGGACTGCCCGGCCACTGGGAGGCGCTGCTGTCCAAGCGGTTCCGCGGCGGTCAGGAACTGTCCGCCGGCCAGTGGGCGAAGGTCGCCGTCGCCCGCGGCCTGTACAAGAACGCCCCCGTCCTGCTGCTGGACGAACCGACCGCCAGCATGGACCCCCGCGCCGAGCACGCCGTGTACGAGGCGGTACTGCGGGACACGCCACGCCCCGATCAGATCACAGTGCTGATCTCCCACCGCTTGGCGAGCGTCGTCGCCTGCGACCGCATCTTCGTCTTCGACGGCGGCCGCATCACCGAGAGCGGCACCCACCAAGAGCTGATGGACCTCGGCGGCGAGTACGCCGCCATGTTCACCCTCCAGGCCGCCGGGTACCGCGCCGAGGCGGGGGAGGCGGCGTAATGCCCGACCACGCGCAGTCCCGTCCTGTGCCTGCGCCGTCCGGCGCCTGGCCGGAGAACTTCACCGGCCACCGACGGGGTACCAACTGCCCGATGTGCGCGAACGACTCCGCCGCCGACGACATCGGCTGGGGCCTCCTTGTCCGGCGCGGGGAGGTCAGCAACGCCTACCTGTGGCGCAGCGGTCAGGTCCGCGGGTACGCCGTCGTGATCTACACCGGGCGTCATGTCGCCGAGCCCACCGAGCTGGACGAGAGGGAGGCGGCCGCGTTCTGGTGCGACGTCCTCGCCCTGGGCCGCGCTGTGGAGGCGCTCTACGAACCGCTGAAGATGAACTACCTGCTGCTGGGGAACCAGATCCCACACGCCCACTGGCACTGCGTTCCGCGACGCGAAGCCGGAACGGACTCGGCTCCGGGTGGGCCGCTGCCCTTCGAGGTGCTCGATCTCGGGCGCCAGGACGAGGAGCAAGTGCAGGCGGATGCCCGAGCACTGCGTCAGCTGCTGGCCGACGCGGGCGGCCGGTCGGGTGTGCGGCGATGAGCGGCGCCGAGTCGGACGTGATGGTCGTGGCGGGGATCCTGCCACTGTTCTACCGGATCACCCCCACCGCGGTCGACGAAGGTCCCGCGGGGACCGTGACCCGCAACTACGTGGCCCAGGACAGCGACGGCGGCCGGTGGTTCGTGAAGGCATACCCGGATGACACCGATCTGGACGCAGAGCGCCAGGCGCTGGAGCTCAGCCAGTTCGCGCGACTCGGCGGCATCCCGGTGCCGGCGGTGCGGCAGACCCTGGACAGTAGCCTCATCGCGGCCGCCGGCGGCATGGCGGTGTCGGTCGCGGCGTACGTCGAGAACACGGAGACAGCAGAGGGCGGCCTGTCCGGCGACCGGTGGGCCGCAGTAGGCGAGACGGTCGGCCGTCTGCACCGAACCCTGGCCCGGCATCCGGCCGGGCCTCCGCGCCGCGTCCCCGCCCGGGAGGTCTGCGATGTGAAACGGGCCCGGCAGCGCCTTGACCGGCTGCTCGCCCTCCTCGCCAAGAGGCCACCCGCCTCAGGGTTTCCCGCCTGGGCACAGGAGACCGCCGCCCAACGACTCGACGCTCTGCCCGCCGTGGCCGCCATGGTCAAACGGCTGCCAACGTCCTTGACGGTGCAGACCGTCCACGGCGACCTGGCCTCGCCCAACCTGCTCCTGCGCGGACAGCAGGTCGCAGCATTGATCGACTTCCGGCCGCCCGGTCACCGCAGCCCCGCCTGGGAGCTCGGGCGGATCGTCCTCGACCCGCGGACCGTACTGGCAGAGCCGAACTGGCCCACCGTCGCCGCCTACCGGGCAGCCAACCCGGCACTGCCGGACGAAGAACTCCTCGCCGTACCCCGCCTCGCCGCCGGCTATCTCGCGTGCTCGGTGTATCCCCTGTCCGAAGCCGTCGACGACCCGGCCGCCGTCACCCCCGAGCTTGAGGCGTACGGCCGGAACCGGCAGGAGGCCATGGCCGAGCTGTGCGAGCGCCTGGCGGAAGCCGAGGCGGTGCTCCGTGACCTCCTCGGCTGACCCCTTTCCCTCTCCCGGCGTCCGGCCGTCGCAGTGGCGGCACCGAGACTTCCGCCACTACCTGACCGGGCAGGCAGCCAGCGTGACCGGCAGCTCGATCAGCACCATGGTGATCCCCATGCTGGCGGTGCTCGAACTGGACGCCACCACCGCCGAGGTCGCCTGGGCGCTACATGGAAGCCAAGAGCGGTGGTTCGAGAAGGTCACGGGGAGCGGAGGCGCGCCGGGTAGGGGCTACGTCGGATGCGAGGGGCCTGCTGCCGGGTTTCGGTCATCGCCGAAGTCTCCGGTCGAGCGCCCATCCGACGGGCCTTCCGAACATCCACATTGCGCTCTCCAGGGCCGATGTGCCTCGGTGTATCGAGTCCACGACGGTTTCCCGGAGCGTGTCGTGCTCCTCGGCATCCACGCGAGCCAGCAGACTGAGTGCGGTGCCTAGCCGTACGCCAGCAGCGGGATCGGCCAGCCTGAGCCTCAGCCACTTCCCGACGGACGGTCTCATTGCCTCATCGCTGCGGGGCCCGATCCCCAGATTGGCGACCGCTTCGATGACATCGATCTTCAGCGGCTCCTCCCCCACTTGGCCATAGAGCTCCTGAAGTACGGGAACCAGGTCCTTTCCCTGATCGACCGCCCCGCCCAGAAGAAGAACACAGGCCCCACGGAGCCTGATGTCTCCGACCAGGCGCGCCAGCGTCAGAACCCGAGGCAGCGCATCTTCGAAACTGGCGGAAACAGATTCCTCCCAGGCAACCTTCTCGTCATATACATGTCTTCTTTCGGCGTCGTCCTCATCTCGCACTCTGCGCCAGGTCCACACCGCGGATCGATACGATTCTCCCAAATACCGCATCAGATCGGCCTGAATCACGGTCCTTTCTCCCAGGGCCAGTTCGAGCATCACGGGAATGCACGCGGGTGAATCCCTCTCGAAGACGAGTCCCTGCGGGGTGAGCACCACCTCAAGCCCCTCCAGCGCCCTCCATGCTTCTTCCTCATCAGAACCACTCAACCCCTCGATCAATAGTCTGAGTTCGGCCTTCATTTCCACTCTCCTGCATGCATAAATAAGCAATCATCAGTTCGTCGTGGTCACCTTGAGACCCTGCAGCATAAGGCCACAACTCGGACAGGCCGGATACGCCTTCCCATACCAGCCCCTCTCCCCCTGCTCGTACCTGTCGGCGTGCACCATCTCTATGCCAGTGTTCTCGACGGGCAACTTGTTGGTCTTTTCCCGGTACTCCGCCCGGTACGCCTGACTGATGCAGTGAACTTCGGCGCACCCCAGAGCATGACCGGGTGAATGAGTATGTATGTCCTTCACCGCGCGTGAGTCGAGATCACTGGCAGACCGGCCGGAACTCCACCCCTCGTACTCCCGCGAGTCGACTTTGAGGATGGCGACACAGTTCTTGCCCCGGTGTTTGTCCGCCAGTTTGCGCAGCCTCTCCGAACTGACCCGGTCCCTCGCCTTGGGCCGCTTCACCGGCTCACGGGAACCCGCCCCCTGCTCCTCCAGATCTGGTTCAATGTCGCTTCTTTCGAACCTCTCGCCGTACTTCTCGCAGAGATCAGTGAATTCCCTCATCCTTCTCTCCGCCGCGTCACCACGGGCATTCATCACGCTCAACGCCTTCGCCTGAATCTCTGAAAGCAGAGCAATCTGCGCAGAGTCAGTGACTACCTCCATGGTCTTGTAGACCTTGTCAAGGACTTCCTTCGGATTCAGCGAGGCCATCATCAGCCGACGGGATGGCGTGAGCGTCAGCCGATGAGGCTCGCCCCGCATCGTGAAGTCGACCGTGACCGGCTTCCGCTGCTGCTCCTCTCCCCCTTTCGGGCGGCCGGGTGAGTTCTTGCCGTCGCGTGATGAGGGTTTCTTCGTCGCGCCGTCGTTCTTTTTCTTGAGGTTGTTCCAGAGGGCTTTGCCCTTCTTGACGATGAAGCCCACGATTTTGTCAATGACGCGGTTGACGGGTTTGGCGACGGCGTGGAAGACGGATTTGACCTTGTTGGCCAGGCTGCCGATGCCGAGGAGTGAGGCGAGGAAGCCGATGAGGAGGGGGACGCTGGCGGCGAGGGCGGCCTCGACCATCTTCGGGACGCCGGCCGAGCCGCCGTTGGCGATGGCGATGACGGCGTCGAGGACGGCGTTGACGAACTCCACGATCTGGGCGCCCTGGTTCACGATGAACGTGACGATGTCGATGATTCCCTTGACCGCGCGGACGAAGGCGGAGGCGGGGTTGAGGAGGGAGATGATCCAGGTGATCCCGGCGATGATGACGGTGGGGATCAGGTAGCTGGTGAGTTTTTCGAGGATGGTGGCCTTGAGGTCGCCGGCCTCGGACTCGATTTCCTTGACGGCGCCTGCGGGGCCTTCCGCCGCGAGTTTCTTTGCGACGGGGACGGAGGACTCGACGGCGGTCATGGCCTGGTCGGGGATGCCCTTGCGGGTGATGCGGGCGCGGATGTTGTCCCAGGTCAGGCCGAGGAGGGAGGCGATGAGCTGGATGATGCCCTTGAGGTCGAACTTCTGCGGGAGTTCCAGGCCGGCCTTGACCGCGGTGCCCAGCAGCCAGGAGACGACGCCGGTCTTAAGGTGTTCGGCGATGTTGGTGACGAAGAGCTGAAGCCCGGCGCCGACTGCCTTGACCAGGTTGCCGAGGAACCCGATGGGGTCCTTGATGATCTTCATGATCGCGGAGGCGGCCTTGGCGAGGATGCCGAGCAGGAGGTTCTTCAGCTCGTTGATCGTCTTGATGACGCCGACGATCGCGTCCTTCGCCTTGTCGACCAGGCCCTTGTTGGCCTCCTGGAGCTTCTTGATCTCCTCGTCGACCTTGTTCAGGGCGGCGGTGTACTTCTGGGCGAGGTCCTGAACCAGTTGCTCGGACTTCTCGTTGACCGTGGCTTCGAGGTCGTCGAACTTGCCCGCGAAGTCGGTGGCGGCCTCTCGGCCGAACTCGCGCAGGTCTGCGGGGAGTCTGTCGACCTCGGCCTTCAACTCGGTGCGGCCCTTGGCTATGCGGGCCTTGGCCTTGCCCAGTTCGGTGCCGATGATGTCGGCGACGGACGAGATGACCGTCTGCATCTGGGCCACGTAGAGCTTGCGGGCTTCCTGGAAGAGGTCGTTGGCCTCCTTCGGCATGCCCATCAGCTTGTCCTTGGCCCACTTCGCGCCGCCGAACATGCCTGAGTAGCGCTTGTCCTTGTACTTCTTCATGCGGCGCTTGTGGTCGGCGGTGAACGCGTCGCGGGCCGCCTTCTCGCCCGAGGTGAATGCCTCGTCGACCTTCTTGTCGAGGCCGGACAGGGTCTCCTCGACGTCCTTCTTCGTTCCGTCGTAGACCTTCTGGAGCTTGGCGGTCACCTCGGCGCGCTTCTTCTCGTCCTTGGACTTCGTTTCGCCCTTGCCGCCGTCCACCTGTTTGCCCGCCGAGGCCCTGGTCGCGGTGAGGGCGTTCAGGGCCTGGGCGCCGGAGGCCGCCGCTCCGGCCTTGGCGGTGCTCAGTTGCTGGGCCTCGGCGGCCTTGCCCTTGGCGGGGGCCTTCGCGGAGTCTGCTTCCGCGGTCTTCTTCGTGGACAGGGCCTGGTCGAATTCGGGCTCGTTGCCCTTGGCGAGCTGGTCCTCGGTGACCTCGGCGTCGGCCATCGCCTGGTCGTTGGCGGCCGGGCCCTGGGAGAAGTCGGTCACGGCGGCGGGCTGTTGGGCGGGGATGGCGTCTGCGGCGGAGGGGGCGCCGGGGTTGGCGGGGGGCTGGTCGGGGGTCATCGGGGTGACGGGTTTGTCCTTGGCCGCCGAGGTGTCCGGTGGGGTCTTGGTGGCCGTGTCGATGTCCTTGGCGGAGGAGTCCTTGCCGTCCTTGACCTTGCCGTCGACCTCGTCCTTGATCTGGTCGGCCTTGCCGGACTTGGAGAACTTGTCGGCCTGGTCGAGGTTCTTCGGGGCCTGGGCGTCGATGGCCTTGTTCACCGCGTCGATGAACGCCTGCTTGTTGAACTCGCCGGGCTTCGCGGCGTTCATCTTCTCGGCGTTGGCCGCCTTGCCCTGGGCCTCCTTGTCGTCGGGGGGTGCGACGGCCGCGTCCTGTGCTGACTTGGACTCGGTGGCGGCGGGGGCGTGTGCGGCCAGGCGGACCTTCTTGGCCGCCACGTCGGACTTGACCTTGCGGAATCCGGGGGCCTGGGCGGGGGACGGTTTCACCGGGGCCGTGTAGCGCTGCGCGACCAAACGGGAGACAGCCGCGTTGCCCGCCGCGCGTTGCAGGCACTGCAACGACCGCACACCGGGAGCAGGGGCGGAAGGACGGGGTGCGCCAGCGCGGGTGGACTCGGCAGGAGCCTTGTCCGGAACCGACTTCATCGGCCACCCCTCCGCCTGCCGCCGATCATCCCGAATGCCAGCTGTCAGGGTTCCGCGCAGCGCCGACGTCGGTGAAGGGTGAGAAAGCCATGCCCGGGGCATCGCTGGTGGGTCGTACGGATCTGAGCCGTTGCCTCTCAGGGCAAGCCTCGGTGCGCGAAGGGGCGGCCGAGTGTCCGTTCCCGGTGATCCTGGAAGAGACGAGTTTCGCTGGCGCTCGGTTCGGAGAGTCTGCCTTCGAGCTGGATCCAGATGCGAATCTCTGCCCCACTGAGCACGGAGTGGGCGATGCAGACACCGCCGCTTGTAGTCTCCGCCATCTGCCGCACACAAGGCGCAAGGCCGGTTAGCTCCTACTCACAGGCTCTGGGAAGCCCTGCTCAAGTCCTTCCCCGGGTACGGGGATACCAAGACGGCGCAGGTGAGAAGCGGCGTCTGCTGCTCCGGTGAAGAGCTGTGCCTGCAGTCCGGCGGCCTCGGCGCCACGGACGAATGTGGGTTCGTCATCGAAGTAGGCGAGGGAGGTGGCGGGCATGCCCATGCGTTCTGCGGCGAGACGGAAGGCGTGCGGAGACGGTTTGTCCACTCCGAGCCGCGCGGACGAGCAGTCGTAGTCGAACGTGATGCCGTGGTGTTCGAGGTCGCGGTTGAGCGCATCGGTGCAGTTGGACAGGACGCCGGCGGGTACGTGTCGGCGTACCTCGATCAGGAGTTTGATCATTGCGGGCACGGGGGCGCCTCGGTCCTGTCGCCAGGGGATCAGTGCCTCGCGCATGTCGTTGAGGGGCTGGTGGTAGTCGCGTGCGAGCCGCTGGGTGACGTCGTCGGCCCATGCTGTGTCGGTCAGGATGCCGACGCGTGCCGCGCGGTAGGCGGGGTGGTCGTAGGCGTAACGAGCGATGGTGCCCGGGGGCAGGTGGGCCAGCTTCTCGCTCTGGGTGGCGCCGGTGTTTTCCCAGATGCGGAACAGGCCGTTCATGTCGAAGAGGACGCCGGTGACCGGTGTCATGGTGGGTGCCTTTCTGTGGTGGGTGCTGAGGATCAGCGGTGTGTGCGGGCCCGGTCGTAGAGGTTGACGTAGTGGTCCGTGGTGTGGGCCCAGCTGTAGGTGGACTGGGTGTGTGTGCGGCCGTTGCTGCTGCGCCGGGCGAGTTCGGCAGGGTCGGACAGCGCTGTGGTGAGGGTGCTGGCGAGGTCTTCGGAGTCGTCGGGACGGACGAGCCAGCCTGTTGCTGTTGGGCCGGAGGGGATGATGGTGCGCAGCGGTCCGCCGGTGGCGGTGGCGACGGGTGGCGTGCCGCTGGCCATGGCTTCCACGTAGACCATGCCGAAGGGTTCGTTGACGGCGGGGGCGACGAAGAGATCGGCGCAGTTCAGCCCTGTGGGGAGTTCTTCGTGTCCGCGCCATCCGGCGAAGTAGACGTCCTCCTGGATGCCCAGGCGGGCGGCGAGGTCGGCGGGATGGGTCCCTTCGTATTCGCCGGGGTATCCGCCCCACATCAGCAGGGCGGGGGCGGGGTCCATGCGGGTGCGCAGGGCTGCGAATGCCTCCAGCAGGACGGGGACGCGTTTGAAGTCGAGGAAGCGGCCGACCCACAGGAGCAGGGGGCGGAGGCGTCCTTGGGAGTCGCGGAGGCGTTCCAGGTCCTGGTCGGTGTAGCGGATGGTGCCGGGGGTCTGTCCGGGGCCCCAGCCCTGGGGGTCGGTGACGAGCCAGCGGCGGAGGTGTCGCATGCGTGCGTCAGGGGTGAGGTTGGACGGCCGGAAGCTGGTGGTGTCGACGCCGTTGGGGATGACCGGCGGTGGTCCGCTGAGGTGGAGCAGGCGTTGGGCGAGATCTTGGTCCTGGTCGGAGACGACCGCGAGGTGGCCGGCGTGCTGTGCGGCTTCGCGGAGCTGGGCCAGCCAGTACTCGCAGTGGACCCATTTCGGCCAGTCGGTGGTGGTGAGGAGGGTTGTGTCGGCTTCGTCGAGGGTTGCGTGGCGGGCTAGTTCGAGCGCCTGATCGGGGCCGGGGAGGTGGGCGAGTTCCTTGAGGGAGAGGCCGATGCTTCGGGCGAGGCGGAGGCGGCGGTTCATGCCGTCTATGAGCTTGAGTTCGGTGCCGTGGAGGGTGGTGACGCGGGGGGTGCCGGGGTAGGCGGTGCGGGCGCTGGTCTGCAGGGGGCTGAGGTGGTGGAGGTGGAGCACGGTGGGGGTCTTGCTGCGGTGGCGGGTGAGGTGCTCGGTCCAGGCGTCGGTGATGCGGTCGGCGTCTTCTGGGGGGATGGCGGGGAAGAGGGGGTCGGGGCAGTGCCCGCGGTCTTCGTAGGAGGGGTGGAAGGGCCGGGGCCCTTGTTGCGGGTTGAGGTTGCGGGTGAATCGCTTCTGGGCGTCGTTGTAGTCGTACGGCCGGAGGTTCAGGCCGTGGTAGAAGGTCTCGCCGTGGGACGGCTCTCCGGGCCGGCCGAGGGAGCCGGCGTGGAGAGTGGTGTTCCAGCCGCGGGTCTCCAGTTCGCGCAGGTGGTAACGAATGACCTGTGCGCTGCCGCCACGCGGCCAGAACAGGACTCCAGTGTCCAGGGCCGGCGGGTGTGTCACGGGTGCCATGAAGTGTCCTGTCTGTCGTCGTGCATGGTTCAGCTGGGGTCGACGATGAGGGGGGAGCCTCCGGCCCGGCTGCCGGACCAGTACCGCTCACCGGGTACTTGAGGGGCGCGGACGGTCAGACGGAGGACCTGGGCGAGGTTGTGCTGGTCGCTCAGGGGTACTGCTTCGTGCAGCACGAGGGTGCGGGTCTGCCCGTCGTAGGTGTGCGGAAGATTGTTGTGCCCGATGACGCTGAGCCGTTCGCGGATCTGGTCGGGTGTCACCGGTGCCTGGAGCGGGAGAAGTGTGGCGCACCGTTCGCGTTGCGCGGGCGGGCAGTGGTTGGCGTTCAGGCACGTGGGTGTGTTCCAGATGCAGCTGTGGTCGGCTTCGCCGAGTACGTAGGCCAGGGCGCAGCAGTTGGTCTGGTAGACGGGGTGGGTGTCGTAGCGGCTGGGGCGTTCTTGCAGCCAGTTCCATGTGGCCCGGGGCCAGACGGAGTCGGCTGCCTGGGGGTCGAGTGCGGGGTTGGTGAGCTCGGGCCACAGGGCGTCGATCTGCTCTTTCGCTGTCGGTTTGACCTTGGTGCCGACGGCGACCGAGCAAGCCGCGTACTGGGAGGCGAGGTCCATGACCGATTCGATGACGGCCGGTGTGCTGTTCTGCGGAAGCGCGGGCCGCCAGTAGTGGATGACGGGAATGCCGACGGTATGGAGGCGGGGGAAGTTGCCGCGGAGTGCCTCGTGGTCGATGCCGCGCTCGATGTCCGGTCCCAGCCCCGAGTAGGAGAGGTAGACGATCACGCGCAGGCCCTTGGCCTGGTTGCGGGTGATGGCGGCGACAATGTCGTCGGTGACCGTGCACTTGGTGATGAGACAGATGGGGTTGCGGGCCGGGGAGTCGCCGAGCACGTCAAGAAGTTCGCTGAGGTGGGCGCGTGTGCGGGGGGTGGCGAGTGCGTCGGTGCAGGTGTAGAGGGCCAGCACCAGGGCGGGGTGGTAGTACCGGCTGGCGAGGAGTTGGGCGAGCGTCTGGGCCGGCGTTGCCAGCTCGGTGGGTTTGGCGAGGGTGAGGCCGAGGTCCTGCAGGTAGCAGTACGCGCAGTCCTTGGGGCAGCCCTGGACCGGGTTGACGGCGAGCCAGGTGTCGTGCTGGTCGATGACGGGTTCGTAGGCGGGTGCCACGAGGGGCTCCTTCGGGGCCGGCTGCGCTCCTGGCGGGCCGGCCCGGAAGGAGTGCGGATCAGTTGGGGGTGTCCAGGCTCCGCGCGAGTTCACGCAGGCGCGGGCCGTATTCGGGGTGCCGCAGGGCGGTCGCGAATTGCGCTTCGAGGTATGCCGCGGGGTTTCCGGTGTCGAACCAGCGGCCTTGGATGACCTGTCCGTAGGCTGCGCGGGTGGATGCGTAGGCGTTGATCGCGTCGGTGAGGTACACCTCCACGGTCGTGTCTCCGACGTCGTGCCAGCGCCTGGTCTGTTCGCGCAGCTCATCCACGATGCCGGGGGTGACGACGTATCCGCCGATGGCGGCGTACTCGGACGGTGCCTCGTCCGGCTTCGGCTTTTCGACCAGTCCGGTGATGCGCAGCATCCCGTCCCCGAGGTCTTCCTTGACGACGGGGACGCCGTAGCGGTAGGAGTCGGCACGGTCCATGGGCATGAGCGCCAGTACGGGGCAGCTCGTCGCTTCGTACGCTCGGATCAGCTGTTGGGCGCGGGGGACCTCGGACACGAACACGTCGTCGGGCCACAGCACGAGCATCGGTTCGTCACGGAAGTTGTGGGACGCATTGAGGACGGGCGTGCCGTTGCCGTACGGGCCGTGCTGGTCGAGGTAGGTGATGTGGCCGCGGCGCGACAGCTCGGCGACCTCGTCCACCGCGTCGGCGAAGTGGTCTTTGCCGTCGGCCCTGAGCTGTTCCGCCAGCGCGGGGGACGGCCGGAAATGATCCTGGATGAGGCCCTTTCCTTGGGAGACGACGATGGTGATGTCGGTGATCCCGGAGGCGACGAGCTCGCACACGGTGTGCTCGATGACCGGCTTGTCCCCCACCGGCAGCATCTCTTTGGGAATGGCCTTGGTCAGGGGCAGCAGGCGCGAGCCGATGCCTGCTGCGGGGATGACGGCCCGGCGGATCGTGGTGGGCATCGTGGCCCTCTCTGTGGGTCGGGTGCCACGCCGGCAGGCACGGCACGGGGACGCTACCAATCTGAGGAAGCGGCCGTGCCGGATCCGGCGTGACGCCCGATCCTTTGAGTCACCGGTTGCCGGGCACGTTCAACGGCAGAGGAAACTGCCGGTGAACTTGGTCACGGCGAAGTAGCCGTTGGCGTCGATCCGCCGCTTCACTTCCTTCTCCACCAGTGCGCGCAGGTTCTCGTAGAAACTTTCGTCGAGACGGGGGTCGGGCACCGACGAGGCACAGCAATGGTTGTGCCCGGTCGCGTAGAACTCCATGAATGGCAGGGGGTCGGTGAACCTCAGCTGGTCCTGCCAGGTGACCTTCTTCACGCGGTCGAAGTGCCGCTTCAGCTGGGCGGCGCCCGTCTCCAGTGACAGGCGGCCCTTCGGCGTGGCCTTGAACAGGTCGGCGGGCGCATCCAGGGCACGGAGCGCGGCGAAGTGGACGTCGTACATTTCGACCATGCTGTCGGGCCGGTCCGTGGTCAGCTGGAAGATGCCGCCCGGGCGCATGACGCGGCGTACTCCGGCGAAGCACCTCTCGAGGTCCGGCACGTAGTGGATCATGTAGTTGGCCATGACCCGGTCGAAGGAGTCGTCATCGAGCATGGTCAGGTCGTCAGCACTGGATTCGATCCACGTGCACGGGGTGGCGGTGCCGTGGAGGCGGCGGCGGGCCGCGTCCAGGACGGCCGGGGCGTTGTCCAGCCCGGTGATGGTGCCGTCGGCGAGATGGGGCCGCAGGTGCTCCAGGATGAATCCGTTGCCGCAGCCGAGGTCGAGCAGATCCTCCGTCCCGGTGAGCTCCAGGTTGCTGATCATGTGGTCGACCATGGACCGGGGGTTGGTCCGGAAGGCGTTGTGGACGAGCTGCTTGACGTCGAGCATCCGGGTGTCGGCGAAGAACCGGTCGCGGGCGGTCTCGGTCGGGAACTCGAAGTGCTCCTGGGGGATGATGCGCTGGGCCAGATCGTCGAGTTCCGGGGTGCGGAAGTCGGGCTGGGTCATGATTCCTCCTTGGTCAGACATGGGTGGGAAGGACGGGGGCCGGCCACTTCGTGCCGACGTACTTCGCCGGAAGGAGCTGTGTCAGGGGCAGGATTCGAACCGTTCCGTCCGTAGGCACGCACACCTGGAGGTCCGGGGCGTGGTCGAGCAGGAGCTCGCGGCACAGCCCGCAGGGCGGGACGATGCGGGCCCCGCTCGTCTCCGACGGTTTGGGGTAGCGGACAGCGGCGACCATCACCAGGGGTGCGCTGGTGGCTAGGCGGGCGGCGGACAGAGCACCGGCCTCCGCGCACACCGCGGCTCTGCCGACCATCGCGTCGAGGTGGAGACCGGAATGGACAGCACCTTCCGCGTCGAGCAGGGCCGCGGCGATCTGGTGCCGGTTCTCCACGTAACGGCGGCTGATGGTCTCGAACGCGTGGGCGACCAGGGCCGCGGCCTGCGGATCGGTGATGCCTGCGGACGGGTCCGCGACCGCGGGTGTCACGCCACCACACCCTTGCCGTCCAGATGGCCCCTGGACGCCTGCGGGCCCACCGAGCCCTGATACTTCCCCCGGTAGAGCATCCGCTCTCCCTGGACGCGCATGAACGTGACCTGGCCCAGTACGTCGCCGGCGTGAACGATCAGCGGCTCGACGGCGTGCAGCTGGAATGTCAGCTGGCCGCGGGATCCGACATCGATCAGGTCGGCTGTGACGTGGCAGAACAGGCCCAGGCGGGCGGCCCCGGACCGGGCGTGCAGCATGGGCACGTAGTGGTCACTGCCGACCACCTCGACCGTCGCGCCCAAGTAGATCCGGTCCGGCCGCAGCTCCAGCCCCTGCGACGGGATGGCAAGCTCCGCGGTGGGGTTTTCCGCACGTACGTCGAGGGGGGAGCTCGTGTACACCAGCAGCGTCGGACCCAGCGCAACGTCGTAGCTGTTGGGCTGCACCCGCGCCGGATCGAACGGCTCCAGGCACAGGCGCCCCTCCTGGCGCTCTTGGGTGATTTCGGGTCCGGTCAGGATCACGTGGTGCTCCTCTCCAGCATGGATGTGTCGGACAGCCGGCCCGGCAGAGGGGTCAGGGCCTGGCTGATGTGGCCGAAGAAGCCGGTGTAGGAACAGGCTGTGCCCTCAGTGGCCACGAACATCACCTGGCCCACCGTCATGCCTGCGTAGACGCGGAGCGGCTGGACCACCTTGATCTCCAAGGTCCACCGGTGGCACGAGCCCTGGTTCCCCAGAGCGGCACTGAACTGCAGGAACATACCCAGGCGCCCGAGCGAGGACCGGCCGATCAGCCACGGGACGAACTCGTCACTGCCGATCTCCTCAGCCGTCGTCCCCAAGTACGTCCGCCCGGGCTGCAACTCCACGCCCTCCGGCGGGATCACGAACTCGGACAGGCTGTGGCCGCTCGTCGCCCGGGTGTCGAGCACCGCCGAACGATGCACCCGCAGCGTGTCCCCCAGCCGGTAGTTGACCGAGACCGGGTTCAGCAGTTCCGGGGCGAACGGGTTGATCGTGAGCGCTCCACGCTGGCGTTGCCGCTCGATCTCGGGGCCCGTGAGAATCACCGGATCACCTCCGCGACAAGCATCCGCGCCTGCTCTCTCAGCGCATCCATGTCCCGGTCGTTGTCCACGCACCGCCAAGGCGACGCCGTGAGGGGCTCCTCCGTCGAGTGGGTCTCGTCCCCCGCAGAGAGGTCTCCACGCTGTGCCTTGCGGGCACGCCGGACCTCATCTGGTGCCTTGACCATCACCAACTGGAATCCGAGCCCGACCACGCTGTCGGCGTCCGGAGCCCGCAGGTCGTCGCAGACCAGCACAGCGTCCGGGCAGAGCTGCTCCGCCTGCCGCACACGCTGGGCGAACACGTCGGTCAGGGACGTCGGGTTGATCCGTCGCATCTCCGCGCCGAGCAGGTTCAGTAACCGGCCGTCCTGCTCGTTCCCGCTCACCAGCGGCCGGCCCGCGGCCGCACGTATCAGCGCCTGGAACTCGTACAGCGGGGCTCCCACCCTGAGCCGTCTCGACGGCACACCCTCCGCGCACAGTGCCTCCAGAAGCAAGCCAGCGAATGTGCTCTTCCCGGCGCCCGGTCTCCCGTACAAGGCCAGCCTGGGCATAGCGGTACCCCCTTGAGTAAGTTCCTGAGAGTGAGTTCCCTGCCCGTCCGGCGGACCTCGGCCGGACGGCGGTGGCTTCGTGGCACTCACTATGCCGACCGGTGGACCGCGCAGGAAGGCTCGTCAGGTCGCAGGGCGTCCGCAGTTTTGCGGACACCCTGCGCCGCAGGTCACCGGGGGTAAGGGTTGTCCGCAGTTTTGCGGACACGGCAATATTTCGTGAACGGATGGTGTCTGCTGGGACATCCCACGGGCCCGATGGTCCCTGTTGGTCCCCTCGTCTGGTTGCAGCCATCCCAAGGAGCACTCCATGCCCGACCCGACGTCGTTCTGCGGCCTGATGGCCGCTCTGCGAGCACAGCAGACCCTGACCTTCAGGGCACTCGCCGCAAAGGCCAAGGTCAGCAAGAGCCTGCTCTCCGATCTGGAGACGGGCCGTCGCACGCCTACCGTCACGACCGCTGCGGCAGTGGACAGGGCCCTTGGTGCGAAGGGCACACTGGAAGCAATGGCGGACGCCGAACGCAGAGCTGCGTTATGGGCAGAAGCCGGTGGGCGACGCGGGGAAGAGGATCCGATGCGACGACGCACGTTACTCAAGCAGGGTGGGGGGCTACTGGCTCTGGGGGCAGTAGATGCGCTCAGCAGCAGGCTGTCGGCCAGCGAGAGTGAGCGCATCGGGGCCCATCGCGCCATTCGCGCCGCACACGGACAGATGGACAACCTCGCCGGGGCAGGGTCCATCTACGCCCAGGCACTTGATCACCACCGGTCCATCACCGGCTGGCTGACCTCTGCCACAAGCGCCGACGAGCGAGCACGCATCGCAGCGCTCGCCTCCGACACCGGAGGCTTCGTCGGCTTCCTGACCTACGACCTCGGCAATCCGGAGTTGGCTGCCCACCACTACCGGACCGCCGCATCCCACGCGCGCCTGGCCAACGACCGCTCCCACGCGGTCAACCTCATGGGGCAGCAGAGCCGGATATCCGCCGACCAGGGCCGCCTCGATGAGGCCTTGACGCTCACGGACCGGGCCCTTGAGATCGCCGGGACGCGAGCCCATCCAGCCGTCCGGTCGTGGCTCCACGCAGTACGGGCCCATCACCACGCGTTGCTGTCCCAGGCCGGCGCCAACGACCAGAGCCACGCGAAGCAGGCGGACGTGGACCTCCACTCCGCCTGGACGCTTCTCGACGTGGCACACGACGGCGAGGTACCCCCCTACATCGGGTACCTCAGCACCGCCGAACTCCAGAAATGGACCGGCCACACCATGCTCCGGCTCGGCGACAAGAACGCGCTCAAGCGAGGCCGGACAGCTCTCGATGAAGCCCACACCATCTGGCCGTCGGAGTCTGTACGCGGAGCCGCCGAGATGCTCACCTCATCCGCCTCCATCCACCTCGCCTCCGGAGACCACGAAGCCGCCGACGCCGTCATCACCACCGCGGTGTCCATCGCGACGGCCACCGGCTCAGCCCGAAACCTACGAGCCGCACTCGCCGTGCAAACCCGTCTGGCCACCACGTGACGCGCCCGCCCGGCCCCCTCCTGCCCGTGCCAGGACCGCCTGCCTGATCAGCCGGCCGAGCCGCTGCTCGTCGGGCGCCGTCTGACGGAGCACACCGTGCTCGGCCATAAGCGCATAGAACTGCTGCTCGTTGTAAGGAACATCCGGGGGCAGCCCCGCCACATGCCAGTGAATGTGAGCATTGCCCTGCTGACTTCCCAGCGACAGCAGGTAGGTCCGCTCAGGCGCAACGACATCCTCAACAGCCAGCGCCACCAGCCGCACAACACCCATCAGGCGATGAAACTCCGCATCGTCGAGATCTCGAACCACCTGTTCCACGTGAGCCTTGGGCGCCACCAAAGCCTTCGCCGGAACAGTGGGCCACCTGTCCAGGAACGCAATGTGGTGCTCGTCCTCATACACCACCTCGTGCCGGTAGTCCGGCTTCCCCGCAACAATCGCACAGACGAAACACGGACCCCTGCGGGCTCGAGACTCATAGACACCCAGATCAACGGGTTCCCTCCGATACCCGGCCATCATCCGTGTACCTCAGTCTGCTGCCGCTGCAGATCAGATCCGATCTGAGTTTCCAGATCAGACATCGTTTGTGTGAACGCCTGCTCAAGATCGACGCCATACAGGCGGGCCAGCACTAGGACCGACCACAAGCAGTCAGCGAGTTCGTGGGCGAGAGCGCCGTCCAGCGAAACAGCAGGATACGACCGCGCTCCTTCAATGGCCATCACGATCTTGGTCAGATCGCCGACATCCCCAACGAAGCCGAGCATGAATTCTTCCCGGCTCCATGTACGCCCCCGAGCAGACAGATTGAATTCGTCGTACAAAGCGTGGATCTGCATCGCACGCTTTGTGAAGGACTCCATTTGGCCGACTTCCTGATCCAAGTTCCGCTCCTGGTGCCGCGAAAATGAATATCCAAACCTTCGACAAGGTTGCGTCAATCTCATATGCGCTGACGAGGCTACTGGACTCACAGACCGTTACCCTCGTCCGGCCCGACTAAAGCGTGTTGCAGAGGCAGTGCGGATCCGCGCCGCGTTCCCCGATGTCTTCGCCTTCCCGAAGGGCCTGATCCGTGAACTCGTGGCGCTCGCCCAGTTACTTCAGGGCACCGAACGCGGCGACCACCTGGCCCGGCATGGTGAACAGCTCACCGGCATCCCCGTCCCCCTGCCATCCCCGGCAGCCTGATGAACCCACCGGAGACAGTCCCCTTCCCACCGCGTCCGCTGCCATCTGCGGCAGCAAGAACTCAGCAGAAGGAGACCTCTTTGAGCACCGCACGTGCGCTGCCCGCCCCGCTCACCAAGGGCGACGGATCGGCATCATCACCTCGTCCGCACCCGAACCGGCGCAGCACCCCGATCAGTTCAACCGCGGGCTGGATGCCCTGCGCCCCTGACCACCAAGTCGGACATCGCCGAGACCTGGGCGATCTACGGCTCCGACCAAGTTGCCCGGGAACTGCAGTTGCCGGAGCTGGACCGGTGGGACTGGGGAATCCGGGGCACCGGCCCCGGCACCACGCCACTCGGCGAGGTGGCAGGGCTTCGCGTCCTCGACCTCGGCAGCGGAGCGGCTGGCACGATCTCCCGGCAGCGGGGCGGCCGGAGTGGCTCGGCGGCGTTGGGCCATCGATGTGGACCGGCCGGAAGCGCAGACGTCCGTAGCGGCGGGCGACGAGCTCGGCTCTTGGCCCACCCCGTTCATCTGACTCCGCGGCCTCGCCGCCAGCGAGTTCATGCGGGATGGGGCTGCCGGACCGCTCAGGGCTCAACGCGGTCGTCCGGCCCGGCAGCCTCGGCGGGCCGGGCAGGCACCGAGGCCGCCGGCCGGTGCAGTGGTGCCGGGCGCAGGAGAGCTTTTACGGTGCTGGCTCCGCCGGTGGTTACTGGAGGCCGGAGGACTCCTCCAGAAGGTGCTGGACCCGTAGGGCCTGCTGCTGGCCCTGTGCGGCGAGCGCGTCGAGGAGGCGACGGGCTCGCTCAGCATCGGGCCCGTCCGGTGAATGTCGTTGAACAGGACCCGGGGGAGGAACGGCACACTCTTGTGGGACGACACGGCGACAGTACGCGCGGTCGCCCAGGACGTCGAGTGCGAGAGCCACCTCTTGGCCGTCGAACAGACTGTGGGCATCGAGAACCTCCAGGAGGCGGTCGGCCAGGTGCGTCCGTGCCGCGTGGAGGGGAGCCCACGCGCGGTTGAGACTGCGCGCCTGCGCAGGCTCCCAGAGCGCGCCGGGCGCCGGCAACGGCTGCAGCGCCTGCCCGAGCGCTGTGCTGCCCCGAGCGGGCGGGGGTGGCCGGGGGCCAGTGGTCCGTGTCCGGTGCCGGACACGGACGGGTCAGGTGGGTTGGCAGGCAGCGAGGCCGGCTTCCGCCCGTGCGTACTCGAAGGTGTGTGCTTCGGCGCCGGGGACAGTGAGGGCAGCCCGGAACTGCTCGCGTGCCTCACCTAGGCGGCCCGCGGTGGCGTATGTCTGGCCGAGCCGGCAGCGAATGTCCATCTCCAGGCGGTTGTATTGCGGTTCCTTGAGCGGGTCGAGCAGTTCGTGCGCGGCAAGTGCTTCGTGGTGGAGGGACAGGGCGTTGTCCAGATCGCCGATGCCCTCCTGGGCGGTGCCGAGACGGGCCAGCAGGAGCGCCTGCTCCGCGGTGTCTGCGCTCTGATCTGCGCTCTGTGTGACTAGGTCGAGGGCGCGGCGGAACATGCCTCTCGCCTCGCGGTGGCGGCCCAGGCTGAGGTGGACGTCTCCGATGCAGTACAGGGCCCGGCTCAGCAGGCTGGGCCTGCCACTGGTCTCGGCGTAGGTGTAGGCGAGGCCGAAGCAGTCCAGTGCGGCTTCGGTACGTCCGTGGAGTTGGTGCGCCCGGCCGAGCAGGCTGAGCGACATTCCGGCGAGCCACCTGTCGCCGGCCCTCTCGGCAAAGCTCAGGGTTGTGGTCAGCTGGGGGATGGCTTCCTCGCCCCGGCCCGAGATCAGTGCGACGGCTCCCAGCCCGGCCAGGGCGCGGCCTTCCTCGCGTTCGTCTTCGTTCTGGCGGCTGATCGCGCCGCGCTGGAGGCGTGGGAGCCGTCCGGTTGTTTCGAGGAGACGAGTCAGGCCCACCTCCTGCTGGGGCGCCGGCCAGTGGACTGCGGCCGAGAGGAACAGTCATAAGCAGTCGCGACTGAGAACACCTGCCGCTACCCGTGCGTGCTGCTGTACAGAGCAGCCTTGGACGCGTCACGTCCACCACGAACGCCTCGACTGGCATGAACTCCACGGTGGCCTGCACCCTGGACACGGACAGCGGGCCCGTCTTCCTCAAAGCCGCCGAGCAGGGCCACCCCTGGGCGGCGCAAGCGACGGATGCCGCGATCAACCCCAACGTCACCGCCCTCTCGCCACGCCTGCTGCTGCGCGTCGAGAGCAGCGGGTGGGACGCCCTGGTCTTCGAGTTCGCGCCCGGCCGGTCCGCTGATCTCCGCCCCAACTCGTCGGACCTGGGCCTGGTTGCCGACGTCATGACCGCCTTGGGGGAACTTCGGCGACCGAGCTTCGACCTACCCGTCGCCCAGAAGCACTTCGCCAAGGATGCCGAAACAGAGGATCTGGAACACCTCGCCGGCCAGGACCTGCTGCACCTGGACCTCAACCCCGACAACATCCGTGTGGCGGAGAAAGCCCTGGTCGTGGACTGGGCCTCGCCGACCGTCGGAGCCGCCTGGGTTGATGTAGCCGGGCTGATCGTGCGCCTGATCGACGCTGGGCACACGCCCGAAAGCGCTGACCGGTGGGCGCGCGGGCTGCCGGCCTGGCGTTGCGCACCCGCGTCAGGCATCACCATGCAAGCATCGGTGAACGCCCGCTCGTGGGCCCGGATCGCGCGTCAGACTTCGTTTCCGTGGGCACTGCAGCTGGCGGACTCGGCCAAGCGGTGGCTGAACTACCGCCGCCGAGTCGAACCCAGCGTCGCTCCCGGAGAAGCCCGGTGGTGAAAGTGCATTTACCAGAGAGGGGTTCCAGGGCTGAAGCAGCGACCGCCGTTCCCGACTCAACCAGTGGGGGCGGAACCGTGTCCTCAACGTCCGGGCCACCCTCGCCCTCGGCACACTCCTCCAGATCGTGCCCGTCCTCCTCCTGCTGACCTCCCCCTATCCACCATCCGTGCTCTGCGGGAGATCCCCGTCCGCGCGGCCGTGCCGCCCGTAAAGGAGCTTCATGACCACCGCGTCCACCGCGGCTGTGACCTACTGGGAGCGGCTCTGGGCCAAGGGCCGCCGCTACCGGCAGTTCGACGACACCGAGAACCGGCTGCTGGAGGAACATCTTGGCCCCGGCCGCGCCCGCCCAGCCCTCGACCTCGGCTGCGGCGACGGCGCTCTTGCCCGACGCCTCGCCCAGCTCAACTACCGCACGACCGGCGTCGACTGCTCCCCCAGCGCCGTCGCGCTCGCCGCCGCCCAGAGCACCGGGCCCGGCCATGAACCGGTGTGGCGGTGCATGGACATCACCACCGACGACATCAGCACCCTGCCAGAGCCGGCGTACGCGGTCGTCACCTGCCGCCTGGTCTACCGGTGGATCGAGGACAAAGCAGGCCTCCTCGACCGCGTCCGCCACCTCCTCGCCCCGAGCGGGACCTTCTGGGTGGTCACCGAGATCGCCGGGCGCCGCGCCGTCACCGACCCCCTGCAGGACCTCGGAATCACCCCCGCCCAGGCCGAGATACTCACATCGGGCTGGTCCGTCGTCCACACCGCCGACCTCGACGTCCTGCGCTGCTACGCCCTGCGCCCCTGACCCTCACCCGCCCCGGCTACCCGATGGAGAACCCTGATGACCACCGAGTCGGACACCGCCGAGACCTGGAAGATCTACGGCGCCCACCAAATTGCCCGGGAACTGCAGATGCCGGAGCTGGACCGGTGGGACTGGGGAATCCCGGGCACCGGCCCCGGCACCACGCCACTCGGCGAGGTGGCAGGGCTTCGCGTCCTTGACCTCGGCAGCGGGCTCGGCCGGCACGCCGCCCACCTCGCCGCCCTGGGTGCCGACGTCACCGCCGTGGACGCCTCCCCCACCCAGCACCAGCGCGCCCTCGCCCGCTACCCGCACACCCCCGGCCTGCGCCTGGTGTGCGCAGACGCCGTGGCCCACTTGCGCGACGCCAACCCGTACGACCTCATCTACTCCGTCGGCTCCATGCCGTACCTGGACCCCGACCGCCTTCTGCCCGCCCTGGCCAACGGCCTCAAACAGGGCGGACGCCTGGTCTTCTCCGCGCTGCACACCAACTCGAACGGCACCGGGCCGTCAGCCGATGTGGCTCCGCGGCCCGAGATCCTGCGGCAGCCCGGCACCACCGAAGACCATCCCGTGAACATGTGGGTCCTCACGCCCCGGCTGTGGAAGGACCTCCTGGCCCAGCACGGCCTCACTATGGAGGCGGTCACCGCGATCAACTCCCCGAAGCCGGACAACGCCGTCTCCTACCGGCTGTATGCCGCCCGCCGCCCGCCGCGTGTACCGAGTCGCCCCCGCACCAGCGCTCCGCCTCCACCGAATACCGCGCTGGGGGTCGGTGTGATCGTGCACGGCCCGGACGGAGTCCTGCTCGGACGGCACCGACGCCGTACGTGGGAGCTCGCCGGCGGAACCGTCGAGCCGGGCGAGACCTTCGCCCAGGCCGCCGTCCGCGAACTCCGCGAAGAATCCAGCCTCGTGGCCGAGCCCAGCGACGTTCGGGTGCTGGGCACGCTCCTGGACCAAGTGGGCGACGTCGTCCGCCTGACAGTGCCTGTCATCGTCACCCAGTGGTTCGGCCACCCTCAGCAGCGCGAGCAAGCCATCGGCTCCTGGCGGTTCTGGCCCTTGGACGCACTGCCCAGCCCGCTGTTCGTACCAAGCGCCCAGTGCCTCACCGCCTGGAACCCGGACCTGCCGCTCGACCACCCGCCCGCCGACTTCCAGGCCTATCATGTCCCCGGCCGCGCCTAGCCCAGCGACTACGCCCCACCGCGTTCGACAGGAAGGCGCTGTCACCGTGACTCCACCCGCCCCTACTGGGCGTCTACGCGCATCCAGACAACGAAGCCCTCCTGGCCGGCGGCATCCTCGTGCAGCACGCCGCCGCGGCGTTCTTGGCCGGCTCGCTCATGCCCTGGCGGCGTTGTACTCGGACCGGATCTTCTCCAGGGTGCCGATCTTCTCGACGTAGATGCATACGCACTCGGCTTCCTTGAACGTGCGGACCTGTCCGGCGAGGTCCTGGCCCTTGCTGGAGACACGGGTGGATTCGTTCACTTCCAGTGGCTCTGGCACAACTTCCGTGCAGCGGAAACGGTGAGTGATAGGTGGCCTTGTCCAAGTCCGAGCCGAGCACGGTCTCGTCCGGCCGCGGTGCGGCGCGCTCGGGCTGTGGCTGGAACGCGACGGCAAGATCGAGCTGAAGTCCGACAACGCGATCGAGACGACGGGCGGCAACACGTCGACCTTCACCCGTGTCACGTTCCCCACCCCGTTCCCGCCCGGTTCCAGCGTCGTTGTTCTCCCCCTGACCCAGACCTTCAACGGTCCGGAGACGCCCGGTATCCGCATCCACGACGTCACCACCAGCGGCTTCCTGATCCGCATGAACGAGGTGTACGCCGGCGCCACCAAGAGCGACGGGAAGCACACCACCGAGACCATCGGCTGGCTCGCCGCAAGCGTCTGAGGTACTCCCGTCGGCCGGTAACCCCGGCCGACGGGGCCGCGGTCGGCCAAAGACCGTATGGGTGACGAAGACCCGCATGCCTGCAAAGTTGAGGGAACCGGCCGTCGCGGGTGGCGGGCGCTGACGATACGACGCATAGGGCGGACACCCAGCTTCATTGGTAGTTCCTTCCCACACGGCCCGATGGTGCAGCCCAGGGAAGTCCTTTACGGCGCATCCCGGTCAGCGACACCGGGTTTCAGTCAGTCACAGCCGGCGTGCGCTTCACAGCAGCTGACAAGCACGGCGGCTGCCCGCCGGCTGTCGACGGCGACATGCTCGCCATCGCACTGCGCTGCCGCGACGCGGAGGAGTCCGTCACCGCCATCGCCGCGCACCTCGGCGTCGGGTATGGCCGAGATACGGGTCAGCTGATCACGGGTTTCTGGAGGCGTCCGGGCTCATTCGCTGCCCTCGGCGAGGATGCGGTAAACGGTTGCGACCGAGGGATGTTTGCCCTGGCTCTTGTCCTAGGTAATGACCAGTGACGACACGCTCTCTCGGAACTGCTCATTTCTCCGAAGTGCTCGGGGCTGTCCCTCCCAGAGTCAGATGGGCGAAGGAGACATCTCTGACGGCCGATACGGCGTCCGGAGCGATGTGAGCCAGGGTGGCGAGTGCGTGATGCCAGCCGTCGCCTGCGAGTGCTGCTCTCAGGAAGCGGTGGGACTGGCCAAGATCCGGGCCGGTGCCAGGGGCCTGAATCAAGGCCAGCGCGTGCACTACTCGCCTGAACGAGTCGGAATCGGGCGGAGTGATCGCACTGAACAAGTCGGCGGGGACTCTGGCAAGGCAGGCGGCCACAGACGCCAGCGCCTCGGTGCGTACGGTCGGGACAGCATGCCCCTGCGCAGCACACCAGGCTGCTGTGACGTCGCCGAGCACAGCATGGGCGACTGCACAGCCGACCGCTGCTTCGGGGTACTGATAGGGATTCACCTCCGATTCCAGCCGCCTCAGCTTCCGACGGGCCGAGTCAGGGTGCCTCCGGGCAGCGAGAATGACGATCACCACTTCATCCTCTGGCGACCGAGCTTGCGGAGGGCGGGAGAGTGCCTCTCGAAGAGCCTGCCTCAGCCAGTGGCGGCACGTTCGGTCTGTGGTGCCTGCGGCAACCAGAAGCTCAGCATGCTCAGTTACGAGGCCGCTCCACGCAGACTCGGCCAGCCGCTGCTGCACGGTGGGCGAGGCATCGGAGCGGTCGAGACGGCGAGCGCGATCTTCGTGAGCGGCGAGAAGGTCATCTCGTGCCTCCTGCAACAGTCGTGCCGTCCTGTTGGGGGCATGCATTCGCAGCCCGGCAGCGAGAGCCAGCCGAGCACGCCCGAACGCCGATCTGGCCCCCTTCTCAGCCTTCTCAGCCTCCCCGATGAGAGAGGAGGCTCGGCCGATCTCACCGACGGATGCCAGAGCATGGGCAACAGCGGTCTTCACGGCATCCACGTAGAGGCCGGGGACTCCGTTGAGTATCGAGTAGTCATCGGCGCCCTCCAGGGCCGCGGCCAGGTCAGCTCCCTCGTGCGCGAGCCGCCGCGCCTCGGCACTATGGCCTGCTGTGGCACATGCCGTGGCAACGACGGCAAGTGCCTCCCCTCTGGTCCCGGGGGCACTGATGCTGCGGGCGAGCCGCTCGCCGGAAGCAGGATCGCCGATGGCCGCGAGTGCTCCGGCTAGGGGGATTAACCAGGGCCGCCTCATGCTGACACCCTCGGGAGACTGCGCGAACGACTCCATTGCTTCGTGCAACCGACGCTTCGCCTCGTCCGGCCTGCCCTCTTCCGCGAGTCGACACGCCTGCTGCGCCAGCACCTCCGCAGGCGCTTCCCTCGTCGCCCCGCGAGGGACACCGTCGATCACGGAACGGGCTCCGGCGGGGATGTCCTCGCCGAGGAGGCCCGTCCGCATCGAATCCGGCACGGATGCCACAAGCTCGCGGGCATCATGCGTCGACCCGGTGTCCACCAGGGCTTGCGCGACGCTCGTCAGCATGGAGCCGAGATTCATGAGCCAATCGACGGACTGCGACGTTTCCGAAGCGCGCAGCACGACCCCCAGGTGTCGTCTTGCCCGCTGTGCCAGGGCGGCCGCTTCGTCGGGGAGGTGTCCGACCAACGTCGAGGCGGCGGTGGCGAGGACGGCGGCGGATTGAACGCCGGATGGGCCGGTGTTGGCGTACTCGCTGATCCGTCCGTAGAGCCTGGCCCTCCGCTCAGGGCCGACGGCCCCAGCGATGGCTGACCACGCTGCGATAGGCGAGGTCGGATCCTCGTGAAAGCCGGAAACTATCTCGTCGACGTGGCTCTCGGCCAGGTCCAGCAATTCCTCAGCCAGCGCGGCATTGTGCGGGCCCACGGCAAGAGACGCCTCCACGGTCATCTCGCACCGGAACGTGCCATCGCCGTACGTGTCGGGGCGCAACGAGCCAAGCAATTCGCACCCCTGTTCGTCCTCGCCGGCCGCGATCAGTGCCACTGCGGCTTCGCCCGCTGCGACCTCAGCATTGTGATCGTCTGGCGACCACGATTCTAGGCGGGCACGCCCGGCCCACTGGGCGGCCTCCTTGGCCGCCTGCTGTGCCGCCTGGGTGGCGTGTTCGTGGTCGGTGCCCATCAGCACACGGGCCACTTGTGCCAGCCTGATGGCTTTGCCTGCCGAGTCTGGAGAGGTGAGAGCGAGATCCATGGCGCGCTGTGAGTGGCCCAGCCTGGCGAATGCCACCGGGATACTCGGCGGCATCGCCGCGGCGAGTGCAGCGAGTACTTCTCGTGAAACTGCGAGCGCTGCTAGCGTGCCGAGATCGCCCGGAGTCTCACGCTCGACCTTCTGACGCGTCAGCTCGACCTCGGACACCGCGGTATCAACCAATCCACGGTCCAGCAGGGCTCTCTGACGACGTGGGTCTAGGACGAAGGCAGCCAGTCTCTTGGCGTCACCCTTGCTGCGGAGCATGCCCGTGTAGTCGCAGAGCAGGTAGGACGGGGTGTCCGCAGGCCAACCCTGAGCCCGGTAGTCATCCGCCCAGCTGTGCAGTCGCGCCTCGTACTCTGCCGCGACAGCGTTGCCCAGGCCGTCCAGGGCCGCCTTGAGCAGCTCTGAGTGGCCCAGGACATAAGCACGAGAGCCTGCCTTCGCATGCTGCTCCCCCACGATGTGGCCGCGGTCCTCGGCGACGAAGCTGCGGCCAGTGATCCCCCGCAGCAGCTCGCGGATCTCGTGCGGCTGCACGGCGACCAGGTTGGCCAGGTCCGTGCTAGTCAGTCCGCCCCTGGCCACCGCAAGCAGACCGAGGAGGTGGTTGCCGACGGGCCGGTCCTTCAGCAGCCGCTGCAGCTCCTTCTCGGCTCTGTCCCGGATTACGCGGGCCTCAGGTGCGGTGGTGAGCTGCCGGACAATGCCCGGGTTGCGCAGGGGATGGTCCTCATGAACGTCTTGCGGTACGGGCGGGTTGGGGCGCCCTGTGATCACCACACGCATGCCGGAGGGCAGCTTCCTCGGCAGCAATGCAGCGATGCTGAGCCCGTCGGGACCGGCTCCGCGGTCCTCGTCCAGTCCGTCCACTAGTAGTACCAGCCGCCGACCACGCCTGAGACAAGCCGCCGCAGCGGCCTGGCAGAGCTCTGGGAAGTCTTCCGGCCGAACGCCAGAGGGCAAGGCATCCCGGTCAGCGACAGCGGCAAGCTGCCGAGCCACCTCTTCGAGAAACGAGTCACGCTCGTTGTTCCCGAAGCGATCAACGATGAAGTAGCTCGCAACCTCCACATTCGGTGGGCGGCGTCGGACCACAAACTCCGCCATCAGGGCCGATTTCCCCGCCCACGGCTCAGCCTGCCACCACGCGTACGCAGACCGGCCCTCGGCGTCCGCAGCCGTACAGAACTCCTCCAGCTCCCGCAGCTCCTCCTCCCGGTCCAGCAGCTGGTCGGGGCGGATCTCTTCGATCCATGTCCAATGACGGCGGAACACGCGCTCTCGACGTTGGAGTGCCGGGTTCGTCCCCGACTCCGGGATACGGCGTGGGCGCGGGGGCTGGGCCTTCTCCACAAGACCACCCCAGTACCGCTGGTCCGGTTCCTTCTCATCCGCCCAGGCACTCCACAGGCGCACGAGCGGCCACACCGCGTCGGCATCGCTCGGGATCCTCGCCTTCGATGCGTCTTCCGGCACCCACTCGCTGATGAACTTCCCCCGGAAACCCACGATCGAGTAGGGCGCCGCCTTCAGCGCCTTCTCTACCTCTTTCTGCGAAGAGCGCAGCCCGGCAACTCGCCTGGCCTCGTCGGCCCGCTTCTTGAGCGCGTGCAGCTCGCTATGCAACCGTCGGGCGCCCTCCGTACTGATGACTGCCTCCCCCCGTACTGCCCGGCTCCTCAAGCACCCGCAGCAGGCTCCTGCGGGCAAGGCGGTGACCAGCAGCTTAGAGCGAACTTGCCCACTCTGCCCGCCCGTTCGGACACGGCCCCGCTTGCCGCTGCAACCTTGCGTCACCCGGCCGACCGAAGCCGGTATCTGAGGAGGGGTAGGCGACATGTACGTTGACGCAGTGGTGATCGGGGCAGTGATCACGGGAGCCGCGATGCTGGGGGCGGCAGTGGTGACGGGAACGGCGGCAATCGTGGCGGCAGTGGTTTCAAGCCGGGGCCGCCGCGGCGGCTCATGATGCCGAGTCAACCGGGTGTAACGCTTCTCTCGGCGAGAGGAGCGTTACACGTCTCGCCCATGGCCTATATGACGCCGGCCCGCCCGCTTTGACGACCAACAACACTGAGCCGAACGGGTGGCGGGGCGAGGGTGCGCTGAGGTCCTCGAGATCAATTCATTGCCCCTTTGACCCGCGTCAACGGCGGCGGCATCCACGGGCACCCCATGTCGCGGGTTCGGCTCCGGAGTGGCTTCGCGTAAGGGACCGACGAATGAGAGCGGCCAGCGAGGCGATGTCCATCGACAAGGGGCACTGCCGAACTAGGGTGGCGGCGGATTCGGTGACGGTGTGGGAGCTGGTCCTCGACCGTGGCTGGTGCCCGAGGTCAGGCTTGCGATCCTGGGTCGGGGTGGAGGGTGAGGAGGAAGCTGCGGGTGGCGCTGGTGCGGGGCAGCTTTTGGATGTCGAGGCCTCGTTGGCGTAGGGCCGGCGCGAGGGATTCAGGCGGGCGGAGAGGAGGGCGGTGGTCTTTGGCCAGGTGTCTGGAAGGGGGCCGGGTGGTCGCAGGGCGCCGTCGATCTGGGTGGTGGTGGCCTTCCACTCGGAGGTGTCAGCTGTGGAGGCTCAGCGGGTGAGCGCGGTGGCGACCGGGTCGGCGTCGATCACGTCGTTGGTGATCGCGTCCTGGGAGCCGGTGTAGGTGTTGAGGGTGTCCCAGCCGGTGGCCTGGTCCAGTGCCCACAGCAGCTCGGCCCAGTCGGCCATCCGCGGCCGGCGGTCGAGCTCGTCAACCGCATCGGGCAGTTTCGCCCACACTTCGGCGGCCAGGTCTAGTACCGCCGAGGATCCGGCCGTGCGCGGCGCGGTAGCGGCGCCACAGGTTGCGCTCGCTGCGCCTGGCCTTGGGGCTGATGGAGCGGTTGAGGAGTTGACGCAGGCTCCCGGTGCCGCCGAAGCCGCCCTTGGCGCGCAGCGGACATGCGATCGGCGGGCCGTCGGCCGGGATAGCGTACGCGGTCTGGTTGTGGAGTACCAGACAGTACTGCTCCATGCCCAGGTGCAGCGCATCGGCCTGTGACGGCTTCGGGTCCCGCTCGGCGGCCGGCAGCTTGTCCGGCGGTGCCGAGGACTCGTCCCGCCCGCCGGCGTCGACCGGCCCGGCGAGGTCGGCCGGTTGGGGTTCCCGGGATGGGAAGGGCAGCGGCGCGCGGGAGGTGAGGGGGTGGTTCATGACCGTGTTCCGGTGCTCGGGACGGTGCGCGGCGAGCGCCTGCCCGCCAGAAGTGCGCGGCGGATGGTGAATTGGGCTTTGGCCTCGCCGGGGTCGATCCCGGCCTCCTTGGCGGCGTCAGTGAGTGCTTGGTGGACCTGGTCGTGCTCCAGTAGCCCGGCCCCGACCAGCTGACCGAGCCGGAGCCCGGCATGGTTGAGGTGGTGGTTGCGGCCGGCGCGGGCCGATGCCACGGCGTCGAGTTCGCCGCGCAGCACTGCGGCGGCGTACGCGGAGGCATCTTACGGTCCGCGTTCCCGGGTAAGGCGGGGTAGCCGGAGTCGGCGGGCGGGCCGGTGAGCGTGTCGCGGTGGCGCAGTCCAGCGCGGTCCAGTTCCAGCGCGACCCAGCACGGCAGCCGTGCCGGACACCCTTGGTACCCGACCGTGCGGTGCTGACCGGCCGTGGTGACGGTGCCGGGCGCGATCGCAGTGGACCAGCTGGCCCGCACGTCGACCTGCCACCCGAGCCGGCCTGCGCCCTGCACGTGTCGGGCCGTGTCCTCGGCCCGGTACCAAAGGTGCACCCCGCCGCTGGGGTCTGCACGGTCAGCGTCGCCGGTGTTTCCAGCAGGCTGCCTGCCCGCCGCACTTGGCACAGCAATTCAAGCACGTCCACCCCGGTCCACATTCCCTCCAGATCCGGGCGCTGCGTCAGGTCGATGCCTGGCAGCAACAGCTCCTGCTCTGGTGGCGGGCGGTCGTGGTCGTCCAGGTCGAGCACCACGAGGTCGGACGGCCCCGTGGCCACGCCGACACCGAAGTCCCGTCCGCGCGACCAACGGTGGATCAGCTCCCGTTCCAGCGTCGCAGCCCGAACCCCGTGGTAGTACCGCCCAGACTCCAGGCACGCGCACTCGGCCGCATCACGGCCGGGAAAGCCGCAAGCGGCGCGCGTTCCGGGCGTCGACGGCCAGAACGGGTGGCAGTTGCTCGCCGGATGCTTGGACCCGGGCAGCAGCGGATGCACCCACCATCCCTGCTCAGTGCACCGCAGCGCGAACTCGTGTCCCCGGTTCACGCCGCGCTCACCGCCTTCCGGCCCCGACCGCCGCAAGTTGCGGCGCGCGGGTCTCACCGTCGAGCGGGCACACCGCCAGGGCAGCCACTCGCTCCCGCCAGCCGATGGCACGCTCAGGAGCAGGCGGCGCGATCGCAGCACGGACCTGGTTGAGCCGCTGGTCGAGAAGAAGCGCGGCGCAGCGCTGCCGCGCTTGCTCGGCTGCCGCACGAGCCTGCTGTTCAGTGCCTCGTCGGGCCCACTCGACGGCGAGGACCCGTTCGGCTTCCGCCTGGGCTTCCGCTGAGCCCAGCAGACCGTCCAGCGCTCGGACACGCTCCTCGTGCAGCAGATGCTCAGCCAGGGTCCGCGCCTCCCACGCCACCCCGGCCTCCGGCATCCCCTCTCGCCGCAACCGCTCCCCCGCCCGGCCGACCTCGCCCTCCAACCTGAGCCGAGACGCCCCCAGCCGGCCCGCCACCACGCCCGGGTCCTGCAACGGCCCGCTCACCGCGGCCGCGAACTGTGCCGCCTTCTCCAGAACCTTTTCAGTTGTACGGATCTGTGAGCACACCAGGCACAGACCTCCCGCCTCCGGCACCCCGCACCCTTCGCAGGGCCGCGCCGCCAACTCCGCCTTCACCACGGCCAGTTCCCGACTCCGCTGCGCGCATGCCGCTTCGCGCCGCGCCCTCTCTGCCGCGGCGCGCTCTCGCCGGACGCCGTCCTGTGCAGCCCGCAGCGCGATTTCCCGGCTCAGCCGACGCTCAACCTCCGCCCGGGCCTCAAGCGGAGCCAGGCAGGGCAACTCGGCGGCAACGATCTGCGCTACCTGGTGTCGCAACGCCCGCCGGTCCTCGATCAGCAGTTGGCAGCTCGGACATACCATCCCGGTGTCCATCCGTACCTGGTCGTCACAGGCCGTGGCGTAGCACTCAGCCCGCTGGGGCAATCCCCTCGACAGCAACCAGCCGACCGGCTCGCGCACGGGCTCACCGTGCTGAGCTGCCAGCCGCCGCTCCAGCCGCTCGGCCAGCACCACCGGAGCCTTCTCCGACCCCACGATCCCGGCCAGTCGCCGCAACTCGGCCTTGAGCGCCATGCCCACCCGGGTGCGCCCCCCGGTATGCCCGATACGGGCCCACTCCGACCGAACCGGGGCCAACACCCGCTCAAGACCTCGCGGCACAGACCACCGCAACGCTGCTGGCTTCGCAACTGCTGCCTCAGGGTGCTTCTGACCTTCCCCCCCGCTATTCGGCTGCTGTTCCCCGCGAAGCGGGCCTCCGGGCTTGACGACAGCGTCTACGGAGCCTGGCCTGGACCCAACCTCGCGCCCGTTCGCGCGCTCCGGCAACGGCGAGTACTCCGATGCGGCTTCGCCGGAAAAGCAAGATGAAACTGCACCAGAACCACTTTGAGAAACCACTGGAGCGTGGTTGGTGTGAAGTAGTGCACCATCAGCCACCTTCCCGGCTGCTGCGTCGCCTCCCTCACCCGCGTATTCCTCGAGGTCACAAGCACTTTCCAGTGCACCTCTGGACTCGTCGGCAGGCTCCTGACCCCTGAGTGCACCATCGTCGCCGTCTCCCACACCACCAACGAGGACCTCGAAGAACCCCTCTTGGACCCAGCCCTCCCCCGCCTCTGCCGACCCAGCCTCGTCCAACGTCGAAGCGCAGTACGCGCAGACCGGCTCCTTCTCAGAAACATCCGGTGCCCGCTCGTCTTCGACCGGACTCTCCTGGGGCACGATCCGCAGCTCCGTCCCGGAACTCCGCCCGTGCGCGGCTGCAACAGCCGGCACCACCATCCGGATCCGTGCGCCAGGCACTCCCCGGCCCCGCACCTCCAACTCCCCCTGCCGAACCAGCCCGTCCACCACGCGGGCCGCCTCCAGCACCGAACACCTCAGCAGCCGGGCAACCGTCGCGTCCGCCCGGTCGAACCCGGCCGACACCGCACCGCCCACAAGCCGCACACGGCCATCCGGCCGGGCAGCCAGCACCAACCGCAGCAGCCCCAGCCGCTCCGCCGCCGCCCCTCGGCCCCGCCGAGCACCGAGCAGCCCCGCAGGCGTCTCCCGCTTGCCCACCGGCGCCCACCCCGGCGCGAACAAGGCCTCGCACAGCGCCAACAGAACCGCCAGCTCACGCTTCTCGAGCACCAGATCGTGCGGGCGGCACCCGGCCTGGGCAGCCGTCAGCGGAAGAAGCTCCAAGCGAAGACCGTCAACCCGCCGCACGCCTTCCACGGTCTTCGTCACGACCTCCGTCGCCACCGCGCCAGAGCCACGCAACCCTGGCAGCACCCGGTGATCGACGTAGGACTTCGACACCCCCAGCCACCGCGCCAACTCCCCCGCACGCAACTCCAATTGCGATTCCCCGGCCGGTGACTTCGCAAGAAGGACCACGGCCGACAAGACCTCAGCCAGCGGGTGGCCATGAAGCGACCGATCTGCGAGCAGAAGATCTAGCGCGGGAGAAAGTCGTTCGCGGAGCTTTGGGCTCAGGGCCAGCGGATTGAGGAGCCCGGCGGCTGGGCCCGATGGTGCTGAGTGCGGGGTATCGGAGCCCCAAGGGGCAGAGCCGCGAAGCACCTCCGCTCGGGTGGATGGATTTGTGATCTTTGTTGTTACTTGGGCATAGTCCGGTGGCGACGCGAGGGAGCCGATTTTCGGCAATGACGAACTAGCCCTATGGCTGGCGGCTATGATCTGCTCCAGAACTACATAGGGATGAGGGCAAAACTCAACTGACCGCTTGACCCGTTGGCGGATATTGCCTGGTCAGCGGAGGTATGAGCGTGATTCGAGTTAGGTCAGGTGAGCGTTGAGCTTCCTCCCAGCGCCGTGGACGTGGTTGGCGCCACGATCCGCGGCATGACGAGCCGACAGAGTCGGCTGGCTGCGGTAGTACATGCGAATGCTCGGGGTGGCTCCCCGAGCGACGAACGGGCAGTTTGGCTGTGCTGCCCGAAAGGCGACCTTTGAGGTCGCCTTTTTGTTTTCCTGGCTGATAGCCCGCACCGCGACCGCCCAAGCGGAATGGCGGTGGAGCTGAGAAGGGCTGGCTGTCCCTTCGAGATCAGCCAGAGGGAGTGTGGGGCCAGTGCTGCGCTGCATGGTGACACGACCATGGACGTCGTGGCCCGCTGGGCCACAACGTCGACGTGCATCACACCAAACCTCACATGCGTAAGACTATCCTTAAACGGAATGCATTGAGGTTGAAGTTTGGGAGCGTGTCTGGTGGCCAAGTTTTCTGAGCAGCGGTGGCAGTCTCAGCCTGACGCCAGCGCGACGTGGGCAGCGAGCTTGCCTGGAAACTTCCGTGCCTACGTGCCGGATGAACTTCGTGGTCGCGCGGTCCGCCTGTCTGCGGCGGTGACTGAGCAGGCTGCTGAAGTCGACGCGGCGGTGCGTTCCCTAGGAGACTCGACTCCTACTAGCCCGCATCTGGAGTCACTTTCACGGTTCCTGCTGCGCTCCGAGGCCATTGCTTCATCGCGAATCGAGGGAGTCGTCGCTTCAGCCCGAGCTGTTGCTGAACTGGAGCTGATGTTGGGGATGAGAGCAGGCGAGGAGCCAAAGGCCGCGAGAGGGATCGACGCCAGTGCTCGAGAGGTGGTCAACAACGTGTTGGCACTTCGCCAGGCCGTTGCGAAGCTGAACTCGACTTCTGCCGTCACCCCGGAAGACATCGACTCTCTCCAGAAGGCGTTGATGGTCGGCACTGACCAAGCCGAAGGTTCCGGGGCAGTTCGGCAGGTGCAGAACTGGGTCGGTGGCAGCGGCCTCAGCCCTCACAGTGCAGAGTTTGTCCCGCCTCCCCCGGGCGAGGTGCCGGCGCTCATGGCAGATCTGGCGGAGTTCATTTCGGAGCCGCACCCTTCGCCGCTCGTCCAGGCCGCCCTTGTACACGCGCAGTTCGAGACTATCCACCCGTACACGGATGGAAACGGTCGTGCTGGCCGGGCTTTGATTCACACCGTGTTGGCAAGGCAAGGTCTTGCTGTGGGCCATGTCGTTCCGATCTCCATGTCCCTGCTGGCTCATGCGCGTGAGTACATCGCGGGTCTCAACGCCTACCGCTACGAAGGGGATGCGGGTAGTCCTGCCGCCGTAGCGGGAGTAGAGAAGTGGATCCGCGTCTTCCTTGCTGCGACGAGTGACGCAGTTGCCGAGTCACGCCGCTTCTCCCTGGAGTTGGCTGAGATGCGCACCGTTTGGAACGCGCGACTGGCTAGGTTCAGGGAGAGCATGAAGCGGCGGAGTCTACCGCGGAGGGACTCGGCCGTTGTTCGGCTCATGGAGCAACTTCCCGGCGTTCCCGTCGTCACAGCAAGGGCGGCGCAGTCACTCCTGGAAGTCTCCTTTGTGTCGGCCAAATCGGCGCTGGAGGAACTTGCCAGCTCAGGGATCGTGCAAGTGAAGGAAGTCGAGCGAGGCGCGCGTGCGTTCTTGGCGACCGACGTCCTGGACCTCATTAACAGGTCGGAGCGCCGGCTCACCTATAACCAGTGGGACTTCGGTGACCGCGAGGGGTTGTTCTAGCCCCGGAGAGCCTGGCCGGTCGCGGATGTCGGAGACAGTTCCTTTAACGGCTCCGTTCAGCCGTCAAAGGTAAATGTAACTGTAGGTGATGTTCTTCGCACTCGGAGTGCCGCGCTGGTTTGAGTTGGCCCGCGACTGGGGTGCTGCGCGTAACGAGGGCGGCACGAGTGGTGCCTGCCGCGTGCTGCCCTAGATCCTTGAAACCGCCTGCGTCGGCTGTGCTACCTCTGCTCGCGCGGTGCGGTACTTCACTTTCGTAACCTGCTGAGCCCTGTGGCCCCGCGCCTGTGGGTCCTAGCAGGGACGGGTCGCATTCCGTTCCGTTTCGTGGCGTGTGGGAGCTGCGCCGTGCGGCGCAGCGGACCAGCCGGCAGGTCCTGCTGCAGCGATTCTCAGCGGGCGCCCCGGTTCTGGAAGCCAGCGACTGCTCCGACCCAGCTTGGGATGCATGCGAGGGAGCATGCCTGAAGTGACTGTCCATGTGTAACCGGGAGGCAGTCGAAACTTTGAGATCGGCGGGTACGGCAGCCAGTCTCCTGCGAGAGGGGCAGCGGGCACTCGGGGGCGATCCGAGAGAACCAACGCAGGAGAGCTGCTGCCGATGCACACACCCGCATCTCTCTCCGGACTTGATGGATATCCGGGATCCGGAGTCACCGAGATGGTGAGCCCGGGCCCGAGTGCCAGTTCAGCGCGATCGCTTAGTTGGGTAAGCGGTCATCGTGGCGAAGTGGCGGCAAGTCAGAGGCCGCTGGATTTGGGCGCAGCTGCATCAAGGTCTGGCGGGTATCCGTGGGCTCGCAGCCACGAGTCGAGCGCTGCGGCAACCAGGTTTCCGGCTCCAGGGTTCCCGTGCTCAACGTTGTAGGTGTTGACTCGCGTCTTGAGGTCGAGATCGGAAGGTACGGAGTAGTTGAGTTGTTCGCGACCCACGCCCCGCCTTTCGAGCAACTGCCGGGTCTCAGGATGCGGGGAAAGCCAGGCACTGTCGTCCGATGAGTACTCCTCCAGCGCCTCGACGGCGCGGGCAAGCTCCCGCAGTCGCTCGGCGACCTTTGCCTTGGATGACATCCATCTTCCTTTCTACGATGCTACGGATAGTCTAACGGCTAGGCTACTAGTCGTAGCAACGTACGGCAGCGTGTCTATGGAAATATTGCCGGAGATGCAGAAGCCCTCGATGCAACACCTGGACACTGTTACTCAACTCGGCTCCCGCTTCGACTCGTCGAGTGTCCGGCCGACGAGGCGAAGCGCCGCGAAGTGCTGATGTGGGCACGCTGCCACGAAGCCTGGATGAGGTGGGTATCGATTTGGGCGAAAGTTAAGGGCATCGTCGGTGTGTGGGTGTTGGGGAGTGATCCTGACTAAGGACTGTCCCTGAGTGCCGGCAGGTGTCGTCGATGCGCCGTTGACGAACAGGATCGATGACATCGTGTTGCCACCGGTCGATGATTGAGCTGCCGACACTCTTCACTACTGCTGATCCTGGGCACGCGTCAAGCAAGGAGGAACAGTGGTGAACTTGCTGTAGGACCACGAGATGTCCGGGCTGTTCACGTCGTCAACTCCGGGGAGGAGTACGAGCCCCTCGAACTGTGCCAACCACGCCCTGCCCCTCGCTGAGATGCACGGCTTCAGCGGAGACCGCCCGTGGAGCAGTGTTTCCACCACGCTGGCGCCGCTCCTCGATCACCCGGACGACGACGGGCCCGAGCCTCCAGGTGGGGATGCATAGCGACGCAAGGAGCTGAAATGACCTGCCGGGCATGACTGGTGTGCTTGCGGCGTCGGATCCCTCCTGGATAGCCCCCTTCACTGGCCTGGGGTCCGCGCACGTTCGCCCAGGGTGACTCCACTGCGCCACGAAGACAAGAATCAGGCGCGCAAGGGCCGGCCGTGGAAGCTTTCGCTGGAAGACCGAGTTCTGCTGGTCGCCACCTACTGGCGAACCAACCTGACACAACGCCAACCGGCCTCCTGTTCGAGGTGCCGAGATCAGTCGCCGACCGGGCGATCTCCTACCTGAGCCCAGGCTCGCGCTCAAGCCGTGCAGGCGGTTCGCTAAAGAGGCGGCACTGATCATGGACGGCGCGCTGGAGACCACTCGCGACCAAAAGGCCGCCGAGTAGTCGAAGAACTACCGCTACACCACCAACCACCAGGCCGTGATCGACGCCGGCACGTGCCTTATCGTCGCGGTCGGCCGCACGCTGCCAGGCAACCGCAACGACGGTTGTGCCTGGTCCGAGTCCGGTGCCGGGGCCGCCGTCGGCAATACCACCACGATCGCCGACGGCGGCTACCGCGGTACCGTCTGGTCGTCCCGCACCGCCGCCGCACCAAAGACGAGGAAGTCCCCGCCGGGAAGTAGGCCGGCAACAAGAGCCACAAGCAAGTAAGAGCCCGCGTCGAGTACACCTTCGCGCGGATGAAGGGCTGGAAGATCCTGCGCGAGTGCCGCCTACGCGGCAACGCCGTCCACCGTGCGATGAACGGCATCGCCCGGATGCATAGCCTCATGCCTGCCGAATAGGCGACGGGCCGACCTGACCGCCGCCCGCCCCTGAACCAGGCTGTAGTTCACTGGGCGGCAGTGGCGTGTCCAGTGTCAACTCAGTGTTCCTCGGGCAGGGAGTCCCGTTCTGAGGGCAGCATGGACGGTCTGTCCTATCGTCCCGTCGGGGCAAGGGCGCCGGTGCTGGCCACGTTCGTTCATTCGTCCTACATCGCATCGCGCTTGACGCTGCGAGTCCCTCAATGTCAAGCGGTGACCAGCCACTTCGCGCTCGCACGGCGGTCCCACGGGGCCCGTCGACTCATCTTGCCCTCAACCATGTTGGAGTGGTGCATCCGGATCTGCCGCAGAATCTCTACGGGTTCCGCGTCCTGCAACCCGGCTGGCCTGGGCACGGCAACGAACCACTGCATCCCATCTACGCGGCTCAGCCGATCGACCTCGCCCGCTTGGCGCGGGCCTTGGGGAAGCTTGCGAGGCCGACGACACCCATGTCACCCGCCCAGTCGCTGCTGGAACTTCACACGATCAGCTGGGGTGGATCGAAATCAATCCACCCGTACGAAGACGTCGGCTCCCAAGACCAAAACCGCGTCTTGGGAGCCGACGTCACGAACGGGCTCGAATCAACAACAGCGTCCAGCACCGGCGTCGGACACCTTGGTTGAGGCTCCTGAAATCAGAAGCCCATCAGCCGTAGCCATCGGTCCATGGCTACGGCCACGATGTCAGCCACGGGAACTCTCCTGAGCCCCCTGTTGTTGACCTTGTACATGGCCAGGCGGTGAGGGAGCTGCAACTCTTCCGGAACGGACGCCTTGAGCTGCTCGCGTGCGATAAAGCGTTGCCGCAGCACGTCCTCGGCTCGCGGGATCTCGGTCGGCGTACCCGGGCCACGGTACTGATTCCAAGGGGCAGCGATGTCGTCTACGTCGTTACCTCCTCCACGAAGAAACCAGTCAAGGCCGAGGGCAACCAGGTCCGCCGGGGGGATACGCTCTATACGCGAAACCACCCTCAACTTTCCTAGACGCAGCCCGATTTCGAGGGCCATGGGTACGGAAGCATTCAGGGGCACGCGGTCAAAGTAGCGCTGAGACAGCACCTCTTCTGCCCGCACCAGATCTCCTGGTTCATCCGGAATGATGTAGGCGTCCCAATCAGAAGCCATCTGAGCCCCTGATCCACCGCTAACCAGCCTGCCTGTGCCGGTGGTCCGTCGCTCCAAGCCGCCAGCCGATGGAGCCGTCGATTGCGCAGAAGGAGCAGAGGCCTGCGAACGGGCGTCGTTGGTCTCCGTAGGGCGGGAACTCTCTGAGCTGACTCTCGCTGAAGGAGGCGCCTGGCTGGTGGTCGTGGTGTTGTCCAGGGACGAACCAACGGCAGGTGCGTCTGCTTCCGGAGTCGGCTCGTCTACAGGGGAGGCCCCTGGTGTCGAGTGCAGCGTGGAAGACTCAACAGACGCCACCGTCGTTTGAGGGGCTCCGGTCGGTGCGTAATCCGGTGCAGTCTCCTCGGCTGACCCGGCTGGGACGGGGCTGATTGTCTGAGGCGCCTCCATCTTGGACGTCTCAGGTGAGCGCGTCGCAGTACCGGTAGTCGCTGTGTCCTTCCGGCGCCGCGGCGGCGGAGGCCCTGTGCGTTTGCGCCCGGCTTTGAGCCCTCGGAGTTGGGATACGCCGCTGGCGGAGCCCTCTACTGGCGTCTCATCGGCCATAGTTCATCGCCGCCTTCGCGACCTCGCGGATCTGCTCGACGAAGGCCTCTTCCTTCTTGAAGATGGGCTCTGAGCAGATGGCAACCCTCTTCCGGCGGGTTCCGATCCACTTGTAGTAGCTCACCATCGGCCCCACGGCTACCTCGTACTTCTTGGCCATGCTCTCCAGCTCGTTGATCAACTGCTCGGATGGACTTCCGTCCACCATGTAGGGGATCAACAAGAGCGGGTAGTCGCTCGCTTCTTCAAGCAGCTGCTCAAGCGAACGCATCTCTCGAACCCTGAGTACCACGGGCGTCAGAACGACGTCCGCAGCAGCCATGGCACCGTAGGTAGACCGGCAGGCGTCGGGGTGAGTATCGACGACCAATCGCCGCTTCAACTCCTTCGCCCACCGAAGGAGATCGTCAGCGACCTTCTCTGCTGCCGGCTCATTCTCACCGAAGGTGGTGTGCCCCGGGATCAGATCCGGCTTCCGGTCTCCTCCGCGCAGCGGCGTCGGCACCTTGCCAGACTCGAAGGCCTCAAGGAGCGGTGCTCCTTGGCGCTCCTCCTCTCGGTATCCCCACCCCGCGGTCAGGCCACCCTTAGACCAATCGAAGTCGGCGGCAACGGCATCGAGTACCTGAGCGACTTCCTCAGCAAGGGTGGTCTTGCCGATGCCTCCCTTGTAACCGAGGGAAGCGATGATGCGCGCCTCCTGCTCGGGGAACGGCTTGATCTGGCGTCCGATCACGTCGGACGCCGTCTGCACGAGTACTTCGCTGGTCACGTGCGGACCTCCAAGAGATCGGTATTCTGGTACTTCACGGCGTCTCTGCATTCCTTGGTCTTGTAGGGAGTCGTTTGTTTGCCGGGATCCGCCGGGGCCGCCCCCCGGCGGATCGCTGCGTCGTAGGGCTTCATAGGCCGGCACTTGATGGCTTGGCAGGTTGCGAGTGGCTGTTGCCGACTTAGAGCCAGGCCTTCAAGCCTCCGTCCACGCCTTGATGGCGGAGTGGACATCCTCAACGCTGGCTTGCCCGTCCGCTACCCGAACAGCAAGCTCGGCCCAGTCCGATGGCCTGGCCTCACAGTCGGTGCTGTGGTATTGCAGCAGGTCTATCGTGGCCGCAATGGCGAAGGGAGCGTTGGAGAACTCCAGCATTGGCAGCCGAAGGAGCGTATGGAATAGGGATGCTGCCTGACCGACCGGCCCCGCGTAGACGGGAGACTCGGCCACGATCGCCTCGCACCGCGCGATGGAAGCGGCAGCGACTCCCCAGTCGGCGATGGCGGGATGCCCTGGCATCTGCTGAGCCACTGCAGAAAGATGTCCCACAGTCAACCGATCGTTCATGCGGCTGCTTCCGGACCTGGCCTGGAGCGGCGGTCGATCTTCGCGCTCAAGGGGCCCAGGATCTCGACCGCATCGGTGTCGGACGCTAGCCACTCCAACACCCTGCTGGTCGGGGCCGCAAAGCGATCAACATCACGATTCACCTCTGCCATAACCGTTCGGTGAAGGTACGAGTTAACCGACAGCCCAAGGTCAGCGGCACGCCTGCTGATGCGCGTCGCATCCTCATCTGGGACGCGCAAGGTCATGCTCTTCATGACTGCAATGCTATCAATGCAGTCACTCGGGATCGCACACCCCCTACAGCGGCGGGCGTTCGGCGTGTCTCTACGCCAGTGACGTTCAGTCACTGGGGGCTGGGCCAGGAGCAATGGGTCGCGGATGCGATGGGGTTCGTGTTCACGCAAGGAAGGTCCCCGGGTTCGTCGGCATAGGGGAGTAGGTGGCGGGGTCGAGTGCGAGGAAGGCGTCGTTGATCGCCGAGCACGGGCCGGAGGGGACGAGGCTGGAGTTCTACAGCAGCGCGACCTTGTCGTGCGGGGCGCGTGCGGAGCCGACCGTGTCGAGCACCTCCTGGTCGTCGGTGTCGTCGCACACCTTGGATGAGCTTCGGCGAGCAGCCTCCGCCGGGCGGCCGGCCACACCTCAGTGCCCCATGGTGGGGCCTTGGGCCGGGGTTCCGGGCTCTGTGGAGTTTGGTAATGAAGAGAGCGGCGTGATTCGGGCCGGGGCTCGCCTTCGATCATTTCGTGGACTACCTGTGGTCCAACTGGGGGGAAGGGCGTGTGAACTCCTTCGTCTGTCCGGCATCGTGCTCTCCGGCCGGCAACTTTCGGAACATTGGGGGCACTTGTGTCAGGTGGTGACCAGCGGCTCATCGGCCGACCGCTCGGCGAGGACAGCGCGGCCCAGGTCCGTGATCCGCCAGACGGCTGCGTCGTAGCCACTGCTGCCGCCTCCCACGCGACACCATCGGCAGGAGAACTCGCCAACGTGGCATGGATTCCCGGATGCGGCCAAAGCCCCCTCCTCACACTGCCTGGAGCGGGCGCAGACCCGGCAAGGTGCATCTCACTCAGCGACATAGTTAATCCCTAAAACATTTCAGACAGTTGCTTCGGCTTTTTCAGGTGTGGCCAAGGGGTCCTCCTGATGCCAGATCCACTGGCCATCGGCCGCCACGTACAGACCGTTGATCACGTCACCCGTTCTCGGGTCCATGACGCAGCCGTCGCCGCGGACGAAGTCGAGTTGTGCCACGGAAGGGTGGGGACTGAGGCTTGCTGTACGCGCTCTGCGGCGGTTCTCGGCCAGGCGAGCTTGCTCCCGCAGCCAGTGCGCCCGCTGTGCCTGGTGACGCTGTCGCCGACGCTCGCCCACTCCGTGCGTACCGAGGCGTCGGGCCGCGTCGTCCCAGCTGATGATGGGGTTCTCGCATCCATCTGTTCGCAGGCCAATGCCTTCAAGGGCGGTGGGGGAGAGGTGGTAGAGCTCCCCTTCCTTCGCGACCAGGCCGAGACTCTTGAGCTTGTCGATCTGCCTGTATGCGGTCGGGCGAGCCACTGAGGCAGTGGCCTGAAGCTGCTCGATGGTCTGGCCGTCGAGCTCGGCCAGAGCCGCAAGGATGGCAAGCCCGCTGCTCCCGAGTCCGCGGTGCGCGAAGGCGTCCTGGTGCATCACTTGGGCTGCGGCCAGCGTGTCGATGCTGGCTTCTTCGTCTGGCTGTCTCGCCGTTGGGCCACTCATGACCCCCCCAGCCTTCGGCCCTTTGTGGGTGGACCAATCGTGAGACGTTGCGTGTGGGGTCTGTCGTACGAGCATCCACCGGGCGCCGTCGGTGGGGGAGCCGCTGTCAAGCCGGCGGAGCAGCCTGGCTTCGAGGAGGCGCTGGCTTGAGTTGTGTGCGGTGGTCCGACTGCATCCCATCCGCTCGGCCAGGTCGCGTTCTGACACGGAGTGCTCCCAGCTGCCCCTGTGTGTGCAGATCTCCATACGGGCGATCAGGTTGCGCAAGTCGGTCTTGCCGGCAGTGCCTTTCCAGGCAGTGCGCTCGATGCTGGTGCGGAATGCGGCCAGGTCGGCGTGGAAGTCCTGGCGGGTGGTGATGAGGTCGGTGCTCTGTACATGCAGGCGTGCTCCTTCCCAGGCGCGGGTGACCCATGCGACTGCGCAGTCGTAGCCGCGGCGGTGCTGGAGTGTGCGAGCGTGGTGGCCGGCCTTGTACGGGCCGTCGAGGAGGACCTGCGCGAAGGCAGAGCGGTCCCATCCGGCCCGGACCGCGTCTGCGGCGAGGGCGCGGGTGATGGCCCAGGCGTGGTCGGAAGAGGGGGTGTTCTTCCCGCCGCGCTGTCGATTGCCGGCGGTGTAGGCACCGTGTGTGTCTCCTCCTATGAGGAGTTTGTGCATGCGTGTCGACAAAGGGGGGAGCGTGGCGAGAAGGCCAGTGCGGTGGCGTGGCGGGGTGCCGGTCCGCGGCGTAGCTCGTGTGTATCCCTGCTGTGGTCCCGTCCCTGGCTGACCGTCGCGGAGGAATATGTGGGCGTCCACACCTATACCCCCCTGAGACGGTGTCGAGTTGATGCGCAGTCGGTGCCGCGCGGGAGACAGCGACTCCTTCTTGGAGTGTGTTCTGGAGCTGTGGCAAGGGGGGTGGGTGGGCGCAGAGCATGGGAATTGACTACGGGCGAGTGACAATCGGCAGCAGGTTGCTGCATCATGAATCTGTTCCGTTTTCGTTGTGGAGGGTGCCTCAGTCTGCTGGTGGTGTGCCAGCTTTCCGGGAGGGTGTGCTCTGATCGGTGCTGGCTTTTGGGATCCGGCTCCATTTCTTGCTTCTCGGGATTTCCTGGGGCGTCACCTAGTACGCGCATCTGTATAGCTCTGGGATGGGTTCTGGGCGGTGTCTTTCTGCGTGGAAGCAGCAGGGGCTACGAGGCTTCCGCGGTTGCAGAGGTGGGGATGCAGGAGGCGAGAGTGCTCGTCTCGACCGCTTCGCGGATTGCGTTGCGTAGAAGTCGTCCGTAGGCGACGAGGTCGGATCCGTTCGGCAGCTCTGGGGTCAGGAGGCTTACAGCGCCCACCACTTGTGGCTCTGCCCCAGGAGTGGTGGGAATGCCGGGCAGACGCCTGATGGGCGCGGAGACCAGATTCCATCCGATGATTGGCGATTGTGTTCGGGCAACTTGGTTGTGGCGTATCTGGCGTAGATCCTCTCGGAGAGGTGCGTCGCGTCTTGCCAGGTTGGCCAGGATGGCCAGGCCGGGCGCATCGGAGTCCAGAGGTGCTTGACGCAGCCGTTCGATTGCCTTGGGGAAGAGCAGAGCATGGCGGCGGAACCGGATGTCGCTGGTTCCTGCGGCTGCGACACACAGCCGTTCGGCCCGCAGTGGGTGATATGTGTGGAGCAGGGTGACCAGGTTGGTTCGCTGATGCAGCTGGTCGAGCAGCTTGCCCACGTTGAACAGGGGAGTGCTGCCGAGGGGCACCACCAGGCCGGGGGCGTCGACCGGCACTGAGTCCGCAGGCTGGAGTTCGTAGTACCCATAGCTGGTGCGGTGGCACAGATCCGCATCGACGAGCATCCTCAGCCGGCGTTGGATGCAGGACTTGGTCATCTTGCTCTGGGCCGCGATCTCGCGGAATTTGTGGGGTCCAGGTCCTAGGCGGAGCAGAATATTGAGCACGGCGAAAGTCTTGTCGAGGTCTTCTCGATCGCGCGTATTGTGAGCCTCTTTCACTTTTCTTCACTTTCTCAGCAGGTGAACGTGCGGTGAGTCCGCATCAGTCCCTGGTGCTGCCGGGGACGTGTGCAGGTGCGTATGCGAAATCCTGGGGTGCGACGGGAGAGTGGGGGACTCTGGATTTCCCTCGTGATTCTGCGTGTTGGGTTTCTAGGGGTACATTCGGCGGTGTGTGCTCAGTGCCCATGGATCGCCGGCGCTAACGATTTCGATGATTTCGAGGCAGTGAGCGTGATAAGCGCGTTCTTGCGCGGGGTCGAGCGAGATGTCTCCGCTGGCGGGTCTGGTGGTGGGGTCCACCGGCAGCGCTTTGAGCAGGAGTCCGTCTGGCTCGAGTTGAAGTACCCTGAGCGAGCGCTCGAAGTCCTCAATGAGCCGGTCTGAGGTGCCCATGACACCCGGGAGGGGTTCGACGACCTCTTCCAGTACTTCTGCCAGCTCCCTGTTGTCGCCACTCTGCGCATTTCTGAAAGAGGCGAGCACCGCGGAGAGGGCGTCGATGTCCTGACTTCTGATGTCTACTGCGTGCAACTCTACGAGGGCTCTTCCGTCATGTCCGCAAAGCCTGTACTGGCCGTTTTCATCGTGCCGCGGTGGCATTTGATGGTGGGGGGACAGTGCGTAGTCGCGAAGTGGCCCGGGAAATCGGAGGAATATGCGGGCCCAGCTTTGGTAGGCGTGGTCTACCACGGAGGCGGCGGGCTCGGGCAGTGACCCGAATGTGTAGAGGGAATAGAGGAGCGGCTCTTCCATCGCCATGAACTTCTTGAGCCAGATCGGGTCTGCCGGCAGCAGTCTGTGAGGCACGTTGTTCCCCCGGATTAGGTCGGTGATGGAAAGCACGTGGTACTGGCTTGGAAGCGCGCAGGTGCTCGGCACTGCGCGGGACTGTTGCTCAATCAGGCGGCGCGGTCGAAGAGGATGGTGACCAGGCTGGTCGGGGTGCCGTCCGGATGTGCGGTGGTGAACCGCGCGGTGCCCAGGCCTTGTCCGGCGTGGTAGAACGGGCGAGCGACGTGGTCCAGGCCGCGCGTTGCTGGTTCGATTCGGGCTGACCGTGTGTCGGTTCTGAGCGCATCCCGGATGGAGTGCAGCACGGGGTCCTCGGGGCTGCGGGCGAGGGCTAGCCGGAACTCTGTCAGCAGGAACGGTGCCCACTCGTCGTCCCAGCGGACGAGGGTCTCGTCGCGAGCGTCTGGTGCGAGCAGGAGCCAGTGCCACATGTTGGACGGGGCCCGCCCGGACGGATGGATCCGGGCGAACTGGGCGTTGCTGGCAGCTACTTCGCCCGATGCCCACGCCAGGAACGCTGCTTCCTTCTGGCCCTTTATGACCCGTTCCCAGCAGGGCGCGGCAGCCTCCTGGTCGAGGGCAGGCTCCGTTCCGAAGAGGTCCATATGGGCGATGCGGTAGTCAATAGGGCTGATGCGGAGAAGCGTCGCTATTCGCTGGAAGTGTTCGCGTGAAGGGAGCAGTGTTCCTGACTCCACCTTCTGGTAGACGCCGGTGCCGCCGCCGAGTGCCTCGTCGAGATCCGTCTGCCGAAGAGGGGATGCTGCCGGCCGCCCTCGCATGCGCCGGGGCGGGAGGCCAAGGTCCGCCCGCGTGAGCTCGAGCCGGTAGCGCTTCAATATGCGCTGGTACTCACGCCCGATGTGCTCGTCTTTCATTGCTTATCCCCCTTGATGCCGTTATGGGCACCTTGCGTCCGCAGTGGTCGTGTGCACACCCCGCCGACGTTGATCTCCCCTCGGGCGGGATGAATCATGGCGGTGATGAAACCATGCGGCCGCTTGGTTTTACTAGGGGGTAAGTCATGCCAACTGACCGGAAGTTGCGTAGCGCTCGCTCCAGCCCATCCATGCCCCCGGAGCCGGAAGAGCGCTTCGCTCGGCCTCCAGAGGGTCCGAATCCTCGCAGTATGTCAAGCATGGGCTCTTTGGGTGATGGAGGTCGCCGCTTGTCTCCCTGCCTCTCTACCGCGAGGGTCCAGCCGGCTCACTTTCCCAGGTCAAAGGCACGGAACATGCCTTCAGCCCCCCCTCTTCCCCGGAGCCACAGTGCCCACTTCACACACTTCTGCGCCCACGTAAGGGGTATGAATCATGGAAACAAAGAGCACTGTCCCGCAGGGATCGTGTCCGTTCCGGTTGGGCGGCGACGGTCGGAGCAACGCTGAGGAAGCAGCCCTGCTGAGAGACGTCGGCCCTGCCTCCGAGGTGGAACTGCCGGGAGGAATGCGTGCCCGGGCGGTCGTCGACTATCCGCTGGCGCAACGCCTGCTCCGTAGCGGTGCCGTGAGCAGGAGCGCATATCTGCACTGTCCCGGCTTCGCGGACGGCACACGGCAGGTGGACGGCGTCACGCGGAACTGGATCGGCACCCGCAACGCGCTCAACTCCTACGGAGCCGCGCACACCCGGCTCCGAGCTCCGATCGCGGCAGCACTCAACAGGCGCCGGATTGAGAGTATGGTGCCCGCCATCGAGGCCCTTGCCGACGCACTCCTGAGCAAAATAGCCGCAGACAGTGCATGCATCGTCGACGCGAGATCTGACTACGCCCAGCCGCTTCCCGCCCAGGTCAACGCGAACCTGCTTGGAATCCCCGCCGACCTGCAGGACCCGTTCTTCCTGGCTTCCGCGGGCCTCTTCGACACTTCGGCATCCCCCGTGGACGCCGCGGCCCACATGGCGGCCGTGGTCGAGCTCCTGGACCAACTTGTCGAGGAGAAGCGGGCCCATCCTGCGGACGACCTCACGAGCGACCTCATCCGGATCTGCGACGAATCGGCCTCAGCGTTCTCCGACGTCGAACTGCGGGATCAGCTGATGCTGCTCGTATCGGCGGGTACGGAGACCACCGTGAACTCCATCGGAAACCTCCTTGTGGGTCTGATGGCCAATCCCGAACAGCTCCACCTGGTCCAGACCGGCAAGGTCGGCCTGGAGGAGGCCCTCGAAGAGAGCCTGCGTCATCAATCTCCGATCGCCAACGTTCCGCTGAGATTCGCCGTAGAACGCATTCAGGACGCTCCCACCGGCGAAGAGTTCACCGAAGGGCAGCCGATCCTTGTGAACTTCGCCGCTGCCGGCCGCGATCCGGCAGTTCACGGTCCCGACGCCGACTCCTTCGACATAACCCGCGCCACCTCACGCCAGCACCTGGCCTTCGGTCACGGAACTCACTTCTGCCCCGGTGCCCCACTGGCACGCCGAGAAACTCTCATTGCGGTCCGCAAGTGGCTCGAGCGCTTTCCCAGCAGCAGCCTTGCCACCCCTGAGCCGGAGGTACAGCGCCTGCGCTCGATCATCTCGAACGGCTACGCGGTCATCCCCATACGACGCGGCCCGCGGCACACTTGGACCCTATGAGTGCGCCATCGCCTTGTTCCGCACGGGGCCCGTGCGGAACAAGACGGGAACAGTGGATCAGCGGGTGTTCTCCTCGTGAACCGCCGCAGCCTGAACAACACGGGCACCGCGATCTGCCGCTACGTCCAGGATCATCAAGGTCTCAGGGGTGGCGATACCGCGGAGGAACATCCTGTTCATGTCCGCGATCTCCGCTTCCAGGAGGTGAGGCTCCCGGCGTTGCATCAGATCGACACCCACGTAGGCCGACACCCAGATCTTCCCCGCCAACTCCGGCTCGACGCCGGGCAGCAGTTCACCACGCTCCGCAGCTTGCGAGAGCAGCTGGATGACCCGGGGCATATAGGCCTTCCAGAGGCGACCGAAGTACTCAGCTTTCGACTGGTCGGTAGCCAACCGTGCCGCGGCCCTCAGAATGGGATCCAGCGGCGTCTGATGGGCCAGCGCCATAGCCGCGTCCACGATGCCCTGGAGTCTCGGGACGGGGTCGTCGCCGACCGTCATCGTGAAGCCCTCGGTCACGATGGCCAGGGCTATATCATCCTTCGTTGGAAAATGGTAATAGAGTGCACCAATCTTCACATCGGCTGCGCGCAAAATATCGCGCACGCTGGTGGCGTCGAAACCATGTTCCGCGATGAGCTTCGCGGCGCCGACCAGGATGTCCATCCTGGTCTTCACGGCTCGTTCTTGCCGCTGCGTAGACACACCCGACTCCTGCTGGGCTTGAGAATCCTGTACCTACGGGACTGCCGGAGGCGCCCCGTGGCCTGCCAGTACGGGCTGCCAGGACGGGCGGCCGCGCGGTGGCGTGAGCAATTGATCTCCGGGAACGCTCGGACGCCGGGGCCGTCCGCACCGGTGCTGCGCCCACAGTATCGACGTTGATTTCCTTCCCGGGAGGATGAACCATAGACCTAGTAGAAACCAATCGTATGGTCAGTTTCTCTCGCGTGGTAGAGCGACTGCGGCCCCTGTGACAGATCCTCGCGGCGGAGCCCTGGCTGACAGGAGAAGACCTCGGCGGCGACGTGCGTTGGGAAGGGGGCGGTTGGTGCGCTTTGGGTCAATGACGACCGGAAGCGGGCATGCGCCGCCGAGTCGCACCGTGACGGAACGCTCCTGTTCGAGGGTGCCTTGAGATGGGCCGGCACCTGCTCGTCCGCGGGGCACCGCCCGCCGTTGCCCCGGCAGCCGCGACAGGCTGCCAACCTTTGTGAGGCGACATCCCCACGGGGAGCCGCGGGCGCTCTGACGTCAGAAGTTTGCAATTGCAGAGTGAATTCCGGTTGCCGACCACCTCTACTGCCAATATGCCTCTCCCGGGCAAGCAAAGGATGTACTTTGCGATGATGAACAAGGTGCTGGAACGGCGTCCGCAGGCACAGCTACCCCCAGAGCCCCATGACCCGCCACCCCGCCTTAAGACGCGGAGCGGCAAACGGCAACGCCGAGACGTAGCCACGAAACCGGACAACAGGGACAAGGGTGCTGAGGTCGAGCGCGCCAGGCAGCTACGGGACTTCATCAAGGGCAGGCGCGAGCACCTTGGCCTGAGCCAGCGAGAAGTCGCATCCTCTCTGGGGATAACCTGCCGCTCGTACGGCAACTGGGAGAACGGGCGTGTGTCCGTGTGGACCGACCAGAAGCTCTACAGCCTGGCCCGGTCCCTGAGGATGACCGATTTCCAGACCACAAGGCTGTTCTGGCTCGCGGTTGACCGCGACCCGCAACCGGACCCGCGCCGGCTGCAGCGCCCCCTTCATTCCCGGGGCCCGGACGCCACAGCGTTTCTGGCCGACTACAGCGTCATGATGAACGCTCTCTCACTTCCCACCTTCCTGATGGATCACCGATGGGAGGTAAGACTGGCTAACACCGCCTACCGCGAGCTGTTTCGCGCCGTACGGCACCACCCGACGGCGATGCCTGACAAGAGCTTCCTGCGCTTCGGTCTCTTCCACCCCGGCGCACCTCAGATCCTGACCGATCACCGCAACTGGAGACTCTCCCTTCTTGCTCAGCTCGCAGCCAGCCTGGACCGGCACAGCCAGGACCCCGCTCTCCAGGCGATCTACCGCGATGTGCACAGCCACCCCACATTGCGCACCATCTACCTCCGCGACATGCCGGACTGGGTCCTGGGCGCCGGAGCCGGTCTTGTTGGCCCCGAAGGATCAGTACGCGAACTGCGCCACCCCGACCCCGGGGTCGGGCTTCAGGCCTGCCGCATCGTTGAGGAAACTCCACGATCACTTCAGACGCTGGGGCTCACACGCATCACGTTTGTCCTGACTGAACATGATGATGTCCTGGTCGCAGAGCAGGGCCGCCCTTCCGACTGCCACAGACCCAGTTCGACGTGCCCGGCCAGGAACTGAACCCAGTGACGGATGCCAGGCAGACCTCAGCGCGAGCAGCGGTGAAAGGCCGAGCTGTGCCGCGGGGGTCCCCATTCAATGCCCGCACGGTGACGACCACCAACGGCAACCGGGGCAGACCCTCTCTTCGCCTATGCAGCGCCGTTACGCGCACGGCGCTGCACAGGAATCACCGAACCGACGCACAGTCACCGACGGGCAGGACCTTCCGTTCCAGCCGGCTGCACACGCGTTTCCACCCTCGTGACCTGTGTGGTGTCACCGCGTGATCAGGTGGCGGACTTCCGTGTCAGAGGGAAGTTCTGTCCAGGGCGGCCTGTCGCCCTGGATGCCTTCAGGATGATTGATGGGGTGGTCGAGAAGAACGTCCTCCACGGCAGCGAACCCGCTCGTGAGGGTCAAGGCTTCGGGCGCGAGTTCTGTGATGACGCTCTCGACTGCGTCGGGAAGCTGCCGTACCTGAGCGCTGGTCAGGTAGCCCTCCGCAAGCAGGTCTCCACTGTGCGCCGCTACACGGCGCAGGGCGAACAGACGGTGCAGTAGGCCCAGCTGGCGCTGCGCTTCAGGGTGAGGCGCCCGGGAGGCAGCGTCCAGAACGGCTTGGGCAGCCTGGCGGTGCGCGTAGGCATCGACCAGTTCCAGAGCCGACGAGACGGTGTTGTTCCACCTGTTGAGTGGGTTGCCGGCCGTTCTGCTGCGCAGGCGCGTACGTGCACGCTCGTGCCAGATGCGCTCGATATCCGCCAGCAGGTCCTGAAGGAAAGCCGGATCGTCGAGGCTGTGAGCCTCGGGCTGGGATTCACTGGGCCTTGCCGGTGTGAAATGCCCAAGCAGCATCTCGCCGGCGGCCTTTACCCAGATGACGAGGTTGTCACCCTCCGCCGTGATGGTCCCCTCATTGGCCGCCAGCTGCCCGGCGATTCCGTTCGCGAGGAACAAACCCTGCGCACCGCAGCGCTCGCGGCACTCTGTCATGACGGCGCGGGCCCGCCAGGTGATCCACCCCTTGGCTATGGCTGCGAACCGCTCGCCGTCCTCCCTCTCCGGCCCCGTTGCCTGTGCCCACTGCCGTACCGCGGCGCGGTGCAGGAGAGTCGCGGCGTAGGTAGTGGCGATGGCATCGACGAGCGGAGCGTGGTGGCTACGATGAGCGATCAACGGAACGCTACCGCCAGCTGTCACACCCGAAGTCTGTCTGTTGTGGGCGTGCCGTACGGCAACAGCAAGCGCGTGGCGCGTCACCCCAAGGCTGTAGGCGCTCATACAGAGCTTGCCGGCGGTCACGCGGCCGATGGAGTGAAGGAAACGCTTCCGGGGGCTGCCGACCGAACTCGTAAAGACACCTTCCGGCGTGAGGCGTCCATGGTCGGACTGCAGAAGCGCTTCATACGGCAGACGGACCTGGTCGAAGGACGTAATGCAGTGATCGACGGGGGCGGTGGCGGTCTGAGGCAGCCGGTGTATCTCCACTCCCGGCATCGCGTGCCCAGCCTCGTCACTGAGGGGGGTAAGGAACAGGAAGACGCCCTGGTCCTTGCCGTCCACGATAAGACGGGCGGCGACCACAGCGGTTTTGGGACCGCCGGTGGAGCTGGTGTTCGGCATGAACTTGCGGGCGGCCGCACTGGGAGTGTTCAACACGAACACGCGGGCGGCTGGGTCGTACGTGGCCGTGGTCTCAAGTTGCGAGGCGGAGTTGCCGTGCCCGGCCTCCGTGCACAGAAACGTTCCTGTGCGCCGCAGCTCGACGAACTCCCGCAGATCGCGGTTCGGACCCGAGTTGTGCTCGAGGAGGCTGCCGAGGAAGAGGTTGTAGTGGATACTTGCCACTGTCCCCAAACCTGCGTCGACTGGGCCGACCCATTCGTGAAGCGCCGTGAGCCGTTCCACGTCCGTCACGAAGTCCTCGGGGCTGTCGAGTGTGTCGTTGATCAGACGCAAACGCTCGTAGGACAGGGCGGCACGCTCATCGGGTGACAGCCCTTCTCTGAAGCTGAATGGCACCGTACTGAACAACTTGCGCCAGGGCTCGTGCAGTTGTTCTCCATGTTCGCCGAAAAGTACCTGCGTCAACGCTGCAACGGTTGAAGATGCCTGGTCAGAGAGGAGTGGTGAGGAGGAAGTCACGCTTCGGAACGCTAGCTCATACGTTCAGTCAGCTCAGCGTGATCATCAACACGATTGGGATCATGAAAATGGCGGTATCTGCTCGTCCCGAGGCATGGCTAACCCTGCTCAGGCCAGGGAATGCGTGAGGACGCCCGTCTCCTCTGCGCTACAACAGCCAACTGCGCTGCCTGGAGCCGGTGTTGGGCTTCCTGCGCGGTGTCAGGTGTCGTCATATCCCTGCGGTGCGAGCCCCCTGACCACGACCTCCGGTGCCGGCTTTGCCCACAGAGCTCGTCCTTCTGGGGCTGCACGGCGTGGCGGACCAACTGAGGCAGCGAGCTGAATCAACCGAACTGCTGTGCCTCGGGCCTCGGGCTGGAGGCGTCTTGGCCCAGGGCAAGAATGCCTGCCAGGGTATGAGGCGGGTGGCACTGTGCTAGAAAAAGGCCGGCTGCCGCGGTCGCCGAGTAGTGCTCGGGACCGCACCCACCTCAATGGGTGGGTCTGTTCCTCGTCCCGCCCAGTGGCGGAGAGGGGGCGCCAGCCTTGGTGCTTCGCCACTGGCGAAGTGGCTCCAGTGTAGGAGCCGGCGAAGGATTCGCAAGCCGCCCAGGTCAGGCACGTGCTCTCGACATTACTCATGCCTGACGATGTCCTGGCCTGAACCTCCGACCAGTGGGCACGCCCGCGGACGGCGAGACGTTGCAATCCCGCCCGGCGGGAGCACCGACTCCGAGTCTCCCGCCTGGCGGGAATGTGACAGGTACAGCAGCACTCGCAGTGGATGAGAAGCCTGAGCCGGAGCAGCTTGAAGCTCATACACGTCTTCTGGTGCGATGGGGGAGCTCGATGACGGGGCGGTGGACTGAGGGGTATCGCGCGAGGATTGCAGATCTCACAGCATCAGTTGAGAACCGACTGAATGCTGCGCCTGTTGGTCCGGACATCATGGAACTGGCTCTCACCTCCGGCGAGGCCACGCCCATGGGGGACTTCCCCTCAGCGCCTGTACGGTTTCGAGGCATTTGGTGGGTCCGCACCGGAATGCTCTGGCGGGCAGTGGATGACCACGCGCAGGCCCAGTTCGACGAGGACGCCGACCGCTACCAGTTGGCCATCGCCTCAGTGGACGGGCTTACGGCGATGGCTCTCGCGCACCCGGTGTCGCAGCAGAGACTGCTCGAGTTCGTACGGCAGGTCACAGTGGAGAACCTGCCCGAACGGGTGCAGAAGCCGAAAGGAGCGGCTGCGCTGTGGACAAGGCTTGACGCACCAGCCGGATGCGGCGCATGGGTGGTGGCATGGCCACCAGGAGCCACGTCGGACTGGCACCACCACGGTGAGGCGATCGGAGCCTTCTCTGTTCTTGACGGTGGCCTTGAGTTCGCGGAGCGAACCATACCCACGGAGCGCGAGCCGACTGAGCACGCGGACCTCCCTGAAGTGGTTCGCAGCGTGCACGCCGGCCAGGCACGTGGAATTGCGGTAGGGCAGGGCCACTTGCTGCGCAATCCGGCAGACCGGCGAACGGGCCGATGGACCCTGTCAGCCCACGCCGGATGGCTGGTGCACCCCCTGTCCTGTCACAGCTACGTGCCGGGGGCGATCAGGGCCGAGAGCGTCGCACCCAGGTCGGCCGCGTGAGGGCCGGCCGCGGCATCATGCCCGCGAAACGTCACGGCCTGACAACCGCACGCTGTCGCCAAACGCGCCTCCGCCACTCACCAAACCCGGCGGCACACACACGAATGGAACAACGTCCCTTCACCGAAGTGGGTCCGCACTCGGTACACCGGCCACGCCTCGGACTGCAACTGGCGCGGGCCGGTGCGGAAGGAGGACTCCATGCCCGCAGTCAGTGAGGCCAGGCTGCGCTCGGAGCAGGCCCTGGTCAGCGTGCTGATCCAGGATCCCGGTGGTGCAGGCCCCCTCGCCTACGCCTCATCCGTTCGAACTCAGGACTTCGGCAACGCGTGGTTCCAGCAGATGTACGGCGCGCTCGTCGAGGACAGCTTGTGGAATCACCCCTACGTCACCCACGCAGCGCCCTCGGAACGCACACGCATCTTGTGCAACATGCTCTACCAGAGGCTGCAGACACGGATGCAGGGCTTGGCCGATGACGCGCGAGCCCAGGCCAACGCGGCGGCCCGGCAGGCGGAACTTGCCATGCGCACAGCAGAGTTCGCCCACAGACAGGCCGAAGAAGCCCGCGCAGACACGCTGTGGTGGCTTACCCACGCGCCGGACCACCCACTGGCTGCCGAGGCCCAGACGTGGGAAGCACAGGCGTCGGCAAGAGAGTCGATCAGTGTCGACAACGCCGAACGCGCATCGAAGACCAGCAATGCGACCGCTCGCCGTGCAGCAACTCTGGAAAAGACGGTCGCCTCCGAAGAAGCATGGACAGCCGCACGGGAATCCATGTGGAAGCTCTCCTCTCCGCAGCACGGCGCCGCGCCGCACTATGCCGGCTACTACGCCCGCCAGGTCCTGGAGCACGGGATTGCACACAGGGTGCATCGGATCGGCGAGGATCTGATGGCCAAGGTCCACGCCCCTGGGGCCAACGTCGTGCAGCAGATCGCCGAAATCCGGGACGCAATGGATCAGCTCGCTGGCGAACAGATACGAACCGGGAGCGTGGAACCGATCCTGCCGGTACCCGCCGTCGCCAACCTCCGGAATCCCGAGCGATGGGAAGCCCTCCGGACCGAGGGCCAGGTCCTGATCTCGATCGTGGCGTATCCAGAGCAGCTCACCCAGAGCGATGCGGCAAGCCTCCAGCCGCGAGACATGAGCCGGCCCGAGCACGCATACCTGCTTGCTGCAGTGATCGAGCAGCAGAGCCTCGGCCTTGAGATGGACGCCTACCAGCTGACACACCGCGCGTGGGCCGCGGCAGAGCGCGACGGTGTCGCCTTGGACTCCGGCTACGTCTACGACATGACGATGACCGCACGGCATCGCGAACTCTCCACCTACGGCCCAAGCCCAGAGCAACTGGCCCGCGCGGCCCACGAACAGGCACCAGCCCTGATCGCACTGAGTGTGCAGCGCCAGACCGCCACCGTCGTCGCACAGATGAACGAGCAGCTCAGTCGAGGTGTCGCTCCGCTCGACGTCGTGTCATCCATGCGCAACGGCCTGGCCCACGCCGAACAGCAGGCGACGCGACACCCACAGGCCTTCGCCGAACAGGGCACGCCCTATAGGGGCGCAGCACGGTGAACCGCGGGCAGACAACCAAGAGCGGGAAATGGGGCACCCGTGACCGACGCTGAACAGGCAAGGCGATACACGGACCTGCTGCGCCTGCTACGGGAGTTCGCACAGCGCTGTGCCTGGGCGGCTATGGTGCGCGACGCCGAAGCCGACGTCGCTGAGCCGGGAAGGGCAGGGCGGCTGAGGAGCGAGGCGGAAGCCGCATGGCAGGCGGCAGGCCAAGCACGTGCCGCCGCCGAAGCCGCCGCACACCAGTTCACCCTGCACGGCGAGCTTCCCCCCGACGTCGCCGCGGTCTACGGCGCAGTCCTGGATCTGCCGGCCACAGACACTGAGTTGGCTAACGTCCTGGCCCACGTCGAGACAATGGTGACTCTCGCCAGGGGGAAGACATCCCCTGAGACGGCAGGGGTAGCCGATCCCCTGCCCGCAGTCCACGCCGGCGCCACACCAGAGGAAGTCGCAGCCCTGACCTGGGCCATGATGGCGCTGCGCGACAATCCGTCGAACCCGGAGGTTCTCGCGGCGCTGTACATCGAGGCCATCGCAGCACTACGGCAGGGGCGCCAGACGGCGGCGGTCAACAGGGACGAACAGCATGAGCAGAAGCTGCGTCTAGCCGCGCTGGCCGTGGCAATGGCTGTTGCACGAGCCCAGCGGTTCCGGACGCTGCCTCCGGCTCGGCCCGCCGTTGCCCGGCAACCCATGGGACTCCACCCGATCGAAGAAGCTCAGCGGGAGTCACTGGGCCAGCACCGGACTCCACTGGATGGGCACGAAGGGCAGGAGCAGTAGGGGATCTGGACGCCATCAGTCGCATCCGGTCCATGACCGTCCCCATAGAGGACGCAGGCAGTCGATTTCCGCCAGGCGGACTGCCGGACAGCCCGTGCCGCGGGAGGAGACAACACCCCCTTCGGCGGCTTCGTGGTCACCCCTCGGCGACCGGTCGAGACTCAGCAGGCCGGCCTTATGCGACCTGAGGAATTACGTCGTCGCTCTCCTCCATGCAGTGCGCGTGAACACGTACAGCAGCAGATTCTCGAACCCGAACAGAAGGCAGACGTGTCGGCCCCGATCGTCAGAGAACGCGGTTGGCCGCACCCCTGGCATCGAGCGGGAACCGCAAGCGGAGCCCGAACGCCTTTCGCGCTCGTTCATACATGCCGATGCAGCAGCTTGCCGCACGGGCGTGCAGGGCACGGGCGCGAGTCCAAGACGCGTTCTGCACCCCGTTTCGGGCAAGGTGTCGGACCAATCCCCGCCTGGCTCAGCGGACCGAACCAGTCAGGTGCGCCACCGGGAACCTCCGCCTGACCTACGAGCACCGCCTGCGAGGTACACCCACCCCAGCTGGGTAAAGTCCCAGGTCAGAAGCCCATACCTAGCGGCTCCTGGCGACTATCTTCTTCTGCATCGCAGCCCGGACCGGCTCACCAATCCATAGGCGGTGCGCCGATCGCCACAGTCCCAAGATGCGCACCCGCTGGCCAGTCCGGGCGCAACCATTCCGCAGGAGGACTTCGCCATGCCCGCCCATGCCCACAACGGCCGCGGCCGCCAGGACACCGCCCCTCAGATACGCCCTGAAGTAATACGGGAGATCCCCTATCCCATCGCGGACGACTACGTACAGGACTGGACCGCTGAGCGAGCCCTGGTCGAACTCATCGCGAACGCGTTGGATGAAGACCCGCACGCGACGGTGACCTGGAATGACGGCATCCTGACCATCGAAGACCAGGGACCCGGCATCCCCGCCACGGGGCTCCTTCTGGGGGCATCCCGCAAAAGCACCCAGCAGATCGGACAGTTCGGCGAGGGTAAGAAACTGGCCGCGCTCGTCCTGGCACGCGATGCGAACATCGGCCCTGTCCAGTTCGACACCGTCGGCTACAGCTTCACACCCCTCCTCAAAGCCAGTACCTACCTCGCAGAAGTTCCCGCGGCCGACAACGCTGCACAGACCCTCACCCTCCACTACCAGTACTGGCTCACCAACCGTGCACGAGGAACCCTCATCAGCGTGCACTGCCCCCAGGCCGTAGCGGACGAAGCCATCAGCCGTGTCCGCTACCTCTCCACTCCCAACTACCGGCCGCCACAGACCCAGGCGGAGATCCTGCTGAACGCAGAGCCCGGACGCATCTTTGTCGGCGGCATCCTGGTCTCGCGCGACAAGCGTTTTGCTGCCAGCTACGACCTGCCCCTCACCACGGCCAAGGGGGAGCAGAACCGAGACCGGACGATCGTCGACGGCGCCGCACTCGAAGCACATATCCGCAGCGCCCTCGCGGCGAGCGCCGACCCCGAGGTGATAGCACGATTCGTCGACCGTGCTCTGAACGGGCCGCGTCTGTCCGCAGCCGAAACGTATTTCGGCGACGTCAAGGACTTCTCCGTCCGGCGCGCCTTCCGCGCACACGCGAGCAAACTGTGGAGAGATGACGACGTCTACCACAACGGGGCGAGTGCGGCGGTCGAGGACGAACTCCATCTTCAGGGCCGTGGCGTCACATGCGTAACCAGCAAACTCGCGCCGCACATGCACCGCAGCCTGATGGATCTGCTCGGAGTCAACCCAGTACGCCAGGCCATCGACCACCACGACCGTCAGTACCCCAAGACGCAGTGGCTCAAGCTCGGGGACGTGTCTGTCGCTCGCCGTCGTACGCTCGATCTCGCCTGCGCTTGCGTTCGCAGCGTCTTCGGGCTCGATGCGCTCGGCGAAGTCAAGGTCTACCGAGAAGACGAAGGAGCGACGCGATACTGCACCAGCGGCGTTTACCACACGAGCAGCGATGTGACAGGGTTCAAGGAGAGCACCCTGGACGATCTGAATCAGACTCTGCGTGTGGCATTCCACGAAGGCGGCCACCGGCGCGCAGCCAGAACAGGCAACCTCAGCTCCGCAGACCGCACTGAAGGATTCGAGTTCGCCATGGACGACATGGGCGGCCAACTCCTCCAGCTGCTGCTCTCCCCGGGCCCGCGCCGTCTCCCTCTGCTGGACGCGCAGGCATGGCAGGACGCAGTGCTGCCCGACGGTTGCTACCTCGCTGACCCTGCGGAACTGACGCGAAGGCGGCACAACCAGCCGACCGTCACACAAGTCCGCAAGGCCAAGCGCCGACAGGCAGCCCCCGAGCCGCGTCGCCTGCTGGCCGAGGTCGCCGAACACCGCATGGCCCTCGTTCTTGAGGAACGCGGCATGCGCAGTGCTGACAAAGCCGTCCGATCCGTGGCCCTGAACGCAGCGATCTGGCGCCTGATCGCCAACCCGAACCCCACCGGATATCGCCGGGCCCAAGGCGCCTCCTGCATCCCCGACTACCGAAAGGCGACCGCACTCGCCGAACTCCTCGGAATGCACGCCCCGGTCCTCTACCTCGGACACATCGCAGTCGAAGGCCCCACCTACAACGCCCGACGCGGTACCCAGCCCTCCGCAAACCGACCGTGGAACAAGCCCCTGAGCACCCACATGCCACAGGTCCATAAAGACCTACGCGCACTGGGCGGCTCCTACGCCGCCGAGGCGGACGCCATTGAAGCCATGTCCCAGGGACGCACCCCCTATGACACCGACGGCCGATGGCTCCAGCCGGTGATCAACCTGCTCCTCGTTGAAAAGGATCGGCTCATCGGCTGAGCGCATATCAACGAGACACGTTGGGCGGTCCGCAAGCGCGGCCCGCCCAACGTTCTGCGCGAACCGAACCTGCCGCCTCGGACCGGGTTCACCAGGGGGGACCTCCTCAGCCCAGAAGCCACAAGACCGACTTCTGTTCACCTGGCGCCCGGGCGCGGTCCAGCGCCTCCAGCGAAGGCCGCAACCGCGGCAGGGATAGGGCCCTCGCGCCAGCACCTGCGTGAGCACACGGCGATCTCACCTGAGGACACCCCAGAACGCACCCCTGACCGTCGAGGCACCACGAACGCCGCCTGCCGGCCGGACACACCACACGATCGGTGCGGCTTGGGCACCCCAGAAACCACCAGCGGGGGAACAGGCCCGTCACCGGATAGCCAGCAGCCTGCCCCCCCGGCGACCCGGGGATACGAACACGACCTCGCTACCTCATCGGCCAACCCAGCACGACTCAAGACCGACAACCAACTCAGTTCCTACCAGCCGCGAAGAGCTCAACCACACCCAAGAAGGCCCGCCGGACCCCGAAGTCCGACTATCGACCGGGGCGTGCGCCGCTCCACCACTGCACCAAATGCTGTACCTGCGGCGTCGAGCGGACAGGGCTCACGCCGGGGCACGCGGGAGGTTTTGCACCCGCCGCAACCCGCTTGTCGGAGAAGACGCAGGTCAAGGGGGCCCCGGAATCGGGCCATGGTGGATAGCTTCCTCACTCATGAAGCCGAGGGAGTACTGATCACCGCCTCACGCTCCTCGGACTGACAATGCGAAGGAGGGGCCCGCCATCATGACAGCCCACATCGAGCCAGAAGCACCGGCTGCCAGCAGACCAGCCCACCGCACTCCGTCTGTCGAAGTCCTCCTGGCGCTCCATCAAAGGCCCGGTGCCGGCGATGCGCCCCGCCCCCGACCGTACGACGAGATCGTCTTGACCACTGAGACATCCGGCGGGGACACCGCAGGCGGTGAAAGGCAGACCCACTGACGACACGCCCCTATCCCGCCGACTCGTAGTCCGCGCCCAGGGGTGCCAGACCAATCAATCTGTGACATTGCCAAGTCCGCGGTCCTTCCTGCTCTGCCTGGCGTCTGGCCACAACACCGAAGGCGCCCAGAAGTCTCGCAGACTCGCAGTGCTCGCAGACTCTTTCCGAGGGACGACATGAATCTCGACGCCCTGAACGAACAACTCCGCTCTGCTGTACTTTCCCGGCTGCCTGCCGAGGCACAGGCCAGCTACACAAGGTCAGCCAAGCGCTACCCGGTTTCAACCGTCTCCTGGACCCACCCACCCACAGGTACGGCAGGCCGATGGATAGCCACGAAGCCCTCCGGGACGGGTTACAGGCAGCAGCACCTTGAGCTGTACCAGCTCCCGCTTGTGGGTGCCGTCCGAGTGCTGAATGCCGTGCTGCCCGGAGCGATTCCGGAACAGACCTCCTTCAACGGGATGGGCGCGACTGCCCCTCTCGGCGCCGCCGCTCAGTATCTGGTTCATAGGGTCCACCGCTCGCTGTACCCCGCAGGGGAGAGAGGCGACGCCGGCGCTGAGTGGACGTCCGGCCTGTGCGCGGACTGGTTCGGCCCGACAACAGTGACCATCACCCTCACAGGCGTTGGGCTGAACGCGACCGCCGCCCTGCGGATCCACACCAGCTCATACCTGCTCGAACTCGCCGTGGAGGCATACGCCGAGGCGCTGCCCTGCGCAGAGGCGTACGCAGCGATGACCAGCCGCGCAGACTCCACCTGACCGCACGCGATCTCCTCGATGCGGGCAGCTGCAATCGGGGCCGAACCCGATCAGGCTCATGACGGCTCAGTAGACGCGTAGGCGGCCTTCGTCCGATCCCGGGCGCCATCACCAGACGCATGGGAACCGCGCGAAGGCCGTCGCCGTCAGTTTGATGCGTCAGCGGAGCCAGCACACACATGCGGAGGTGCCACGGCTGCCGCACTACCGCACGGGGCGACTCGCCCTGGCCGCGGCGGAGACCGGCCGCACTTTCACGGTCAGCGGTGCTGGACCGGTCCGCCTTCAGCCACTCCGCGAGACTCCGCGGTAGCCCTGTCCAGATCTGCGAATCCGTCGAGCGGCTCGTCAACACCAGCCCACAGGTACAACAGGCTCGGCCAGCTGCCATCCGACCACATCATGCGTGTCCGACACCGCTGCGGAACCGCTACTTCAGCACGGGCGATCTTACGATCGCGGCGACAGTTTCTGTCTCCGTCGCACTGCCCCCAGCGACATCACCCCGGACGCGACGGGAGTGAGCAGAGCCAGCTGGCACACCGCGCCCGGTCGGCTCAGAAACCGCGCTGCCGTCACCTCAACCCCGAACGATCCATAAACGGGCCCTGCCCGCCGCTCCCTACCAGCAGGGAAGCCGTCGAAGGATGCAGGGCGGTCCGCGTCACGACCAGAACAGAGAAGGCCCCCACAGCAGCCAGCAAGGGCACTATGTAATTCCCGCCGGCCATACCACCCAGTGCCGATCCCGTGGCAACACCTGCGTTGACGGATGCGATGAGCCAACCGAACGCTTCCGTCCCCGTCCCTGGTGGAGCGGCCGCATTCATCAACAAGAAGCCGCCGCACAGCATCGTGGTGAAACAGACACCCGGAAGAACTACGAGGAACGCCGACGGCATGGGCCCTGGCGCGCCGAGCATCGGAAGCCAGGCAACGGCGAACCCGAAAGCAAGCAGCGTCATGTGCTGGAGATACGAACCCGGCCACGCCCGGCACCCATAGATCAGCCCCCCGACGAGCCCTCCCAGCGAGACCAGGGCGGGAAGACCACCCTTCAACCACATGGCCCCGCTCTCCTGAGCCGATGCAACAGCACAGACCCGCAGGGCGCCCACAGCTGCACCCGCACAGAACATGGTGACCAACAGCGCCCGCACCGCACTGGACTTGAGCGGGCCCAGCCAGTGCCGCATCTCGCCGGCAGGGTTCCACGCACGGGCCGGCCGTGACGCACCAACCGAGAACGCACCACCCAGGCCAAGGACGGCGGTAACCAGCAAGGCAGTCTGCGGTGATACCGCGACCAGTGCCCCTGCGAGCAGCGGACCGACCACATGAACGGCTTCCTGCGTACCGTTGTCCAAGGCATAGGCTGTCCGCAGATAGGAAGCGCGCACCACGTCAGTCCCTGGAAGGACCCCCGGCCACAGACTACGCAACCCAGCCTCCAACGGTGGGTTGAACAGACCAGCGACGCTGGTCAGGGCCAGTGCGAGCAGGATCTGACCGGTACCGACCAACGCCAGGACGCCGAGTGCCCCAGCCGCAATCGCGGACCCGAACAAAAGCGGGATCACCAGTCCGATCCTGTCCGCGAGCCGACCGAGCATCGGCTGACCACACGCGAAAGCCACCAAGTACCCGGCAGCGAGCAGTCCGCCACCAGCGAGCGAACCAGCCTCTTGCTCTGCCGCCAGGAGCACGGCAGTTGGGGCCATGGCATTCGGCAGACGTCCGATCAACGTCCCAGCCATCAACCGAGCGGCATACGGAAGACACAACAACTCCCGGTATGCCACCCTCCCGTTCGGACGAGGCGCCGGTGGCCGGGACTGGACAGAAGCGACGGCCACAGTGGACTCCTTCTGGATAAGGCAGAGCGCGGCACAGCGGGGCCAGCGACTCACTGGCCCACCAGGCGTCGACGGTCCAATTGCCGCAGGCAGACCGACAAGAACACACAGGGCCGTGCGCCGACACCTCCCGCGGACCGGGAAGGAACCACGGGCCTTCCCGCCACGAGGACTTCGCGGACTCGCGTACAGGCATGCCGCACACAGAAATCGGCCAGGGGAGAAGCAGGGCATACGAAGGCCCGACAGGCAGATCACGACCGATCACCGAGGCCGCGAACGTGGCAGCAAGGGCCACCCGGCAGACTGCCCGCAATCGAAACACGCCATACCGGGAAGGGGACGACCCCGAGCTCATGCGAACGTACGCAGCATCGCAGACACACGTTGAACAGCAAGAACTACTCAGATCGTCACCACTGCGGCATCAGAACTGTGATGCCGGACAGTGAGTATCAGCCGACACTCAACCCGGCAGATCCGGGCGACAACCCCACAGTGCACTGGGGACGCTTCCTCCGCCAGGCACCGCGGACCCCTGGCCGAGTAGCTGGACGCGAGCGGAAGATACCCCAACCGTCCCGATCGGTAGAGTGACGATCATGCGAATACGGATCGCGACAGTCGCCATAGCCAGTGCCCTGGCCCTGATGACCGCTGGATGCGCAGGCGAAGAATCTGGCTCACACGACAGCGCCGCCAAGCCGGCGCCAGCCCGTCCAGTTCTTCCACAGAAGGTACCCAAGCCGCCGGCGCTGCCAGAGGAAGAACTGCAGCCGTCTCCGGACAGCGACGCCCCGCTCAGCACAAATCTGGTGTACGAGCTGCGCCGTAGGACTATCAACATGGCCAGGGCAAGTGGAAAGACCGCCGGCGAGTGCCCGAGAGACCTAAAACCGAAGGCCGGTACGAAGGCGACCTGCACCATCACCTACGAGGGCCTTGAGGTGGTGTGGGATGTGACCATCGGCGAGGAGCCCGGCATGTGGGACAACCTCGTGCAATACCAAGCGGTCCCGCGCAAGGGTGTCCTGACCCGAGACGGCGCAGCCGGCCTGCTCTACGGAAACTACGACCCCGAACTCGTACGCTGCAACAACATTCCCAAGGCAGTGCTCGTACCTCTGAACGCGGCAACCACATACACCTGTCAAACCGTGGACAAGGGCGAGCCCGGCCTGGTCGAATCGGTGAGGGTCACCGAAGCCGGACCACGCTTCTTCTGACCACGACACTCGCGGGCAGGGCGCGCACGTCGACCACGGCAATGTAGAACCGCTCCCGCAGCCCGCGGGCATCACCGAGGAACCCAGCAAGCTGATCGGACGTAACCGGCGGCGGCAAGGTGACGACCCCGGACCGCGGCTGCGATGTCGCGCGGCGATGCTCTCTCACAGGCTTCCGATCCTGCCAGTCCAGCCCCCAAAGGGCGGGTTACAGGGACTCGAGATAGCGCAGGATCCCAAACCGCTCGCGCCCGGGCGCTCACGGCGCCCCTCGCCGCGCAGCACGTCACCCAGAAGCCGATCTCGGCCACGATCCCCGCTGGAAGTCCCCCGGCGAGGCGCCCAACAGCTTCAGCGCGAGTGCGCAGGAGTTCCTCGCCCCCAACAGGTCCAGCATTCACACCGCCGGAACAGACAGCAGCAACATTCGCTTCCACCCCGCTGCGCAACATCCACGTCGCCCCGTGCCCATGACGCAACGGCCGTGTTGAACGACCATTCTCCGCCTTCGATCAGTCGAGCCAGCCCGCCACCACAGACTCACACCCGATGGCCCGGTGGTACATCTTCAAGACCGGCCACGCAATGTGCCCGTGCTCATCGATCGGCGGACCTACTCCACGGCGGGAATGACCCATCGCAGTAAAGATGCAGGTCACCGGCTCCAAGTCGGGCACAACAGGACCGTAGCGTGACGGGTGTCCCAGACCGAGACCCGAAGGGATGACATGACCACCATGACGACCCGAAACACCGCCCCGGACGTCCCCGTCGCCAACCGATGCCTTCCGCCCGGCACCGAGGGCTGGAGCTGCCATGTATGGAACTCCGGACGCAAGATCATCAACCGTGTTCTGAACCAACCGCAAGGTGACCTCGCCAGGGACGAGCAGCAGCGGGCAGTACGCGCCATCAAGGCCCTGCACGACCAACACCAGGACCCGGCGCTGCTGCTCGTCGCCCTCTACATCACGGCCCATGAGCTCCGTGATCCGCTCAGCGAGTCGCTCGCCGACGCAGTGTCAGAACTCGCCGCGATCACAGAGGAAGGAGCCCTGACTGGCTTCCGCATCCGATTCCCCGCCCAAGACCAGACCGGATTCAACCGGTCGTTGCAACACCAGCTTGTTGAAGCAACTGTAGCTGCTCGTTGAACGCCTCGGCGGGCGTCTTCCAACCGAGCGTCTTG
>NZ_JBIASS010000017.1:37194-225119 GCF_042890955.1 Streptomyces sp. NPDC001933 | reverse complement strand
GCCTCCTCCAGCTCACGCGGAATGTCCTGCATCCGGGCCAGCAGGATGAGCATCCCGTACCCGAAGCGGGACCAGACGCCGACGATCGCGAGCGCTGGCAGTACCAGCACGTCGTCGGAGAGCCAGGAGCCCTCGGACATCCCGAACCAGCTCATCAGGGTGGACCACGGCCCACCGGTCGAGAAGATCCAGACGAAGACGGTGGCGGCCAGCACCAGCGAGGTGACGACCGGCAGGAAGAACACCGAACGGAAGAACTTGGCGCCGCGGAACGCGCGGCGGGTGATCAGGGCCAGGGACACCGAGGCGATCAGCGTGCCCGGCACCGCGAGCACGGTGTAGAGGACCGTGACCTTGAGCGCCTGCCAGAACAGCGGGTCGTCCCACAGGCGGGTGAAGTTGTCCAGCCCGATGAAGCTGCCGCCGCCCGTCAGGGAGTAGTCGGTGAAGCTCATCAGCACCCCGGCGATGCCCGGACCGAACCGGAACGCCAGGAAGAGCAGGAAGCACGGAAGGACGAAGAGCAGGCCGATCCGGGCCTCGCGGCGCGCCTGCGGCCCGCTGCGACGGCCCCGGCGGGTTGGTTCCGCGACGACTGCCACGGGGATCTCCTTGCGGTACGGGGGAATTGCGGGGGGTCGGGGGGATGCCCCGGGGAGGGGGCGGTGCCGGGTCCGAGTGCGGGCGGACCCGGTACCGCGCCCGGTCGGGTCAGCGGCCGAGCATCGCCTGCGCGGCCTTCTGCGCGGCGTTCAGCGCCTCCTGCGGGCTCTTCTTGCCCAGCAGCGCCGCCTGGATCTCCGGTGCCAGGACGCCCTGGACCTCACGGGCCTTGTCCTGGAGCGGGCCCACGTCCATGGTCGGCAGCGTGGCGCCGACCGCGCTCTGGAGGGCGTCGCCCGGGTACAGGTCGCCGCCGGACTTGCGGGCCGGGAAGTAGCCCGCGCCCTTCTGCAGACCGGCCGCGTTCTTCGACTCGGCGACGAAGTTCAGCCAGTCGCCGGTGTTCTTCTTGTCGGCGCCCTTCAGCATCGACAGCGCGCCGACCGTGCCGTAGCCGACCGACTTCGCGTCCTTCAGCGGCGGCTGGACGACGATGTTCTCCTTGCCCCAGAACGGCTCGACGTCCGCCGGGGTGTTCTGCCAGGTGCAGGCCACCTTGCCCTTGGCGGTCGGGGTCTGCTCCAGCTTGGGCGTGGTGGTGACCAGGTCCTTGTCGGTGTAGCCGCCGTCGACCAGCTTCTTCAGGTACGTCAGCGCCTTGACGCCGGCCGCGTCGTTGAAGGTGACGGTCTTGCCGTCCTCGGAGAACACGTCGCCGCCGGCCTGCCACAGCAGCGGGTAGAAGGTCATGTTCAGGGTCTGCTGGGTGTCACCGCTGTAGCTGGTGGCGTAGTAGCCCTTCTCCTTCAGCTTCGGGGCCAGCGCCTCCAGCTCCGCCCAGCTCGTCGGGTAGGTCTTCTCACCGATCGCGGCGAACACCCGCTTGTCGCAGATCAGCGGGTTGGCGCTGGTCAGGACCGGGGTGCCGAGCGCCTTGCCGTCGATCGTGACGGACTTCAGCGCGAAGTCGGTGTAGTCCGACTTGGCGTCGGCCGGCATGTAGTCGTCGGCCGGGACGATGCTCCTGGCGTACTTCGGCAGCTGGTCCGGGATCAGGTAGACCGCGTCCGGGCCCTTGCCGGAGGCGATCGCGGTGGCCAGCGCGGTGTCGCGGTTGGCCCACGGGAAGGTCTCCACCTTCACCTTGACGCCCGAGTGCTCCTTCTCGAACGCCTTGACCAGGCCGTCCCAGTACGCCTTGTTCTTGGCCTCGTCGAAGATGACCGGGTAGGTCCACATGGTGACGGTGTTGTCGTCGCTGCCGCTGCCGGAACAGCCGGCCAGCACACCGGCGGCGAGCGCGGTGGCCAGCACGGGGGCGGCGACGGCGCGGACTCTGGAACGGCGGGTGAGGAGACGGGACATGGTGTGGTCCTCCGAGGACGTGAGGGTGGGGCCGGGAAGAGAGGGAGTCACTGGGCCGGGACCGTCTGGACGGTGCCGGTGTGGCGGGCGCGTTCGGCGGCGAACGCCGCGAGATGGCTGCCGAGCGAGGTGGCGGGGCCGGAGCGGACCGCCCCGGCGTCAGCCGTGGCGACGGCGGTGACGAACGCCTCGACGAGCGCGGCGTCCCCGCCACCGTGCCCGTCCGCCGCGTTCGAACCGGAGGCGCCGAGTTCATGGACGGTGGTTTCGCCGGTACGGAAGTCCTGCACCGTGACCCGCTCGCCGTCGCCGATCAGCCAGCCGTGCGAGCCGAAGATCCGGGTCTGGCGGTGCGTCTGCTCGGTGAACGCCACCATCTGGAAGGTCGCGGTCACCCCGTCCGTCAGCTGCATGGCGAGGACCTGGTGGTCGACCACGTCGTTGTCGCCCCGGTACGCGCAGACGCCGTACGGGCCCTCGCGCAGCGCCCGCACGAGACCGGCCTCGTCGGTCGCCTCGGTGACATGGGTGACCGGCCAGACCGCGCCCTTCTCGCGCAGCGTCGGCATGTAGAGCTTCAGCGCGCTGTACGGGCAGTCGGTCTCGACCGCACAGTCGAGACAGCGCTCCGCGGATCCGGCCGGGGCGTTCTCGGGCCGGAAGTGCTTCAGGGAGCCGAAGCTGGAGACCCGCTCGATCCGGCCGCCCATCACGTACGTGATCCAGTCCAGGTCGTGGCAGGACTTGGCGAGCAGCATCGGCGAGGAGTCCTTCTCGCTGCGCCACGGCCCGCGCACATAGCTGTGGGCGTAGTGCCACCAGCCGACCGGCTCCAGATGGTCGAGGGAGACCAGCTGACCGAGCACGCCGGAGTCCACGACCTCCTTCACCAGGTCGGTGTACGGGGTGTACCGCATGACGTGGCACACCGCGAACAGGACCCCGGACCGCTCCACGCCCTCGACGATCCGCCGGGTCTCCTCCTCGGTCGGGGCGAGGGGCTTCTCGGCGAGGATCGCGTAACCGGCCTCGGCCAGCGCCAGCACCGGCTCCACATGGAAGCGGTCCTGGGTGGCGACGACGACGGCGTCGGCGATGCGGTTCTCGACCAGCGGCCGCCAGTCGTCGAACTCGACGGGTGCGCCGGCCGCGGCCCGCGCCGCGGGGCGCGGGTCGGCGACGGCGACGAGCTCGGCGCGCTCGGGGTGCGCCTTGATCCACTCGGCGTACGTCAGACCGCGGTTGCCGGCGCCGACGAGCGCGACCCGTACGGGCCGGCCGGTGATCGGGGTATGCGTGGACACGGGAATCCCTGGTGCTCGGTGGGCGGGGTGGTCAGATGCGCAGCGTGGCCGCGGTGTGGGCGACGCGGTCGCCCTCGTCCGGCAGTGCGGTGCGCTCGGTGCCGTCCTCGACGCAGCCGGTGTGCAGCAGATGGCTGTCGCCGGTGAACGCCGCGGGCCGCAGTTCGAGCCGGCCGCCGGTGAAGGTGGAGCCGGTGTTCCGGTAGCGGTTGGGGCCTTCGGTGACCAGCACATGGGCGGTGCCCTTGGGCGCGGTCGAGTCGAGGCCGGTGAGCTGCCAGTCGACGGTCCGTCCGGAGCCGGTGCGGGCGAGCAGCGCGCCGTCCTTGTTGGTGCCGCTCAGCCGGGTGCCGTCGACGCGCAGCCGCTGGTCCTTCGCCGAGGTCAGCTTCAGCCCGGTGTCGCGGAGTTCGCCGCCTAGCACGGTGACGTCGGCGTGCGCGAGCGAGACGGGGGCGGTGTCCTTGGAGCCGGTCAGCGTGCACTGGTCCAGGGTGAGCGGGCCGGTGCCGTTGAACACCGCGCCGTCGACGCCCTTGAGGACGCTGCGCTGGACGGTGAGCGGGGCGGTGACGTTGGCCTGGGTGATCTCGGCGCCCGCCGCGAACGCGAACGAGGAGTCGGCGATCACATTGGGCCGGGCGGAGAGGTCCGAGGCCCGGGAGACGATCAGCGGCCCGGTGGCCGTACAGCCGCGCATCTGCACACCGTCGGCGTTGACCCAGAGCATTCCGGAGCCGGCGAGGGACTTCTTGCCGATGACCAGGACGTCCTCCAGGGTCAGATCGGTGATCTTGACCCGGGCCACGAACCAGGAGCAGGCGTGCCGGCGTACGGTGATCCGCTTGGCCCTGCCGCCCCAGGCCGCGCCGGAGTTGGCGAAGGTCATCAGCCCGGAGTTGCCGGTGTAGACGAGGTCGTGCTCGAACTGGCCGTGCGTCACGAACGGGCCCTCGTCGTCACCGTCGCCGTGGCAGTTGGTGACGTAGCAGTAGGCGGAGGCCGTGAAGTCGTTGAGGTGACGGGCGTTGGAGGTGTGACAGTCCTCGACGTGCCCGTACAGGCAGTAGATCTGCTGGGTGAGGTAGCCCGCGCCGCCGTAGGTGACGGACTTCGGGTTGGTCAGCGAGCACTGCTCGGTGCGGTAGTACGTGCACCAGCGGCGCATCACGACCGGCCAGAAGGTGCCGACGGCCTCGATCCCGGAGACGTCGCAGCGCACCGCGTACTCGTACGCGACCGGGTGCGAGCCGGTCATCTCGTCCTCGCCCCAGCCCTCGAAGACCATGTTGCGGACGTGGGCGCGGTCGACGGGCTCGACGCGGGTCCAGGTCAGGGTGCGGCCCGCGGCAAGGTCCCAGCCGATCTGGTAGTTGACCCGGATGTGCGTCGCGTCGACGACATCGGTGACCTGGACGAGCCGCTGGATCTCCTTCTCGTACTTCCCCGCCAGGGCGTTGATCTCCACGGCCCACCACTGGCCCACGGCGAACTTCGAGGAGTCACCGACCTCGAAGAGGTCCGAGAGGTCCGGCATCGCCGCGCTCAGGGAGTGTTCGACGGTGGTGTCGGTGACGGTGCCGCGGAAGGAGAGGACGGCGCCGAAGGGGTTGTCGTGGGTGTTCTTCTCGATGCCTTCGGTGCGTATGAGGTGGCCGCCGAAGTCGAGTTCGATGTTGGAGCGGTTGAAGAGGTGGCGTTTGGTGAACAGGAGGTCGGTGTGGGCTTCGATGCGGTGGACGCTGTTGTCGGCGATCATGGCGTCGAGTGCGGCGTCGGCGGGGGTCTTGGCGTCGAAGTGGCCGAAGGTGCGGAAGTCGAGGGTGCCGGTGTGGAGCTGGTGCCAGCGGCCGGTCCTGGTGTTCTGCGGGGCGATGACGGTGCCGCCGTTGTGGGCGGCGGTCGACTTCTTGTCCCAGCGCACGGCCATGCCGCCGCCGTCGCCGGGGGTGTGGTAGCCGGCGATCAGGACCTGGGTGCCGTCGTCGAGGGGTTTGGTGTTCAGTGCGCGCAGCGCGGCGACGGTGTCGGCGCGGAGCACGTCACCGGTGTGTGCGGGGGCGGCCTGGGCGGAACCGGCGGCCACGGCCGAGCCGGCCATGACCAGACCGGCCAGACCCGAAGCCCGCAGCAGATTCCGGCGGGACGAGGCGGAGTTGTGGTGGTGCGGAACGCTCATGCGGACTTCGCCTTCCGAGAAGTGCGATAAGTGAGGGAGCGTTCCTGCGGGGGACTGCCATGAGGCGGATGGCTGAAAAGGTCCGGCCTTCGAGTGCTCACGGCGCGATGGGCAGGCGCCGGAACCAGGCCGGAAAGGGTAAAACGCCGGTGACCATGGAATGTCACCGCGGTTGGCAGGGAACCTACGGCGGGTTAAGCCGTTTGGTCAAGACCCGAATCCGTCTTGGTCAAGACCCGAATCCGTCGGATTGCGACGTGTCGGTGTCGGATGCGGCCTCGTCCGCGTTGTCGACCCAGCCGAGCGAGACGCTGATCCGGCGGGCCGCGTCCCGCACCTGGCCGCCCAGCTCCTGGTAGCGCCAGGCCGGCAGGCCGAGCTTCAGGCCGGTGATGGAGACGGCCCCGGCGCACACCGAGCGGTCGTCGAAGACCGGCGCGCCGATGCAGATGATGCCCTCGGCGTCCTCCTCGTCGTCCAGGGCGTAGCCGACCCGGGCTATGTCGCGCAGATGCGACAGGAAGGTCGCCGGGTCGGTGATCGTGCGGGAGGTGCGCCGGGGCAGCCCGAACCGCTCGACGACCGCGGCCGCCTCGCTCTGCGGCACGGCGGAGAGCAGCGCCTTGCCCAGGCCCGTGCAGTGCGGCAGCTCGCGCTGCCCCATCCGCAGATCGAGCCGGACGCGCTGGTCGAGCTCGACCTGGTCCACGACGACCGCGTGGCCGTCCTCGGGGACGGCGAGCCTGGACGCCATCCCGGTGGTCCGGGTCAGCTCGCGCAGCACCGGGTGGGCGACGCCGCGCAGGGACACCTGGGAGCGGGCCCGGTCGCCGAGTCTGGCCAGGCTCATGCCGAGCCGGTAGCGGCGGTTCATGCCCTCGCCGTCGTCCGAGACCAGGCCGTACGCGCGCAGGGTCTGGAGCATGCCGAAGGCGGCGCTCTTGGAGATGGAGCAGGCCTGGCCGACTTCCGTGACGCTCAGGCCGTTGCCCTGTGCGGGGGCGGCGAGCGCCTCGAGGATGTCCGCTGCCCTGGCCACGCTCTTGACCCAGTACTTCGGTTCTTCTGGGGCAGCACTGTTCGTCATAGCAGAACAGCGTAGTCCCTCGGTGGGGCTCGGAACGCGCGTTCTCTGCGAAGAAGGCACGGAAACGGGCCTTCCGGGGCCCGGAAAGGTCTTGACCCGCCCCGAAGCCGGACGTAATATCCAGGCACTGTTCTGCTCTACAGAACAGTGTTCGGAAAAAGCGAACGCACCACCTCAAGCACCACTCCAAGCACCACGGATCATTCCCTTCCTGCGGCGACTGCCGGGCGGATGGCGCCAGGGATTCACGGGCCGGGCAGGGCCTGTGAAGACCGACGACTCTCGACGCAAGGAGCAAGCGATATGAGTTCAGGCCCGGTGGGCAACGAATCCGGAGCCCGACTCGCCGAGCGCGCCCGCCAGGTCGTACCCGGCGGCGTGAACAGCGGTCAGCGCAGCGTTCCCGGACTGACCGACCTGGTCGTCACGGGGACGGACGGCGCACGGTTCCGTACCGCCGACGGACGCGAGTACACCGACTTCCACTCGGCGTTCGGACCGCCCCTGCTCGGCCACAACGACCCCGACGTGGCCCGAGCCACCGCGGAGGCCGGTGCCACCCTCGGCCACATGGGCGTCGGTGTCACCGAGGGCGAGGTCCTCCTCGCCGAACAGCTCACCGAGCTGATCCCCTCGATCGAGAAGGTGCTGCTCACCAGCACCGGCAGCGAGGCCACCTTCCACGCGCTGCGCGTCTCCCGCGCCGCCACCGGCCGCCGCCTGGTCGTCAAGTTCCAGGGCTGCTACCACGGCTGGCACGACGCGGTCAGCCTCAACGTCATCTCCGCGCCCGAGAAGGTCGGCGGCCACGACCCGATCTCCACCGGCATCCTGCCCGAGGTCCTCGAAGCAACCCTCGTCCTGCCGTTCAACGACAGCGAGGCCGTCCGCCGCACCTTCGCCGAGCACGGCTCCGACATCGCCGCCGTGATCGTCGAGCCGGTCCCGCACAACGTCGGCGCGCTCCTGCCGTACCAGGAGTTCCTCACCACGCTGCGCGAGGAGACCACGAAGGCCGGCAGCGTCCTGATCTTCGACGAGGTCATCACCGGCTTCCGTCACGACATCGGCGGCTGGCAGAAGATCTCCGGCGTCACCCCCGACCTCACCACCCTCGGCAAGGCCATCGCCAACGGCGCGCCCGTCGGCGCGATCGGCGGCCGCGCCGACCTGATGGACCTCTTCTCCACCCGCCCCGGCGCCCCCGCCTTCTTCGCCGGTACGTACAACGGCCACCCCTCCGTCGTCGCCGCCGCCCTCGCCACCCTGCGCAAGCTCCGCGAGGAGCCCGTCCATGAGCACGTGTTCCGGCTCGGCGAGCGCGTCCGCACCGAACTGACCGGACTGTACGAGCGCCTCGGCGTCCCCGCCGTCGTCACCGGCTACGGCTCCGTCTTCGTCAGCTACTTCATGCCGGGCGAGGCCCCCCGCACCTACGCGGACCTGCTGAACAACGACGCCTCGCTCTTCGTCGGCTACCGCCGCAAACTCCTGGACCACGGCCTGTTCGAGCTGCCGCTCAACCTCAAGCGCAGCCACATCAGCTACGCCCACACCGACGCCGACGTGGACCGTCTCATCGAGGGCACCGAGGCCGCGGTCAAGGCCGTGCTCGCCGACGGCGGCGCCCGCGACCTGGAGAACACCTCCACCATGGGCGGAGCGACCCGCTGATGCTGACCGTCAACCGCACCCGCCCGGCAGGCCCCGCAGGCCGGATCACCCGCGTCGAGACCCTGATGCTCGGCACCTCCTGGCGCGACTTCGGCTACGTCCGGGTCCACACCGACGAGGGCCTGTCCGGCATCGGCGAGATCACCCACCCCTACCGCGTCCGCGAGGTCTGCGAGCTCACCGAGGCGATCGCCCGGCGCCATCTCATCGGCGCCGACCCCTTCGACATCGAGGAGCTCTGGCTCCGCGTCTACCAGGGCGACTTCCTGCGCGGCGGCGACATGGGCGGCGTCGCCCTGTCCGGCCTCGACCAGGCCATGTACGACCTGATGGGCAAGGCGCTCGGCGTCCCCGCCTACCGGCTGACCGGCGGCGCCTGCCGCGACGACGTACGCGTCTACGCCAACGGCTGGTACACCGGCGAGCGCGATCCCGAGACCTTCGCGGCCAAGGCCAAGGAGACCGTGGCGAAGGGCTTCACCGCCCTCAAGTTCGACCCGTTCGGCCCCGGCCTGCACGAGCTGGAGCGCCCCGAACTGCGCCGCTCCGTCGACCTCGTGGCCGCCGTCCGCGAGGCCATCGGACCCGATGTCGACCTCTTCATCGAGGGCCACGCCCGGTTCGCCATGCCGACCGCGGCCCGGCTGGTGCGGGAGCTGGAGCCCTTCGACATCGGCTGGTTCGAGGAGCCGATGCCGTGGACCCACATCGAGCGGTACGCGGAACTGCGCCAGCGCGCCGCGTTCCCGATCTCCGGCGGTGAGCACTTCCACAACCGCTACGAGTACAAGCAGCTCTTCGCCACCAACGCGGTCGACATCATCCAGCCCGACCTCTCCATGGCCGGCGGCTTCACCGAGGTCAGGAAACTCGCCGCGATCGCCGATACCCACGGCATGCTCGTCGCCCCGCACAACTCGAACTCGCCGCTCTGCACCACCGTCTCGGTGCACGCGACGCTCGGAATCCCCAACTTCAAGATCCTCGAAACCTTCGACGGGCTCCTGGAGGACTACGTCTTCGACGCCCTCAAGGGCACCCTCCCGATCGTCGACGGCCGCATCGGCCTGCCGACCGCCCCGGGTCTCGGTGTCGAGCTCGTCGACGAGGTCTTCGAGGAGCACCCGCCCAGCCACCGCTTCTGGAACATGTTCGCGGACGGCTGGGAGAAGCGGAACCGGACATGATCGTCGACGTCCACTCCCATCTCTTCCGGCACAGCCACGACTTCACCGACCCGTTCAAATCCGACTCCGCCCGCGCCCACGCAGGCGAGGTCGACCTCACGGTGAAGTGGGAGGAGTACGCCGCCACCGCCCCCGAGGGCACCCGCACGATCGTCGTCGGCGGCAAGGCGCGGCGCAGCGGCCTCTGGGTCGACGACGCCGCCGTCGCCTCGTACGCCGGAGCGCACCCCGACCGGCTCATCGGCTACCTCTCGCTCGACCCCACCCAGCCCGGCTGGCAGGACGAACTCCGCTACGGCCACCAGGAACTGGGCCTGCGCGGCATCAAGCTGATGCCGATGTACGCGGGCTTCGACCCGGCGGCCGAGGAGTACGACGAGCTGTACACGTACGCCGAACGGCACGGCCTCCCGCTCCTGGTGCACACCGGCACCACCTTCGTGTCGAGCGCACCGCTGGAGTGGGCGATGCCCCGCCATCTGGACGCGGTCGCCATCCGCCACCCGGAACTGCGGATGGTCCTCGCCCACCTCGGCCACCCCTTCGAGGGCGAGTGCATCGCGGTCATCCGCAAGCACCCGCACGTGTACGCCGACCTCAGCGCCCTGCACTACCGGCCCTTCCAGCTCTGGCACAGCCTCCGGCTGGTCCAGGACTACGGGGTCTTCCACAAGGTGCTGTTCGGCAGCGACTACCCGTTCACGACGGTCGACGACTCGGTGAAGGGGCTGCGGGAGATCGCCCGCATCCCCGGCATCCCCGGGCTGCCGCCGCTCGACGCGGACGCGGTGGAGGAGATCATCCACCGGCCGTCGCTGGACCTGCTGGGCCTGAACGGCTGATCCGGCCGTTCCTCCGAACCTGCCGGTACGGCGCCGGGCTCATCCCCCTGTCGCCCGGTACCGACCGGCAGCCGGGCCGCCGCGCCACCACCCAAGTGTCCCTGCGCGGCGGTCCGGACCCCTCCGGCGATCAGAACCGGACCCGACCCACCCCTCTCCGTACCGCTCCGTCTGGAGGAACCCCGCCATGACCGCAGCCGTCCCGCCCCGCGGAACCGACCGCTTCGATCTGACCGGCCGCACCGCGGTCGTGACCGGGGCCGCCCGGGGCCTGGGCCGGTCCTTCGCCGTGGGACTCGCGGAGGCGGGCGCCGATCTGGTCCTCGTCGACCTGCCCGGCGCCGAGGGCATCGCCGAGACCGCCGCGGCGATCGAGGCACTCGGCCGCGGCTGCCGGACGTACGGCCAGGATCTCGCGGACATCGACGCGCTGCCCGGCTTCGTCGACGCCGTGCGCGCCGAGGCGGGCCCGCTGCACATCCTGGTCAACAACGCCGGCACGGCGGCGCTGGAACGCTTCAACGAGATCACCCCCGCGAGCTGGTCGCACATCATGCGGGTCAACGTCGACGCCGTCTTCTTCCTCAGCCAGCGGATCGCCGAACACATGACGGCGGACTCGGTCGCGGGCCGCATCATCACCATCACCTCGAAGAACGCCCTGGTGGCGGAGGCCGGCCTGGCCCACTACAACGCCTCCAAGGCCGCCGCCCAACTGCTCACCGAGACCCTGGCGGTCGAACTCGCCCCGCACGGCATCACCGCCAACACCCTCGCCCCCGGCATGGTCGAGACCCCCATCGACGGCGAATTCCCCTTCGACCGGGAGGCCTTCGAATCCGCGTACCGCGAGCGCATTCCGCTCGGCAGGTACGCGCGGCCCGACGAATGCGTGGGCGCGCTGCTGCTGCTCGCCTCGGACGCCGGGGCGTACCTCACCGGGGCGCGCATCGTCGTCGACGGGGGAGTGCTGGCCGACCAGATGCCGCGGATGCGCTTCATGCCGCCGTACCGCAACACGATCTGACCGCGACCGACCGGCAGCCGCGACAGCCGGTTCTCACCGAGCACGCATCCCATGCATTGCACGCATCGCACGCATCGCACGCATCGACAACGCGAGGAGCGCCTCCGTCATGTCCGTCAATGCTTCGTCCCCGGCTTCTTCCTCCGAGCCGTCCCCGGCCTCGTCCCGCCGGAATCTGCTGCGGGCTTCGGGTCTGGCCGGTCTGGTCATGGCCGGCTCGGCCGTGGCCGCCGGCTCCGCCCAGGCCGCCCCCGCACACACCGGTGACGTACTCCGCGCCGACACCGTCGCCGCGCTGCGCGCACTGAACACCAAACCCCTCGACGACGGCACCCAGGTCCTGATCGCCGGCTACCACACCCCCGGCGACGGCGGCGGCATGGCCGTGCGCTGGGACAAGAAGTCGACAACCGCCCACAACGGCGGCACCGTCATCGCCCCGCAGAACACCAGGACCGGCCGCTGGCACCAGCTCCACACCGGCACCCTCGACTTCCGCACCTTCGGCCACTTCGACGCCAAGACCCCCGCCGACGCCGCACTCGACGCCATGATCGCCGACAACAGCGTCCACCGCATCGAAGCCCACACCGACCTCCTGTTCACCAAACGCCACCTCTTCAACCGCTCCAACATCGAACTCGACTTCGGCGGCCACCTCATACGCACCGAAGGCATCGAGAAGAACACCCACGACAACCCCTTCGGCGCCGTCCTCTCCTTCCGCGGCACCGTCACCGACACCACCGTCAGGCACACGCTCTCCGGCAAGGTCATCGAGCTCACCGACACCTTCCCGGTCCCCGACGCCAAGGCGTTCGAGGTCGGCCAGTGGTGGTCCGTGCAGGTGGACCCGGTCGCGGGCGGCGGCGGTGACGAACGCGAGCTGCAGAAGCTGGTCGAGATCACCGAGATCGTCGACGCCGGGCACATCCGGATCGGCTACCTCAACGGCTGGGAGCTCGCCGAGGGCCGCAAGCTCACCTGGACCCGGATCGAACCGGTCCGGTCCACCCACATCCGCAACATGGTCTTCGAGGGCGCGGGCCCCGACGAGTACACCGGCTCCCACCCCGTCAGCTTCGAGTACGCCGTGGGCTGCGACGTCTCCGGGATCCACGCCACCGGCACCTTCTGGCCGGTCATCATGCGCCGCTGGTGCACCCGCTTCCGCACCGAGGACTGCTCCCTGAAGAACCCGCCCACCGTCGAGTACGGCGGCGCGGGCTACCTCACCCAGCAGATCTACTGCCTGTACGGGCGGGTCGCGGACTGCACGACCAGCAATGTCCGCCACCTCAACGACCTCACCGCCTCCGCCTACTGCACCGTCGTGAACTGCCACGGCGACGGCGACGACGCGGGCGGCAACCCGTTCACGACACACGGGCAGTACGAGCACGACCTGCTCTTCGACGGCAACTCCGGGCTGATGGACATCGCCAACTCCGGTGCCCAGTGGGGCATTTCGGCGAAGCGGATCACCGTACGCAGACATGTCTGCTCCTGGTTCACCGCCAACACCAAGATCACCGATCTGACCCTGGAGGACATCACGGTGATCGCCCGCCCCACCTTCGACCAGGCCGGCACCCTCACCGTCAACGCCGACGGCGCCCAGGTGCGCGGCTGCACGGCGAAGACCTTCGCCGTCGCCCAGCGCTCCGCCCGATCCACCCGGCCGACCACCATCAGCGACTGCTCCTTCGAGCCGCCCGCCGGAGCCGTCCTCGTCCAGACCCCGGTCACCGCGCCCGTGCACTTCGTGCGCTGCACGTTCAAGGGGGTCGACGGCGCGATCCTGCGCGGCGCGGGACCCGTCCACTTCACCGACTGCACGGTCACCGGCGCCGAGAACGCGGCCCCGCTCTCGGTCGGATCGGCCGAGCTCCGGATCGACGGCGGCAGTTACGACAACACCGGCATCGAGCTCAGCGCGGTGCGCGACCAGCGGATCACCGTCACCGGCGGCGCCCGCCTCACCGGCAGCAACAAGGCCAAGGCGCTGCTCGGCCGGGCCGCCGGCGCCGGGAAGCTGACCTGGGACATCAGCGGTCTCAGCAGCTCCGCCGCCGGCCCGGACACCGCCCATGTCCGCATCGCCGACGGCACCAACCACTACGCGGCGACCGGCAGCCGCTTCACCGGCGGCGCCCTCCACCTCGCCCCGGACGCCCTGGACTCGGTCCTGCACACCACCTGTGTGGAGGACGGCACCGAGCGCACCGCCATGCCCGCCAACGGCGACAAGGCGCGCACGGACGGGAACCTGATCCTGTGACCGCCACGATCCGCACCGCCACCCCGGCCGACGACCCGGCACTGGCCGCCCTGTGGCGGCGCTGCTTCGACGCCCCGCACCTCGCCGACCTGCACGCCCTCGACCCGGACCGCCACCGGCACACCTTCGTCGCACAGAATGCCGCGGGAGACGGGATCGACGCGGTCGTCGTCTACGTACCGAGGCAGATCCGCGACGCGCACGGCATCCCGCAGCGGGTCGGCGGCATCGGCAGCGTCGCCACCCGGCCCGAGGCCCGCGGCCAGGGTCTCGTGCGGCGGCTGCTGGTGGCGGCGGAGCAGACGATGACGGCCGAACAGTGTGCCTGGTCACTGCTGTTCACCGGGACGCCGGGCGTCTACCGGGGCTCGGGATGGCAGGAGTTCGGCAGTACGTACACCGAGGGGCGGCTCGCCCCCTCGCCCGCCGCCGGGGCGTTCCGGATCCGCGCCGCCACCGCGCGGGACGCCGCGGAGTCGGCCGCGCTGCACCACGCGTACAACGCGGTCCGGCCGCTCAGCTCGGTGCGGGCGGCCGAGGACTGGGCGGTGCGGGTGCCCGCCTGGTACGGCCCGGTCGAGCGCTCGCTCGTGGCACAGGACCCGGCGTCGGGGGCGCTCGTCGGCATGCTCGTGACCCAGCACGAGGGGGAGTACCTGGAGGTGCGGGAGTTCGCGGGCGCCCCCGAGTGCCTGGGCGAGCTGTACGCCGCCGCCGGCGAACGGGGCCGGGAGGCAGGGCTGAGCCGGGTCCGGGTCCGGCTCCCCGACGGCCCCGGGGTCCGGGCCGCGCTGCCGGGCCTGATGGCGGACGCCCGGCAGGTGACGGAGCACGTGGGCATGGCGCGCCCGCTGCTCGCCACCGAGGAGTCGGTGCGGGCCACGGTCACGGCGCCCGGCGCGGTCCACTGGTACGGCGACTGCTTCTAGACGAGGGGAGACGGGGCGCTCTCAGCGGCAGGGAGTGAGCAGGAAGCGCCCCACGAGACCGGCCCCCGCGTCCAGTCGGCGGCGGAACTCCTCGGCGAGCAAAGGCACTTCACGCAGTCGCCACAGCACCAGCGCCGCCGACCAGGCCGCCTCGCGGGCCCGCTCCAGACTCCACGAGCCGAACAGATGGGTGAGCGGGTCCGCCAGTTCCAGCAGATCGGGGCCCGGCATCAGGTCCTCCCGGACCCGCTCCTCCAGCATCAGCAGGAGATCGCCCACCCGGTCGAACTCCTCCTCCAGATCGGGCGGGGCACAGCCGAGCGTGCGGCAGGTGTCCACGACGGCGAGCGGCAGGTCGTGGCCGATGTGCGCGTTGATGCCGGACAGGGCGAACTGCAGTGGCCGTACGCCGGGATGGTGGCGGTACCGGAAGAGCGGATGCCAGCAGTCGGGCGTCCGCTCTCCCGCCGTCGAGGCGTCGAGCGCCGACAGGTAGCGCTCGGCGAACCGCACGTCCAGCGTCTCGGCGGCCCGCCGGTCCGGGAACGCGCCGTCGTCGATCTGCTGCCGGACGGTCTCGGTGACCGTCAGATAGATGCGGTTGAAGACCGCCACCCCGTCCTCGGCCCCGCCCACCGGCGCCCAGGCGGAACTGAACGCGCGCATCCGCTCGATCACGGAGGCGATGCCGGGGACGGAGCTGTGCAACTGCTCGAACTGCGCCATGGGGGGAGCGTCCCAGCCACGGGGCCGGGACGGCGCCGACGGGCCCGGGGTTCGTCGGAATGGGCGAACGGCCGTGACACAGCCCCCAGGTCAGTCAGTCACCGGTGGCGCCGGCGAGGCGGTCCGCCGCGTCGAGCTGATCCCTCAGGCCGAGCAACTCCCAGCGCTGGAGCGCGAAGGGAGTGTTTCCCTCCCGCCACAGTCGGTCGTGGAACTCCTCCAGGTCGAAGCCGTCCCGCCCCGCCGCCTCGGCGAGCAGTTCCAGGAGTTGCAGCTTTCCCGTCTGGTAGCTCAGCCCCTGGCCCGGGTTGCCGAGGAAGAACACCGCCTCGGCCCAGGCCGTCGCCTCGTCCATCGGCACCAGTCGGCACAGCAGACCGGTGGCCTCGTCGATGGTGAGTTCGCCGAGGGCGAGACCGAGGTCGATCTCGACCCGCAGGGCTCGCAGGCGCATGGCGTTGGCGATGAACTCGGTGCCGGTCGGGCTGGAGTCGCAGGCGCCCGAGAGTAGCATCAACTCCTCGTTGTAGAACGCGACCCCCTCGTTGGGAACGGAGTCGTAGAAGTGCCGGCGAGCCGGATTCGGGTGAGCCCAGGAGAGTGCCAACTGCTGGGCGTGGACGCCCTCGTGGACGATCGCCGTCCGGGGGTCGATCGCCGCGGCCCGCTCGAAGTACGGCAGTTCCACGTCCGAATCGGCGGGAACGTAACGTACGGCTTCCTCATGGGCGCGCGACGGCGAGGTCAGGTCGTCGGGCACGCCCAGCCAGGTCAGGGGGGCCAGGTACGGAGGGCAGACCGCGAAGCGGTAATGGCGCAGGGACTCGGGCTGGCCCAGGAGGCCGCGCTCGCGGTAGAAGCGGCGCATCTCGTGCTCCTGGGTCCGCGCCAGCGTGAGCTGCTCGGCCGCACTGTGCTGCTTCTCGGTCCCGGCGTGGCCGCGCACCCGCCGCCGCAGGACGGCCTCCGTCGCGACGGCGCGGGTCCACTCCTGCTTGGCCTGCTCGCGCAGCCGGTCCGCACCGTACGGCAGCAGCGAGACGCGGTGCAGCAGGAACTCGACGGCCGCACGCCCCGCCGCACCCTCGGCACGGAACCCGTCGAGGGCCTCGCGCAGCCAGCCGGCGAACTCCCGGACCGCCTCGGCGGCCCGCTCGGCGGCGGCGGGCAGACCGGCCGCCTGTGCGGCCGGCAGGTACGGGACCAGTGCGCTCATCGCGGTGGTGAGCGCACTGTCGGCGTCGGCGAGCTTGCGCAGGGCGGCCACCGCGAACGGCCTGGCCGCGGTGTCCGCCAGGTTCTCCCGTGCCTGGAGCAGCACCTGCGGCACGTGGTGCAGCAACCGGACGACGTCGTCCGCCCGTTCGGCCGTGAACGGTGTGGAGACCAGCAGCAGGTTGTAGACCGGGACCAGGCTCTGGTCGATGTAGAAGCAGGGATCGCGCTGCCAGCCACGCAGCAGTTCCAGCTCCCAGTGCACCCGGTCGAGTGCGCATCCCAGGAGGCGGAAGTCGACCTGGACGGAGACCGGTTCGTCGGCGACGTCCAGGCGGCGATGGCGCTCGTACCACTGTTCCATGCGCCGCCGGCGGGCCGCGACGGCGTCCGACGACCAGTCGGGTGCCCAGCCGGGCGGGCGTTCCAGACGAGGCAGGTCGTCGCCGGAGTCGGGAGCGGTCGCCGCCCGCCAGCGCCAGAACTCCTCGGCGAGGAGCCGGAGTTCGTCCGGCGTTCGCGACATCACGCGCGGCCGTAGAGGGCGGACGCGATGTCCTGCGGGCCGGAGATCTCGGTGAAGTGCTCCAGGGGCTGGTAGTCGGACGTGGTGTAGGCACCCGATCCGTGCACGACGATGTCCTTTCCGGTGCCGCCGATCAGGCCGCGGTCGACGGCGTTCATCACTCCGGTCAGGCCCATGACCAGCGACTGCTCACGCAGCGCCGTGGGGTCCGCGGGCAGCGCGCAGCCGGTGCCGGAGAGCCGGTCCCGCAGCCCTTCGTAGCGCTCCCGGCACTCCTCGCCGGAGACCACGATGCCGTTGCCGCCGTACCGGCGGATCAGCTCGTTCATGGCGGGTGAGGTGACCGGGCGGTGGGTGTAGAAGGTCGGGTCGAGCACCTCGCCGGGGTCGGCGGTGACCTGGGGGAAGCGCGGGTCGGCGGACTGGTGGTACAGACCGTCCCTGAGCTCGTAGGCGGGCATGCCGTCGCGGCTGAAGTCGCCGTGCGCCAGGTTCAGCACCATGTCCGGGGTGCCCAGGTGCTGGACGAGCAGGCTCTCCGGCCGGGCGCCCTCGTCGGCCAGCCCGGCCCGCTCCAGTGCGGCGCGGCCCTCGTGGTACCCGAGCAGGCCGAAGGCGCTGGACACGGCGTGCGCGTGGACCCGGCCGGCCCCGCCGTCCGGGAGGGCCCGCTGCTCGAAGAAGGCCCGTGCGGTGTCGGCGACCAGGTAGTTGGACAGTTCCAGGGAGTACCAGAGGCGGGTGTCGAGGTGCTTGGACGCCTCGGTGGCGTACATGTCGACGAACTCCCGGCCGACGGCCTTGACCTGCTCGGACTCCTCTCCGGTGTAGAGGAACATCGGGTTCAGCGCGCGCAGCGTCGGGTCCTGCGACAGCCGGCTGTCGCGCAGCTTCGACCGGCAGGAGGCCGGGGCGATGATGACCACGCGCAGCTGTTCCGGCGTGACCAGACCGGCGTCGATGGCCCGCAGTACCGCGTCGCGCAGTGCGGTGCCCTTGTTGGCCGATGTCGGGGAGAAGATCGTGACGCTCTCGTCGTAGCGGCGGATGTACTCGACCGCGCGCGCCACCATCAGCAGTGACGGGAACGTCTTGGTGGTGCCCGTGCCGGGGTTGCCGGTGAGGTCCATCAGGTGCAGGCGGTGCTCGCCGTAGCCGCCCAGTTCGTGCCACTCGACGGTGGCGGCGGCGAAGAAGCGCCGCAGGTCGTCGTCGAGCTCGGGCAGCCGGAAGCCGGGCTTGAACGCGGCGGCGTCGTCGCGTGCCGGACCGGTGTCGCCGACGATCCCCCCGATCGCCCGTCCGACCTGGTCGTAGTGGTCGAGAATGAGGTTGGCCGACCGTGCGGAAGCGGACCCGTCGAAGCTGGTCACGGACATGCTGGCTCCTAGGTAGGTGGTGAGGGCTCTGAGGGACGGCCCTCAGTCGCGGTCGCGCAGACGGTCCCGGAAGGCGGCCAGGCAGTGGGCGGCCTCCTCCAGGTCGGTGACGGGGAATCCGCCGGACAGCTCGGAGGGAAGGTCACCGGGTGCGGTGCGGGTGAAGTGGACGCGGCCGTCCTCGATGACGACGCCGTCGTGGCGGGCGGCGTGCTCGTTGTACGCGACGGCCTCGGCGCGGCTCACCTGCTCCGGCAGGTTGAGTTCGACGTGCGGGGTGGGGCCGGCGGCCGTGATCCGTACCGGGTAGCCGCCGGGCAGGCCCAGCGGGCCGGGCAGGTTCGCCCGGACCTCCTGCCCGGCGAGCAGTTCGGTCAGCAGCCGGGCGGCGACGAATCCGGTGACGTGGTTGAGCTCTGCGCGTGAGGCCGCGCGCTGCTGTCCGAGCAGGCCGGCGACCCCGGGGACGGGCTCCCCGTCGACCCAGGCCCGGACCTCCTCGACGCCGGGCGGCGGGGAGTGCAGGTGCAGGTGGTGGGCCAGGACCTGCAGCCGGTGCCGCTGGGGGAGTGCGAGGGCCTCCTGGAGACCGGTGGCGGTGAGTGCCACATTGCCGATCCCGCAGAGCGGGGCGACACCGAGGCCGGCCAGGGCCGGGTTCACGGCGTCGGGGAAGCAGCCGTTGAGCAGCCATCCCGAGGGGTGGTGCTCGGCGAGTGCCCGGCCCGCCTCTCGCGCGAACACCGCCTGGAGCGGCATGGTCAGACCGAAGCCGGCACGCTGGATCAGCGCGGTCCAGGCCGACGGGGCGCTGATCCGCTCCCAGGGGGACTGGAGGGAGGCCGCCACCAGAACGGCCGTGGGGCGGGCTTCGGCGAGGGCTTCGGCCAGGGCTCCGGCGGCGGCCGGGTCGACGGTCACCGGCCGGAAGGTGACCGGAGGCGGGCTGTCGCCCGCGCCGATCGCGCGGGCGCCGCTGATCCAGCAGATCTCGGCGGTCTTCACCGGGTCGCGGCCCAGTACCAGGACCCGGACGGGCCGGGTGCCCGCGGCGAGCGCGTAACAGACCGCGCGGGCCAGCCCGCCGGTTCCGATGACGGCGACGGTCGGCCCGTGCGGCGACGTTTCCTCGTGGGCCGGCATCAGGCGGTACAGGCCTGACGGAGCTGGTCCAGGTGCTTGAGGCCGTCGAGGACCTCGGAGTTGGGCAGTCCGAAGTCGATCAGGCAGGCCATTTCGTCCACCCCGGTTCCGCGCAGCCGCTCGACGATGCGCTGGGCCTTCGGCACGCTGCCGAGCAGGCCGCTCTCGTTGAAGTACCGCTCGAAGGCGCGCTCGACGAGGAAGTCGGTGTCGGCCGAGCGCATGGCCGACGGGTCGAGCTTGAGGGCGGCGACGCTGCGGGAGCCCACGAACAGGTCGAGGGAGCTGCGCAGGTAGTCGGAGAGCGGGCCCCGGACCTGCTCGCGGATCGCGTCCTCGTCATTGCCGAGGAAGGTGTGCACCATCAGGGCCACATGGCCGCGGCCGCCGCCGGTGGCCTCACGGAACGCGGCGCGGTACTCCTCGATCTTGCCGCGCAGTTCGTCGGGGTCCTGGCCCAGGAGATGCGTGAGCAGTCCGGCGCCGATCTGCCCCGCGCGCCGGAAGGTTTCCACGTCTCCGCTGCTGGTGATCCAGACCGGGAGCTCGGGCTGGACGGGCGGCGGGAACACCTTCACCTCGGTGGGGTCGCCGGCCCCGTCGAGTACGTACAGCGGCTCGCCGCGCCACAGTCGGCGGACCTCCTGGGTGTACTCGAACATCAGGTCCTTGCGCCGGGGATAGTTGTCGGGCGTGAAGGCGAAGTCGATGGCGCTCCAGCCGGAGGCGAAGGAGACACCGACCCGGCCGCGGGAGAGGTTGTCGACGACGGACCACTCCTCGGCGATGCGGGCCGGCTCGTGGGTCGGGGCCACGACACTGCCGGCCCGGATCCCGATCCGCTCTGTCATGGCGGCGACGGCCGCGCCGGTCACCGCCGGGTTCGGGTAGAGCCCACCGAATTGATGGAAGTGGCGTTCCGGTGTCCATACCGCCGAGAAGTCGTGTGTGTCGGCGAACCGCGCACCTTCACGGAGTAACTCGTAGCGGTCCTGTTCGCTTCCGGCACTATCGGCAGAGAAATAGAAGAGGCTGAAGTCCATTAGGCCGTTCCTTGCGACTGTGCCGCTGCGGGGCGGATGCGGGACATTCTCCGTAACGGAGAAAGATCTTGGCGTAGTTCGTAGTGGCACGTCAAGGGGTTTCCGGCGATGGTTTCAAATGGGTGTAAACGGGTGAAGAGGGACGTACGGGCCGAAGTGGAAATGAATTAGCCGTTCCGTTTACGCGGTGGGCGTATGCCGGTGCCACAGGTCGATGCTTGACAGGGCTTCTGGCCCGAAGTAACACTGGGCCCACGTTTATTTCGACTTCGTGAAAGCTTGAGTAACTGGGGGCGAGCTTGAGTGGGGATGGTCGTATAGGCCGGGGGAGTCGTACCCGCTTAGGGTTTGATCCTCGGAACATTAGATCCGCTCTCTTACGGCATGCAGGCGTCGCGAAGGTGGCCATTGCGGAAAAGCCGGACGGTGAGGGCGAGAAACGCCTTCAGGTATCGGTGGTCCCGGCCGAACGCGCACTGCAAAAGATGCGCAGATCCGTCCAGGAGCGTCGCCTCGACGAGTGGCGCATGATTTACGGTTCGGTCTATGAGGCTCAGCCGGATTCTCAGGAATTCGGTGAGAACTTCTCGGAATGGACCAGCAGTTACGACCGGCAGCCCATAGCCCGCACGGAGATGGAGGAGTGGCGTGCCGGTACGGTCGACACCATTCTGGGGATGCGGCCCCGCCGGGTCCTTGAGATAGGCGCCGGCTCCGGGCTGATCCTCTCCCGGGTGGCACCCCGGTGCGAGAGCTACTGGGCCACCGACCTCAGCCGCGACGCGGTGGACATCCTGACCCGTGCCGTCGGGAGAAATCCGCAGCTCAGCGGCGTGGTCGAACTGAGAAACCAGCCGGCGCACGATTTCACGGGCCTCCCGTCCGGCCACTTCGACACCATCGTCCTCAATTCGGTCATCCAGTACTTTCCCGACGCCGACTACCTCGCCGATGTGATCGAGGGCGCCCTCGCCGCCCTTGCCCCCGGCGGGTTCATCCTGCTGGGCGACGTCAGGAACCGCCGACTGCGGCGCAGCCTGTACGCCGCCGCCGAGCTCTACCGATCCGGCCCCGGCGCCACCGCCGAGAGCGTCGGGCGCGCCATGGAACAGCAGCTGCTGAAGGAGCGCGAGCTCCTCCTGGACCCGGAGTTCTTCACCGGATTGCCGGCCCGGTTCGAGGACATTTCCCTGGTCGATGTCCGGCTGCGCCGTGGAATCCATCACAATGAACTGACCCGCTATCGATACGATGTGCTCATCGGCCGCGGTCCGGCCCGGACGCTCTCACTCGACAATTCGGTCCGGCCAGCGTGGGGTACGGAGATCGGCAGTATCGCCGAGCTGGAAAATTTCCTCACCCGGGAGAATCCCGCTCTGCTGAGCCTGAACGGCATACCCAATGCGCGGGTCAGGAACGAGACCGGTGCCCTACGGGCTCTCGAAGAAGGTGTGTCCATGAGTTCTGTCATGGAAATACTGCGCGATACCCGTGCACCGGGATCCGGGCTCGACCCAGAAGAATGTCATACGCTGGGAAAGCGCCTCGGATATGCTGTGAGGACAACCTGGTCGGCCGAAAACGCGGATGGTGAATTCGATGTCGCTTTCGCCCTGCCTTCCCATATCCCAGCGGACACGTATTTCTCACTGAGTCCCTCCGCTGCCGGTTCCGTGTCTTCTTCCGGGCAGAGTGCCTCTGTCCTGGACGACGAGAGCACCGCCATATTCGCGGCATCGCTCCAGGCATATCTGGCGAAGATGTTCGAGAACATCCCGCTTCCCCAGACCACGTTTGTGATAACGGAGGAAATTCCTGATGACCGGGGCTGATTACCGAGTGGTCGTGAACCACGAGCAGCAGTACAGCATCTGGCCCGTCGACCGGGAACTCGCGCCGGGCTGGTCCGACGAAGGCACGCACGGCACCAAGGACGAGTGTCTCGCCCACATCGGCGAGATCTGGACCGACCTGCGCCCGTTGAGCCTCGTCAGGCAGATGGGCGAGTGACGCCGGCCGGTGCCGGACGACCTGACATCAGTGGGCTTTCAGGAGTGGGAGCACGGCTTTGGCATCAGTGACGGACATCGGATATCGGCCGAGCAGTTTCAAGAAGGCGTTGGCGGAGGTTGCGTTCGCCTACGAGCAGGTTCCCTTCTTTGCCGGACACCTCGATGAGGCGGGCATCAGTCTGGCGGACGTTCGGACAGCGGACGACTTTCGCCGGATTCCGACCACGCAGAAGATCGATTACCGGCGGAACTTTCCCCAGGGCGTACTCGCCCGGGGCAAGACACTCAGAGATCCGCTGACCTTGAAGAGCCAGAGCTCCGGTACCGGTGGTGAGCGGCTGACCACGATCACCCATACCTACGCGCTGGCCGAACGCATGCGGGCGACCCTCCTGGCCAACAAGGTGCTGGGCGAGGCCCTGGCGCAGTGCCGTTCGCACCGCCCGATCCGCTACGCGGCACCGAACTGCTCGGACGTCGAATGCGCGACCCCGTTCACCACGATCCAGGACCGCACGCTCCCGGACGGGACGCTGGTCCTGCCGGTGTCGCACGATGTGCTCGCCACCCCCGACCAGCTGGTGCAACAGGCCATCGACGAGACCGAGGAGTTCGATCCGCACTGGTTCTACGCGGACGCGACCCACCTGGCCTTCCTCGTACGCCAGTTGAAGGCCCGTGGGCTCAAGCCGCCGCAGGTCTCGGCCGTCGCCCTGACCTACACCCTGGTCACCGGTGTCGCACGCCGCCAGCTCCAGGAGTTCTTCGGCGCCGACATGCCGATGGCGGAGATCGTTTCGATGACCGAACTCGGCTGGGTGGCCATCGAGTGCCCGGCCGGGCGCATGCACGTCAACAACCAGACCTTCTTCGCCGAGTTCCTGGTGGACGGCCGGCCCGCCGGGCCGGGCGAGCGCGCCGAGCTCGTCGCCACCAGCCTCGGCGACCGGATCTCCCCGCACCTGCGCTACCGCACCGGCGACATCTACTCGCTCGGCGAGCAGCCGTGCGTCTGCGGCAGCGACCTGCCGCAGGCCACGCACGAGGGCCGGCTCACCACCATGATCAAGGTGGTCAAGGGCGGCGCCCCGGCCCTGATCAGCCCCCGGGACGTGGACCGCGCCGTCGGCGCCGACCTGCCCATCGACGTGTACCAGCTGCGTCAACCGGCAAGCGGCGAAATGGAGTTCCGCTACATCCCGAGCGCCGGGGCGCGGGTCGACGAGAAGGCGCTGCGCGAGCGCCTCCTGGACATGCTGGGCACGACGACCTCGCTCGCGATCGAGTCGGTGACGTACATTCCGGCGGCCCGCACGGGCAAATTCGCCTCCTGCGTCTCGGAGGTCACTCAGCCGGCTTCCAACGGGGGAGAACAATGAGCATTGAGCCCACGCCTGCCGAGCGATGTCGTGACGACTTCCCGCTCCTTCGGCAGACCATCGACGGCCGGCGCATCGTCTACCTGGACAGCGCCGCAACCAGCTTGACGCCCCGCCAGGTAACGGACGAGATGGTCCGCTACTACCACGAGGTCGGCGCGAACATCCACCGCGGCAAGCACTTCCTCTCCGAGCAGGCCTCGGACGACTTCGAGGCCGCCCGGACCCGGACCGCCCAGTTCACCGGCTTCCTCAGCAGCGAGGTCGTCTTCACCGCCAACACCACCGCGTCGATCAACACGGTGGCCTCGGGCCTCGGGCTGACCCGCGACGACATCGTTCTCGTCCCCTTCGACGCCCACCACTCGGCCCTGCTGCCCTGGCGGCGGGTGGCCGATGTACGTGCCATCCCCGTCGACCGGTCCGGGGCCGTCGACCTCGGCCGGTACGCCGAACTCCTGCGGGCCCGCCCCGCCGTCGTCGTACTCACCCACTGCTCGAACGTCTCCGGTGTCTACGCACCCGTCGCCGAGATGGCGGCGATGGCCAAGGAGGCCGGCGCGCTCACCGTCGTCGACGCGGCGCAGTCCGCCGGGCACCGCCGGATCGGCGGCGAGAACATCGACTTCCTGGCCTTCTCCGCCCACAAGATGCTCGGCCCGACCGGCATCGGTGTGCTCTGCGGACGCCATGAGCACCTCCAGAAGCTGCGCCCGACCGCCCTGGGCGGAGGAGTCGTCGACTGGGTGGACGCCGAGAGCCACACGATCCGCAAGGTTCCGCACTCCCTGGAGGCCGGCACCCCGGCCATCGCCGAGGCCTACGGACTGCACGCCGCCATCGACTATCTGAGCGGCATCGGTTTCGACGAACTTGCCCGGCACGACGCCGAACTCGCCGATGCCATGCTGTGCGAGACGCTCAAACGTCCCCACCTGCGCATACTCGGCCCGAGCGAACCGGCCGACCGCGCCGCGATCCTGAGCTTCGCCATCGACGGCGTCCACAACCTCAAGGAGATCGCGAAGATCCTCAGCGACTCCTACGGGGTGCTGTGCCGGACCGGCCACCTGTGCGCCCAGCCCTTCGTCGACCGGTTCACCGACGACGAGGTGCTCCGGGTCTCCGGATATCTCTACAACGACAGGGATGACATCGACGTGCTGTTCGCCGCCCTGGACGACGTCCTCGACTACGTGCGGGGGCAGCGATGAGCGGATCCGTCCTGGACCAGATACGCAGGACCATCGCCGAATCCCCCGGGAACACGGCGATCGAGGGCCCGGCAGGCACCCTCGACTACGCCGGGTTCGGCCTCCGGGCCGAAGCGCTCGCCGCCCGGCTGCGCGCCCACGGCGTCGCCACCGGAGCACCGGTCGCCGTCCTGGCGAGCCCCTCCCAGGAAGGCGTCATCGCGCTCGTCGCCGTCGCGATGGCCGGAGCCGCGTACGTACCGCTGTGCCCCTCGCTGCCCGGAGACCGGCTGCGCGCCATGGTCGAGGACTCCGGCGCGCGGCTGCTGGTGCACACCGGGGCCACCGCCCCGCTCGCCACGCTCGGCGTTCCGGCTCTGCCCGTGCTCGACGACTCCGCGGACGACACGTCGCAGCCCCCGGTTCCCGTTCCGGCCGAATCCCCGGTCTCGGTGATCTACACCTCCGGCTCCACCGGCCGGCCCAAGGGCGTACTGATCCCGCACCGGGCCCTGGCCAACCGCGTCGCCTGGGGCCAGCGGGTCTACCCGCTCGGCGCCGGGGACCGCGTCCTGCACCACACCCGCTACATCTACGACTTCTCCGCGTGGGAGGTCTTCGCCACCCTCTCCCACGGCGCCACCCTGGTCGCCCCGGAGCTCGCCAACTACCCGGACTTCCACGAGCTGGCCGAATCGCTGGGGCGGCTCCGGATCACCCACGCGCACTTCGTGCCGTCCGTGCTCGCCGGAGTGACCGGGCGTGAGGCCTTCGCCGGCTGCGACACGCTCTCCGTCCTCTTCTCCGGCGGCGAGACCCTCACCAACGACCTGGCACAGCGGGTGCGTTCGCTCTCGGACGCCACGCTCTACAACCAGTACGGCCCCACCGAGACCTGCGTCGACTCGACGTTCCACCGCTACGAAGCGGACGATGCCACCGGCTCCGTACCCATCGGCACGGCGATCGACGACACCCGGCTGTACGTGCTCGACGAAACACTCGCCCCGGTGCCGGACGGCACCGAGGGGGAGCTCTACGTCTCCGGTCCGGGCGTGGCGACCGGATACCTCGGACGGCCCGGCCTCACCGCCGAACGGTTCCTGCCCGATCCGTACCGCGGCGAGGCGGGCGCGCGGATGTACCGCACCGGCGACCTCGTCGTACGGCGCGGGGACGGAGCCCTGGAGTTCCGCGGCCGTGCGGACCTCCAGGTGAACCTGCGCGGCATCCGGGTCGAACTCGAAGAGGTCGAGAGCGTCCTGGCCCTGGACGACGACATCGTCCTCGCGGTCGCCGCGGTCGTCGGCGACGACAGCCCGGCGCTGGTCGCGATGGTCTTCGCCGCGGAGGGCGCGGTGGTCGACCCGGCCAAGGTCCGCGGGGCCGCCCAGCGCCGGCTGCCCGCCGCCCTCGTGCCGGACCAGGTCTTCCTGGGCGAGCGCCCGCCGCTCCTGCCCAGCGGCAAGACCGACCGGGCCGCCGTCCGCGAACTCCTCCTGCGCGAACGCGGAGCCAGGAGCGCCCGGCGCGAGGAACCCGCCACGGCCGAGGACGGCGTCGAACCGTTCATCACCGGGCTCTGGCGCACCTGCCTGGACGTCGACGGGTTCGGGCCGGACGAGAGCTTCTTCGACCTCGGCGGGCACTCGCTGCTCGCCGTCGAGATGGTCAGCGAGGTCGGCGAACACCTGGGCATCGAGGTGTCCCTGGGCGAGTTCTTCGAGGAGCCGACCGTCAGGACCGTGGTCGCCCTGGCGACTTCGGCGCTGGGGGAGAAGACGGCGGACTAGGGCCTGTCCGACCCTGATCCGCCGGACAGGCCCTGAGCCCGTCCGCCCCACCCCGGCGGCCCGCTCCCGATGACGGGAGGGCCCGGTCCATCAGCGCACGACGAAAGGAGCCCTGGCATGTCCCAGGACCGCGACGCACTCTTTCTGCAGTTGCTCCGCAGCCGCGGGCTCGACCGGCCCAGTGACGCGCCGATCGAAAAGTCCGCGAGGAGCGAGAGCCGGCTCTCCCTCGCGCAGGAACGGATGTGGTTCCTGGAGCAGCTGCACCCCGAGCAGCCCACCTACCATGTGCCACTCGCCCTCCGCCTGAGCGGCGCGCTGGACGCGGAGGTGCTGCGCGCCGCGCTGGGCGACGTCGTCGCGCGACACGCGGCGCTGCGGTCGGTGTTCCCCTCGGTGGCCGGGCGCCCGCGCCAAGTCATCCGCGACGACGCCGAGTTGCCGTGGACCGTGGTGGACGTGGCGGGGCTGAGTGAAGAGGACGTACTGGCGCGGGCGGAGGAGGAGTCGCGCACCTCCTTCGACCTGGCGAAGGGGCCGCTGGTGCGGGCCTGCCTGCTGCGCTCGGGGGCGGACGACCACGTCCTGGTCGTGACCTTCCACCACATCGTCTTCGACGGCTGGTCGGTGGGCGTGTTCACCCGCGAGCTGTCGGAGTACTTCGCGGCCCGCACCGAGGGACGCCCGCCGGTGCTCGCCGAACTCCCCATCCAGTTCGGGGACTTCGCCGAGTGGCAGCGCGACTGGCTGGACGGCGACGTCCTCCGGGAGCTGATCGACCACTGGCGGCAGACCCTGGACGGCGCGCCGCCCGTCCTCGAACTGCCCGCCGACCGCCCCCGCCCGGCCGTGGAGACCCACCGGGGCACCCACGAACTGGTGGCCGTGCCCGCCGACCTCGTCAGCGGGCTCCGGGAGGTGTGCGCCCGCGAGGACGTGACCCTGTTCATGGTCCTGCTGGCCGCCTTCGACGTACTCCTCGCCCGCTACAGCGGCCAGGAGGACATCGTCGTCGGCACCCCGATCGCCAACCGCAACCGCGCCGAGATCGAGCCGCTGATCGGGTTCTTCGTCAACACCCTCGTACTGCGCACCGACATCGGCGGCGACCCCACCGTCAGTGAACTGCTGAGCCGGGTCCGGGCCAGTGCGATCAGCGCGTACGCCAATGAGAACCTGCCGTTCGCCCGGCTGGTGGAGGAGCTGCGTCCGGAGCGCGACCTCAGCCGCTCCCCGCTGGTCCAGGTCATGTTCGCCCTGGCCAACACCCCCGAGCAGGACCCGGAGCTGCCCGGACTCACCGTCCGGCCGCTCTCGGTCGAGCCGGGCGTCGCCAAGTTCGACCTGTCCGCGTTCCTGCGGGAGGAGGGCGACGAGGTCGTCGGCGGTCTGGAGTACGCCACCGACCTCTTCGACCGCGAGACGGTGCTGCGGTTCTGGGACCACTACCTGATGCTGCTGCGGTCCCTGGCCGACGCCGAGCCGGGCGCCCGGATCTCCTCCCTCGTGCTGATCCCGGCCCAGGAGCGGCGTCTGCTGGCCGAGGGCTGGAACGCCACCGAGCGCTCCTGGCCCGGCGCCCCCGAGACCCTGCACGGTCTGTTCGAGGCCCAGGCCGCCCGTACTCCGGACGCCACCGCCGTCGTCCACGGCGAGGCCGTCCTCACCTACCGGGAGCTCGACGAGGCCGCGAACCGGCTCGCCCGCCGGCTGCCCGAGCGGGGCGTGGGCCCCGAGTCCGTCGTCGGCCTGTACTGCGACCGCGGCCCCGAGCTGATCACCGCCCTGCTGGCCGTCCTCAAGGTCGGTGCGGCCTACCTCCCGCTGGACCCCGCCCAGCCGCAGCCGCGCCTCGCACACATGCTGCGCGACTCCGGCACCCGCCTCGTCCTCACCCAGGACCGGCTCGCCCCGCAACTCCCCGAAGACACCGCCACGTTGAGTGTCGACCGGATGGACGACGACCCGGCACCGACGGGTTCCCCCGCCGCCGCGGCGGGCGCCGGCTCCCTCGCGTACGTCATCTACACCTCCGGTTCCACCGGTGTGCCCAAGGGCGTCGCGATCGAGCACCGGGCCGTCGTCAACCTCATCCAGGGCCTCTGCGACGACATCGGCCTCGGCCCCGGGGACCGGCTGCTCGCCGTCACCACCCCCGCCTTCGACATCGCCGCCCTCGAACTGCTCGGCCCGCTCGCCCGCGGGGCGACCGTCGTCCTCGCCGACCGCGAGACCGTCTCGGACGGCCGCCTCCTCGGCCCCTTCATCACCGCCTGCGGCGCCACCGTCATGCAGGCGACGCCCTCGCTGTGGCGGATGCTCCTGGACAGCAGCTGGGCCGGCGACCCGAAGGTGCGGGTGCTGTGCGGCGGCGAGGCCCTGCCGCCGGAACTGCTGGACAGGCTGCTGCCGCCCGTCGCCGGGGTGCACAACGTCTACGGGCCGACCGAGACCACGGTGTGGTCCCTGGCCACCGCCCTGGACCGGTCATGCGGCGGTGGTGCCACCGTCCCGATCGGCCGGCCCCTCGCCAACACCCGGGCCTACGTCGTCGACCGGGCCATGGAACTCGTTCCCCTCGGCGTGCCCGGCGAACTCTGCATCGGCGGCCGGGGCGTCGCCCGCGGCTACGTCGGCCTGCCCGCCCTGACCGCCGAGCGCTTCGTGCCGGACCCGTACGGTGGCGACGGCGGCAGGCTCTACCGGACCGGCGACATCGTGCGGTACCGCCCGGACGGCCGCCTGGAGTTCCTCGGCCGCTCCGACCACCAGGTCAAGCTGCGCGGCTTCCGGATCGAGCTCAACGAGATCCAGAACGTGCTGCTCCAGCACCCCGAGGTCGACAGCGCCGTCGCGGTGCTGCGCGAGGACCGGCCCGGCGACGCCCGGATCATCGGCTACTTCACGGCGCCCGAGCCCGAGCTCCGCACGTCGGACCTGCGCCAGTGGCTGGCCGAACGGCTGCCTGAGTACATGGTCCCCGCCCTGCTGGTCCAGCTCGACGCACTGCCCCAGACCGCCAACGGCAAGATCGACCGGAACGCGCTGCCCGTCCCCGGCGAGCAGCGCTCCGGCTCCGACGACGCCTACGTCGCACCCCGCTCCGACCAGGAGCAGAAGCTCGTCGACCTGTTCGCCGACGTCCTGGACCTTCCCGCACAGCGGATCGGCATCCACGACGACTTCTTCGCACTCGGCGGACAGTCGCTGCTCGCCGTCGCGCTGATCTCGCGGGTCTGCTCCGCGTTCGGGGTCGACCTGCCGCTGAGCGCCCTGTTCACCGCGCGCACCGTCGCCGCGTTCCTGCCCGTCGTGCTGGCCGGCCGGCGCGTGGAGAGCGCGGGCGCAGACAGCCCCGACGAGTTCGACTTCTTCGCCATTCCGCGCGCCCCACGCGACGCTCCGCTGCCACTGGCCATCGCCCAGGAACGCCTGTGGTTCTTCGAGAAGCTGCGCCCCGGCACGGCCGCCTACAACGAGCCGCTGGTCCTGCGCCTGGGCGGCGCGCTCGACGCCGGGCTGCTGCGCGGCGCGGTGGAGGACGTCGTCGCCCGGCACGAGGCGCTGCGCTCCACATTCCCCTCCGTGGGAGGCAGGCCCCGCCAGGTGGTCGACGAGGCCTTCGCGCTCCCGTGGTCGGTGGTGGACATGCCGGGCGCGGACCGTCAGGCGCTGATCGCCCGCGCCGAACAGGAGACCCGGGCCCCCTTCGACCTGGCGAAGGGCCCGCTGGTGCGGGCCTGTCTGCTCCGGGTCGCGCCGCAGGACCACGTCCTGGTCCTGACGATCCACCATGCCGTGTTCGACGGCTGGTCGCTCGGGATACTCCTGCGTGAGCTCGCGGAGTGCTTCGCGGCCCGCACCGAGGGCCGCGGCCCGAAGCTCCCCGAACTCCCGGTGCAGTACGGGGACTACGCCGTATGGCAGCGGGAGTGGCTCGCCGACGGGGTGCTGGAGGACCTGGCCGACTACTGGCGCGAGACGCTCGAAGGCGCGCCGCCGGTCCTGGAGCTGCCCGCCGACCACCCCCGCCCCGCCGTCCAGTCGCACCGGGGCGTGCACGAGGCGACCGTGCTGCCCGCAGACGTCACCGAGGGGCTGCGGGAGCTGTGCAAGCGGGAGGAGGTCACCATGTTCATGGTCCTGCTGACCGCCTTCAAGATCCTGCTCGCCCGCTACAGCGGCCAGGAGGACGTGGTTGTCGGCACCCCGGTCGCGAACCGCAACCGCGTCGAGATCGAGTCGCTCATCGGCTTCTTCGTCAACACCCTCGTGCTGCGCACCGACCTGAGCGGCGACCCCTCGGTCCTCGACGTCCTGGACCGGGTGCGTGACACGGCGATCGGCGCGTACGCCAACCAGGACATGCCGTACGCGGAGCTCGTCAAGGAACTGCGGCCGCCCCGCGACCCCAGCCGCTCCCCGCTCGTCCAGGTCATGTTCGCCCTGGCCAACACCCCCGACCACGAACCGGAGCTGACCGGGCTCACCGTCGACCAGTTCGACGCCGAGCAGGGCGTGGCCCGCTTCGACCTGTCGCTGCTCGTCAAGGAGCGGGACGACGTGATCGCCGTGGCACTGGAGTACTGCACGGACCTCTTCGAACCGGCCACGGCCAGACGTCTGCTGGCCGACTACACCCAGGTGATCGTGGAGATGCTGCGGGCCCCGGACGCACCTCTCTCCCAGCTGAACGGAATCTCGCGGTGACCGACGAACGCCCCGCCGCCGGCTGTCTGCACGAACTCTTCGAGCTTCAGGCCGACCGCACGCCCGACTCCGTCGCCGTCATCTGCGACGACGAGAAGCTCACCTACCGCGAACTGGAGCAACGCGCCAACCGGCTGGCCCACCGGCTGCGCGGGCAGGGCATGGGCCGGGAGGACGTCGTCGGCCTGTGCCTGGAACGGTCGCTGGACCTGGTCGTCGCGATGCTCGGCGTCCTCAAGGCCGGGGCCGCCTACCTGCCGGTCGATCCGCTGCTCACGCCCGCGGACCGGGCCGCCTTCGTGTTCGCGGACGCCGGGGCACGGCTCGTGGTGACCCGGCAGGGCCTCGCCGAGGGCCTCGACGTACCGGCCGTGATCTGCATGGACCAGGACGAGCCGCAGCCGGCCGACGAACCCGCCGGCCGGTGCGCCGGCGACGCGCTGCCCGGTTCCCTCGCGTACCTGATCTACACCTCGGGATCCACCGGCGTCCCGAAGGGCGTGATGGTGACCCACGAGGCGATCGTCAACCAGGTGGGCTGGATCACCACCGAGCTCCTGGCCGGTCACCCGGTCCGATTCCTGCAGGGCGTCTCCGCGGCGTTCGACGCGGCGATGATCGACCTGTACGCACCGCTGGCGAGCGGCGGCGCCGTGGTCATGGCACCGCCCGACCTGACCGCGGCCGGACTCGAACTGCGGGACCTGCTGATCGCCCACCGGGTCGAGGCGGTCAACCTCACCCCGCAGGTGGTCTCCACCCTGCTGGAGACCGGGCAGTTCGACGGCACCGCGATGCGGTGGATCCTCACCGGCGGCGAGGTGCTGCGTGACGAACTCGTCCTGCGGTGCCGCGAGATGCTGCCCGGCGTCGCGTTCCACAACGTGTACGGCCCCACCGAGGCCACGGTCAACGCCACCTCGTACGCGGCCGACCGCCCGGTCGACGGGCCGTCCGTGCCCATCGGGGAGCCGATCACCAACGTACGGACCTACGTGGTCGACGAGGAGCTGCGCCGGGTGGCCCCCGGCGGTCGCGGCGAGCTGCTGATCGGCGGCACCGGGCTCGCCCGGGGATACGCGGGCCGCCCCGCCCTCACCGCCGAGCGCTTCGTGCCCGATCCGTTCAGCGGCGAGACGGGCGCGCGCCTGTACCGCACCGGGGACCTGGTCCACCTGCGCGCGGACGGCGCCATCGAGTACGAGGGCCGCCTGGACCGGCAGGTGAAGATCCGGGGCTACCGCATCGAGCTCGGCGAGATCGAGCACGCCCTCACCCGGCTGCCGTACATCGACGAGGCAGCGGTCGTCGCACACGGCGACGCGGGCGCGGCACGGCTGATCGCCCATGTCACCACCGACGGCACACTGGCACGGACCGAGGAGATAAGGACGGCGCTCGCCGGCCGGCTGCCCGCCTACATGATCCCCGCGACGGTGGTGACCCTCGACGCCATGCCGCGGCATCCGGGCATCGGCAAGATCGACCGTGACCGCCTGCCCGCCCCCGGCGCCACCCCGGACAGGCCGGCGGACGCGAACCGGACCGGCTTCGCGGACCCGGCCCATGAGCGGTTGGCCGCGCTGGTCGCCGAACTCCTGGAAATCGAGGACATCGGACCGGACGACGACTTCTTCGCCCTCGGCGGCCACTCCCTCCTGGCGATGCGGCTGGCCGCCCGCATCCGCAGCGAGTTCGGTGCCGAGATCACACCGCGCACGGTGCTGGAGACCCCCCGCGTCGGGGACCTTGCGGCCCTCGTCCACTCCGCCGGCTCCGCCGCCACGCACCCCGTCCTGCCGCGCACCGGCACCGGGCCGGTGCCCCTGACGGCCAACCAGGAACGGCTGTGGTTCCTGGACCAGCTCCAGCCCGAGAGCCCCGCCTACCGCCTGCCCCTGACGATCCGGCTGCGCGGCGCACTGGACCCGGAGGCGCTGCGCACGGCCCTGTCGGGGATCGTCGCGCGGCACGAGGCCCTGCGGACCGTGTTCCCGGCGGTGGACGGCACCGCTCACCAGGTCGTCACCGCCCCGGCCCCGGTGCCGCTGCCCGTCGAGGACGTACCGGAGCTGGACGAGGCGGAGCTGCGCCGACGGGTGGACGCGGCCGTCCTCGCCCCCATGGACCTGGCCGAAGGTCCGCTGCTGCGCGGCCGGTTGCTCCGTGCCGGCCCCGCCGAGCACGTACTGCTGCTCACCGTCCACCACATCGTCTTCGACAGCTGGTCGGTGCGGATCCTGGTCCAGGAGCTCGCGCACCTCTACGCGGGCGGCGCGGCGCTGCCCGCACTGCCCGTGCAATGCGCCGACCACGCCCTGTGGGAAGCGGACCGGCAGAGTTCCGCCCAGGTCGCGGCCCAGCTCGACCACTGGCGTGAACGGCTCGCCGGAGTTCCCCCGCTGCTGGAACTCCCCACGGACCGGCCGCGGCCCGCCGAGCCCGGTTTCCACGGCCGGGACGAGGAGTTCGTCCTGCCGCCCGAACTGGTCGGCCGGCTGAGGGAGATCTGCCGCTCCGAGGGGCTGACCCTGTTCATGGTCCTGCTCGCCGGCTTCGAGATCCTGCTCGCCCGGTACGCCGGACAGAACGACCTGGTGGTCGGCACGCCGGTGGCGCACCGCTCGCGCAGCGAACTGGACCCTCTCATCGGGTTCTACGTCAACACCCTGGTCCTGCGCGCCGACCTGACCGGCAACCCCACGGCCCGCTCCTTCCTCGCCCGGGTCAAGGAGGGCTGCCTGGACGCGTACGAGCACCAGGACGTCCCCTTCGACCGGCTGGTGGAGGAACTGCAGCCGGAACGGGACCTCGGCCGCAGCCCCCTGTTCCAGGTGATGTTCGACTTCGAGAGCTTCCCGGCCTCCTCGGCGCAGGGCGGCGGACTGACCCTCGACGTGCTCGACATCCGCCCCCGGACGGCCCGCTTCGACCTCACCCTCGACATCAAGGAGGAGGGGGACCAGGTCAGGGGCGCGCTCAACCACAGCACCGACCTGTTCGACGCCGCTACCGCACGCCGGATGGCCGGGCACTACGTCCGCCTCCTCACGGCGCTGGCCGACGACCTGGACGCGCCGGTGCCGGAGCTGGACATGCTCGGCGCCGCCGAACGCGCACAGCTCCTGGTCGAGTGGAACGCCGATGACCTCGACCTGTCCGAGGAGAAGTGCGTACACGAGCTGTTCGAGGAGCAGGCCGACCGGACGCCGGAGGCGGTCGCCGTGGTCTGCGGGGCGGACGCGCTGACCTTCCGGGAGCTCGAAGAGCGCGCCAACCGGGTGGCCGGCCGGCTCATCGGCCTCGGAACCGGACCCGAGACCGTCGTCGCGCTCTGCCTGGAGCGGTCGGTGGAGATGATCGTGGGCCTCCTCGCCGTGCTCAAGGCGGGCGGCGCCTATCTGCCGCTGGACCCGTCGCTGCCGACCGACCGGCTGAGCTTCATGCTCAAGGACGCGGAGGCCACCGCCGTCCTGACCCAGGCCCGGCACGAGGGCCGGTTCGCCGGCCACTGCCCCGAGCTGCGCCTGGACGCCGACGAGGACTTCACGGCGTACCCGCCCACGCGACCCGCCCCCCGCGGCACCCCCGACCGACTGCTGTACGTGATCTACACCTCGGGTTCCACCGGTACCCCCAAGGGCGTCGCCATGGGCCACCGCGCCCAGACCCGGATGTTCCGTGCCCTGGGCACGCTGCTGGGCCGGGACGGCGAACCGCCGCGCCGGGTGACGGTGAACGCGCCGGTGTTCTTCGACGGTTCGGTGCAGCAGCTGGGCTGGATGTTCCGCGGCGCCACGCTGGTCATCGTCCCGGACGAGGTCCGCGAGGACCCGGACCGCTTCGTGGAACTGCTCGCCCGCGAACACATCGACATCCTCGACTGCACGCCGTCCCACGCCGAGCTGCTCGTCCTCGCCGACGGCCTCGGCCGGGTCCCGCACCCGATGCGGGTGATCGTCGCGGGCGAGGCGGTATCCGAGAGCCTGTGGCGCAGCCTCGCCGCCGGTCCCTGGCGGGCGTACAACGTGTACGGGCCCACCGAGACGAACAACGTCACCGGCCGCCCCATCACCGGCGACGGACCGCCCACCATCGGCCGCCCGTTGGCCGGCTGCCCGGTGTACGTCGTCGACGAGGCGCTGCGTCCCGTACCGGTCGGCGTCGCCGGGGAACTGCTCCTCGGCGGGCAGGCCCTGGCCCGCGGCTACCTGGCACGCCCGGGGCAGACGGCCGAGAAGTTCGTTCCCGACACCCTCAGCGGTGCCGCCGGCGGACGGCTCTACCGCACCGGCGACCAGGTACGCAGGCTCCCGGACGGGGAGCTGCTCTTCCTCGGCCGCGGCGACCACCAGGTCAAACTGCGGGGTTTCCGGGTGGAGCTCGGCGAGGTGCAGGCCGCCCTGGCCCGCCTGCCGGGCGTGACCGGCTGCGCGGTCCTCGTACGCGAGGACGTGCCCGGCGACAAGCGCCTGGTGGGCTACTACACCCCCGCGGACGCCGCGCCGTCCGAGAAGGACCTGCTGCGCGAGCTGCACACCTGGCTGCCCGACTACATGGTTCCGTCCGCGCTGGTCGCCCTGGACGCCCTGCCCCTGACCGTCAACGGCAAGGTCGACAACCGGGCGCTGCCCGCGCCCGCGGACACCGGGACCGGCGCCGCGGCCGGCGGCCCGCCGCCCGGCGACGCCCTGGAGGAGCTGCTCGTCACGCTCTGGACCGAAGTGCTCTCGCCGGCCCGCCCGGTCGGCACCCGGGACAGCTTCTTCGCCCTCGGCGGCCACTCCCTGCTCGCGGCCCGGCTCCTCGTCCGGATCAACCGGTTGCTCGCGGTGACCCTGCCGCTGCGGGCGCTGTACTCCGACCCCACCCCCGGGGGCGTGGCCTCCGCGCTCGAAGAACTCGCCCCGCGCGGCTACCTGAAGGGGCGGGCGGCGGCGGCGCTGGAGATCCTGCGCATGTCGGACGAAGAGGTGCGGCTCCTGCTGGCAACCGAGTGACACGTCCCAACCCCATTGAAACCGCAGTGAATTCGAGAGGACGCCCGCCTTGTTCCGGACGATGCTGAAGTCGAAGATCCACAGAGCCACGGTCACCCAGTGCGACCTGAACTACGTCGGCTCGCTCACCATCGACGCCGACCTCATGGACGCCGCCGACCTGCTGCCCGGCGAACTCATCCACCTGGTCGACATCAACAACGGAAGCCGCCTGGAGACGTACGTCATCGAGGGCGAGCGCGGCAGCGGCGTCATCGGGGTCAACGGCGCGGCGGCCCGGCTCGTGCAGAAGGGCGACCTCGTCATCATCATCTCGTACGCCCAGGTCACGGACGAGGAAGCCCGCTCGATGAAGCCCAGCGTGGTCTTCGTGGACGCCGACAACCGGGTCGACTCCCTCGAACCGTCCCTGTCCGGGGTGCCCGAGGGCCACGGTCTGACAGCGGGCGACGTTGTGGAGAGTCGGTGATCCCACACTCCTGGCGGTACGTCTGGAACAACGGCGGCGGCCCGCTCGTCCTGGCGGCCCGGGGAGTGGCCGAGGCGCTGGCCCGGCCCCGGCTCACCCTCTCGGTGCCCCGGGGCCGTGGCCCGGTGCTGGCGTACGCGGGCCTGGAGCACGAGCTGACGTACGTACTGCCCTTCCTGGAGCAGCGGCGCGGAACACCCTCGGTCCGCACCCGGACCGGCACCTCCTGGGCGGAACTGGCCGACGGCCGGGCCGCCGCGAAGACGGACATCCTCGCCGTCGGCCACCACCGGCGCAGGGTGCCCGCCCAGCTGCCCCGGCACAGCCTGCTGCTGCCGTTCCGGATCACCCTGACCGTGCCCCTGGACGCCGCAGACGACCCCGCTGCCGCCGTGCTCCGGCGGATCTCCCGCAAGGCCCGCCAGCAGCACGCCCGTGAGCTGCGCTCCCGGGTCCGCACCCTCGAAGTCTCGCGGGACGAAGCCGACTTCGACTCCTTCTACGACCACATGCACCTGCCGACCATGGGCCGCCGGCACGGCGACGCCGCCCGCTCGGAGGCCAAGGAGAGCGCCCGGACGTGCATCTTCCGGCACGGCGCGATGTTCTTCCTGTGCGAGTCCGGCCGCCGGGTCGCCGGCATGCTGTGCCGGCTGGAGGGGCGCACCCTGGTCATCCGCCTCGCCGGGGTCGACGGCGGCTCGGAGGAGGCGTACCGCTCCGGCACCTACATGGCGCTGTTCATCCTGATCCTCCAGTGGGCCGCCGAGCACGGCTTCACCCGGGTCGACCTGTCCGGGGGCGAGCCGTTCCTCAGCAAGGGCACCTTCCAGTTCAAGCGGAAGATGCACCCGCACATCTCCCTGCCGCCCAACCACTTCCGCGACCGGCGGCTGCTGATACGGGTCCTGCGCGACAGCCCCGAGGTGCGCGACTTCCTGGTCGCCAACCCCATGCTCACCCTCGACGAGGGCGGCGCACTCCAGGCCGTCCACTTCCACGACGACGAGCGCCCGCCACGGCTCGACCTGCGCTGGCAGTGCCCCGGTGTCGACGGCCAGCGCCTCGTCCATCTCGACGCCTTCCTGACCGGGCTGCCGGCCCGGCAGAGCGGCCACGTACTCAAACGCAGCGAAGGGGCTCTGTGATGTGCGGCATTACCGGCTGGATCGACTTCACCCGGAACCTCGGTCTCGAGCGCACGACCGTGGAGGCCATGACCGGCTCGATGCACCGGCGCGGCCCCGACGACTCCGGGATCTGGCTCGGCCCCCATGTGGCACTGGGCCACCGCCGGCTCGCGGTCGTCGACCCGGCGGGCGGCGCCCAGCCCATGGAGACACAGCGCCGGGGCTCCGACGCGCCCGTCGTGCTGACGTACAGCGGCGAGCTCTACAACTTCCGTGAGCTGCGGGCCGAACTCACCGGCCGCAACCATCACTTCCGCACCTCCTCCGACACCGAGGTCGTGCTGCACGCCTACCTGGAGTGGGGGGCCGGCTTCGTGGACCGGCTCCAGGGCATCTACGCCTTCGCCATCTGGGACGCCTGGCGCGAGGAGCTGATCCTCGTCCGCGACCGGCTCGGTGTGAAGCCGCTCTACTACCACGCCTACCAGGGCGGGCTGCTCTTCGGCTCCGAGCCCAAGGCGATCCTCGCCAACCCGCTCTTCACCGCCCGCACCAGCGAGGCGAAGCTGCCCATCCTGTTCAACCCGCGCCTGGCCATGCCCTGGGAGACGCCGTTCACGGACATGAGGCAGGTCCAGCCGGGCCACCTCGTGCGCGTCGACCGCTCCGGGGCGCACGAGACGCCGTACTGGCGCCTGGTCAGCCGCGAGCACCGGGACGACTACCCCACCACCGTGGGCCGGGTGCGCGAGATCCTGGAGGACGTCGTCGCCCACCAGATGGTGGCCGACGTACCGCTGTGCTCCCTGCTCTCCGGCGGCCTGGACTCCAGCGCCATCACCGCGCTCGCCGCCCGCAACCAGCCGGACGCGCTGCGCTCGTACTCGGTCGACTTCGAGGGCGCCGAGGAGGACTTCCGGGCCACCGCCCTGCGCCCCGAACGGGACACCCCCTTCGCGCTGGCCGCCGCCCGGCACCTGGGCGTCGACCACACCATGGTGACGCTGGACCCGGCGGTCCTGCCCGACTACGTGCCCGCCACGCTGGCGGCGCGCGACATGCCCAGCCTCGGTCAGTTCGACACCTCCATGTACCTGCTCTTCCAGGAGATCCGGAAGACCTCCACGGTCGCCCTGTCCGGCGAAGCGGGCGACGAGGTGTTCGGCGGCTACCCGTGGTTCTTCGACCGGGCGAGCGTCTTCGGCGACACCTTCCCCTGGCTCGGCAACGCACCCAGGCTCACCGACTGCCTCGCCCCCGACGTGACCGCGCGGATCCGCCCGCAGGACGACGAACAGGACCGCTACCGCACCCTGCTGGCCCGGGTGCCGAGGCTCCCGGGGGAGTCGGGCCTGGAGGCGCGGATGCGCGAGGTCCTCCACCTGAGCCTGCAGGGCCCGCTGCTCTACCTCCTGGACCGCAAGGACCGGATGAGCATGGCCGTCGGCCTGGAGGTGCGGGTCCCGTTCTGCGACCACACGCTCCTGGAATACGTATGGAACGTCCCGTGGAAGATGAAGGTCTCCGACGGGCGCGAGAAGAGCCTGCTGCGGTCCGCCACCGAGGACCTGCTGCCGCAGTCGGTGCTGATGCGGCGCAAGAGCGGCTACCCGGCGACCTTCGCCCCGGCCCACGCCGAGGCACAGCGTGCCGCCCTCGACGCGCTCGTGGCGGACCGTGATTCACCCATGGCCGGGATGCTGGACGGTGCCAAGGTGCGCGAACTCGCCTACGGGGACACCAAGATGCTGACCATGGCCGACAATCTTCACTTCCTGCTGCCGCTCATCGAGGTCGACCGGTGGCTGCGTACGTACAACGTCTCATTCACCGCCTGACCATCCACCTGGAGCCACTGCAGTGCAAGAAGAGAAGAGCATCGAACCCGCCCACCCGCCGCTGACCCGGCAGGGCAATTTCGTGAAGCTCTGGACCGGACAGTCTGCGGCGCTCATCGGTTACGAGATCAGCGAGATGGCGCTCCCGCTCCTGGCCATCCTGGTCCTGCAGACCGACGCGGGGGAGCTCGGCATCATCGGTGCGGCCCGCTGGCTGCCGTTCCTGCTGTTCTCGCTGTGGGCCGGTGTCTGGATCGAACGGCGCCGGCGGATACCCGTGATGATCACGGCCGACCTGGCCCGCGCGGCGCTGATGATCGCCGTGGTGTCGCTCGCGCTGACGGACCTGCTGACGCTGCCGATACTGATCGCCGCGGTCTTCCTGCTCGGCGCGGGCACGGTGATGTTCGACATCAGCTACACCACCGTGCTCCCCAGCGTCGTGCCGCAGGAACAGCTGGTGAAGGCCAACGGATGGCTCCAGGCCTCGGGTTCGGTGGCACAGGTCGGCGGGCCCGGCCTCGCCGGTGTGCTCGTGCAGTGGCTCACCGCGCCGATCACCCTGCTCGGACAGGCGCTCAGCTTCCTGATCTCGGGCGGCTGCCTGGCCGCGATCCGGATCGACGAGAAGGTTCCCGAGCAGCCCGAGCACAGGCCGAACGGCCTCACCTCCCTCAAGGAGGGGCTCGCGATGGCCCTCGGGGATCCGGTGCTGCGCTCGCTGGTGGGCATCGGCGCGCTCTTCAACATGTTCAGCCAGTGGGTCGTGGCCATGTTCCCGCTGTTCGCCATCCGGGAGATCGGCCTCAGCGCCGGAACGATGGGCGCCGTTGTCTCCGCCGCCGCGGTGGGCGGACTCGTGGCCTCGATGACCGTGGGCCGGCTGAGCGAGCGCATCGGACCGGGGCGCGTCATCATCGCCTCCTCGGTGATCGCCTCGATCCCGTTCGCGCTGGTCGCGTTCAGCCCGGAGCGCCACGCCATCGCGATTCCCTGGCTCATCGCCAGCTTCGCGGTCGCCGGGTACGGCTGGACCATCGGCGGCATCATGATCACCAGCGTCCGGCAGGCCTACACCCCCAGGGCATTCCTGGCACGGGTGAACGCGACGTACCGCTTCCTGGGCTACGGGCTGGTGTCGGTCGGCGTCTTCGCCGGAGGTGTGCTCGGCGAGGCGACCAGCCTGCGCACCACCCTGCTCGTCGGCGCGATCGGGTCCATGACCGCCATCGTCTGGAGCACGTTGTCGCCGCTGCGCGGCCTGCGGAAGATGCCCGCCCAGGAGGCGTGACCCGCGCGGCGCCTTCCGCCCGCAGGCCCCGCCCGGAAGCCCTTGCCAGGGACGCACAGGAACTCGGAGGAACGAGGAACAATGAGCTCGGACATGATTGCGGCATTCGCCCTGGAGGCGGAGGTCTACGACGTACTGCCCTTCCGCGTCGACCAGCCCGACGTCGGTTTCTTCGTCGACCTGGCGAAGGAGACCGGCGGTCCGGTCCTCGAACTCGCCTGCGGCACCGGCAGGATCACCCTGCCGCTCGCCCGTGCGGCGGGCGAGGCGGTAGGCATCGACCTGGCCCCCGCGATGCTCGACAGGGCGCGGGCCAAGGCCAAGGACGAAGGCCTGGAGGGAACCGCGTCGTTCATCGAGGGCGACATGTGCACGGTGCGCCTGGAGCGGGAGTTCCCGCTCGTGATGATGGGCGGCCAGCCGCTGTTCTTCCTGGAGGACGACGACGCGCTGAGCGCGGCCCTGGAGACCGTACGCGCCCATGTCGCCCCTGGCGGACGCTGGGCGGCGGGGGTGCCCGTGCTGCGGGCGCCGGCCGTCGCCGACATGCAGAACAGGCTCCGCTTCACCTGCGAGGTGCGCCACCCCGTCACCGGCCGGCGAGTGGCGATCTGGGACGCGTCGAGCGTCGACGAGGTCCGCCAGATCGCCACCCGGCGACGCATCACGGAGACGCTCGACGAAGAGGGCCTGGTACTGGAGCGGCGGCACTCCACGCAGACGCTCTACTACCGCCACCCCGCCGAACTGCGCCGGCTGATCGAGCAGGCGGGCTTCCGCCTGGAGCGCACCTACGGCGGCTACGACAAGCGGCCCTTCGGGTCCGCCTCCGACTATCTCATCTGGGTCGCGACCAAGGAGGACTGAGTTCCCGCGCGCTCTGCTCCACCCCCTCAACGGAAGGTACCGAAATGACCGCACCGACCGAACTGAACGGACCCGCCGGAGCCGTCGTGGGCGACGGCATACAGGCGTCCAACGCCGGCTGGAACTTCGCGGGCGAAGCGAGCAAGAACTTCGACGGCCATGTCTCCAAGAGCGTTCCGCTGTACGACACCGGCCACGAACTCGTGGAGCGGCTCTCCGACTTCTTCGTCGGCCCCGACAGCACCGTCTACGACCTGGGCTGCTCCACCGGCAGCCTCACCGAGCGTCTCGCCCGCAGGCACGCGCACAAGTCGCCGCGCATCATCGGCGTCGACTGCGAGCAGGACATGGTGACCATCGCGCGGCGCAAGTGCCGTGACATCGACAGCATCGAGATCCAGCACCAGGACCTCTCCCAGGTCACCTGGGAGAAGGCGGACCTCGTCGTCATGTACTACACGCTGCAGTTCGTGCCGCCCAAGTTCCGCCAGACGGTGGTCGACGAGATCTATCAGGCCCTCAACTGGGGCGGCGCACTCCTGATGTTCGAGAAGGTCCGCGGCCCCGACGCCCGCTTCCAGGACGTGATGACCCAGCTCTACACCGAGTACAAACTCGAACAGGGCTACACCCCGGACGACATCGTCGGCAAGAGCCGCAGCCTCAAGCGGGTCCTTGAGCCCTTCTCCACGCAGGGCAACCTCGATCTGCTCTCCCGGGCCGGGTTCGTCGATGTGATGACCGTCCAGAAGTACGTCTGCTTCGAGGGATTCCTGGCGCTCAAGTGACGCACGGCCCCTCTTTCGACACTGCTGAAGGAATCAGATGAGCGGCATCACCGGCTGGGTGGACTTCACCCGCGACCTCACCGCCGAGGACGGCACCGTCCGGCGGATGACACAGAGTCTGACCCACCGCGGTCCCGACGGCTCCGGCCACTGGACCACCGGCCATGCGGCGCTCGGCCGGACCCGGCTCGCAGCCGCCGATCCGGGTGGGAGCGGCGAAGTGACCGTCGTCGCCGAGGACGGCGCCGAGCTGGTCGCGGCCGTCTGCACCGGGACCGTCTTCAACGCCGGTGACCTGCGGGCCGAACTGAGGGGCCGCGGGCACCGGCTGCGCACCGAGGGCGCCGCCGAACTCCTGGCCCGCGCCTACCTGGAGTGGGGCGAGTCGTTCGTCGACCGCCTGGTCGGCATGTACGCGATCGCGCTCTGGGATCTGCGCACCGAGGAACTGCTGCTGGTCCGCGACCGCATGGGGGTGGAGCCGCTCTACTACCACCGGGGCGCCTCCTTCCTGGTCTTCGGATCCGAGCCCAAGGCGGTCTTCGAGCACGGACAGTTGGAGCGGCGGCTCACCGCCGACGGGCTCCGGGAGATCATCTCCTCCGGCAAGACCCCCGGCCACGCCATCATGGACGGCCTGCACGAGCTGCGCCCCGGTCATCTGCTGCGCACCGGTCGGGACGGCGTCCGGACGTGCCGCTACTGGCAGTTGACCGCCGCGGAGCACGGCGACGACCTGGACACCACCGTCCGTACCGTGCGCGAGTTGCTCGCCGACGCCGTCGGCGAGCAACTGGTGGCCGACGGCCCGGTCTGCTCGCTGCTCTCCGGCGGACTGGACTCCAGTACGCTCACCGCGCTGGCCTCCTCCTGGTCCGCCGAGCAGGGCCGGGGCCCCTTCTCCACGTTCTCCGTGGACTTCGTCGGCTACGCCGACCACTTCCGCGCCAGCCACATGCGGGCCACACCCGACGGACCGTTCATCCGGGACGTCGTGGACCACTGCGGAACCGAGCACGCCACCCTGGTGCTCGACAGCTCCAGCCTGACCGACGCCGACGCCCGCGCGGGCGTCCTGCGGGCGATGGACCTGCCCATGGGCATGGGCGACCTCAGCACCTCCGGATACCTGCTCTTCCGGGCGGTCCGCGAACACAGCGCGGTGGTCCTCTCCGGCGAGTCCGCCGACGAACTCTTCGGCGGATACAGCTGGTTCCAGGACCCCGCCGTCGTCGAGGCCGACACCTTCCCGTGGCTGGCCCGGCACTTCGAGGACGACGCCTCCGGAGCGGGCCTGATGGACCCCGCCCTCTATGCCGAGCTGGACATCACCGGTTACCACGCCCGCCGCTACGAGGAGGCCCTGTCCGAGGTGCCCGTCCTGGCGGGGGAGAGCCGCCCGGAGCGGCGGATGCGCGAGATCACCTACCTCAACCTCACGCGCTTCTCCCAGATCCTGCTCGACCGGCGGGACCGCATGAGCATGGCCGCCGGCCTCCAGGTCCGCGTCCCGTTCTGCGACCACCGGCTCATCGAGTACGTCTACAACGTGCCGTGGAAGTTCAAGTCCTTCGACGGACACGAGAAGAGCCTGCTGCGGGCCGCCGCCCGCGATCTGCTGCCGGGCACGGTGCTCGGCCGGCGCAAGAGCCACTTCCCGCGCACCCAGGATCCCGCCTACGACGCCTCGGTCATCGCCGAGTTCGGCAAGATTGCCGGACGGCCGGACGCGCCGCTCACCGCGTTGCTCAACCCGGCGGCGGTCGCGGAGCTGGGCGCCGGGGGACCGGACTCCCTCGCGGGGGGACGCATCGTTCTGGAGGGTCTCGTTGAGATCAACAACTGGCTCGAAACCTACGATGTCGCCCTCGACGTCTGACGTGTCCGAGGAGACCTCGCTGGTCGTGGCGCTTCCGGCGGGCGGTGGGGGCGCGGGCATGTTCGCCCAGCTGCGCAAGGCCCTGCCCGCCGGCACCGGCCTGGTGGTTCCCGACCTGCCGGGCCGGGGCCGCCGCACGCGGGCGCCGCGCGAGCTCACCGTGCCCGGCCTCGCAGCCGAGCTGGCGGCCGAACTCGAACCGCGCATCGCCGGGCGCCCGTACGCCGTGTTCGCGACCTGCTTCAGCACCATCGTCGGGCTGGAACTCGTCTGGCAGCTCCTGGAGCGCGGCCTTCCGCCGACCCGTGCGCTGCTGGTCTCGGGCCGGCAGCCGCCCGACGTGGCCCCGCCCTTCGAAGCCCTGGACAAGCTGTCGGACGAAGAGGTCCTCGACGGGATGCGCCGCTTCTGGCCGTCGGAACTCGACTGGGAGTCCATGCCCGCGGCCCTGCACGACATCCTGCTCCGCCAGACGCGCCGCGACAACGAGCTCGGCCTCGGGTACGTCCACGAACCCCGGGGCCCGCTCCCCGTCCCGGTCATCGCCTACCAGGGCATGGACGATCCGGGAGTGACCGTCCCGGAACTCTCGGACTGGGGCGCGCACACCTCGGTCTCCTTCACGCTCCGTGTCGTTCCGGGGGGCCACTACTTCTACATGACCCACACCGACCGGCTGGCCGGGGAGCTCGGCGCGCTCCTGGCCGGGCCCCCCGGCCAGGACGACCGGGTGTCCTGAGCGTGCCGGCCCGGTCCCGGACCGGGCCGGCACGACTACTTGGCCAGCTTGCCGTTGGGCCGCACCGTGAACCAAGTGCCGTTCACACCATTGCCGTTGGTGTCACCGGGCTTCTCGTCGCCGGTGTACCAGTAGAGCGGCCAGCAGTCGATGCTGAGCTGCTTCGTGCCGTCGGAGCGGGTGTACGGGCTGAGCAGCTTCGGGTCGATGCCCTTGATGTTCTTCTTGTCGACGAGCCCGGCGGGCTTCCACTTCTCCAGGCAGGCGCCCTGGCAGTTGGACTTCATCGGCCAGGCGGTGTCCTTGGTGAAGCGGTAGAGCGTACGCCCCTTGCCGTCGCGGACGATCGTGCCGCGCTCCTCGTCGTCGACCGTGGACAGAGCGGGCAGGTCCTTCGGCTCGCTCGGGGCCTCCTGCGCCTGTGCCTTCGCCTTCGTGCCGTCGGGCGCGGCCGAGAACCAGGTGCCGCCGACGCCCTGCCCGCGGGTCTGCCGGGGCGCCGTGTCCTGCGCGTAGCGGTACAGCGGCCATCCCGCGAGCGTGAGCTGCCTCGTGCCGTCCGCGCGCTTCACCGAGCCGAGCAGCCCGGGGTCCATGCCGCGGCCCGCCTTCGCACCGTCGGCGAGCACCGGCGGCCAGGCCGCGGCGCAGTCGCCCGCGCAGTTGGAAGCGGGCGGCTTCGCCTTGTCCTTGTCGAAGCGGTACAGGGTGAAGCCCGCGCCGTCCGTCACGACCGGGCCCAACTGCTCGCTCTTCCAGACGCTGAGGCGGCCCGCCTGCGAGGGCTGCGCACCGTTGCCCGTCGCGGCGGCGCGCCCGGCGGAGCCGGTGGTGGTCGCCGCCGTGCCCTGGGAGCTTGTGCAGGCCGCCGTCAGCATGACCGCGGCGACCGTGAATACGACCGGGACGTAGGTGAATTTACGCATGGGTATCCCTCTTTCGGAAATCTTGGGGAATCTGCTTCTCGCTGAAGTGCAGAAGTGCTGAAGTGCTGAAGTAATGGCCCGCCCCGGCAGCAGGGGAGGAGTCGGCCGACTGCCGGGGCGGAGTTTCTGGTCCCGGAATTCCATCTGGCCGGTCACTGTCACTGTGAAAACGGCCGCTGTGGCGGGGAGGTTCAATTCCCGGGAAATCTTTTGACGGGCCGCGAGCCGTCAGACCCGCCCCGTGCCCGCCCCCGCCAACGTCTGCGTGGGAACGACCACCCGCAGACCGAGTACGCCCAGGTCGACGCTGCCGTCGCTCTCCGCGTACCACCGCCAGTGCGCCCCCGGTACGTCGCCCACCGTCAGCACGATCCAGCCGCCGCCCTCGGACCCGGTGAGGTCCGCGAGCGCCCGCGCCTCCTCGGCGGTCGGCGCGTCCTGGAGGACGACGAACCCGGTGACCTCGCCCGTACGGGCGGCGCCACGCACCAGGCCGACGCCCAGATCCTCGGCGGAGTTGAGAATCTCCTCGGGGGCCTTGCCCTTCACCTCCGACACGGAGCGGACCCGGACCAGACCGTTGAGGCCGGGCAGGGCGCTCGCCCCCGGGTCCACCGAGACCACCACCGTGCTCTGCCGCGGCAGTTCGAGCAGCCCGCGCACCAGCGCCGCCACGGTGTCCTGGGCGACGACGAGGTCACCGCTGACGCTCAGCGCGCCGTTGATCTGCCCGAGGTCCACCATGACCTGCGCGCCCCGCTCGCTCACCCCGATCCGGGCGAGATGCGGCAGCGCGAGCGTCACGTCGGCCGCCGGATCGCCCTCGATGACGGAGGGAAGTCCGGTGCGCTCCCAGCGATTCGGTTCGAGCGCGGTCCACGGCACGGGCGCCGTGTGCGCCCCCGACACCGACGCGAGCAGCTTCGTGGGTTCGGCCAGGACGCTGTAGACCCGTACCGGACGCTCCGCCTCCGCAGCGTCGGCGGGGATCAGTTCGCGCAGCGCCTGCCGCACCACCACCGGCGTACGGGTGTCCGCCGCGAGCCGTCGCGCGAGCGCGCCCCGCCGACGCCGCCGCAGCGCGAGAGCCAGGCCGCGCGGCAGCCGAGGCCGCAGCACCCGGGCGGCCCGCGCGATCCCGGAGCCGGTGGCGCGCACGGCCCGGCCGATCGGACGCCGTGCGACGATCACCACGGTCAGTACGGCGACGCCGGCGACACCCCCGATCAGCCAGGGCGACCCGACCCGGTCGCCCAGCCCGGCGAACGGTCCCGAGCCCCGGCCGGCCGCGGCGCGGGGCGCGGGGGAGGCGCTCCGTGCGGGGGGCTTCGCCGCGTCGGCGTTCTCCTCGGGCAGCACACCGAACTCCACGCCGGACCCGTCCGCGTCCTCGGGCAGGATCAGCGGGAAGCCCGGGGTCAGCTGGTCGGGACTCACGAAAGCCGAACCGTCCGGCAGCTGGCGCCCGCTGTTGAGGACCAGGATCTCCTCGAACCGGTCGCCGTCGCCGAGGGTGCGCTGCGCGATCCCGAACAGCGTCTCCTGCTCGCCGCCGTTCTCCTGAGCGGACTTGACCACGTAGTACTTCGTCACCTCGTCGGCCCGCAGCGCCCGGGAAGGCTGTGCCTGCACGGCGGCCGGAGCCGGTGCGGAGTCCAGAGCCCGTACGGATTGCGGAGCCCGTACCGGTCCCAGAGCCTGCGCAGATGCGGGCAGCGCCAGCCAGGTGACGGCCACCAGGCCGCACACCGCCGTCACCCGTGCCGTCGTGCGCCACGGCGCAGGCCGCCGTGTTTCGTTCGTCGTCCTCGGGGCGTCGCGCATCTTTCTCGTCCTCCTCCGTACGGGGCCTGGTGACGCGCACTGCTGATGCGTCGGCCGTCACACGCACGGAACCCCGGGGCGGTTCAACGAGCTGAACCGAAACGTCGAACACCCCGTTAGGAGGTGCCGAACGGGCTTGTAGCCGGGAGGAGTTGGACATGGCGCGTCGGCATGCAACGGGCTGGGAGGTGCTCGGGTTCGGGGAGGATCCGACCCCCGGGAACCCGGAGGCGATCAGAACACTGGCCAAGACCTATCAGGAGCTGAGCGAAGGAGCCGGCGAGGCGGTCGAGCTGCTGCGCGACGACGGGGCGCTGCGCCGCGGCAAGGGCCAGACGATGGACGCCCTGAAGACGCGCATCACCAAGGACCTGCCGGGGCTTCTGGAGAAGACCAGGGACTCCTTCCGCACCGCCGCGGGCGCCTACGACGAGTACGCGAACACCCTGACCACCGCCCAGGACCTGCTGGACCGGGCCATAGACCAGGGCCAGGAGGTCGCCGCCACCGCGAAGACGGAGGTCCCGGCGCTCGCGGCGGACGCCACCCCGGAGCAGGCCGAGACCCACCAGACGCAGCAGGGCGAGGTGAACGCCGCGAAGGAGGCGCTGTCCGCCGCCGAGGAGCTCGGCCGCATGGCGCAGCGGGTGCGCGAGGACGGGTCCGAAAAGGCGACGATCGTCCTCGATGACGCCGCCGAACAGGCCATTCCCGCACGGGACTTCGTGAAGGTGATGGGTGACTTCCTCGCGGACAACCCGCTGGTGGAGATCATCGCGGGTGTCATCATCGGCATCGTCGCCGTGTTCTTCCCGGTCGTGGGTCTCATCCTGGGCGCGATCCTGTTCGCGGTGTCGGTGATCCGGATGGTGTCGCAGGGCAAGATCGACGCCGGTGAGATCATCATCGGCCTGCTCACCCTCGTACCCGGTGGCGTGCTGCTCGGCGGGCTCGGGAAGATCGTCGGGGCGGCGGGCAAGCTGGCGAAGCTCGCGCCGTTCCTGGCCAAGGTGGGCAAGGGCGTCGGGACCGCTTCGGGGGCGGTCTCGACGGCCCTGAAGAACTCGACGTTCATCCGCAAGATCATCGACCCGCTGTCCAAGGGACTCGTGGGTCTCAAGGCGTCCCCCGGTCTGGCCCTCGGTGCCAAGTTCGCGATAGACGTGACCACCGAGTTCAGCCTCGGCTTCCTGGCAAGCGGGCTCACGGCGTGGATCGACGGGAAGAAGTTCGACGCGGCCTCGGCCGCCAAGGGCGCCGCGCTCGGCGCCGCCACGGCCGGTGCCCTCACCCTGTTCGGCGGGACGAAGTTCGCCACCAGCATCAAGGACGCCTTCACCACCAAGGGCAAGTTCAAGAGCAACATCGACAAGGCGTTCTCCGTGAACAGCCTCGGTGTCGTCGACGGCAAGTTCAAACCCGGCAACGTCCTGTTCAACGACACCAAGGGCGGGCAGAAGACCGGCTTCCACGGCATCAACGGCCAGACCAAGTCGGACCCCACCACGGGCGAGGTCAAGACGAAGGTCACGACCCCCGACGGTGCGAAGACCGAAACGAAGATCACTCCGCCCGGTCCCAAAGCCGACCAGGTCGAAGCCCCCGACGACCTGCCCTTCGGAGTTCCGGGGCCCGAGACGTCGACGACCACCACGACACCGGACGGGTTCACGTCGACGACCGCGAACGGCACGAACACCATCAAGAGCCCGGACGGGGACGTCATCACCTCGAACGGCAACACGACGACGATCAGCACTCCGGTCCAGGGCCCGACCACGAAGGAGCAGATCATCGGAGGGCTCGGCGGCGAGTTCGCGCCCGCGCAGTCGGAGAAGCCCGCGCTCTCCACGGAGCTGGGACCGAACGGCGGCTTCACGACCTCGGGACCGTTCGGCGAGGTCTCCAAGGGGCCGGACGGCACCACGACGTTCAGCTCGCCCGGTGGTGACGGCGGTGGTCCCACGCCGGAGTTCACCGTGAACAACAACACGATCTCCACCCCGAACGGCGTCACCCTGACCGACAACGGCGGCTCCACGACGGTGGGTGGTGGCGGGCTCACCACGGACAACACGAACGGCGTCAACTCGGTCTTCAACGGCCCCCCGGCGGGTCAGCCGGTGGCGACCCACAACCCCGCCGACGGCAATGTCGACATCAACTTCGGCAACACCACGCTCAACGGCAACACGGGGAACCCCGGGGGTGGATTCGCCCTGCCGGACGGCACGCAGGCCAACGTCGGCAACAACGGCAACGTGAGCGTCGTCAACGGAGACGGCGGTGGCCAGAACGTCAACCTGCCCCCGGCCAACGCGGGCGGCCCGGTCACCTTCACCGACACCAACGTCAGTACCAGCATCCCCCCGGGCGGCGGCGCCACCATCATCACGCCGGGCGGGCCCGCGACCACGCTCGACCACACCGGGTTCACGGTGAACACCGGCGGCCCCACCCCCGACACGGTGCAGTTCAACGGGCCGGGCAACTCGCTCGACGTGACGCCGCCCGGCGGTCAGCCGCAGGTCTCGGTGGGCCCGGACGGCTCCATCACCACCGGCAACATCAACACCGACGGGGGTGGCGGCGGTACGGCCACCGGCGGCGGGGGGAACGTGGCGTTCTCGCCGGCCGACATCAAGTTCGGCACGCCCGACGGCGGGACGCTCACCGTCAACCCGCAGGGCCAGTTCGACCTGAACCCCTCCGGCACCCAGCCGCCGGTCACGGTCAACCCGAACGGGGACATCGCCGTGGGCCCGTCCGGCGCCGCCCCGGTCACCTTCAACGGCCCCGACGGCACCGCCGTCACCACCAAGCCCGGCGGCGGCCTCGACGTGACGCCGCCCGGCGGTCAGCCGCAGGTCTCGGTCGGCCCGGACGGCGGCGTCGCCGTCAACGGCATCACCACGGACGGCAACGGCGGCGGCACGGCCACCGGCCCCGGCGGCAAGGTCGACTTCTCGCCGTTCGACATCAAGTTCAGCGCCCCGGACGGCACGACGTTCACCATCAACCCCAACGGCAAGTTCCACGTCGACGGGATCAGCCACGGCGCGGACGGCGTCACCATCGGCGGCTCGACCACGGTCAACAACGACGGCTCGGCGAGCATCGCGCACGGCGACCAGGAGATCAACGTCGCCGCCGACGGCACCATCACGGCCAACGACGCGCAGGGCAACCCGGTCCCGCCGGCCGTGCCGCAGCCGACCCCCGGAAATCCGGTGAACGCGGGCAACACCACCATCTCCGTGGACAACGGCGGCGGCCACTCGGTCACCGTCCACGGCCAGAACGGCACCACGGTCACGGTCGGCGGCAACGGCACCACGACCGTCAACCATGGTCCGATCCAGGCGAGTCACGGCCCGAACGGCATCAGCGGCAGCGTGGGTACCGGCAGTCCGATCCAGGCCGGCCAGGGCCCGAACGGTGTCACGACCGTCAGCCAGAACGGTACGTCGGTGAGTACGGGCGGAAACGGCCCGACCACGGTCGGACCGCAGGGCGGGCCCGCCTCGGTCACCGTAAAACCGCCCACGGGCCAGGCCCCCGCCCAGGTCACCACCGCCGACGGCAGCACCACCAGCGTCCACGGCGACGGCACCGTCACCAAGTCGGCGCCCGCCGGAGCCGGCAGCCAGACGGTCAACACGGGCGGTCCGGGCAACACCACGGTCACGGTCGGCGGCAACGGCACCACGACCGTCAGCAATGGCCCGATCCAGGCGAGTCACGGCCCGAACGGCATCAGCGGCAGCGTGGGCACCGTCAACCCGGTCCAGGCCGGCCAGGGCCCGGACGGCGTCACGACCGTCAGCCAGAACGGTACGTCGGTGAGTACGGGCGGAAACGGCCCGACCACGGTCGGACCGCAGGGCGGGCCCGCCTCGGTCACCGTAAAACCGGCCGACGGGGCCAACCCGACGCAGGTCACCACCTCCGGCGGCAGTAGCACCACCCTGACGGGGAACGGCGCCAAGACGGACGTCAACGGCACCAACACCGCGAACAGCACGATCAACAACGACGGCACCATCAGCAACAACGCCCCGGCGGGCCCCAACAGCACGGTCACCACCGGACCGAACGGCACCACCGCCTCCGACAACAACGGCAACTTCGGTGTGGACAACACCGGCACCGTCACCAACGGCCCGGTCACCATCACCGCCAACACCGACGCCGCCAACAACCCCGTGGCCACCTTCACCGACACCGGAGCCGGTGCGCAGGCCGATGTAGGCACCAACGGCGTCAGCACCCAGGGCGTCAGCACCACAGTCGACCCGGGCGGCACCGTCACCTTCACCCACCACCAGACACCCGGCGGTCCGGCCACGACCGTCAACTCGGGCCCCGACGGCACGATCACCGCGCAGACCCCCGACGGGGCCGAGGCAAAGGTGCCGCCGCCCCCGAACCCCGCGGTCGGCCCACCGCCCCCAGGCGGCGCACCCGCACCGGCCCCCAGCACGATCACCAACAACAACGGGGCCACCGTCTCGACGGACGGGCAGAACACCACGTTCACCGGCGACGGGTTCACGACCACCATCGGCAACGACGGCACCGGCCCGGCCACCACCACCGTCCACCACGACTCCGGCGTCAGCCACACCGTCGACAACAACGGCCAGGCCACGGTCAACAACTCGCCGAGCGGCGCCGCCATCACCGGCACCAACAACCAGGTGACGGTGAACACCCCGCAGCAGGAAGGCTGGGGCCTGTTCGGCAAACCGGACATGACAGGTGGCCAGAACACCCTGTCCAACGGCCCGGACGGTCCCACGATCACCACACAGGGCGCCGACCCGGTCCACGAGCCCGGCAGCACTGTCGTGCACGGCCCGAACACGGGCGGACCCGAGGGCGAATTCTCCGTCACGTACGGACCGGCCACCGGCACCTTCGCGCCCGGCGGCGTCACCGGCCTCGGCCCCTCCGGCACCCACTTCGACCCGGCCACCAATCTCCCCGTCGACACGGCGGGCAACCCCATCGGCAACAACCCCGGCGACACCACCATCAGCACCGTCACCGGCGACGGCAACAGCGGCATCACCGTGCCCACGCCCGGGGGCGGCCCCGTCGTGCACCACGACGGCTTCTACGGCGGCAACACAAGCGTCGGCACCGGCAACAGCTCCCTCGGCAAGAGCCCCGGCGACGTGGAGAACGCCGGTACGCCGGGCCAGAAGTCCGACATCCTGGACGGCCCGCACAACCCCTTCAACCTCGGCCCCGCGCCCGGCCCCGAGACCTTCACGTTGGGCGGCAACGGCGGCGGGCCCTCCGTGGACGTCCCGGTCGGCGGCAAGGGCGACTCCACCGTCCACAACGGCCCGTTCGACGTGAAGGCCAACGGCGACGGCTCCTTCGACGTGTCCGTGCCCGGCAGCAACCAGCCCGGTGACAAGGTCACCGTCGGACCGGACGGCACCCTCACCGGGCCCGGCGTGGCTCCGGGGGCGCAACCCGGAGCAGGACAGGAAGGGCCCGCCGGACCCCCGCAGGTCACCTTCAGCAACAACACCACCGTCACCGGCGGGCAGGGCACGGCGCCCGTCGTCACCCCCGACGGCGGCGGCGCCACCACCACCTTCGCCAACGGCGCCGCCACCACCACCAGTCAGACGGGCAACGTCACCATCACGCAGAACCCCGACGGCAGCACCACGTTCGGCAACACCGCGGGCGGCGAGAACACCACGTTCACCATCACCGAGGACGGCGTGGAAGGCACCGTCACCACGACCGACAACAACGGCAACCAGACCACGTTCGACGTCTTGGTCAACAACAACGGCTCCGTGCAGGTGAAGGACGCCAACGGCAAGACCCTCACCGAGGTCGACGCGAACGGCTCCTTCAACGAGCAGCACACCCCGATCCACGACTACCACGCCTACGCGGGTGGCCCCACCTCCGTCACCGAGCTCCACGAATACGGCTACGAGGCCCTCACCAGCATCCTCAAGGGCGCCGTCGGCCAGGCCGTCAGCGTCGGCTACGAGGTGGGCGCCAACGGAGCCGACGCACAGACCACCCTGGAGAACGCGGGCATCAAACTCGGCTACGGCGTGGGCAATTCCCTGGCCGGCAAGAAGGTCGAGAACGACCACGGATTCAAGACCAAGGGACCCGAGGTGCCCCTCGCCTCGCTTCCCACGAAGACCCTCGGCGCCGTCAACTCCAACCAGGACACCGAATTGGCGAATCCGCCGGAAGAAGCCCCCATCAAGGTCTGAACCGAATGACTGCACCCCTCGTGTGTAGGGCGCGGGTCCACGAACTGCTCCATGAAATGCCCATCCGCACAACCGACTTGGAAACGGGAGAAATTCCGATGGCCGATTACATCGTCAACGACGAGAAGACCAGCGCCTGCGCCACGCAGACCATGAACGAGTACGAGATCGCGGTCGCCCAGCTCAACAAGATCAAGGCCGACCTGGACGCGCTCACCGCCGACGGCTACAACACCCCGTCGGCGAGGAACGACTTCCAGCCCTTCGTGCAGGAGTACACGGACAACTACGGCAAGGTCACCGAAGGCCTCACGGGCATCTCCGAGTACATCAAGAAGTACGGCGAGGGCATGACCCAGTTCGACTCCGAGATGGGTTCCAGCCTCCGCAAGTGACCCCGCGCGGACGTCGGCCGGGCCGGCCCCCCTCTCCGGTCCGGCCCGGCCGGCTTTCCCGCACCCCCGCCAACCCCTGGTGACCCCCGTGCCCAAGGAGCACTGACGATGCGTCTGACCGTCACCGCCGTCGACCCGGAGCAGGGTCAGACCGCGGACATCATGATCGAGGCCGACCCCGAGGCCCCCGCGGGTGAACTCGCCGAGCAACTGCACCGGCGGCTGCGCGGCGGCACCCCGAAGGCACCGCCCGTCCTGTACCACGGGGCCACCCCGCTCCCCGCCGACCAGCCGGTGGCCGCCGCCGAACTGCGCTCCGGCAGCCTGCTGTCCCTGGACGCTCCCGCGCCCGAGGCGGGCCCGGAGCCGGACGGCGTCGTGGAACTGCGCGGCGTCGGCGGCGCCGACGCCGGAGTGGTGTTCCGGCTACCGCCCGGCGACTACGAGATCGGCTCAGCCGCGTCCTGCCGCATCCAGCTCCGCGCCGAAGGGCTCGCGAAGACCGCGGCGCGCCTGAAGGTGCACGCCGACGCCACCGCGACCGTGCGTTCCGTCGACCAGGACGGCGTCACATGCGACAGAACCGAGGCGCGGGACTGGACCGCATGGCCGCTCGGCGGCGTCCTCACCATCGGCCCGGCCCTGCTGGAACTGGCCGCGCCCTCCGTGCCCGACGCCGCCCTCCAGCCCTCCGACGACGGCGTGGGGCTCGACTACAACCGGCCGCCCCGGCTGCTGCCCCCGCCCGTCAACAACCGCTTCCAGCTCCCCGTGCCGCCCGGGAAACCCACCCGCAACAAACTCCAACTGATTCTGATCTTCGCGCCGTTGATGATGGCCGGCGTCTCGTTCGTCATCTTCAACAACCCCAGATTCCTGGTCTTCGGCTTTCTCTCCCCGGTCGTCGCACTCATCTCCCAGTTCTCCAACAAGCGCCGGGGCAAGGAGAGTTACGAGGACCAGCTCAAGGAGTACGAGGAGAAGAAGGCCGCACTGGAACAGGACGTGGACGAGGCGGTGCTCGCCGAACAGCACGCCCGGCGCCTCGCTGCCCCGGACCCGGCGTCGGCCCTCCTGATCGCCACCGGCCCGCGTCAGCGGCTGTGGGAGCGCCGTTGGCGCGACAGCGACTTCCTGCTGATGCGGCTCGGCGTCGCCGACCGCCCCGCCTATGTGGAGCTCCAGGACCCCGCCGAGCCGGAACACCGCCGCAGGGTCGACCGCACCACGCACGCCGTGCCCGTGACCGTGCCGCTGCGCGCCGCCGGGGTCATGGGCGTCGCCGGCGGCGTCACCGCCGAGCCGCTGGTGCGCTGGCTGATCGCCCAGGCCGCCGTCCTGCACAGCCCCTCCGACCTGCGGATCTGTGTACTGTCCGGCACCAGTGGCGCGGACCGCTGGTCCTGGGTGCACTGGCTGCCGCACTGCGCGCCCCTCGGTGAGGACACCATCTCCCTGGTCGGCGCGAGCGCCGAGTCCGTGGGCCGCCGCATCGCCGAACTCACCGCCGTGATCGCCGCCCGGCAGGGGGCCGGCGACCGGGCACCGCGCGGCGGCGCCGCGGGCGAACCCGACGTCCTGGTCGTCCTCGACGGAGCCCGGAGACTGCGCTCCCTGCCCGGCGTCATCCAGATCCTCCGGGACGGACCGGCCGTCGGCGTGTACGCGCTGTGCGTGGACGACGAGGCCCGGCTCCTGCCCGAGGAGTGCCGCGCCGTGGCCGTGGCCGGGCCGAAGTGGCTGCGCGCCGAGCAGGACAGCGCCGACCCCGTCGACGAGGTCCGCATGGACGCGCCGACCCGCTCCTGGTGCGTGGGCGTGGCCCGCGCGCTCGCGCCGATCCGCGACGTGGGCGACGACGCCGACGAGAACCTGCTGCCCGCCTCCGCCCGGCTCCTGGACGTACTCGGTCTCGAACCGCCCACCCCCGATGCCGTCGCCGCGCGCTGGGTGATCGCCGCCCGCAGCACCCGCGCCGTGCTCGGAGAGGGCGTGGACGGTCCGTTCGCCGTCGATCTGGCCGCCGACGGGCCGCACGGCCTGATCGCGGGCACCACCGGATCCGGCAAGTCCGAACTGCTCCAGTCCCTCGTGGCGAGCCTCGCCGTCGCCAACCGGCCGGACGAGCTGAACTTCGTGCTCGTCGACTACAAGGGCGGCAGTGCCTTCGCCGAGTGCGAGGACCTGCCGCACACCGTCGGCATGGTCACCGACCTGGACACCCACCTCGTGGAACGGGCCCTGGTGTCCCTCGGCGCCGAACTGAAGCGACGCGAGCACATCCTCGCGGAGGCCGGGGCCAAGGACATCGACGACTACACCGACAAGCGCACCCGCCGTCCCGGACTCGCCCCCATGGCCCGGCTCGTCCTCGTCATCGACGAGTTCGCGTCGATGGTGCGGGAACTTCCCGACTTCGTCTCCGGACTCGTCAACATCGCCCAGCGGGGCCGCTCCCTCGGCATCCACCTGATCCTCGCCACCCAGCGGCCCTCCGGCGCGGTCACCGCCGACATCCGAGCCAACACCAACCTGCGGATCGCGCTGCGAACCACCGACACCGGCGAGAGCCGCGACATCATCGACGCCCCCGACTCCGGGCAGCTCTCGCCCCGCACCCCCGGCCGCGCCCACGCCAGGCTCGGCCACGCGGCGCTGCTGCCGTTCCAGACCGGCCGGATCGGCGGCCGCCGCCTCGACGCGTCGGCCACGGACGAGGACCGCCCGGCGCCGGTGCTCACCGAACTCCACTGGGAGGCCCTCGGCGCCCCGATGCCGAGGCCCCAGGCACAGGAGGACACCTTCCAGCCGGTCACCGACCTGTCGGTCCTGGTCGACGCGGTACGCGACGCGGCCACCCAGCTCTCCGTACCGTCCGCCCGCCGCCCCTGGCTGCCCCCGCTGCCCGACGTCCTCACCCTCGCCGACCTGCCCGCGCGGCCCGAGGCGGCCGAGGCCGGGCGGCTCACCCCGGTGGCGTACGGCCTGGTGGACGTGCCCACCGAGCAGGCGCAGCGTCAACTCGCCTTCGATGCCGACGAGATGGGCCATCTGTACATCATCGGCTCGCCGCGCAGCGGTCGCTCCCAGGCGCTGCGGACCCTCGCCGCTGCTCTCGCCGGCGCGCACGGCTGCGCCGACGTCCACCTGTACGGCCTCGACTGCGGCAACGGCGCCCTCCAGGCCCTCGGCGGACTGCCGCACTGCGGTGCCGTGGTGGACCGGGGCCAGGTCGAACGGGTGACCCGCCTCCTGAACCGCCTGGTCGCCGAGGTCGGGCGGCGCCGTGAACTCCTCGGCAGGAGGGGCGTCGCCGACCTCACCGAGCTGCGCCGCGTCCTGCCCGAGACGGAGCGGCCCCCGCACATCCTGCTGCTCGTCGACCGGTTCGAGGCGTTCGAGCGGGACTTCGCCAACTACGACCAGGGCAGCCTGATGGACGCCATGACCCTGTTGATGCGCGAGGGCGCGAGCGTCGGCCTGCACCTGGTCATGACCGGCGACCGCATCCTCGGTCAGAACCGGTTCTCCTCCACCACCGAGGACAAGCTGGTCCTGCGCCTCAACGACCGCACCGACTACTCCATGGTGGGCCTCCACTCCCGCGACGTCCCCGAGGAACTCCCGGCCGGTCGCGGTGTCCTCGCCAAGGAGACCGACAGCGCTCAGATCGCGTTGATCCCCGGGAGCGACGGCACCGACGCCACCGGCGCGGGCCAGGCCCAGGCACTCGGCGTACTCGCCGAACGGGTCGGGGAACGCGACGCCGACGTGGCCGCCGAGCGCAGGCCGTTCCGCGTGGACGTCCTGCCCGACGAGCTGGACTTCGCGGACGCCCTCGCCCGCAAGCCGCACAGGGTCTCCCCGCTGTGGGCGATGGTCGGCGTCGGAGGCGACGAACTCGCAGCCATCGGCACCGACTTGTCGCAGGTGCCGTCCTTCGTGGTCGCCGGTCCGCCGAGGTCGGGCCGCAGCACGGTGCTGCTCACCATGGCGAAGTCGCTGACCGCGGCCGGCACGAAGATCGTGGTGATCGCCCCGCGCAACTCGCCGCTGCGCCACCTCGCCGGACGGCCCGGCGTCGTGGAGGTCTTCACCGACGCCGACGTCGCGGTCGCCGACTTCCGCGCCGCACTCGGCAAGGTGGACAGCCCCGCCGGAGCCATCCTCGTCGACGATGCCGAAATGATGATCAACTCCGAGCTCGACACCGACTTCGTCGCGCTCGCCCGCGGCAGCGCCGGGGACGGCTGGGGCCTGATCATGGCCGGCAACAACGAGGCGCTGCTCGGCGGCATCGGCGGCTGGCAGGCCGCCGTACGCCGCAACCGCTGCGGCGCCCTGCTCGCGCCCCGCCTGATGGGCGACGGCGAACTCGTCGGCGCCCGGCTGCCACGCGGCCTGATGGGACAGGACAGCGAACCCGGCCGCGCCCACCTGCAGCTCGGCGACGGCCGCTTCACCACGGTCCGTGTGCCCGCGACGACGGTGGACTGACCGGCGGCACGGCGTACGGCGCCATCGCGTACCGCACCACAGAGCAAGGCGAGAAGGCCTCCGCTCCCGTCCGGCCACCGGGGGAGCGGAGGCCTTGCTGCGGCCTCCGGCACACGCGAAGAAGAGGGCCCGGCCGTTCCTCCCAGGAACGGCCGGGCCCTCTGCGAGGCCGGCACCGGTCAGGTGGTCGCCGCGCCGACGGCCACCGGCTCCTTGTCGCCGAAGGCGAACGTCGACGTGATGGCGTCGAAGAGGTCGTTCAGCGGCTCGGCGAGCGGGATGTTCGGGCTGAAGCAAGTGATGATCAGGACCCGCTCACCACCGGGGACCGGCACGAACGTGTGCGTCACCACCATCTTGTACGAGACACCGTCGGCGATCTCCGTCTCCTCGATGCCGGCCATCCGGCCGACCGGACCGACACCCGGCAGCGTCGCTGTCGTGAGGGTCCGGGTGGTGTTCTCGCGGCGGCGGCCCCCGGTGGCCGAGAACTGCTCGGCGATGCCCTTGGCGGAGAAGTCCTCACCGGGCGGCGGCTTCACGCTGAACACCATGAGCCCGGCCATCAGCAGGCCGTCCTCGTACATGGCGGTGGTGCCCGCGGCATAGACGGCGCCCCGCCTGCGGGCGCCCTCCATGATGCGCCGCGCGCTGCGGAACGTGTGGTTGATGGCGTCCCGGGTCTCCTTCTGCGGGGCGTGCCGCAGCATCTCGGCGCGGCGCTCGGCGAGGGTGTCGCCGTGGAGGTCGTACTCCGTCCAGTTCTCCGGGATGGCGATCCCGAAGGTGTGCGAACCAGTGGTCATGGGACCGTGCTCCTCAGTGCGTTTCGGGCCGGGCCCGTGTCGGGCCGGGCCGATGGGGGATCGATGAGTCCGTCGCCCTAGGACGGCCGGGTGCCGCTCCCGGCGGGCGTCGCGTCGCCGCCCCCGCCCTGGCCGCCGTCTTCCTTCAGCGAAGAGCCCATCTTGGTGTCGAAGTCGGCGAAGGCCTTCACAATGGCCTCGCAGGCGTCCTTGAGGTCCTTGCTGTTCCGCTTGACCTGCACGCGCCCGTCCTTCCACTGCTCGTCGAAGTTGGTGCCGGGGCGCACCAGCGGCGGGCCGACGTCCTCGGGGTCGTAGCCAGAGGGCCGGGTGTCGATGAGATCCATCACCCGGCCCAGGAGTTCACCGAGACGTTGGACCTCGTCTCCCGGCATCTCGATCTCGGCCAAGGCTCCTCCCTCGTACGCGTCGTCCGGCGGGCAGGTCCCGCCCCGCTCCAGGAACGACGGCGGACGCGGGACGGTTCAACGGCCCGCCGGATCAAGGGCGTACGGGCGTCGGGGCCGCAGGGAGGGTCACGCGGCCCTGCGGACGAGCTTGCCGTCGGGCGCCACGGCGAACCACTCGCCGTCCAGGCCCTGCCCGTTGACGTCACCGGGCGCCATGTCACCGACGTAGTAGTACAGCGGCCAGTCCCCGTACGTGACGTGGACGGCACCCCCCGACTGCTTCGCCTCGCGCAGCAGCGACTTCCTGACGCCCCGGCCCGCGGTGGCGGGGGCGGGGCTGGTCAGCGCGGGCCACACGGCGATGCACTCCGCGTCGCAGTTGCTCGCGGCGTCCTTGTCCTTGGTGAAGGCGTACAGGGTGCGGCCCTTGCCGTCGACCAGGATGGAGCCGAGCCCGACGTCCGCCACGGTGACCTCGGTGCCGGGCACGGCCTTGACCGGCCTCTCGCCGCCGCTGGTGTCGCCGTCGCTCCCGGCCCCGCAGGCGACAAGTCCCAGGGCCAGCGGGATCGCGAAAAGAGCCTTGCGTGCACGCATGGTGATGACCTCTCTCGTACGTCGTGGAACGTGACGGGGTGAGTTCCCCGTGCCCACACGTGCTCCCTGCACATCGGGTTCAGCACGCATCCGCCCCCTTCAGCGCTCCGGCCCCCGACAGCCCGGATCGCGGGCGGCGTTGAACCGCTCGGGCCGTCCGTCCGTTCGTCGACGCGAAGGGCCCCGACTGGAAGCCCCACTCCCGGAAGGACGAAAGACATGCGCAGGCTCACTGTTGCGGCGGCCGCCGCCGTGCTCCTCGCCGGTCTCACCGGTTTCGCCGGTACGAGCCCGGCGCTGGCCGAGGACGGCCCCGACGCCGGGGGCTCCCGTGGCGCCGAGGTCTCGGCGGCCACCGCCGAAGCGGCGCAGGCACCGGCCGTCTCCCTGATCGCCCGGCTCACCGGCGACCAGGACGGGCCCACCGCGGGCGACCAGGACGGCAAGGCCGTCGCGCTCGTCAAGGTCAAAGGCGACCGCGTCACCTTCGCCCTCACCTGGAACGGCATTGGCAGGCCGACCCGCGGCCACCTCCACCGGGGCCGGCCCGGCAGCGACGGCGGGGTGAAGGCCGCGCTGTTCGGCACGGCCATGCCCGCCTCGGTGAACTCCGCCGCCGGGCAGACCTCGATGTCCTCCGCCGCGCTCGCCCGACAACTGCGCACAGACCCCGGCGGCTTCTACGTCGACCTGCACTCCGAGGAGTTCCCCGGCGGCGCGGTGCGCGGCCAACTCCGGCTCCTGGAGAAGCCGGTGAACCCGCTCAGCATCATCAGGGGCGGCAAGCTGCGCGCGCTCGCGGACGGCGGCCAGGAGGTCCCGGCCGACGACCCCGGCAAGGCGGGCGACCCGGACGGGCACAGCACCACGTTCCTGCACCCGAGGACGGACCGCGTCGACTACTCCATGGCCTGGGTGAACATCGGGGCGCCGCTGGCCGGACACATCCACGAGGGGGTGCTCGGCGAGAACGGCGACGTACGGCTCCCGCTGTTCGTCACTCCCGTACCGAAGAACGTCTTCGCGATCTCCGGCAGCGTCAGCGTCCCCGACGCCGAGGTCATCGCACGCCTCAAGGGGAGCCCGACCGGCTTCTACTCGAACGTGCACACCCGGGAGTTCCCCGACGGAGCCGTACGAGGGCAGTTGTTCCGCTGACGTTCACCGGCAAGGAGGTGACGGAGGTTTCGCGGGTGGCCTGTGGGCAATCTTGATTGCCCCGGCCCCCGGTGACACCCTGCTTCCGTGCGGATCAAGCTGCCCCTCCCCAACTCCCTTCTCTTCTGGGGGATTCTGCCCGTGACACTCGGGATGATCGTGATCCTGGGCGTCATGACGTTCGGCGCCGACAGGGCCGCCACGGTGTCCGGCGCACCCGCCGACGACAAGTACGTGGACATCGGGACCGTTGTGCCGGCCCGGGCGCCCGCGGCCGGACCCGACGCGTCCACCGGCTCGTACACCGTCGACTGCGGCCGCAACGAACAGGGCCACTACAACATGGACAACGTCGTGACCTCCCCGGGCGTCGTGAACGGCGCCCACCACACCCACGACTACGTCGGCAATCTCTCCACCGACGCCCTGTCCACCGACCGGACTCTGGCCGCCGCCGACACCACCTGCGCGGGCGGCGACCGGTCCACGTACTACTGGCCGGTGCTGCGCCGCCTCGACCGCACCGGCGACGCCCACAAGGCCGGCGTAGGCGCCCACGGCAACACCGGCGAGGTCGTCACCGCCTCCTCGGTGCGGGTGGAGTTCCGCGGCAACCCGGTCAGCTCGGTCGTCGGCATGCCCCGCTTCATGCGGCTGATCACGGGCGACCCGGTCGCGGCCACCACGGACAGAGCGAACGTCCGCGCCCAGTGGGGCTGTTCCGGCTACCCGGACCGGTTCACCCAGAACTACGCACGCTGCCCGCAGGGCAGCGGACCGACCCGCACCCTGGACTTCCCGAGCTGCTGGAACGGCCTCGCCACCGACAGCCCCGACCACCGTACGCACGCACAGTTCCCCGCCGCCGACGGCACCTGCCCGCGGGCCACGTTCCCCGTGCCGCAACTGCGCGTCACCCTCACCTATGAACTCCCGGAGGGCACGCCGTTCGCCGTCGACTCCTTCCCGGAGCAGTTGCGCGATCCGATCACCGACCACGCGATGTTCGTGAACGTGATGACCGGGGACCGCATGGCGGAGCTGGTGCGCTGCATCAACGAGGACCGGCAGTGCAAGGCCGGGTGACCAGGACCCCTCGCACACCCCCGACCGACCTGTGATTCAGTTCACATCGATCCGGGATTGAACCGGCCCGGCCCGCCGTCCGTGTTCAGCGCATCGGCCCAGGAGAGGACGGAGAAGATGGATGGCGGCATTGTGGTCCCGCAGCCGGCAGAGACAGGACACCGGTGACGAGGCACTGATCCGGTCCCTCTACGAGGAACACGGCAGAGCCCTGCTCGCGTACGCGCAACGCCTGACCGGCGATCGCAGCGCCGCCGAGGACGTGGTCCAGGAAACCCTGATCCGGGCCTGGAAACACCCGGACGCGCTGGTCAACGGCAAGGGCTCGGTGCGCGGCTGGCTGCTCACCGTGGCCCGCAACATCATCACGGACCGGTACCGGGCCAAGGCCGCGCGCCCCACGGAGGTCGCCGAGTCGGTGACCACCCAGCCCGTCGAGCAGGACCACGCGGACGCCGTGGTCGACTCGATGGTCGTCATGGAGGCGCTCGACCGGCTCTCCCCGGACCACCGGGACGTGCTCATGGAAATCTACTTCCAGGGCCGGAGCGTCGCCGAGGCGGCGAACAGGCTCGGGATACCACCCGGGACGGTCAAGTCCCGGTCACACTATGCGTTGAAGGCCCTGCGGGACATGTACGCGGACAGACCGAAGGCAGTGAAGCTGGTGGCGTTGAAGGGGGTGGCGGTGTGAGCACCAAGGAACATGACAGCGAACTGCTCGGCGCCTACGTCCTCGGCGCGCTCGATGAGCAGGAGGTGCGAACCGTCGACGAACACATGGCGTCGTGCCAGAAGTGCCGCGACGAACTGGACGGGCTGCGGGACATGGAGTCCGCGCTCGGCGAAGTACCCCCGGAGGCGTTCCTCGACGGGCCCCCGGAAGGCGGTGACCTGCTGCTCCAGCGCACGCTGAGGCAGGTCCGCAGCGAACGCGCCGGGCAGACGCTGCGGCGAAGAGCGGTCCTGGGCGCGGTCGCGGCGGTCGCGGCGGCAGCCGTCCTCGGCGGCGGCGTCCTGATCGGCCAGAACACCGGCGAACGCACCCATGAGGCGACACCCCCGGCCCCCTCGGTCACGGCGACCGTGCCACCGGCCCAGCCGGGCGGCATGAAGGTCGTCGAGGGCCGCAGCGCCTCGACCGGCAGCGAGATGAGGCTCCGGGTGACCCCGGCCGTCGACTGGATCCGCCTCAACGCCTCGGTCACGGGCATCCCGGCGGGCGAGCGCTGCCGCGTGGTGGTCGTCGCGAAGGACGGCAGCCGCGAGATCGCGGGCAGCTGGCTCGTCGCCGACGAGAAGAAGGGCGCCAACCTCGACGGCTCGGCGGCCGTCCCGATGGACGACGTACAGAAGGTCGTCATCGAGAACGACAAGGGCAAGGAGTACGTGTCCGTCGACGTCTGAACCCCGCGGGCCCGGACGTGGACCGCGACCTGCCGGGTGGCGTACGGATCGGTGAGGCGAACAGATCAGTGAGGCCGTTCCCTGTCGGAACGGCCTCACTGATGGCGGCGTCTGCGCTCACGATCCGCCCGGCACGCCTCGGTCGTACCCCACGTTTTCCGGTTCGAGGAGCGGCGGCTCGTCCGCCATGTGGGCGGGAGCCATGACGCGCAGCGCGTGGTAGCCGATGAGGACGATCAGCGTCCCCAGCGCGATACCGCTGAGCTGGAAGTTGTCCGTGAGCTTCAGGCTCACATTGCCGATGCCGACGATGAGACCCGCGGCCACCGGCACCAGGTGCAGGGGGTTGGAGAGGTCGACCCGGGAACGGACCCAGATCTGGGCGCCCAGCAGGCCGATCATGCCGTAGAGGATGACCGTGATGCCGCCGAGGACACCGCCGGGAATGGCGGCCACGACGGCACCGAACTTGGGGCAGAGCCCGAACAGGATCGCGAAGCCCGCCGCGCACCAGTAGGCAGCGGTCGAGTAGACACGTGTGGCGGCCATGACACCGATGTTCTCGGCGTACGTGGTGGTCGCGGGGCCGCCCACGGACGTCGACAGCACGGTCGCCGCACCGTCGGCCATGATCGCCGTACCGAGCCGGTCGTCGAGCGGTTCGCCCGTCATCTCACCGACCGCCTTGACGTGTCCCGCGTTCTCGGCGACGAGGGCGATGACGACGGGCAGGGCGACCAGAACGGCCGAGAGCGAGAAGCTCGGGGCATGGAAGTCGGGAAGGCCGATCCAGTCCGCCTTGGACACGCCCGAGAGGTCCAGGCGCCAGTGGTCGACCGCCTCGGTGCCGCCCGCGGGGGAGTGGATCTTGCCGAACACGCGGTCGAAGACCCAGGAGGCGACGTACCCGAAGGCCAGCCCGAGGAAGATCGCGATACGGGACCAGAAACCGCGCAGCACGACCAGGGCGAAACCCGTGAACAGCATGGTCAGAAGAGCCGTCCACTGGTCCTGGGGCCAGTAGGTGCCGGCGGTGACCGGCGCCAGGTTGAACCCGATCAGCATGACCACCGCACCCGTGACCACCGGAGGCAGTACCGCGTGGATGACACGGGCCCCGAGAGCCCGGACGACCGCCCCGCACAGGAAGAGGACCGCGCCGACGACCAGCAGGGCGCCGGTGAGGGTCGCCGCATCACCCCCCTGTGCGCCGATGACGGCGGCGACACCGATGAACGAGAGGCTGCTGCCCAGGTAGCTCGGGATGTGGCCCCGGGTGATCAGCAGGAAGAGAATGGTGGCCACGCCGGAGGCCATCACGGCGAGGTTGGGGTCGAGCCCCATCAGGACGGGGGCGACGAAGCAGGCTCCGATCATGGAGACCACGTGCTGCGCGCCGAGACCGACCGTGCGCCCCCAGGCGAGCCGCTCGTCCGGCCTCACGACCTCACCCGGTGCGAGGCTCTTGCCGTCGCCGTGCAGCTTCCAGCCGAAGCCCGCCATGGTCTTGCTCCTCGATGTGTTGCTGGGGTGGTGCTGAGATCCGCCGGCCGGACCGGGGCCCGATGGCTGCTCGATGACTAGCGGAACACGCAGTTCCGGCGCATGCCGACAGGACGGGCCATGAGGGTGGGGGATCGCCCCGCGTCGTCGCGCGCTGCGGCCCTCGCCGGGCACGTTGCCGCGGAAATGAGCAGCGTCATGCTAATGCCCGGCCGCAGAGTGTTCGCGGCCGGGCCGGGCGTCCTGAGCACGGACGACGCAGATGAGGCGGGGGGACCGGGAGCGACGCACCGGCCGTGCGCCGGTGCGGGGGTTCAGGGACGCTGCTCGACGGCCGCCGCGCTCGGGGCGCCGGCGTCCGAGGGGGACACCGACCTGCGGTCGCCCGCCCGCAGCACCCCGGCCCCCAGCACCAGGCCGAACGCCAGCACCGTCACCAGGCCGAACGACACGACCAGCGAGGTCGCCTCGGCCAGCGAGCCGATCGCGGACGGGGCGATCAGCCCGGAGGTGTACGTGATGGTGGCGACGCCCGCGATCGCCTGGCTCGGGTTCGGCCCGCTGCGCCCGGCCGCCGCGAAGGCGAGCGGGACGACCACGGCCACACCGAGCCCGAGGAACCCGAAGCCGCACATCGCCAGGACCGCGTTCGGCGAGGCGACCACGAGCAGTCCGCCGACCGTTGCGAGGACACCGCCGAACCGTACGGTCCTGACCGCGCCGAAGCGGTCGACGACCTTGTCGCCGGCGATCCGGGCGACCGCCATGGTCAGCGCGAACGCCGTCGTGGACGCCGCGGCGAGCCCGGCGGAGGTGTCCATGATGTCCCGGAGATAGACCGCCGACCAGTCCAGACTGGCGCCCTCCGCGAACACCGCGCAGAAGCCCACCGCGCCGATGATCAGCGCCGACCTCGGCGGCAGCGTGAAGCGCGGCGGCGGCTCCTCGTCCGGTTCGCTGCGCAGATTCAGTACGCCCCGGCAGGCGATCAGGCCGAGCGCGGTGAGCACGAGGGCGGCCAGCGTGTGGTGCAGCCGGGCGTCGGTGCCCAGATGCGCGGCCACCGTGCCCGCCGCCGAACCGATCAGGGCGCCCACGCTCCACATCCCGTGCAGCCCGGACATGATCGACTTGTCGAGGCGGTTCTCCACCTCGACGCCGAGGGCGTTCATCGCCACGTCCGACATGCCGGCCGATGCCCCGTACACGAAGAGCGCGGCGCACAGCGTCAGCAGGTCGGGTGCCAGTGCGGGCAGGACCAGCGCCAGCGTCCACAGGGCGAGCAGCCCGCGCAGTGCGGTTCTTGCGCCGAAGCGATGGCTGATCGCGCTGGCCAGCGGCATCGCGAGCGAGGCGCCGATCGCCGGGAAGGCGAGAGCCAGGCCGAGCTGACCGGCGCTGACCCCGGCGTGCTCCTGGATCCAGGGCACCCGGGTGGCGAAGCTGCCGGTCACCGCGCCGTGCACGGTGAAGACCGCGGCGACGGCGAACCTGGCCCGCCTCACCTGCGCCGTGCCGAAGTCCGCCTCTGTGGAATCCGCTGTCATACCGCCGTGCCCTCCCCTGAAAGATTCTCTCGGAATCCGCTGTCTCCGGTGGTCCCGGTGCCCGTCTCCACGGTGCGCGCAGTAAACTATCAGGAACCCTGCCTGATAAATAGTGCGCCGGTGCGTCCACTGCGTCAGCGATCAGTACGTCAGCGATCTGGAAGGATCCCGGCATGCCCGCATCACCGAGCACCGCACGGGCCATCAACGACCGGCTCGCCCTGCGACTGCTCCAGCAGGACGGCCCGCTGACGGCCACACAGCTGAAGACCCTGACCGGCCTCTCCCGGCCCACCGTCGCCGACCTCGTCGAGCGCCTGCAGGGAGCCGGTCTGATCCGGGTCGTCGGCGAGGCCGGTGCCGAGCGCCGCGGCCCCAACGCCCGGCTGTACGGGATCGCCGCCGACCGCGCCCACCTTGCCGCACTCGACGTACGCACCGGCAGCGTCGCCGTGGTCGTCGCCGACCTCCTCGGCACCACGCTCGCCGAGGCGACCCTGCCCATCGGCAGCGACACCGGCACCGAGGCCGCGGCCGAACAGGCCGCCGCACTCCTGGAGCGCACCGCGCGCGAGGCCGGTGCCGGTCCGCTGCACAGTGTCGGCATCGGCGCACCCGGGCTGATCGACCCGGTCACCGGCGAGCTGCGCGACACCAGCGGACTGCCCGCCTGGCACCGGCGGCTGGTGCGGGTGCTCCAGCAGCGGCTGCCCGCGACCGTCCTGGTCGAGAACGAGACCAATCTCGCCGCCGTCGCCGAACACCGCGGCGGCGCGGCCGCCGACCGCGACACCTTCGTGCTCTTCTGGCTCGGCCACGGCGTCGGCGCCGCCGTCATGCTGGACGGGAAGCTCCGCCGGGGAGCCTCCGGCGGAGCGGGCGAGATCGGCTTCCTGCCGGTGCCCGGCACGGCCGGTGCGCCGTCGGCGCTCAACTGCGACGGCGGCTTCCACTCCCTGGTCGGCTCGGCCCCGGTCTGCGAACTGGCCGCCGCCCACGGCATCGCCGTGCCCCCGGGCGCGGCCGAGGGCGACAAGGAACCGGGAGCCGCGTCGGCCGTGCGGGCCGCGCTGGCTGGTGAGGGGGACGGGGAGGGGTTCCTGGACGCGCTCGCCGGCCGTCTCGCGCTCGGCGCCGCCGCCATCGCCGCCGTCCTCGACCCGGGCTGTGTGCTGCTGGCGGGCGAGGTCGGCCACGCGGGCGGCGACGCGCTCGCGGCACGCGTCGAGGAGCGGCTGACCCTGATGTCACCGCTGCGCACCGAGGTCAGGGCCGGCCGGCTGGGCGGCGCGGCGGTGCTGCGCGGCGCGCTGCTCGCCGCCCGGGACGCGGCCCAGGACGAGCTGTTCGCACCGGCCGGGTAGCCCCCGGGCATGGCGGAGCCCGGCGGTGACCGGGGGCGAACCGGTCACCGCCGGGCGGCAGTGGGCGGGGCGTCAGCAGACCCCGAGGTCCTGCCAGGCCCCCCAGTCACCGGTGGAGCCGGGCTCCTCGCCCTTCGTCCACCACTTGGCCTTCCACTGGTGCGTGCCGTGGGTGACCGTCGTACCGGCGCCGTACTCGGAGCCCGCGCTCCAGACGGGCGCGGTGCAGCCGCCGCCACCGGGCGTCGGGTCCGGCGACGGCGAGGGTGTCGACGTGCCCGTGCCGGGGTCGACCAGGGTGGTGCCGCGCGCCAGGTCGGCGGCGAGGGCGTACGACTTCCCGCCGAAGGTCACCGTCCAGTTCGACGGCGTGGAGGTGGGCAGGTAGTAGACGAAGTCGAGCTCGACCGAGGCGCCGGGGGCCAGGCTCTGCCAGGCCGGCAGCTTCAGCGAGACGCGGTTGTAGTCGCCCTTGAGTCCGCCGATGTTGTTGGCGGCGGTGTGGTCGCTGCGCACGATCGTCGTGCCGAAGCCCGACTGGTCCTTGGCGTTGGCCGGCGCGGAGGTCGAGTAGTCGAACCGGAACTCCGTGGAGCCGGGCAGGGTCGCCTTCGTGTTGTTGGTGATCTTCAGCTTGGGGCTGATCGGGTAGTTCGAGTCACCGAGCGGGAACTGGTCGAAGGACACATCGATGTCGAGCGCCTCGGTGGGCAGATCGATGGTGGACCGCTTCGCACCGTACGGGGTGGCCGACTTGAACTTGTCGTACATCGTCGAGGTCAGCGTGGAGCCCGGCTCGTACTGGCCCTTGGCCGCGTTCCAGCCGTAGTCGCCCGCGAGCTCCCAGATCATGGTGCCGCCGATGCCCTTGTCGACGACGTAGTCCGCCTTCGCGGCGACCGACTGCTCGTCCTCGGTGGACAGGAAGACCTTCTTCTCGGCGTTCCAGAGCCAGGGCGCGACCAGCGTCGAGTCGTACTTGCGGGCGTAGGTACCGGTCAGCTCGGTGCCGGCGGGGAATCCGTAGTCGGTGACGTAGTCGCCCACGACACCCTTCTCCAGGTTCTTCGCATGCCACATCGGGTTGGAACCGGCCGGTGATTCCTTGCCGTCGGTGTCCTTGTCGTGCCAGAGGTTGTCGATGCCGACGGCGCCGTCACCGCACTTGGTCAGGCCCGCGCCGGCCGGGCAGTCGGTGGTGGCGGCCCGGCCCCACAGCCCGTCCGTGCCGCCCTGCACGTTCTTGAAACCGCGGGTGTAGTAAGGCAGGCCGATGTTGATCCGGCCGGACGGCATCGAGCCGCGGAAGTAGTGGTACGCCCAGTCGGTGTTGAGGTAGCCGGTGCCGCCGTACTGAGAGGTCGAGTAGACGCTCGCCCGGGCGAGTTCGGCGTCCTTGCCGTCGCCGAAGAGGGCGGCGTTGGGGCCGACGTACTCGTTCCAGGCGCCGTGCAGGTCGTACGACATGATGTTGACGTAGTCCAGGTACTTCTGGACCTGGAAGGTCTCCATCCCGCGCAGCAGATAGCCGGACGAGGGCGCGGCCACGCTCAGCAGGTAGTGCGTGCCGTCGGCGGCGGACGCCCGGTCGAGCTTCTCGCGCAGCGTCTTCATCAGCGCGGCGTAGCCCTTGACCAGACCGGCCCGGCGCGCGTTGGAGAGCGTCCAGTCCAGCGGGTTGCCCGAGTCCTTCATGGTCGTCGGGTACTCGTAGTCGATGTCGACGCCGTTGAAGCCGTACTTCTTGACGAACGCGACGGCCGAGTCGGCGAAGGTGTCGATGCCGGCCTGGTTGACCGAGCCGTCGGCGTTGGTCGCCATCGAGTAGAAGCCGCCGGAGTCCACCCGCTTGCCGCTGTCGTCGAAGTAGCCGCCGGTCTCGGCCCAGCCGCCCACCGACACCATGGTCTTCACGTTCGGGTGCTTCTTCTTGAACTTGTCGAGCAGGTTGAAATGGCCCTTGTACGGGAGATCCGGGTCCATCTCGGCGCCCGCGACACCCGGCCAGGTCATGCCGGTCGAGGCGTTGTCCGGCCCGTCGGCGCCGACCGAGAGCTTGTTGCCGCTGTCGACATGGGCGAACGCGTAATTCAAATGGGTGACTTTGTCCCAGGGGATGTCGGGGACGAGATAAGCGGGTTTGCCGTCCTTGCCGGTCCGCCAGTTGGTGAAGTACCCGATGACCCGGCGCTGGTGGTCGGCGCCCATCTTCTCGCGGCCCTCGGTGTCGTAGACGGAGCAGTAGGGCACGGAGACACCGGGCGTCTCGTAGAGCCCGTCGGGGCGACAGGACTCCTGGTCGGCGGCGGCCGACGGGGTGGCGGCGAGTGAGCCCATCAGCAGTCCGGCGACGGCTACGCCGGCTGCGAGCAGGGTGGCTCTCGCACGGGTGGGGGACAGCACGTTCGGTTCCTCCTGGGGAGGTTCGGTGGAAACACAACTGGCAAAGGGGTGGGTCGTGTTGGTGCCCCGGGTGTGCGCACACCGCGGGACCGCTCCTCGGAGGTGACGCAGAGATTAAAAGGACTAGACCAGTGCGTCAATAGGTCTGGACCTTTAAGTGTCAACTTCTTCGGCCCGATCCGGACGAAGGTCCCTCGCCCCGGCCGCCCTGTGAGCCAGTCCACAGACACTCACCCGCATGGCCCACCGCCCGGCGTGGCACACTGATCGTGTACCAGCAGCAGCGCACTCCGGGGTCGGTGCAATTCCGAACCGGCGGTTATAGTCCGCGACCCGTCCGCATCCAGCGGCCGGTTGACCAGGTGGGATTCCTGGACCGACGGTTAAAGTCCGGATGGGAGGCAGTGCGCGGCGGGCCGTTTCGCGGGTACGCCGCCGTCGGCGGATGGTTTTCGGGCGACCGATCCATCCGTGCTTTCCGGCATTTCCGGCGTTCCCCCGTGGCGTTCCCGCTTCATCTGTCGTCATCGACAGGCCCCGGAGTCCGTGCCCGAAGAGGCAGGAGGACCCGGTGGACACCGCAGCCGACATCACCGCCATGCGCCGTGCGATCACACTCGCCGCCCGCGGTCTCGGCTCCACCAGCCCCAACCCCGTCGTCGGCTGCGTCATCCTCGACGCCACGGGCCGCCCGGCCGGAGAAGGCTTCCACCAACGGGCCGGCGGACCGCACGCCGAGATCCACGCCCTGCGCGAGGCGGGCGACCGGGCCCGGGGCGGTACCGCCTACGTCACCCTCGAACCCTGTAACCACACCGGCCGCACCGGCCCCTGCGCCCAGGCGCTCGTCGAGGCCGGCCTCGCCCGCGTCGTCTACGCCGTCGGCGACCCGGACCCGCAGGCCACCGGCGGTGGCGACACCCTGCGCGAGGCCGGGATCAAGGCCGAGCAGGGGCTCCTCGCGGACGAGGCCGAGGCGGGCAACGCGGCCTGGCTGACCTCGGTGCGCCTGCGCCGCCCGTACGTCCTGTGGAAGTACGCGGCGACCCTGGACGGCCGGATCGCGGCCGCCGACGCCACCAGCCGCTGGATCACCTCCGCCGAGTCCCGCGCCGACGTCCACCGGCTGCGCGCCGAGGCCGACGCCGTGATGGTCGGCTCCGGCACCGCCCGCACCGACGACCCGCAGCTCGGCGTACGCGGCATCGAGGGCGCCGTGCAGCCGCTGCGGGTGGTCGTCGACACCGGCGCCACCGCCGTACGCCCCGGCGCCCGGGTCCTCGACGGCACCGCGCCCACCCTGGTCGCCGTCGCCGAGGACGCCGACGCCGGGCACCTGCCCGAAGCCGCCGTCCTGCGGCTGCCGCGCGCCGCCACCGGCCCCGGCCTGGACATCCCCGCCCTGCTCCGTGCCCTGCACGGGCGCGGCATCCGCTCCGTACTCCTCGAAGGCGGCCCGACCCTGGCCGGGGCCTTCGTAGCCGCGGGAACGGTCGACAAGGTCGTCGGCTATCTCGCCCCCGTACTCCTCGGCGCAGGCCCCGCGGCCCTCGCCGACGCCGGAATCTCCACCATCGCCGAGGCGTTGCGCCTCGATGTGACCGAGACCGTCCGCATCGGCCCCGATCTGCGCATCACCGCCGTCCCCGGCCCTGCCCGGAAGGGAAACTGAGTGTTCACCGGAATTGTCGAAGAACTGGGTGAAGTCACCGCCGTCGAGAAGCTCGCCGACGCCTCCCGCTTCCGCCTGCGCGGACCCGTGGTCACCGAGGGCGCCAAGCACGGCGACTCCATCGCCGTCAACGGCGTCTGCCTCACCGTCGTCGACCTCGGCGACGGCGAGTTCACCGCCGACGTGATGGCCGAGACCCTGAACCGGTCCAGCCTCGGCGCCCTGGACACCGGCTCCCGGGTCAACCTGGAACGCCCCATGGCGGTCGGCGGCCGGCTCGGCGGACACATCGTCCAGGGCCATGTCGACGGCACCGGGCACATCGTCGAGCGCAGGATCTCCGAGAACTGGGAGATCGTGAAGATCTCCCTCCCCGCGCACCTGAGCCGCTACGTGGTGGAGAAGGGGTCCATCACCGTCGACGGCGTCAGCCTCACCGTCGTGGACGCCGGACCCGACTACTTCACCATCAGCCTCATCCCCACCACCCTCGCCCTGACCACGCTCGGCATCAAGGAGCCCGGCGACCCGGTCAACCTGGAGGTGGACGTCATCGCGAAGTACGTCGAGCGGCTGCTCGGCAACACCGCGCAGACACCCGAGGAGCCGGTCCGGTGACCGCCCTGCACTGGCTGAACTCGGAGGCGTTCACCGTCTTCGGGCAGCACATCATCTGGTCCGACATGATCGGCAACACCGTTGGCCTGATCGCCCTGACCCTGGGCTGGCTCCGCTCGATCTGGACCTGGCCCGCCCAGCTGCTGTCCGGCGTCGTCCTGGTCGCGGCCAACGCCTCCGTGCACCAGGCGGGCAGCGTCGGCAAGCAGCTCGTCGTCATCACCGTGGCCGTCTGGGGCTGGCAGCAGTGGACCCGGGGCCGGCAGCAGGCCCAGGACGGTTCCATCGCCGTACGGTTCGCCACCTGGCGCGAGCGCGGCTACCTGCTGGGCGGCGCCGTGCTCGGCACCCTCGCGGTCGGCGGCCTGTTCACCGCGTTCCCCTCGCTCTCCTGGAGCCCGTGGGCGGACGCGTACATATTCGCCGGGACCCTCGTCGCGATGCTCGCCCAGGCCCGCGGCATGGTCGAGTTCTGGTTCGCCTGGCTGCTGGTCGACCTGGTCGGCGTACCGCTGAACTTCCACAGCGGGCTCGCCTTCTCCGGTCTCATCTACGTCGTGTACGGCGCCCTGGTCCTGTGGGGCATGCGCGACTGGTGGCTGCGTTCGCGGACACCCGCTCTGGAAGGAGCCACGGCATGACTGCCCAGCCCACCTGGTTGCACCGGGAACACGAAGGTGCCGCCGAGGACCTCCGTCTCGACCCCGTCGAGCAGGCGATCCGCGACATCGCCGCCGGACGGCCCGTCGTGGTCGTCGACGACGAGGACCGGGAGAACGAGGGCGACCTCGTCATCGCCGCCGAGAAGGCCACCCCCGAGATCGTCGCGTTCATGATGAGCGAGTGCCGCGGCCTGATCTGCGCACCCATGGAGAACGACGAGCTGGAACGGCTCGCGCTTCCGCAGATGGTCGACCACAACACCGAGTCGATGCGCACCGCGTTCACCGTCTCCGTCGACGCGTCCGCCGCCCACGGCGTCACCACCGGCATCTCCGCCGCCGACCGGGCCACCACGCTCCGGCTGCTGGCGGGCGGCGAGGCCGGCCCCGGCGACTTCGTACGGCCCGGCCACATCTTCCCGCTCCGCGCCCGCTCCGGCGGCGTACTGGTCCGCAACGGCCATACCGAGGCCGCCGTCGACCTCGCCCGGCTCGCCGGACTGCGGCCCGCCGGGGCCATCGTGGAGATCGCCGGCGAGGACGGCGTGATGCTGCGGCTGCCCCAGCTCGTCCCGTTCGCCCGCAAGCACGGCCTCACAATCATCTCCATCGAGGACCTGATCGCCTACCGCCGAAGCTCCGAGCCGACCGTCCGCCGCGAGGCCGAGGTACGGCTGCCGACGGCCTTCGGCGCGTTCACCGCGTACGGCTACCGCTCCACCACCGACGGCGTCGAGCACGTCGCGCTCGTCCACGGCGACCTCGGCGACGGCGACGACGTCCTGGTCCGGGTCCACTCCGAGTGCCTGACCGGCGACATCTTCCAGTCCCAGCGCTGCGACTGCGGCCCCCAGCTGCACGCCTCCATGCGCCGGATCACCGAGGAGGGCCGCGGCGTCGTCGTCTACCTGCGCGGCCACGAGGGCCGGGGCATCGGCCTGCTGTCCAAGCTGCGCGCCTACGAACTCCAGGAGCGCGGCATCGACACCCTCGACGCCAACCTGGAGCTCGGCCTGCCCGCCGACGCCCGGGACTACGCGGCCGGCGCCCGGATCCTCAAGGACCTCGGCGTCAACAGCCTCAGGCTCATGACCAACAACCCCGACAAGACGGCCGCGATCCTGCGGCACGGGCTCGCCGTCACCGGCCGCGAGCCGATGCCCGTCCAGGCCGGCGAACACAACCTCCGCTACCTGCGCACCAAGCGCGACCGCATGGGGCACGACCTGCCCTGGCTCGACACCGCCACGGCGTCGACCTGCGGCAACCAGTAACGATCACGGAAACGAGCGACAGGAGAGACATGAGCGGCAAGGGCGCACCCGAACTGTCCGTACGCAACTGCGGTGACCTGCGCGTGGCGGTCGTCGCCGCGCAATGGCACGAGAAGATCATGGACGGCCTCGTCGACGGCGCCCTGCGCGCCCTGCACGAACTCGGCATCGACGAGCCGACCCTGCTCCGGGTGCCCGGCAGCTTCGAACTCCCGGTCGTCGCCAAGGTCCTCGCGGGCCGCGGCTACGACGCGGTCGTCGCGCTCGGCGTGATCATCCGCGGCGGCACCCCGCACTTCGAATACGTGTCCCACGGCGTCACCAACGGCCTCACCCAGGTCGCCGTCGACACCGGAGTACCGGTCGGCTTCGGCGTACTCACGTGCGACACCGAGGAGCAGGCGCTCGACCGGGCCGGCCTCGAAGGGTCCAACGAGGACAAGGGGCACGAAGCGGTCACCGCGGCCGTCGCCACCGCCGCCACGTTGCGCACGGTCAGCGAGCCCTGGCGCTGAGCACCGGGTACCGACCCCGTACTCTAAGACCATCATGGCGAACAAAACCTTCGAAGAGCTCTTCGCCGAGCTGCAGCTCAAGGCCGCCAACGGCGACCCCTCCACCTCCCGTACCGCCGAGCTCGTGGACAAGGGCGTCCATGCCATCGGCAAGAAGGTCGTCGAGGAGGCCGCCGAAGTCTGGATGGCCGCCGAGCACGAGAGCAAGGACGCCGCCGCCGAGGAGATCTCCCAGCTGCTGTACCACGTCCAGGTGATGATGGTCGCCCGCGGGATCTCGCTCGACGACGTCTACGCCCACCTCTGAGCACCACCTCCGCACCAGTACGTCCGCACATCCGCACCGGCACTCCCTCCTCGCAAAGGAACCTGACCTCATGCTGCGCATCGCCGTCCCCAACAAGGGTTCACTCTCCGGGCCTGCGATGGCGATGCTCCATGAGGCCGGCTACCAGCAGCGCAAGGAGTCCAAGGAACTCGTCCTCGTCGACCCCGAGAACGAGGTCGAGTTCTTCTACCTGCGGCCGCGCGACATCGCGATCTACGTCAGCTCCGGCCGCCTCGACATCGGCATCACCGGCCGCGACCTGCTGCTGGACTCCGGCGCGGACGCCGAGGAGATCCTGCAGCTCGGCTTCGCCCGCTCCACCTTCCGCTACGCCACCAAGCCCGGCACGGCCAAGGGCCCGCAGGACTTCGACGGCATGACGATCGCCACGTCCTACGAGGGCATCGTCGCCAAGCACCTCGCCGACGTCGGCGTCAACGCCTCCGTCGTCCACCTCGACGGCGCGGTCGAGACCGCCATCGAGCTCGGTGTCGCCCAGGTCATCGCCGACGTGGTGGAGACCGGCACCAGCCTGCGCAACGCCGGACTCGAAGTCATCGGCGAGCCGATCATGAAGTCCGAGGCCGTCGTCATCCGCCGCACCGGCGCACCGGACGACGACCCCAAGGTGCAGCAGTTCCTCCGCCGCCTCCAGGGCGTCCTGGTCGCCCGCTCCTACGTGATGATGGACTACGACTGCCGCGTCGAGCACCTGGAGCGCGCGGTCGCCCTCACCCCGGGCCTGGAGTCGCCGACCATCTCGCCGCTGCACCACGAGGGCTGGGTCGCCGTCCGCTCCATGGTCGCCGCCCGGGAGGCCCAGCGGATCATGGACGATCTGTACGACCTCGGCGCCCGCGCCATCCTCACCACCGCCATCCACGCCTGCCGCCTCTGACGGCCCGGCGACCACCCGGAAGACAGAAGAACACCATGTCCGCCCCCGCACCCCGGCCCGAACTCCCCACCCTCCCCGTCACGTTCCGGCCGACCCGGACCCGGGTGGTCCTGCTGACCGTGGGGGCGGTGATGTTCCTCGTCATCACCGCCGTCGCGCTGACCCTGGAGCAGCTCGGTCCGGGGGAGCGGGCCAGCTTCGTCTTCACGGCACTGCTGTTCTTCGGAGTGCTCGCCCTGCTCAGCCGCCCGAAGGTCGTCGCGAACGAGGACGGGGTGACCGTGGTCAATCTCACCCGGACGCGCCGGCTGTCCTGGGCGGAGATCCTCCGGGTCAACCTGCGCGTCGGCGACCCCTGGGTCTATCTGGACCTCAGCGACGGGACCAGCATGCCCGCCCTCGGCATCCAGCCGGGAATCGCCAAACAGCAGGCCATCCGTGACGCCCGTACGCTCCGCGCCCTCGCCGAGAGCCGCGGTACCGGAACAGACATCGGCTGAGCCCCCTGCCCCGTACGGCCTCTTCTTGATTACTCTGGAGGGCGGCGGTGCCCCTGTGCACCCCGCCCCGCACCCAGAGGTCCATGAGACCGGCGGGGCTTTCCTGCGACCCAAGGAGTGACTCCTTCCAGCAATGGACGGATCGTCCGGTAGTACCTGCGCCGCCCCTTCCCCGGAGGCGGCGGCATGACCACCCCCCTGCTGCTTCTGAGCGCGGCATTCCTTCTCATCCTCGCCAACGGATTCTTCGTGGCAGCCGAATTCGGGCTCGTCACGGTGGAGCGGCCGGACGCCGAGCGCGCCGCCGCCGAGGGCGACCGGCGGGCCCGTACCGTCGTCGAAGCCCTGCGAGAACTCTCCTTCCAGCTCTCCGGCACCCAGCTGGGCATCACCATCACCTCACTGGTCGTCGGCATGCTCGCCGAACCGGCCCTCGCCCAGCTGCTCGACGGCCCGCTCACCGCGACCGGGCTGCCCGACGGAGCCGTTCCCGGCATCAGCGTGGTGATCGGGATGATGGTGGCCTCCGCCGTCCAGATGGTGATCGGCGAACTCGTGCCCAAGAACTGGGCGGTCTCCCGGCCGCTCCAGGTCGCCCGGTTCGTCGCCGGTCCCCAGCACCGTTTCTCCGCCGTGTTCCGGCCGGTGATCAGCCTGCTGAACACCGTGGCCAACCGGCTGGTGCGGCTGCTCGGCGTCGAACCCACCGACGAGCTGGCCTCCGCCCGCACCCCCGGGGAGCTGGTCTCCCTGGCCCGGCACTCGGCCGAGGCCGGCACCCTCGAACAGGACACCGCGGACCTCTTCGTACGGACCCTGTCGCTCGCCGGACTCACAGCCCAGCACGTCATGACCCCACGGGTGAAGGTCAGCGCCCTGCAGTCCTCGGCGACCGCACAGGACGTCCTCAACCTCACCCGCGCCACCGGCCTGTCCCGCTTCCCCGTCTACCGGGAGCGGATCGACGAGGTCGTCGGCATGATCCACCTCAAGGACGCGCTCGCCGTGCCCGCCCAGGACCGGCTGCGCACCCCCGCCGGACGGATCGCCGTACCGCCGCTGCTGGTCCCGGAGACCCTGCCCGTCGAACAGCTGCTCCAGCGGCTGCGCAACGAGCAGCCGATCGCCGTCGTGGTCGACGAGTACGGCGGCACCGCCGGAGTCGTCACCCTGGAGGACATCATCGAGGAGCTCGTCGGTGAGGTCAGGGACGAGCACGACGCCGAGGGCGCCGACCGGCCCGAGCTGGCCCCCGCCGCCCCGGAGGACGGCCGCCCGGCCTGGGACGCCGAAGGCAGCTGCCGGGTCCTCACCCTGCGCCGGATAGGGCTCGACGTCCCCGACGGGCCGTACGAGACCGTGGCCGGACTCGTCGCCGATCTGCTGGGACGCATCCCCGCCCCCGGTGACCGGGCCGAGCTGCCCGGCTGGCGGATCTCCGTCCGCCAGGTCGGCCACTACCGCGCCGAGAAGGTCCGCTTCGTCCGCACCGCCGAGGCCCCGGTGGCCGAGGACGTCCTGGAGGCCGTGCGATGAGCCTGGTCCAACTGCTCTTCGCCGCGTTTCTCGTGCTGGCGAACGGCTTCTTCGTCGGTGCCGAGTTCGCCCTCGTCTCCGTACGGCGCAGCCAGGTCGAGCCCCTCGCGGCGGCCGGCTCGGGCCGGGCCCGCCAGGTGCTGTACGGCCTGGAGAACCTGCCGCAGATGATGGCCGCCGCCCAGTTCGGCATCACCGTCTGCTCACTGACCCTCGGTGCCGTCGCCGAACCGACCGTCGCCCATCTGCTGGAGCCGGTCTTCCAGGCGATACACCTGCCCGAGGGCCTCATCCACCCGCTCGGCTACGTCCTGGCACTCGCTCTCGTGGTCTTCCTCCACCTCGTCATCGGCGAGATGGTCCCGAAGAACCTCGCGATGGCGGCGCCGGAGAAGACCGCGCTCTGGCTCAGCCCCGGCCTCGTCGGCTTCGCCCGCGTCTGCCGCCCGGTCACCGCCGCACTGGGCGCCTGCGCCCGGCTGGTGCTCCGGATCTTCGGCGTCGAACCGAAGGACGAGGTCGAGGCCGTCTTCACCAGCGAGCAGCTCAACCGGCTCGTCGAGGACTCCGGCCAGGCCGGACTGCTGGAGCCGGAGGCGCAGGAGCGGCTGGAGGACGCCCTGGAGCTGGGCAGCAGGCCCGTCACCGATGTGCTGCTGCACCGCGCCTCCCTGGTGACCGTGGACCCGTCCGTCACCCCGCACCGGATCGAGGAGCTGACCGTACGGACGGGCTACTCGCGGTTCCCGGTGTGCGCGGAGGGCGGCGGTCCGTTCATGGGCTACCTCCACGTCAAGGACGTGCTGGACCTGGAGGACGGCGAGCGGGCCGTCCCCCAGCACGTATGGCGTCCGATGGCGACCGTACGGGCCGAGCTGCCCCTGGACGACGCCCTGACCGTGATGCGCAGGGCGGCCACGCACCTCGCACAGGTCGCCGACGCCTCCGGCCGGATCCTCGGCCTGGTCGCCATGGAGGACGTCCTGGAGATGCTCGTCGGCGAGGTGCGCGACCCGGCCCACCGGGTGGCGGTGCCGCGCCGCGCGGTGGAGCCCGCGAGCACGACGACCGGATACGGCGAACTCACCGCGTCGGTGCGATAGGGTCTTTCGTTTGGATCAGGCCGGATCAGCGAGCGGGGTCCGGTGCCGTGCATCGTAAGACGGAGGAGGGAGTCAGGGCGGGGCCCTGGCGACCGACGACAACGCAGCGAGGTGCGGCACCGGGGCACGCGAGCCCGGCATGATCCAAACGAGAGGCCCTGGCCGTACTCCCGGTTGCCGGAGGGGCCGTGCCCGGTCGCTCCGGCGGACCGGGCTCACAGGGCCGGCGGCTCCTGCTGCCCCCGGTCCACCGGACCCCGGCCGGACAGCACCTCGCCGTACGCCTGCATCAGGTCCGGCAGCCGCAGGGTGGCCAGATCGTCCCGGCTCGGCACTCCCGGGTAGCCGGAGAGCCGCAGATCGCGGTAGGCGCAGCTCTTCTCGTACAGAGTGCGCAGGAACCGGCCGTTGCCCAGCTCGTCGATCCAGCCCTGCTCGACGACATGGCCGCTGATGGAACGCAGCTCGTCCAGGGACTCCTCGTCCCACGCGTCGCCGTTCTCCGCCGCCAGCACCTCGCCGATCGAGGTGAGCTCCAGCGGCCGGTAGCTCGGGAAGTCCACCCGGGTGGTGAAGCGCGAGGAGAGCCCCGGATTGGTGGCCAGCAGCCGGTCCATGCCCTCCGGGTAGCCCGCGAGGATGACCACGAGATGGTCCCGGTTGTCCTCCGCGCGCTTGAGGAGGACCTGCAACGCCTCGTCGCCGTACGCGTCGCCCTTGCTGTAGCCGCTGTTGGCGAGGCTGTACGCCTCGTCGACGAAGAGCACCCCGCCGAGCGCCGAGTCGATCAGCTCATTGGCCTTGACCGCGGTCTGGCCGAGGAACTCGCCCACCAGATCCGCCCGTTGGGCCTCGACCAGATGGTCGCCGCCGAGCAGCCCCAGCGCGTAGAAGACCCGGCCCAGGATGCGGGCCACCGTCGTCTTGCCGGTCCCGGACGGGCCGGAGAAGACGAAGTGGCGTTTCGGCGGCTGCACGGGCAGCCCCTGACCGGCCCGCAGCCGCGCCATGTTCAGCTGCGCGGACAGCGCCTTGACCTGGCGCTTGACGGGCTCCAGCCCCACCATCCGCTCCAGCTCGGCCAGCGCCTCGGCGAGCAGCACCGGATCGCTGGGCCCCGCGGGGAACGGGGCCGGCGGCTGTCCGGGCGCCGCGCCCCTGCGCCGCGCCCCGCCGGACGGCGGCGGCATCACGACGCCCGGAAGGCCGGACGTCTCGCCGCCGGGCCGCAGCTCCCGGCCGTCCACCGGATCGGCGCCGAGCAGCGGATCCGCTTCCGGCTGCGCCTCCGACACGGTGCCGTCCGTGCCGAGCCCGGCCAGCGACACGGCGGCCAGGCCCGCGGCCTCGTCGGAGCCCTCCAGGCCGTCGTAGTCCGCGATCGCGGCGAGCCGGGCCGAGGTGTCCATGAACGCCGGGTCGATCCGGTGCACCGCCCGGTAGAGCGGCAGGGCGGCGGCGCTGCGGCCGGTGCCCTCGTGCGCACGGGCCAGCCAGTAGCGCAGCTCCTTGCGCTGCGGCTGCTCGCTGCGGCAGCGCATCAGCGCGGTGGCGAGCAGTGGCTCGGCCTGCCCGTACATCTCCAGACGCACCCGGGCCATGCCACCGAACAGCCCCGCCTCGATGCCGAGCAGCGGATCGTCCACCAGCTGCTCGGTGTTGCGTACGAGCAGCTCCCAGTCCTTGACCAGGTACGAGCGGCAGGCGTGCAGAAAGCGCACCTGCGGGTCCGCGTCCACCGGCGGCAGGCCCGCGAGGGCGCGGTCCAGCTCGGGGACGTGGCGGCCGTCCAGCCAGTGCGAGGCGTGCGCCAGCAGCAGGTCGCGTGCGCTCTCCAGCACCGGCTGCACCCACCAGCCCAGCCAGTACCAGGAGTTGAGCGTGCGCCTGTGGCGGGTGCGCTGCTCGCCGAAGCGTTCGCGATGGCGGTACATGCGCAGCAGCGCCGTCGTCGTGTCGACCCTCAGCGCATGGAGGCCGAGCCAGCCGTCCGCCATGCCGGGATCGAGCCGGACCGCGGCCCTGAACTCCTCTTCGGCCTGTGGGTAGGCGCCCATGGTGTAGGCGTCCACGCCGCGCAGCCAGGCGAGGTCGGCCGGGGCCTGTGCGCCCTGAGTGCCGATGTCCATCTGGTCCCCCACAAACCGTGCCCCCAGGATGTCCCGCCGCACGATTCTGCCCACCCGGGGGCGCCGAATCACTTTGCCACGGACGGGAATTGACCGCACCGAGAGGCATCGTACCTGCGCAGGGAGTGTGCGGCTAAGAGCGCCGCAGGCCGAAGGGAGGCCGTGACCCAGGGTGAGCGGAATCCGCCGGACCGGTGTGGGGGAAGGGGCGTGAGGGCAGAACGAAGCCCCCGATCACGGGGGAACAACCGGGGGCTTCGCGTCTGTCGGGGCTTCGAAAAGCCGCACATTGAGAACGTAAGACCTGTACCGCCCTCGGGTCAAGCAGGGTTGGGGCACTTCCGGGGCGATTTCTCACCATTCAGGACGACGGGGCCACGCGCTCACGGTCCGTGACGGAATGGTCCGTTCCTGCTGGCGCTCCGGGCCCCTCCAGCAACTCGTACCCCACCGGCAACTGCCGTACCAGAGTGTCGGCGTGGGGGCGGGAAGGGTCGGCCGAGAAGTGCTGTGCCTCGGCCGCCGTCCAGCCGTCCCAGAACTCCGAGAGTGCCGACCCGTCCCTGCGTCGGCCGCGCTCCCAGGACCGCGCGGCAGGAAGGTCCATCCACAGCAGCCGGGCCAGCGACGGCCGCAGTGCCCGGCGCCCGGCCCCGACCCCCTCGATCAGGACCACCGGCGCGGGCTCCAGGGTGCGCGGCGTTCCGAAGCTCCGCGCGGTCCAGTCGTACGGCGCGTACCGCGCTCGCTCGCCGCGCTCCAGGGGTACGAGCACCTGCTCCCGCAGCCGGTCGGTCCAGGTGAAGAAGGAGTCGTGCGCGGCGATGTCGTCCAGGTGCAGGACGGGGGCGCCGCCGAGCGCGGCGGCCAGGCGGGCGGCGAAGGTGCTCTTCCCCGAGCCCGCATGGCCGTCCACGGCGATCAGCCGGACCGGTCCGCAGGACGGCGCAAGGGCGTGCAGCCGCCCGGCGAGGAGCGAGAGGTCGTTCATGCCCACCAGCCTACGAGCCGCTCCGGAGCAACCGCAGGTCATGCCAGTGGTCCAGACCAATATTGGTTTGCCGACGTGAGCCGAATCGCTGGCCGGATCCGGCCACGACCCGCAATAGTTGGCGCACTGTCGTGCACCTGGGGTCTTTCGTTTGGGTCAGGCCGGATCAGGCGCCGGGGCACGCGAGCCCGGCATGATCCGGACGAGCGGCCCCAGCAGCCCCATTCCGCTTCCGACCGGGGGTCTCGCCCATGAACAGACCGACCTCACGCCGAACCGTGCTGACTGCCGCGCTGGCGGCAGCGGCCGCCGCCGGGACGGTGTCGTCCGCAGGCTCCGCGACCGCCGCCGCAGCGGTGCCGTCCGCCGACGCTCCCTCCGCCACCCCGCCCCACGCCCCCTCGGCCCAGGCCCCTGCCGTGGACAACCGTTTCTGGCACAGCTACACCGACTGGCGCTCCGGCACCGGCGCCGGGACGCGAGTCGTCGCGGGCCGCCGTCCCGGGCTGGTGATCGACCACGCCACGGCGCGCACCGACTACACCGATCCGCACACCGGCAGGACCGCCACCTGGGAGTACGCGACCTGGACCTCTCCGGTCCACCGGTCCTCGGTTCCGGCGACCGAGGTGATCGCCTCCTGGAACGCCGATACCCCGGCGGGCACCTGGATCCAGGTCGAGCTCCTGGGCAGCTACTCCGACGGCACCTGGACACCCTGGTACGTCATGGGCCGCTGGGCCGCCGGCGACGGCGACATCCGCCGTACCTCCGTCGACGACCAGACCGACGGCAAGAGCTCCATCTGGACCGACACCTTCTCGGTGGACGACCCGGCGAGCGGACTGCGACTGGACTCCTACCGGTTGCGGCTCACCCTCCACCGCACCCCGGGCAGCCACCTGACGCCCACCGTCCGGCGGATCGGCGCGATGGCCTCCGACATCCCGGACCGCTTCACCGTGCCGGCCAGCACCCCCGGCCTCGCCCGCGAGCTGCGGGTCCCGCGCTACTCGCAGAACGTCCACGCGGGCCAGTACCCCGAGTACGACAACGGCGGCGAGGCCTGGTGCAGCCCCACCTCCTCGCAGATGATCATCGAGTACTGGGGCCGCCGCCCCACCGCCGAGGACCTCGCCTGGGTCAAGCCCGGCCTGGCCGACCCCCAGGTCTGCCACGCCGCCCGGTTCACCTACGACTACCAGTACGAGGGCTGCGGCAACTGGCCGTTCAACGCCGCGTACGCCGCGACGTACGACGAGATGAGCTCGGTGGTGACCCGGCTGGACTCGCTCAAGGACCTGGAGACACTGGTCCGCGCGGGCATCCCGGCCATAACGTCGCAGTCCTTCCTCAAGGAGGAGCTGACCGGCGCCGGCTACGGCACCTCCGGCCATCTGATGACCGTGATCGGGTTCACCGGCGACGGCGACATCATCGCGAACGACCCGGCCTCGCCGGACAACGAGGCGGTGCGCCGGGTCTACAAGCGCCGGGAGTGGGAAACCATCTGGCTCCGCACCAAGCGCTACGACGCGAACGGCAAGGTCAGAAGCGGTACGGGCGGGGTCTGCTACCTGTACTGGCCCGCAAGGCCGACGCCGAGGCAGCGTCGCGTCCTGGGATCGTTCGGCCTGCTGTGAGCATGTGCGGCGCCACGGCCACCTCGACCACCTGACGGCAGCGTTCCCGGCCGTCCTGGGTGAGGTGGCCGTACTTGGCCACCGTGACCTTGATCGAGCGATGCCCCAAGGGCTGTCCCGCAATGACCGCTCATAGCGTCGGGAACGGTGGGGTGTCGTCCATCACCTGCAACAACTTCCGATCAGGTGTTGCCTCCTCCGGCCGTACGGAGGAGGCAACACCCTCGATGACTGGCCGGCCGGCGTACACGGCTGCCCTTGCGGCTGCCTCCCAGCCGGTTTGCTGCCGGTAGCTCGTGTCGTGCTTGCGGTCCTGGGTCGCCGCAGCGGCGGAGTGCCACTGGTCGGTCCGGCAGATGCTTCCCAGTAGGTCCAACAACTCGGCCTTGCAGGCCACGTGCGGGGACCCGACCAGTTCGAGAAGGAACGGGACCGTGGGAGCTGTCGCCTCACCGACGACGAACCCCAGCGCGCAGATGGCATCGCCCAGGTCATCGATGGCGGTGCGGGCCGTGTCTCCATCTCCATATGCGATCCGGGACAGCAGAGGGGGAACACCGCCGGCCACAGCTCCCGTCGCATCGCGCAGTTCTCCCCAGCGGACCCCGGAGACGCTCCTCAACAGACTTCCCACGCCCTGCTCCTCATCAGATCCTCGTGCCGCTCCGGCGGTTCGTGAACGGTCCCCATCCGCCACCCGCCGCGCCCTGGGCCACCTTGGACACCAAGTGATCAAACCGGACAGTCCACGACCGTGGCGGCGGAGGGCCCCAGTGGTCCCCAGGAGCCAGTCCCGACCAATCACCCTCATGCCAAGAACAGTTGCGGGACAACCCTTGCGACCTCGTGCATGGTCAGCGGTGACGATGGCCCTACCGGCTCGTTGGGCCGTGCGTGGTGGGGATGCAGGGCACGTGGGTTGATCACGTCGGTGCGTCGGGTCACGGGCTTTCAGCGGCTGTGATCGCTGATTTGATGGCGGAGTTGGGGTCGGCCTGGCAGACCCGCAGAGATGCCGAGCTGCTCGACCGACCACGTCGGCGAGCGATCGGAGCGGACGCGAAGTACAAGTTGGTACTGCCCACCACACCGGCGTGATCAAAACGCCAACCACAAGCTCAACACGCCTCACCCCAACATGCACAAGGCCGTCAGTCTCGCCGTACCCAAGTGAAACGGAGAGGTCAGGCCGCGGTTTCTGCGATGAGGACGGCGGCGGTTACCGGGCCCGAGGTGTCACTGGTGGCTGCGTCGGCTACCGCCGCCCGGACGGCGCGGGCTACTTCCAGCGGATGGTACCCAGGAGCGACCGCAAGCTGGACCTCGATGTGCCGGCCTGGTGGTTGGTCATGTTGCTCCACTTTGACCGGGCGACTTCCCAGCACAGCGGTGAGGCGGGCCACGCCCGGAACAGCCGCTGCGACATTGGCCAGCTCCCCGAAGGGGCCCCGCATGGGTCCCGTTCCGGTCGTTGGAAGCGAGCTTCGCGCGGCTGCAGCCTCTGGCTGGGGCCCCATGGCGTTCTCTGCGGTCTGTGGCCTGACGCCTCTCTCCGGGCCCTCGTGGAGATCTGTGACGCGCAGATCAACTGACTCAGTGGCCAGGCCGAGTCTTTCCGCGGCCACATCGAGCAATGCGCTCCGCAACTGCTCCGCGGTGCGGGGCAGTGGCTGCCCCATGAATGCGGTGAATGCGGCCTCGATCCTGAGCGGGCCAGGGGGTAGCGCGCTGGCCGGCGGACGGACGGACGGCTCGGACACGGGTCCGAGTGATGCCGGTCCGATGCGCAGGCTTTCCAGCCGAACGCCGGGAATCTCGGCGGCCGTGCGCCCGAGGGCCCGGACGGCTGCTTGCTCGGTGATCCACGTCCCGTCGTCAGGCCCTCCGAGAGGGAGCAGCCGACCCAGGTCGAGTTGGCGCCGTACTGCCTGCATCCATGCCTCAGTTTTCACCGGACTCTCGCCCTCTTCCATGGTCGCGGTTCTCTTCCTCCTGCAGTGCGCCTCGATCCCGCAGATGCTCTGGGCAGGGGCACTTCGTACCACTCGTTGAACCCTCCGTCTCATGACTCAAACCCTGATAGATCCCACTAAAACGAATATAATCCGGTTAAAGAGTGCTAGGTGATCTCCTTCAGGGAGGAATAGCCCGATGACTGAGAACACCGGCGGAAAGCACGCCAGCGCGCCCGGCTCTCGCGGTCGGACGACCATTGCCGACGTGGTGGTAGAGAAGATCGCCGGAATGGCGGCTCGCGATGTGCTCGGCGTCCATGCCCTGGGTAGTGGATTTGCACGCTCGATGGGATCCATGCGGGAGCGGATGCCCGGCGCAGGTAGCGGTAAGTCCGTCACGCGCGGGGTCAGTGTCGAGGTGGGCGAGTTGCAGGCGGCCATCGATCTGGAGATCGTCGTCGACTACGGCGTCTCAATCACGGACGTGGCCAGTGACGTGCGCGAGAACGTGATCTCCGCAGTGGAGCGGATGGCGGGCCTGGAAGTCGTGGAAGTCAACATCGCGGTCAGCGATGTGAAGCTGCCCGACGAGGAGGACGAAGGGGAGCAGCAGCGGGTCCAGTAGCCAAGGGGGAGAAGCCCGCTTGAGCGAAGGAGCGCGTGATGAGCAAGGCTGTGGTCGGCTTGATTGCCGGAATGGCACTGGGCTTCGCCGGGTACTTCGGTGGCTTCTGGGCCTTCCTGCTGGTGCTGGTACTGGGCGCCGTCGGACTTGTCGCCGGGCGCTTGATGGAAGGTGATCTCGAGCCGGGTGACTTCATCCGCCGCCGCCATGACGACCACCAGCGGATGCGTGATAACCGGTGACAGGCTCAGGGGGACTGACGGTAGTGACCAGTGACGTCGAGCGTCCTCCGGGCGTTCCCCGCAGAGAGCGGGGTGCGACCACGGTCTCCGACCATGCCGTCGCGAAGATCGCTTCCCACGCAGCCCGCGAGGCGCTGAGCCGGTTCACCGATTCGGCCCGCCGTGTACCGCCCGGCCGCCGGGCACCACGCGTGACGACGTCTGTGCGGCGGGCACCGGAGCGGAACGAGCACGCCGCAGGACGAGTCGGCGATACCACCCATGGCCGTCCGGACATGCTCGGCGAAGTACGGATGCGTATCGCCGTGGAGCTGGGCTATCCGTCCGACATCGGCGCTCAGTGCGCTGCGGTGCGCCGCGAGGTCATCGAGCAGCTCAGGACATGGGCCGGCATGGACGTCTCCGAACTCACGGTGTCGGTCGAGAGGCTGCACTCGGTGCACTCGCGGCATAGAGACCGGGAGAGAGTGAGATGAGCGCGAACACCAGGCGGCAGCCGACCGGCGATTGTGACGTTCCCTCCGGTACGGGACAGGCAACTTCATCCGCAGGTACCCCCGCTGGGGGCGCGACAGCAGCGGTCCACGAATCGGGCCGGTCGGCGCGCCGCTTCTGGTCAGCGCGACGGATTCCCGCAGCCATTGTGGCGCTGCTCTCCGTCGCAGGCATGGGGCTGCTCCTGTACGACGTGGTCTCGGTGCGGGCAGACCAGCCCGGGATGAGCTGGCGACGGCGGCTCGCCGAGGAACTGGCCACACGACCGCTGGATGACATCTGGATGATCGTCGGGGCCGCGGTGGCGATGGCCCTTGGCCTGTTGCTTTTCCTGCTGGCGGTGACGCCGGGGCTGCGCAGAGTGCTACCCATGCGGCAGCCCACCGGAATTGCCAGAACAGTGGAGGTCCGCGCCGGGCTCGACCGCCACGCAGCCGCACTGAATCTGCGCGACCGGGCCGTACGGGTGTCCGGTGTGCAATCGGCACGGGTCGATTTCGGCCGCCGGAAAGTCAGAGCGCGGGCACAGGCACATTTCCGCGATCTCAACGAGGTCCACGCGGATCTGGACGCCGCGCTGAGCGAAGCCGTAGCGAACTTGGGTCTCGCCCGGAAGCCCACCCTGGACGTGCGCGTCCGGCGCCCGAAGAAGGGGTGAGGTGTCCCATGCTCAAGGCAGTGAACCGGGTGTTGCTGGGACTGCTCGGCCTTGGACTGTTCGCCCTGGGCGGCGGCGTGCTGCTCGGTGGGCTGGATCTGCAGCGCCACTGGGGGTTCGACATGCCGGGCTGGTGGCCCTTCCGAGGCCCGGAGGATGTCGTGTTGGGGACCTGGGGACGCGTCCGATGGCGGGAGGAGGGCTGGTGGTGGCCGGCCGTCATTGCGGTGCTCGTCGTGCTTCTCGCGCTGCTGCTTTGGTGGCTACTGGCGCAGTTGCACAGACACCGGCCGGGCCAGGTCCTCATCGAGAGCGAAGGTGATGTGGCGGCCCGACTCAACGGCCGTGCGCTGGAGGACGCAATCGAGGAAGAGGCGAAGGTGCTGGACGGGATCTCGCAGGTTCATGTGCGGCTGACGGGTCGGCCTGCTGCTCCGGCCGCACGAGTACGGCTGTTGCTCGACCCTCATGCAGAACCGGTGAGGACTCTGGAGCAACTGAGCGGGGAAACGCTCGCAAACGCACGGGACTCGGCAGGCCTGGACCGCCTACCGTCGGAGGTCCGGCTCCGGGAAGTCCGCCACCGCTCCCGCCGCGTCGCCTAAGGGCTGTCCACGGGGGATTGGTGTGGCATGGGTGTGGTGATCTCCCGCAGGGCTGCCAAACGAGCGTGGCAGCTCACGCTGTTGAGGTATCGGGTGGGCCGCTGAGAGACGGCCTGCCTTCGAGGGTGATGTCGAAGGCGTTCGGTGCGCGCCTCAGCGCGGCCTTTGCTGGGGAAGGACCGCGGGCCTTGACCGCCCGGCAGAGGCTTCTGCCGGGCGCTGACGGCCCGATACGGCGTCGCTGGTGCCGAGCGGCACTGGCGATGATGACGGCCAGGCGGAAGCGCAGGATGTGCCTGCCCTCGTGGCATGGCCTTTGCCTGGTCTGGTCGACGATCGCCTCGCGCGGTCTGCATCGCCGCATATACGTGTGAGGCGCATACTAAAAAGACCTGGGAGAACGGAGGACGCCATGATCATCCTCGGCGCCATTCTGCTGGTCATCGGTTTGGTGGCCGGCATATCGATCCTGTGGACTATAGGCATCGTGCTCGTCGCGATCGGCATCGTTCTTTGGATCCTGGGTGCTGTCGGGCATGCGGTGGGCGGTCGACGGCATTATTGGTAGTGCTGCCCCACTCCGGCAACCCGTGCACGCGGCCACGGTGATGTCCAGCGGCGGCTGTGATCCCGGTGCGCTCGGATGCCGCGTGCTATTCAGCGTCCCGGATGGGAGCACACATGGCTGTACGTCATAAGCTCATCGCCCGGGAGCCGTCCGCGCTCTGGGCGGTTCTGGAGGACGAGAGCCGTTACGCGGACTGGGTGGTGGGGACCTTGGACTCCGCCCCGGGCAACGGGTGTTGGCCGGAAGTCGGATCGTCGATCAAATACACGGTGCGTGTGGGGCTGAAAGAGTTCCACGGACATACGACGGTCCGTCGCCTCGATGCGCCGCACGCACTGGAACTCGAAGCGTACGGAGGGCCGTTGGGTACGGCACGGATCGCCTTCGACATCCGGCCGTGGGGCGACAAGACCCTGGTCATTCTCGACGAGCATCCGCTGCGCGGCCTGGGAGGGAGTCTCCACAACGCAGTTATAGACGCCTTTGCGCAGATCCGGCACCGCAGCATGCTGCGGCGACTTGCGGAAGTCGTCGAAGGACTACCCCAGGACGCGGGGCGAGCGAAAGGCTGAGAGGATCAGCCCCAACTGCGCATCAGCTGACTGGGTCCAGTAGATCAGTGAGACGCTCGGCCGGGGTTTCCCAGTCGAGTGTCTTTCGTGGTCGGCTGTTGAGTCCGGCGGCCACGACCTCCGGCCGCTCAGGTGTCTGCGACGAGAAGCCAATGTCGTTGGTGTTCTCCTTCGAGCCGCGCTGCCAGGGGCTCGCCGTTTAGCAGCAGTGGGCCGAATGTCTGTGGCCTTGGTGCACGGCTGGTGAGCAGCATCTCCACGCACTTGCCCCAGGTGCGGCGGAAGGAATTGATCGGTCACGGCGAAAGCGTTACGGGGGCCAAGAGGACTGTGGCCACACGGCAGATGAAGGATGGGCTCGTGCCGTTGTCCGCTATACCGCCAAAACATCGACCCCCACAGCGGCCGCCCACCCCGGCTGATGTGCCCGCCAGCTCCGCTCAAGGTGCGAGGCGCCCGATACCGATCAGACTTGAATGCATGGCAGAAGTACGACAGCCCGGCGGTGAAAGCCACGACTTGCGAGGCGCGGCGGAGCGATTTGGAAGCGCGCATCGTGAACACGTCGAGCCGCGTCCTGAGGGTCCGCCGCCCTGTTGCAAATTCTTCGCCGCTGCAGGAACTCATGTTCAGGCCGCCGGAGTCTGACCATGGGACTGCTCATGCTTCCCATCGCAGCGGTCCACGGTCTGGTCGGGGTGGCGGAAGCTCCGCGACACTGCCGAGCGCGAACTGCACGACTCAGGAGTGCTCCGCGCCCAGCTGGCTTTATTGAAATGGGAACTTGAAGACGGATATATCGACACGGAGGGAGTTCGAACCGGGAAGAGGAAGGGTTACTCGACCGGCTAGGTCGGCCCCGCACCGAACGATCGAAGGTGACGCACTCATGGATGACACAGCCAAGGTGACCCTCGCGGCCGCGGTAGTGGGCGGCTATGTGCTGGGCCGGACGAAAAAGGGCCGGCTGGCCCTGACCATAGCAACGTACCTGGCAGGGAGACGATTCGGCCTAGAACCCCGACAGCTTGCAGCCGAAGGGATGCGCAGACTAGGAGAGATTCCCCAGTTCGCCGAGCTGCAGGAGCAGCTGAAAGGGGAAGTCTTCGACGCAGGCCGTAAGGCAGTGGCTGCCGCCGCCGACCGGGGCATGAGTTCGCTTGCCGACGCCATCAGCGACCGTACGGCCCGGCTCGGTGAGAAGCAGGATGAGGGGGAGGAAGAGGGGGACGAGGAGGAGTACGAGCTGGAAGAGAGAGGCGCAGAGTACGAGGAAGAGGAGGAACCGGAAGAGGAAGAGCCGGAGGCCGAGTACGACGAGGGCCAGGAGGCTGAGGAAGAGGAGGAGCAGCCAGAAGAGGAATACGAGGAGGAAGAGGAAGAGCCGGAAGCGAGGCAGCCGAAGCAGCGCCGCAGTTCTCGTCAATCAGCCCAGCCCAGAGGAGGCGCGGCGCGGAAGAAGGCTGCTCCCGCCCATGGAGAGAAGCCTCGGACGGCCAAGAAGTCTTCCGCGCGGAAGGCGGCCCCGGCAAAGAAGACGGCTGCGAAGAAAACTGCGCCGGCCAAGAAGCCTGCCGCCCGGAAGACGGCCCCGGCAAAGAAGACGGCTGCGAAGAAAACTGCGCCGGCCAAGAAGCCTGCCGCCCGGAAGACGGCCCCGCCAAAGAAGACGGCTGCGAAGAAAACTGCGCCGGCCAAGAAGTCCGCCGCACGGAAGACGACGTCGTCGAAGCGAGCAGCGTCCAAGCGCGCCGATCGCCGGAGGTAGCCAGTCATGACCAGGACGGAAACAGACCAGCCCACGGCACAAATGTCGGGTGCGGACCGGCTTCGCGAAGAGGCGTCCAACTTCCTCAGTGCACAGGTGGAGAGGCTCGCCGAGAAGGCGGGCGAAAAACTGACCGATGTCACTGGGCAGCTCACCGATGTGGCCGAGAGCGGATCGCTTCCTGCGATCGGCTCCCGTATTCTCCAGGGCGATTCCCCGCTGAAGGCATTCGTCGGAGAGAAAGCCAAGGGCGTCAAGGACAAAGTCGTGGGGAAGGTCAAGGAAGCGTTCGGCGGTGGAAAGGGGAAGCGCAAGTCGAGCGGTGGCAAGGTCATGAACATCATCGAGGTTCTCGATGTGGGAGTGCCCCTGCGTGTCGCGTACGACCACTGGACGCAGTACGACCAGTTCAGCAGCTTCGCGAAGGGTGTTCGCGATGTCTCGAAGAGCGATGAGATGTCCAGTGACTGGAAGGTCAAAGTCGGCCCTTCCTCGCGCGGCTTCAAAGCGACTGTCCAGGAACAGATTCCCGACGACCGCATCGTTTGGACATCCGAGGGGGCCAAGGGAACTACCCGTGGTGCGGTCAGTTTCCATGAGTTGGCACCCAGCCTGACTCGAATCGTCCTGGCCGTGGAGTACTACCCGTCCGGGTTCTTCGAGAAGACGGGCAACCTGTGGCGCGCCCAAGGGCGCCGAATGCGACTCGACTTCAAGCACTTTCAGCGATACGTCACCCTTGCCCAGGAAGAGCCCGAGGGCTGGCGCGGTGAAATCCGGGACGGTGAAGTTGTCGTGTCCCACGAAGACGCCATGGAAGAAGAGGCCGCCGAGCAGGAGGACTCACAAGGCGAGGAGTCCGAAGACGAGGAGTCCGAAGACGAGGATTACGAGGAGGAACCCGAGGACTACGAGCCCGAGGACGAAGACTACGAGGACGAGGACGAGGACGAGGCCGACGACGAAGACTACGAGGACGAGGACGAGCCTGAGGACGAGGACGAAGAGGAAGGCGAGTACGACGAGGGAGAAGAAGAGGAGGAAGAGGACGTAACCCCCTCCAGGGGGCAGGGACGGCAGAGGTGACGCCGTGACTGGCGTCGCCTTCAGGCAGGGGCCTACCCGTTTCGGGGCCGCAGACCACCAATCTTGTCGGGCCGCAGCCTGGCGTTGTGAAAGCCCCCAGCGAACCTCTTGTGAAAATCCCGGCTGATTCCATGCAACGAGCCTCTCTGGGAGAGGAGTTCGTGCACGGCTTGGTGCTGCGGCGCGGACGGCCGTTGACGACCGTGGTTCCGTGCGGGGCCAAAGGCGGCTCTGCTTCGGAAGAGGCGCGCCAGGAACTTCCGCGGGTGGGACTGCGGACCGCCTGAACGTGCTCATCCACGTCGTCGCCACAGACGACGTGGATGAGGGACTATGCCTTCGGTGACCTATTCGGCGGCCTGCTCAAAGTTTCTAGGGGTCGGCAGCACCTGAAATCTGCGGCGGCGTCCAACCAAAGGCCGGAAAACACCTCCAGCGGAGAAAGGCTCCTGTACAAGTCGCTGATTGGCGAGACTCTGCCGGGCTACCAGTAGTGCCTTCGACCAGCGACCGCGTGCCCCAGCGACCCCAAGATCCACAAGGCAACCCCGATAACCGCGAGAACTATCCCAATTGTCCACAGTATGGAGATACCGGTCACGAACCCGACGACAAGCAAAATGATTCCGAGAATGATCACGGCGTTCTCCGATCTCGCACAGGCCTCTCTTTTTTTACTGTGTTCCCTGCGCGCCGCAAGGGCAACTGCTCAGGGAATGGGCACATGCGTCCAGGGCCGTCGGGGAACGGGTCAACAAGAATGAACCCCGGCGTTCCATCACTTGCGAAACGCGCATGATGATGACCGCCTTTGTGTTCGTCATCTGCGCCCAGGGCCTCAGTGGAAGCGATTTCTTCCTCAAGGGATAGTGCGCCCACCCCCCCACCATTCACGGCGTTTCATGTGCGGCAGCGATGGCGCTATGCAGCCGGTGGGGAGGCTAAGGGCTGTCCCGTAATCCCTGGCGGGCGTGCGACGGCAGCCACTTCCCCAAGCTCTCGGCTGCGCTCGAGCAGGGGAGACCCCATCCCTCGCCGTGTTGTCGGAACGCCCGAATACATCCAGTATTCGGGCGTCCCTCTGCCTTGCGATGCACCGCGTCCGACGCCGCACGCTGATCCACCAGGGATTACGGGACAGTCCTTAGCGGGCACGCGGTTAGGAGGCTGTGTCCGGAGCTGAAGCAATGTGCGAGCTCCGAGATGCGGTCGGCCCAGGCCGTATATCATGGAACAGCGTCTTGTGAAGGTGACGCGGGCATCATGTCGTCTCCGATTCCGGAGCGGGAACATGGCCGTAGGCGAAGAGGACGAGACAGGACGCGTCCGGCGTCCGTCCAGCAAGAAGCCCGTCAAGAAGACCGCCGGGAAAGCCAGCACCGGACGGGCCAGCAGCGGCACGAACGAAACGAAGCGTGCGGCACGTCGGGTTTCGGCCCCGCGAGCCATGCGTTATGCGGCTGAGCAGCTCCAGGAGCTTTTGGGGCGAGCACCCGAGTCCGTTTCGGCGTTGAAGCCGACGGAGGGCGGCTGGCAGGCGGACGTGGAAGTTTTGGAGCTGGAGCGTATCCCCGGCACGACCAGCGTGATGGCGAGTTACCGGGTGACGCTGGACGAGGAAGGCGAACTGCTGGCATATGAGCGCACCCGCCGCTACACCCGAGCCCAGATCGACCCGCGTGGCTAGGGCCGGAATACCACTGCTGCACCGCTCGACGGACGAACGGAAGCGGCCTCGTCCGGCGCTACGTGTGAGCAGCTGAAAGGAGGCACCATGACTATGGTGCCGCAGGGCGGAGGAACCATTTCCAGGGCCGGCGGAGGAGGGTCGGGGAACCTTTACGACATCCTCGAGCTGATTCTGGACCGCGGCCTGGTAATCGATGTCTTCGTGCGTGTGTCCTTGGTGGGCATCGAGATCCTCAAGATCGATGCCCGCATCGTCGTGGCGAGCGTGGACACCTACCTGCGCTTCGCGGAGGCCTGTAACCGCCTCGACCTGGAAGAGGGTCGCAAGGCTCCGTCTCAGCTGACCGACCTGGTCGGCGAGGTGACCGAGGGCGGAGCGCATGGCAAAGCCAAGGGTGCGCTCAGCGGGGCCGCTGACGTGCTGACCGACGCCCTGAAGGGAGGGCGTGACGACGAGGAGGCCGAGCAGTCGGAAAAGAGGCGCAAGGAGCCCGAGGAGAGGCGGGAGCGGCCGCGGCGTCGGCCTGCCGCCCGACGCCGCGAGGAGTGAACCATGGCCGTATACGTGTATTCCATTGTTCTGGCCACCCATCCGCAGCGCTTGGACGGCCTCCACGGGGTGGGGGACCCGCCTGCGCCCCTCCGCACGGTGCACACAGAAGTGCTGTCCGCGGTCGTCAGCGACGCGCCCGAGGAGCTGCGTCCCAAACGCCGAGACCTCGGCGCCCACCAGGCCGTCCAGGAACAGATGATGGCCGACGGCACCGTTTTGCCACTGCAGTTCGGCTTCACCACCGTGGACGACGACGCTGTACGAGCGGTCCTGGAGGACGGTACAGATAAATTCAGCGAACGCTTGCGGGCGCTGGAGGGCTGCGTGGAGTACCACCTGAAGGCCGCCCATGACGAGGATGCGCTGCTGCGCCAAATCCTTCGGGAGTCCGACGAGGCGCGTGAGCTCAACGAGGAGATCAGAAGCGGCCGCAGCAGCCCGGAACTGCCGCTCGCCCTCGGGGAGCTGGTCTCTCAAGAAGTGCAAGCGCGGCAGGAACGGCTCGCCGTCGAAGTCCTTGATGCGCTGCGCGGATTCGCTCGGGAAGAACGCTCGTCGCAGCCGACCGGGAACGACTTCCTGAGTGTGTCCTTCCTTGTGGAGCGGGACCACGAGAAGACCTTCCTCGGCGCGGAACAGGACATCGCCAAGGAACTGGGCGAGGACTTCGACCTGCGACTGGTCGGCCCGCTGCCCGCCTACAGCTTCGTCTGAGGAGTCCTCATGGGACTGCTGACTCAACTCGCAACTCTTCCGCTGGCGCCGGTGCGCGGCGTGGCCTGGGTCATGGAGCGCGTCGTCGAGGCTGCGGAGAACGAGTACTACGACCCAGCCCCCGTCGAACGGGAACTTGCCGCACTTGAGCGAGCGCTCGTGGCGGGAGAAATCGACGAGGAAGCCTTCGACCAGCGCGAGGACGAGTTGCTGGACCGGCTGGACGAGATCAGGGCTCATGTCCAGGGCGTCGATACCTGATCGCGCAGCCGGTGGAACGGGACCATTGCCACGCGCTCCCGTCGAAGCTCCGGGACACCAGGGAATTGAGGTGCAGCGGCCGTGACCGAACCCGTCGCCAGGAGGCTGGGCGACCTCCCGTCCAGGTCCGCCCCGTATGGCCAGGGCTCCTCGGCCAATCTCGCCGACATCCTGGAGCGCGTCCTGGACAAAGGCATCGTCATCGCAGGCGATATCCAGATCAACCTCCTGGACATCGAACTGCTTACCATCAAGCTGCGCCTACTGATCGCTTCGGTGGACAAAGCGAAGGAAATGGGCATTGACTGGTGGGAGCACGATCCCTCACTTTCGTCACGCGCCAACGACGGCCGCTCACTCGCCGAGGAGAACAAACGGCTGCAGGCTGAAATCACGGCGCTGCGCGAGGACCGTGAACTGCCACCGGCCAAGAACGAGGAGAGCCGCACCGCGACCCCCCGCCGCACCACACGCACCAAACGGGCAGAGTCAAGCCCCCGCAGCGAGAGGCGGGACGAGCCATGACCGCCACGGTCTCCTACGCGTACGCCGTAGCACGGGACGCCGACGGATCGCTGGTAGAAGCTCTGTCCGGGCTCCCTGGAGTAGCGGAGGCGACGGTGCATCTAGTACGTGTAGAACACAGCGACGACGTGGTGGTCGCCGTGAGCCCGGTACCCGAGCGAGACTTCCAAGAGGCCGCGCTGCGCGCGCATCTTGAGGACTTGGACTGGCTGGAGTCAGTCGCCCGCGCTCATCACCGGGTGATTGAGGCCTTGGCCGCCCGCACCGCCGTCCTGCCACTGCGTCTGGCAACGGTATACCTCGACGACGAGCGGGTGCGACTCATGCTCCGGGCCCGCCGCGAGGCGTTTGCCGGCAGACTGACCGACCTTGCAGCGCAGGTGGAGTGGGGCGTCAAGATCTATGTCGAAGCGGCCGCCGAGGCCGAGAGGCCAGCAGGCACACCCGCGGATGCGGGTCTGACCCCCGGGCGGGCTTACCTCAGCCAGCGCAGAGCACAGCGAAACGCCCGCGAAGACGCCTACAGGGACGCAGAACAGGCAGCCGAGCGGGTCGAGGCCGCCGCCCGCGCTTATGCGGTTGATCGCGTCCAGCACCGGCCGCAGCAAGGCGAACTCGCCCGCGGGCCGGGAGAGAACGTCATCAACGACGCCTACCTTGTGCCGCTGCAACAAGCTGAAGACTTCCGCGCCGATGTCATACAGGCCGCAGAAGGACTACCCGGGGTACGCGTCGAAGTGACCGGGCCGTGGGCCCCGTACTCCTTCGCCACCCTCACCGAAGCCGAACCGCTGAAGAGGGCCACGCCGTGAGGGCGGCAGGCAGGCCGGAAGCTACGCCGGAGGAGCCGCTGCCGCAACGGCAGATCGCACTGATCGACCTGCTGGACCGGTTGCTGAGCGGAGGCGTGGTCCTCACCGGTGACGTCGTGCTCTCCATCGCAGATATCGACCTCGTACGCATATCGCTGCGCGCGCTGATCGTCTCCATCAACGAACAGAATCCTTCCCCGTGGCATGCCATCTCAGCACCCATAGGAGACGACCATGTCAGGTAGGGACCGTCCGCCCGGAAGCCGCCTTGACGAGATCGCCGATGCCGCCGCCCGTGCCTTCCGCATGCTGCCCGCGATGCCGCAGGACATCCTGCCCCGGGGCGGCGCTGAGGCGCGAAGGCCGGCCCATCGGATCACTACCGCCCCGGACACGGTGGAACGGGACCTGATCAAGCTCGTACTCACACTCGTCGAGCTGCTACGACAGCTCATGGAACGCCAAGCCCTTCAGCGGGTCGACGCAGGAGACCTCACTGAGGAACAGGAGGAGCGCCTCGGAACAACTTTGATGATTCTGCACAGTCGTATGATTGAACTCTGCTCTCGGTACGATCTTTCCATGCAAGATCTCAACTTGGATCTCGGACCTCTCGGAACTCTGCTGCCACCACCCGAATGACGTCAGGGAGAAAGAAATGGGCATCGGAAAGAAGTCCAAGAATATTGGCGAAATCGCGGAGGGGAAGACTAAGGAATCGGTCGGGCGGGCCGTGGGTAACGAAAGGCTGGAGGGAAAGGGGAGGGCCCAAAAAGTGAAGGGTAAAGTGAAGCAGGTCGTCGAGAAGGGTAAGGACACCTTCAGGCACTGAAAGAAAGACACGCCGCACTGACCTGCTGCCACACTCAAGGGTGGGCCGGCGTTCAGCGGAGCAAGCGTCGGCTGGCTGCAATCGGCGCAGCTGGCCGCGGGGCAGTGCGGGCGCTCGGTATACGAGTCGCTGGGGTGACCCCGACATGCAACGGGCCGCTGAAACGAATGTGCCCGGCGAACGTCTCCGCATCCATCGGCCGCCCCTTTCGTCAAACCCCGACGGGTATGGGAACACACACGCCGGTCAGAGTCGCCGTTGTAGGATCCTCCGATTCCGAAGCCCTGGCGAAGCTTCCGACCTCTACTCGATGCGGAAATCCTGTGTTGTGAGCGACCCTGATTCCGATGTGAACGACGTGGAACGCGAAGCCGGGAGCCCCGTAGCAAGCGATGGAGATGCCGGGGGGCCGTGATACCCGGATGCGGTCGCCCCGGGTATCACGGCCCCCAACGCAGCTACTACCGTCCGGACTTCTTCAGCTGCTCAGCCGCCTTTGCCGCGGTCTCCTGGGCCTTGCCTGTCATTTGCTCGCCACGGCCCTCAACCTGCATGTCCTTGTCGTCCATGGCACCGCCGACGGTTTCCTTCAGCTTGCCCTTGACCTGCTTGGCCTTCGCCTTTGCCTTACCCATGACAATTCTGTCCTTCACTGCGGGGATGACGTAATCCACCTTGCGTCGACCACTCCGAGGCCGCAATCGGTGAGGCGTCGCGCGCACGAGCAACTGGAAGGGAGAGCTGCGGGAGCGGCACTCTCCGATCAGTCGGGCGGCTCGGGGACCGGGCGGGAACCGGGACCCGGCGCCAGGGGCGGCTCCGCGTCTGGCTGGGGTTCGGGTTCGCCGGGACCTGGCTCGGACGGCGGCTGCGGGTCGTGTGGCACCGGATCCGGACTGGGCACTGGCCTGGGACCCTCGGGGGAAGGTTCTGCGGTCATCGCTCTCGTCCTTTCTCGCGTCGCTGCTTCGCAACATCCCAGCGGACCAACCGCGAGTTGAGCGAGGTCGCCTCGAAAATGGTCCGTGGCAACTTGGCAGGGTCCTGGCTCCGCAGTCGGCATTTCACACGGGGACAGATACCGTCAGCAAAGGAATTGGGCCGCGATCTGCAAATCGGACACGAGGCCCGCGTATGACCGAGGCCCCGTCCCTCCCCCACCATGCTTCCACCGTGCCCCGAAGTTCGCCCGGTGCGCGCGACTGTGTGCACTCAAGCTGCCGTGCTACACGTTCCGAGCATGCCTCCGACGAGGCCGCACGAGGTGCCGGCTCCTCGCGTCGTCAGGCCAAGCCAGTCTGCCTCGGTGATGGTGTTCGCAGTGCTGTGGCAGCGCGCGGTGGACCTGATTGGTGTCTCTTTGACTGGTGCTGACCGAGCCGTCCTGCGGAGCGATCCGTCTTCCCGATTACTCTCGAAGCTCAAGGAGGGAGGCGGCGTCGGAGTAGGCGTGCCGGCCGCGTCCGGCCTCGGCACGGAGTGCACGCAGCGTTCTCTCCGAGGTCTCTTATGCCTGCTCAGCGCATGGGCGGAGGAAGAGCACAGTGGCTTCCCGCTTCAGCTGCCGCTGTACGCTCGCCGCCGGAGGGCCAAACGTGCATGCTGACAAAGGGGGCGTGTCCGCCTCCTAAGGTAATGCCATGGTTTCCACGCCCAGCCCGCCCCGGTCGCACAGACCACCGGCAGAGGTCACGGAACTGGCCGGATGCACTGTCGGTGCCCCTTGCTGGGCAAGCCTCGCCACACCGGACCCGCGACGCGCCGAAGACTTCTACGGAGCCGTACTCGGGTGGGAGTTCCGGCGCACTTCTCTGGGTGAGGACTTCAGGATGGCGCTCTGGGCGGGCGTGCCCACCGCGAGCCTGGGGTGCACAACACCGGCCTTGCAGGTGGCCCTGGACTGGACACCCTACTTCTGTGTCACAGACGCCGACGAGGCTGCGGCCCGCATCGTGGAACGCACCGGCACTATCGCAGTGGGTCCGGTTCGCATTCCCCTCGGTCGCGGGGCGCTGGCTGCCGACCGTGAGGGCAATCGTTTCGGAATCTGGGAAGGGCAGCTGATCGCCGACTGGGAGTCCTGGCGCGCACACCGGCCATGGCGACTGGAGCTGCGCACAGGACACATGTTCGAGGCTGCCATCTTCTACAGCGAGGTGCTCGAGTGGGCCTGCGCCCGGCACGGTTGTTGCGAGGTCCGCTACGAGCATGGCGGCGTCGCGCTCCGGGACGTCGGAAACGTGGCAGCCCGGATCGTACCGGCCGGTACGGCGCTTAGCGGGGAGCGGACGAGTCCGCGCTGGAACGTCTACTTCCCCGTACCGAATGCTGACGCGGCAGCGGAGGCGGCCTCCCGGCACGGTGGCGGAACCATCGGCCGGTTCGTAGCGGGTGATCACCGTACGGCCCTGTTGCACGACCCGCACGGCGCGGTCTTCGGTGTCGAGTCTCCGAGTGGCTCCGTGATTATCAGCGCGGCGTTTGGGCTCCGGCCCGGCGCAGATTCCGATCGGTCCCCGCGGGCCGGGAGGTCTGGCGAGGCCGCATAAGCGCAAAGATCCAGGGAACCCACGACTCCAAACCACTCCCGGCGGACCGTTCCAACCCGAAAGGACCTGGGAATGTCTGACAACGACGTGAGCATGCGGAAGGTGCTCGCCATCGTCACGAACTACGGCGTCGAGCAGGACGAACTGCTGGTGCCCCTCGAACACCTGCGGGGCTGGGGCGCCGATGCGGACGTCGCTGCTGTGTCGGCTGACGACGTTCAGACCCTGGTCGGCGACAAGGCTCCTGGGAAAACCATCCGACCCGAACTCACTCTGAGCGACGTTGACCCGGCCGATTACGACCTCCTGCTCGTACCAGGTGGCACATTGAACGTCGATGCACTGCGTCTGCAGAATTCGACGACGGAGATCGTCCGCTCCTTCACGTCGTCCGGGCGCCCCGTAGCGGCCATCTGCCACGGACCTTGGGCCTTGGTCGAGGCGGGTGTCACCGAAGGCAAGAGGCTCACCTCCTACCCCTCGCTGAGGACAGACATCGGCAATGCCGGTGGCGAATGGGCCGACGAGCCGGTCGTCAAGGATGACTCCTGCGGCTGGACCCTCATCACCTCGCGCAACCCAGGCGATCTGGAGCTGTTCCTCCAGGAGATCGATGCAGCGCTCGCCGTAAGCGCTGACTGAACGTGACCGGTCGTGCCGCTACGCGGCGTCTGGCTGAAAGACTTGTTCATGCCGCAGCGCAGTACCCCGTAGCTGCTCTCCCACCTCGTTCCGAACCGCGGGCAGCTCCCCGCCAATGCTCTCGGACCAGCCGGCGCACCGCTCCGCGGGCTCCTCGCTCCGAGCCCCTGTAACCCCTGCTCGACCGGCGGTCCCCGTGCCGCGAGGGCCAGTGCTGCCGGACGTGTCCAGAGGGCTGCGAAATTCGTTGTATCTACCTCGATTGCGGTACCCAGAAGCGGGCTGGGGACTTTCAGCTCTGTCAGAGGGACTCTCACGCCGTCCCTGCCGTCCGCACTTCACGTTCATATGGCCACTCGGCACCGTTCTTCCAGCCACCGTCGAACCGGCTGGATAGAATCGCAAACATGTTCGTGCGGTACGCGCTCGATATCCGATTCGGCCGAGAGGTCCCCGCCGCTTGGGTCGAGCGCGATACCGATGACGTGGTGATGCACTGCGTCAGCCGGCGGCAGGCCGGCCGGAAGGGCCGAGCGAGAGGCCGAGTCAGGTCGGGCTGCCGCTGTTCGTTCGAGCACATGTCCTGCACCCCTTGAGGATTCAGGGTCTGGTGCTTGTCGGCCGTACAGGGTGCACAGCAGGTGAAGGCCCCATAAGTCCATAGCGTGCGGCGGCAGGGAAGGAACCTTGATCAAATGTCATAACCGACCTTTGGACTCCCTCGTTTCATCTCATGGGTGCCAGAAAGCCCTGGGCATCGATCATCCAGTCGGATTGGGAGTTCACACGTGAGGCCTCAGGCCGCCGACATGCGTCAGATCGCCGAACAGCGCCGGACAGTCGACCGTGGCAGAACCGGCCACCGCACCCTGACCGCGTCGGCCACCGTGCACGCGTCCACCGCGCCCCTCTTCGGCCGGCCCGACCACCCCGCCCTGCGCGACGCGCTCGCCGCCGCTGCCGACGACGCCATCATCTACGACCTGGACGGCATCGGTCGCCAATACGCCGCCCTGTGCGCCGAACTTCCCTGTGTCGACGTCCGGTTCGCGATGAAGGCATGCCCGGTGGACGAGGTGCTCGACCACCTTGCCCGGCTCGGTTCCGGATTCGACGCGGCCAGCCCACAGGAGATCGCCCAGGCGCTGCGCACCGGGGTGGCGCCCGAACTGATCCACTACGGCAACACCGTCAAGTCCGACCGCAACATCGCCGAGGCATACCGGCTGGGCGTGCGCGACTTTGCCACCGACAGCCGGGAGGACGTCGCCGCCATCGCCGAACACGCCCCCGGTTCACGGGTGTTCTGTCGGATCGCGACCACCGGCGATGGCGCGCTGTGGGGCCTGAGCCACAAGTTCGGCTGCTCGCCCGAGGATGCCCTGCGGGTGCTCGGTGCCGCGCGGGCCGCCGGGCTGGTGCCCTCCGGTCTGTCGGTGCACGTCGGCTCCCAGCAGATGACAGCCGAAGCATGGGGCGAGGCGATCGAGACGCTGGCCGCCTTACTGGAGGAGCTCAACTGGCACGGCATCGTTCCGGACCGGATCAACCTCGGTGGTGGGCTGCCCGCGCTCGGCGTCCTTGACCGGCGCGGCCGGCCGCTGGAACCGCCGCTGGACAAGATGTTCACGGTGATCCGAGAAGGCATGGAACGGCTGCGCGCCGTCAACGCCGCCCCGCTGGCCTTCCTGCTGGAGCCCGGCCGCCACCTGGTCGCCGACCACGGCGCGATCCGTGCCCACGTCGCCCGGCTCACCTCCCGTCATCGGCGCGACGGCTCCCGTGAGGACTGGCTCTACCTCAGCTGCGGAAAGTTCAACGGGCTTTACGAGATGGATCAGTTGCAGTACCGGCTGGAATTCCCGACCCACCCCGGCGGGCAGTTCGTCAACGCTGTGGTGGCCGGTCCGACCTGTGACAGCGACGACGCGTACGCCCAGGAGGACGGCTTGGTACGGGTTCCGCGCACGATTGCCTCCGGCGACCCGGTCTGGGTCCACTCCTGCGGTGCGTACGCAGCCGCCTACGCCACCCAGGGGTTCAACGGCTTCGCGCCACTGCCGTACACCTGCATCGGCGGCCCGGCTCCGGATGGAGGAGGCGCATGACCGACACCCGGATCCGGCTGCTCCGGGAGGAGGACTGGGACGAGGTGGTCGCGCTGGAGGAACGCGCCTATGCGGCGAGCGGCCTGTCCGAGGGACGGGACGTACTGCGCTCCCGGCACCGCGCCTCGCCCTCGACCTGCTTCGTGCTGGAGCGCGCGGGCGGCTTCGGCGGCTACCTGCTCGCGTTGCCGTACCCGCTTTCCCGCTGTCCGGACCTGAGCCTGGCCGAGGAAGGCGCGGTACAGGGGAGCAACCTGCACCTCCACGACCTGGTGATCGCCGAGCGGGCACGTGGCCGGGGCCTGGCCCACCGGATGCAACAGCATCTGGAGGAGACTGGGCGTGCGGCCGGCTATCGGACGCTCTCTCTGGTCGCCGTGCACGGCTCGCAGGTGCTGTGGACTGCGCTGGGCTACCGCTCCCGGCCCGAGATCGGGCTGCCCGCGAGCTACGGTGCCGAGGCGGTCTACATGGCGAAGCCGCTGGAACCCGCCGGCACCGATCCGGCTCTTGAGCCCTCATCCGGAGCAGAAGTGGGCTGATGCGGATGTTCCCCGTCCCCGACGTGTTCGGTCGCTCCCGACCGACCATCGGAGCACTGCACTTCATACTCGGAGTCCAGTGAGCCACCTGGGCTCCCGGGTGCCCCTCGCGCATCGCGAAAGCGAAAGGTGCGCCATGGGCAACCGGGAGCCCCGGGCCACCCTGTCAGTACCTCCAGCGGACGGCCTCGATGATCTCCGCATCCGTGTGCGTCGCGAACAGCTTCGCCTCCGCCCGCCGGACGGCCAGCACGGCCTCGTACAGCTCGGGGCCGAGCGCATGCCGCAGCGGTGCGGACTTCTCGAAGGCGTCGGTCGCCTCCGACAGGCTGGCCGGGAGGCGCTCGGCGAAGCCGAGGGCGGCAGGGTCGCTCCGGGTCTCGGGAGGGAGGGGGAGGCCGACGTCGAGTCCGGCGAGTCCGGCGGCCATAACGCCGCCGATCACCAGGTACGGGTTGGCGGCGGCGTCGAAGCACTTGAACTCGGCGTTGGCCTGCCCGGCGGTGGAGCCGGTGATCAGGCGCAGCGCCGCCTCACGGTTCTCCAGGCCCCAGCAGCGGTAGGACCCGGCAAAGTGGGAGGGGACCAGGCGCAGGTAGGAGGCCATGCTGGGCGCGCCGAGCGCGAGCAGAGCGGGCAGCTCGGCCAGTACGCCCGCGAGGAACAGCTCGGCGTCGGGGTGCAGCCCATGACGGCCGGGGCCGCCGTGTCCGAGGTTCCGGCCCTGTTGCCAGAGGCTGAGGTGCAGGTGGCCGCCGTTGCCGAGCGAGCCCTCGGTGAAGACGGGCGCGTACGAGACCCGCAGGCCGTGCCGGGCGGAGACGGCCCGGATGGTGTGCCGTGCCAGCATCGTGGTGTCGGCCGCCTCGACCGGCCCCTCGGCGGCGACCGAGACCTCGAACTGCCCAGCGGCGTACTCGGGGTGGAGCTGAAGCACGGCCAGCCCCTGCTCGGTGAGGGCGCGCAGCACCTCCCGAAGGTAGTCGGAGTGCTCGATGAAGCGGGTCATCCCGTACCCGGGCCCGACCGTTGCGGGGTCCCCGGCGGCGTCGGCCACCACCCACTCGATCTCGATCCCGGCTCGCACCGAAAGCCCGCGCCGCTCGACGGCCTCGGTTGCCCGGCGGGCGAAGCCGCGCTGGCAACCGGGGTGCGGGGTGCCGTCCTGCGTGTAGCGGTCGGCCGGAGCCCAGGCCCAGCCGGGCTGGGCGGCGAGCCGGGTGAGCCGGTCGAGGTCGGGGACGAGCCGCAGGTCGCCCATCGGGCCGGTACTCGAAGGCGCGGTGGTGAAGGAGTCGTCCACCAGGGAGACATCGAAGCAGGGTGGGGCGCCCACACCGTACGCGGCGGCGTGTTCGAGTTGGGTGAGCGGGACGGACTTCACCCGGGTGAGCCCGGCGTTGTCGACCCAGCCGAACACCACCCCGTCGATTCCGTCGGCAGCGAGCTGGGCTTCGGCCGCCCGGGCCTGGGCGACCCGTTCGGCCCGGGAGTGCGTGGTGATCATGACGCCCATGCTGGCGTTCGCGGCAGCCGGTACGCCAGGGGACGGCCGGGAGTTCACTCGTCCGTGAACTGCCGGAGCCGGGAGGTGACTTCGGCGCCGGTGAGTCCCACTGTCGCGGGACCCACGACCCGTGAAACATGGCGCCCTTTCGGTCCTGCGGATCGATCAGGCGTGTCGGAGGCAGAGGGTTCCCCATTGGAAGCCTGCGCCGATCCCGGACAGCACGTAGGTGTCTCCCGGAAGCAGGGAGCCTTCGGTGACGGTGGTGTGGAGTGCGGTGAACACACCGGCTGATCCGGTGTTGCCCAGTCGGTCGATGGTGACGGCAGCGCGCTCACGGGGCACGCCCAGGGCAGCCATGGTCTCGGTGAGGATGTTCAGGTTGGCCTGGTGCAGGAAGAAGTGCCGGACCTGGTTGATCGGCACGCCGGCGCGGTGGGCGGCGCTGGTGATGCTCTCGGGCAGGTGTGTGGTCGCGGCGTTCCAGACGGCACGACCGTCCATGTACAGGTAGTGCTCTCCGGCGGCGACGGTGGCGGTGCTGGCGGGCAGCCGGGAGCCTCCGGCGGGGATCTGGACGTCGTAGGACAGCTGGGAGCCCAGGTTGTAGGAGAGCAGACCCGCTCCGGGGGTGTCGGTACGGGAGAGGACGACGGCTGCTGCGGCGTCTCCGAAGAAGACACCGGTGGTGCGGTCGGCGGGATCAGCGACCCTGGAGGCGCAGTCGGCCGCGAGGAGCAGGATGGTGGTGATGGAGGGGTTCTGCAGGAGATGGGCGGCGATCAGCATGGCCTGGATGCCCGAGGCGCAGGCGGCTTGGGTGACGTCCAGGGACAGAGCGCGGTGGGCGCCGAGAGCGTCTTTGACGATCAGCGCGGTCGACAGGAGCGGCTGGTCCCAGGTGTAGGTGGCGACGATGACCGCGTCCAGCTGGGCGGGCTGGATACCGGCGGCGTCCAGGGCCGGGTGGGCGGCGGCGACGCACATGTCGGAGGTCGCCAGGTGCGGGGCCAGACGGCGGCGTTCTCGGATACCGGTGCGGCTGGTGATCCATTCGTCGCTGGTGTCCAGGGTGCGGGTGAGCTCCTGGTTGGTGACGACCGCCGGTGGCAGGTGCATCCCGGTTCCGGTGATGGCGAACGGCACGGACAGGCCGACGCCGGTCTGGTGGAACAGGGTCTGGTCCAGGGCGACGGTCATGCCACGGTGCTCCGCTCGGGCGCGATCGGTGCGCCTCGAAGAACTCCCATATTCCGTTCCTCTTCTGTCGGTTCGTGAATGCCGGCAACGCCGGACCCGTCGAATTCAAAAGCCGCCGCATCGTCTCACGGAAAAAAGGCAGGTGGACCGCGCCGTAATCCGTGAGCGTGATGAATGATTCGGCTGCTTGACATCGCAGTGCTGGAAATTCTTCTTCGTGCTCCGGGATGGCATGGGCTACGAATCCACCGCCGACCATGAAACTGCCCCACAAGACCGTCCAGGCTTGATCAGGACCTTGCCGATGAGGCGGTCGCGCGCGTTCCACGGCAATCCGGGTGGGGGCGGGTGGGCAGGGGACGGATACTGGCAGTGATCGGTTTTCGAATACCTTTGCGGAGGGCCGATGCTGCGGGACGGACGAGTCGTGGACTCCTTGCTCGCGCTGTTGAGCCGGGACTGGCTCGGGCTGCCGATTGCGCTGCTGGTGGCGGGGGCGGGTGGAGGGTTGACCGGGGTCGGGACGGCATGGGCGACGGCGCTCGGTGGCCTCGCCATGACTGTCGGTGTGCTGCTGGCGGCGGGGTCCGTTCGCCACCTGGTGCTGGTGGCCCGCGAGCGGCGGGAGAATCCTCCGCCGGGGCGGCTGGTCGGTGTGGGCGGTCACCGGATGCACGTCTTCGCAGAGGGAGAGGTCGGGGGCGGGCCGACGGTGGTGTGGATGCCTGGCGGGCATGCCCCTGGTGACGACTTTCGTGAACTGCACACGATGCTGTCGGCCCGATCCCGGTCGGTGCTGGTCGACCGCTTCGGTTCGGGCTGGAGTGATGTCGGGCCCTTCCCGAGAACGACGGCGGGCGAAGCGGAGGAGCTACTGGCTGCGCTGGAGGGAGCGGGGGAGCGGGCACCCTTTGTGCTCGTCGGTCATTCCTTCGGAGGGTTGCTGGTCGCGAACGCGGCCAGGCGTCGGCCGGATCTGGTGGCCGGGCTCGTGTTGCTCGATCCGACGCCCCTGGAGGTAGTCGCCTTCGCGCCGCTCGACCGGCAGCTCGCGGGAACGCGTCGCGGTCTCCTGCTGACGGCGGTGCGGCAGCTGTTCGGTGCCCACCGCGGCCCGGCGAGCCGGGCCGCGGTGGGCTGCGCCGCCGCGTCGGCTTTCGCCGAGCTGTCGCCATCCGGGTTGGCGAGAGTCGGCTGGGAGACCGTGGTGTACGACGGGGATCTCGGGGACCTGCCGCTGGTGCTGGTGATACCCCGAGATCTCACCGGCGGTGAGGCGGTGCTGGCCGGCGCCCGGGACGCAGCCGAGGCCGAGCGGATCAGCCGCTTCTATCTCCGAAGCAGGGTCCGGTACCTGGCGACGTCGACATCGTCACGGCTGGTGCATACGCCGGAGGGAACGGGCCACGACTTCCCGCACGAGGTGCCCGCGTTCGTGGTCGGCGTGGTCGGGGGCCTGGTGCGGGAGCTGCGTGTGACCAGCTCCTGACCGTTCGCGCGGAGTCGGCCCGGATCGGGCGTCGTCGGGAGAAGGAACCCGGGTCCACGACGTCGCGGCGAGTTCGCGGCGGTACCGGGGCCGCCGCCGTGGTCGTGGCCGGCCTCGGCCAGGTGACCGCGTCCGGATGCCCGACGGTCATGACGTCCTCTCCTCGGACGGGGATGCGCGCAGGGACGGCACGGAGGCGAGCAGCGTTTGGGTGTAGGGGTGCTTCGGCGTGCGCAGGATCGTCTCGGTGGGGGCGGTCTCGACGATCCGGCCGTGCCGCATGACCGCCACGACGTCGGAGACGTGGCAGACCGCCGGCAGGTTGTGGCCGATGAACAGCATGGAAAATCCGAGCCGTCGCTGGAGTTCGCGGATCGTGTTGAGGACGGAGGCCTGCACCGAGACGTCGAGCGCCGAGGTGATCTCGTCGGCGATCAGCAGACCGGGCTCGACGGACAGGGAGCGGGCAAGGGCGACTCGCTGGCGCTGGCCGCCGGACAGCTGCCGCGGCAGGCGATCGGCGAGCCGGGGGTCCAGGCCGACGAGGCCGAGCAGTTCGCCGACGCGCTCGGCGCGGGTGGCCCGGTCGAGCCGGCGGAAGACTGTGGCAGCCTCGACGAGAGCCTGACGGGCCGTCATCCGGGGGTCGAGCGCGGTGTCCGGGTCCTGGAGGACGACCTGGACAAGACGGCCGAGCCGACGCCGGTCGCGGACGGTGCGGGTGCGGACCTCCTGGCCGTCGATCAGGACCCGGCCACCGTGCACGGGGACGAGGCCGACGATCGCGCGGGCCAGGCTGGATTTCCCGGAGCCGGACTCCCCCACGAGACCGAGCGTGGTGCCGGACGGGATTTCCAGCGAGACACCGTCCACGGCGGCGAGGGAGCCGCGGGGGCCGGGGTGGCGGACGGTGAGGTCGGTCACCTGAAGGGTGGTCATGACGCGGTCACCGTCTCCGGGGCCGCTGCCACCGGTACCGGATACCAGCAGGCGACCCGGTGGCCGGCACCGAGGTCTTCCAGCGCTGGAGCCTGCTCGGCGCAGTGGTCCCGGCGGCGCGAGCAGCGGGGCTCGAACGGGCATCCCGGTGAGGGTGCGAGCGGATCGGGCGGCGCACCCTCGACCGTCGGCAGCGGTCGGCCGCGGTCGGCGGTGAGGTCCGGTACCGATGCGACCAGGGCCCGGGTGTAGGGGTGCCGGGCACCGTCGGCGAGGCGGTCGGCGGGCAGGGTCTCGACGATGGTGCCCGCGTACATCACCAGGACCCGTTCGCAGAACTCGCCCACGAGCGCGACGTCGTGGCTGATGAACAGGATCGCGGCGGAGGTGTCCCGTCGGAGGTCGGTGAGCAGCCGGGTGATCTGCCGCTGCACGGTGACGTCGAGCGCGGTGGTCGGTTCGTCGGCGATGACCAGTCCCGGCCGCACCATCAGCCCGGAGGCGATCATCACGCGCTGGCGCTGGCCACCGGAGAGCTGGTGAGAACGTGAGCGCAGCACTGCCGGGGGCAGGGCGACCCGGCGCAGGGCGTCGGCAGCCTCCGCCGCGGCCTGGGCACGGCTCGCACCGCGGTGGGCCCGGACGGCCTCGGTGAGCTGGGCGCCGATCCGGAGGGACGGGTTGAGCGCCGAGGCCGGATTCTGGAAGATCACCGACAGGCCCGTCGCGAGGTGCCGGTCCCGCTCCTTCGGCGTCAGGGCGGCCAGGTCGGCTCCGAGCAGGCGCAGAGTGCGCCGGGACACCCGGGCGCCGTACGGGAGCAGGTCGGCGATGGCGAGCGCGGTGAGCGACTTGCCCGACCCCGACTCGCCTACCAGCCCGACGGCCTCGCCCGGCCGCAGCGAGAGCCACACACCGCGCACCGGCCGGATCGTGCCGTCCGGGGTGGTGAGTTCGACGGAGAGGTCTTCGACCTGGAGGACCAGCCCGTCCTCCGCGGGGCCGCTCGGTGCGGGCGTCGGTGCGGGGGTACGCGGCGCCGGGCCGCGCCGGGCGGCGTTCCCGGCCAGGACCTCGCCCAGCAGCTGGAAGGTCAGGGCCGCGTAGAGGACGGCCAGCCCCGGGCCGAGCGCGGGCAGCGGTTCGGCGTAGATCCGGTCGAGCCCCTGGCCGAGCAGCTGCCCCCAGTCGTAGCCCGGCGGTTGGACGCCCAGGCCCAGGAAGCTCAGCCCGGAGAGCGCGACCAGGGCGGTGCCCGCCGCCGTGGTGGTGCTCAGGAGCAGCGGTTCGGCGATGTTGGGCAGGACGTGCCGCCACAGCAGCCGGTGGCGGCGCAGGCCGAGGACCCTGGCGGCGGCCAGGTGATCGGTGCCCGCGACGCCTGCGGCGAGGGTCTGGGCGAGCCGGGCGAATCCGGGGACGCCCGCGGCTGCGAGGGCGAGCACCGCCCCGGCGGCGCCCGCGCCGAATACGACCGCGAGGAACATCGCGACGAGGAGCGCCGGGAAGGCGAGCAGGAGGTTGATCAGCCCGGCGGTCAGCCGACGGCCGCGTCGGCCGAGGACGGCGGTGCAGGCCCCGAGGGGGACTCCCGCGGCCGCACCGAGCAGGACTGCCGCCAGCGCGAGCAGCAGGGAGGACCGGGTGGCCGTCAGGATCCGGGCGAGCAGGTCCCGGCCGAGGCTGTCAGTGCCGATCGGGTGTTCCGCAGAGGGGCCCTGGAGTACGGCCGAGGGGTCCGGGTGGTCGGCTGCCGCACCCCAGACCGGCGGGCCGACCAGTGCGAGCGCGACGAGCGACGCCAGCATGACCGCGGTGGCCCAGGCCATGGGCGAGCGCCGGAGGCCGGACGGAAGGCTCATGATCACATCTCCCGGATCGCCGAACGGGGGTCGAGCACGGCGAGCAGAACGTCGACCAGGAGGCCGGCGAGCAGCACGGTGGTGCCCAGCACCAGCACCATGGCCTGCACCACCGGGTAGTCCTGTGCGACCACGGACTGGGCCATGGCGGAGCCGATGCCGGGCCAGGCGAAGACCTTCTCGACCAGCACGGTGCCGGCGATCAGGGCAGGCAGCAGGCTCCCGGCGACGGTGAGTGCGGCGGCGGCCATGTTCGGTGCCGCGTGCCGAAGGTAGCGGCGTGCGGAAGACAGCCGTTTGCTCCGGGCGGTGCGCAGGTAGTCCTCGTTCAGCACCTTCAGCGCCTCCACCCGGACGATGCGCAGCAGGACGGCGGTGGGTGCGAGGGAGAGCGCGAGGACGGGCAGGACGAAGGACTCGACGCCCGCCGCACCGGCCACCGGCAGCAGTTGGAGACCGACGGCCAGCAACGCGGTGAGTCCGGCGGCCAGGACGAAGTCCGGCACTCCGGTCAGACCGGCGGTGACCGCGGCGAACACCAGCTCGGTGCGCGGGCGGCGGCCGTCGCGGGTGCGGACTGCGGCCAGCAGGCCGCCGGGCAGGGCGACGGCGAGGGTGACCAGGAAGGCGAGGCCGGCGATCTCCAGGGTGGCCGGCAACCGGGTGCGGATCAGCTCTGCGACCGGTGCCCCGGTGACCAGCGAGGTACCGAGGTCGCCGTGCAGGAGGCCGCCGAGGGAGTGCTGGTACTGGGACAGGAAGGGGGTGTCGAGCCCGAGGGCGTGCCTGCGAGCGGCCACCAGGTCGGGGGCGGCGTCGACGCCGAGCGCGGCCCGGACCGGATCGCCGGGGATGAGACGGATCATCGCGAACGACGCGGTGACCACGACCCCGAGGGAGAGGAACAGCCGGAGGCTGCGGCGGCCGAGGAACACCGTCCAGGGGTGCCGCAGCAGCTGGGGTACGGACATGGTGGGCCCCAGGTCACTGGTGGAGGCGGATGCTGGTGGGAACGAGCTGGCCGCCGAAGGTGGTGGCGAAGGTGGTGCGGTAGCCGTACACACTGCTCCGGCCTTCGGCGATCGGCAGCGCGTCGGCCGAGCGGAAGAGCGCGGCGGCGGCCCGGTTCCAGGTGTCGCATCCGGTTGTGTCGGTCTCCCGGAGAGCCTGGGCGACCAGGGCGTCGTACTCGGGATTGGTCACCCCCGCGAAGTTGAGTCCCTTGGCGGGAGCGGAGCCGGAGAAGAAGGGGATGAAGCCGACCGGCAGGGCGAAGCCCGGGGTACTGCCGACCACCACGTCGAAGTCGGCGCTCCGGTACATGGCGTTGACGAGAGCGGGCAGGCTCTCGGTGACCAGTTCGACCTCGGCGCCGAGCGCCGTCCACTCCCGGGCCATCAGCTCGGCGACGGAGGCCAGTGTCGGGCCGAGGTCGGGGCTGGTGATCAGGCGGAGCCGGAGCGGCTGGCCGTTCTTGGTCAGCGGGCCGTCGGCGGAGCGGGTCCAGCCGGCGGTGCGCAGAGCTGCGGCAGAGTTCTGCGCGGGCAGATTGGCATCGGCGAGGTCGGCGTGGCAGACGGCGCCCTCGGCACCGAAGTCGGTGGCGGGGCTGCCGGTGCCGCCGACGGCGACGTTGGCGAGCCCCCGGCGGTCGAGGGCGGAGACCAGGGCACGGCGCAGTGCCCGGTCGGCGAGTGCCCGGCCGGGGCGCTGGTTGAAGAAGGTCAGCCCGACCACGGTTGCCACGTCTTCGGTGGCCAGGCCGCGGCCGGTGAGCCGGGCGCGATCCGGCCCGCTCACACGTGCGATGTCGATGCCCCCGGTGAGCAGCAGGTTCGCTGCCGTGGAGGTCTGGGGCACCACCGAGATGACGATGCGCGCGGGGAGACCGGGTTCCGTGGTCGTCGCCCCGGCGGGTCCCCAGGAGTAGTCGTCGCGGACGGTGAACTCGTACGGTCCGCCGGGGGTGTAGCGGGTCAGTACGTAGGGGCCGGTTCCCTGGGTGGCGCGGTCCAGTGAATGGGGCCGGTCGAGGCCGGCGGGGCAGACGATCGGCAGCAGGCCGATGGTACGGGTGAGGAACGGGAAGGGGGCGGCGGCGGTCACCGACACCGTGCCGGTCCCGTTGTTGGCACTCGCGGTGAACGGGACGTTCGGGAGGACGGTCTGGGCGCCGGCGAGCTGGTTGGCCGGGTCGTTCGCGTAGGTGAGTGCCCGGGCCACCGCCGAGGCAGTGAGGGGAGTGCCGTCGGAGCAGGTGATGCCCGGGCGGAGGGTGAAGGCGGCCGTGGTGGCCGTGGCCTGCCAGGAGGAGGCCAGGCCGGTGACCAGGGCGCCGTCGGGGGCGAGGTTGACCAGGGAGTCGTAGGCGTAGCGGGCCTGGGAGGCACCGAAGGCGGAGTACGGGTCGAAGCTCGGCGTCTCGCTGGATTCGGCGATCCGGACGGTGCCGTGATCCACCAGGGGGGTGGTCGTCGAGGAGGTGGCGCCGCCGCAGCCGCTCAGCACGACGGCCGAGGCGGTGAGGGCTGCCGCCAGTGCGACCGGCGGGGTGCGTCGGAGCATGGCGTCATGGTGCCACCGGGACTGTGCCGTGGTGATCCAACCGACTTGTGCGGCAAGCGTGTTCGGGCATCCCGAGCCGCCTGGCGGCTTGACCGGGAGCCGTCAGGGGCGACTGGTGCGGGAGGTCCTGATTCACCCTTACGAGTCACCCGGGCGGTCGCATGGCGAACGAAGGGCGGGCCGGACCGGGGCCGCGGCGGCCATTCCGGGAACTCGATGCTCACAGAGGAGGGTAATCAGATAATCGCTCAAATGAATGTGCCGGGCGTGTTGCAATTCGGGTTACGTGGAAAGGCTGCAAACACTCACATGAGTGAACCCGGGGGAAGCCATTTGGTTCAGGTGGTCGTGGTTCGACTACCGTGATCACGGGATCGGACGGCCCGCTTTGGTGTCCGGTAATCCGATTCATTAGGTGAGTCCCGGATTTCGAGATGGAATGCTTCACATCCGCCCGGCTGTGCGCTGCTTCGGTGTTCGCCGTGCCCGGGTTCCCTGTCATACGTATGCGTAGAGAGGATGGAGCATCATGCCGCCTGTAGTACCGCCCTTCCTGGTCGGCCTCATCGTCGCGCCACTGGCCAAGCGCCTGCTCAAGCCACTGGTGAGTGGAGTCGTCAAAGCATCCGTCGGTATCGCGATGGAGGTGAAGAAGGCGGCTCAGGAGGCCGGGGAGAACATCCATGACCTCGCGGCCGAAGTGGCCGCCGATGTGGTGGCCGCCCAGATCGCCGCCGGTGACATCGAAGGCCACCCCGGTGACGGCCAGCACCCCGCCGAGAACGACGCCAAGGGGGGCACGAGGGCCCCGAAGATCCGCGCGACCGCCGGTAGCGCCGCCGGAAAGGCGCACTGACAGTCCGTAAGGACCCGCGGCCGCCGCCAGGCGCGTATGCCGATCGATTTCGGCGGAATGTGCCCGGGCGGCGGCCGTTCGCAGGCCGTTCGGCCGCAGAGATCTACCGTCCAGATTTTCCCGCTCCGTCGCCGTAATCCGTCGTGTCCGTGGCGGTTTTCCGCGACCTCCGCAAACAGGTGATCGTACACATGCCATCGGTACTGGGTGCCGCAGCCGGATTCCGTTCCGTGGAATCGGGTGCGAGCCCGCGCTCGGTCACACCGGGCCGCCAGCGCTGGGACGTCAAGCTGGTCCTCGGACGACCCCGGACGGCCGAGATCCTCGCCGCTGTGCTGCGCCATATTCCCGGGATCACCGAGGCCCAGGCCAACCCGGTCACCGGCGGGGTGCTGGTCCGGCATGATGCGCGGCTGCGCGCCACGGACATCGGCCGGATCATTCGCAGAGCTGTCACCCGGGTCGCGGAGGATGCGGCCGGAGTGGGACGTCCGGCGCCGGCCCGGCCCGCCCTCGCGTCGGCCCCGCGGGCAGACCGCGGCCTGGTCGTGCGCCCGGTGCTCGCCGTTGGCGGCGGAGTCGCGGCCGGGGTCGCACTGGTCAAGGGGTCGGCGTTGAGCAGGCAGTTGGTGGCTGCGGGCGGGGTTGCCGCGGCGACCGCGGTCGTCCTCCGGAAGGCCTGGCGCGGAACGGTCGACGCGTCCCAGGACGCGGCCGGGCCCGGTGCCGAACGCCATCCTTTGCTGGAGATCGTCGGTCCGCACCGACACCGCCTCTACCGGGCCGCCGCTCTGTCCATCGCTTGCCAGGCCGCGGAGATGGCGCTCGGCACCTTCCTCGGATGGACCGGCCTGGTCCTCATCAAGGGCGAGGCAGCTCCACTGGTCAGCCTCGGCCTGACCACGGCCTCCGCACAACTCTGGGGTCTGGCCGGGCTGGTGGCCGCGGCCTGTGCCGCGGTGGCGGGCCTCTCGTACGCCTCCAACCTCCAGTGGCGCCGACTCGGCCAGGACATCGAACACGACTGGCGGGGCCGCACGTACCGACACGTCCAGCACCTCGAACTGGGGCACCTGGAAGGTGAGCGGACCAGCCGGGTGGCCGGCGCGCTCACCAACGACGTCCACCAGCTGGGCGCCTTCTTCGCCGGCCCGGCCAACGACGTGCTGCAACTCGGCACCAGCCTGGCCCTCCTGGTGCCGGCGTTCCTCCTGTTGGCACCGCAGATCGCCTGGATCGCATTCCTGCCGGTCCCGGTCATCGCCTGGCTGTCGCTGCACCACCAGGACAAGGCCGCGGCAGACTACGCCGCCACCGGCGAGCGCCGGGCCAGGCTGGGCAGCCAGGTGATCAACTCGCTCGAAGCGGGTGCGACCGTCAAGAGCTTCTGCACCGAGGGCTACGAGGCCGAACGCATCGACGAGCTGAGCGAGGCGGTCCAGGAGAGCAGCCGGTACACCGACCGGAGCACGATCCGCCATGCCGAGACGGTCCGGGCCTGCACCACCGCATCGATGGCCGGAACCCTGCTGATCGGCGGCCGTTCGGTACTCAACGGCACCCTGCGCTTCGAGGTGTTCAGCCCGCTGATCGGGCTGCCCCAGATGCTGCTGATGCGGATGAGCCGGCTCGGCGGCATCGCCGACCAGTACCAGCGCACCCTCGCCTCCTACGACCGGGTCCAGCGGCTGCGCGACCTGCCCGTCGAGGCCGACAGCGGCGACGGAACGCTCGACCTCGCCGATGTGCGGGGTGAGATCGTCCTCGACGGGGTCACCTTCGCCTACCCCGGTCGGCCGGCGACACTGGAGGACCTCTCACTGACCGTCCCGGCCGGGCAGGTGACCGCCCTGGTGGGCGCCACCGGCTCCGGCAAGACGACGATCGCCAAACTGCTGATGCGCTTCCAGGACACGGAGTCCGGCAGGGTGCTGCTCGACGGACGGGACATCCGGGACCTGCGGCGGCACGCCCTGCGCCACACCATCGGCTTCGTCGCCCAGGACCCGTTCCTCTTCGACGGCAGCATCGCCGACAACATCCGCTACGGCAGCTTCGGAGCCTCGGACGAGGCCGTGGCCCAGGCCGCCGCCATGGCCGAGGCGCACCCCTTCATCGCGACGCTGCCGGACGGCTACGACACCCTGATCGGTGAACGCGGCGCCGCGCTCTCCGGCGGCCAGCGGCAGCGGATCGCCCTGGCGCGCGCGATCCTCAAGGACTCGCCGGTCGTCATCCTCGACGAGGCCACCTCCGCCGTGGACAACGAGACCGAGGCCGCCATCCAGCGCACGCTGCGCAGCTTCGCGGCCGACCGGACGATGGTCGTCATCGCCCACCGCCTCTCCACGGTGCGCCACGCCGACCGTATCTACGTCATGGACAAGGGCGGCATCGTCGCCGAACAGGGCACCCACGACGAACTCCTCGCCCAGCACGGACTCTACGCATCCCTCTGGCAGCTCCAGGCCGGCGAACTCGCCGCCTGACCGCAGAAGACCGCCCCGCCCGCCGACCGCGTGACGCCACCGCGGTCGGCGAGGCCGGTACGTCCTGCGTGCATGCCCGCCCATAACTTCTGGAGGTACCCCCATGTCCCGTCGTGACGGCGACGTCCTTCCCCTGACCGCGGCCCAGCGGGAGATCTGGCTCGCCGAGCAGCGCTCCCGGACGCCTATCCCGGGCTACCGCGTCGGTGAGTGCCTGGAGATCCACGGTCCGGTCGATCCGGAGCTGTTCGAAGCCGCGCTGCGCAGGGTGGTCGACGAGGTCGACGCCCTGCACGTGACCTTCGTCGACGACGGTGAAGGCCCGCGCCAGATCCTCCGCGAGACCTGGGACTGGGCGCCCGCGCACCTCGACCTCGGCGCGGAGCCGGATCCCCGGGCGGCGGCCATGGAATGGATGGAGCGGGACCTGGCGCGTCCGTTGGACCTCGCCCGTGATCCGCTGTTCGGCCATGCGCTGATCCGGCTGTCGCCGACGGAGTTCCTCTGGTACCTGAACTACCACCACGTGGTGCTGGACGCGATCAGCAGCTCCATGGTCCGGCAGCGGGTCGGCGAGGTGTACTCGGTGCTGGCCGAGGGCGGTGCCGTTCCGCCCTCTCCGTTCGGCTCGCTACGGGACCTGGTCGACAGCGACGCCGCCTATCGCTCGTCCGCCGACTTCACCGCCGACCGCTCCTACTGGACCGAGCGCTTCACCGATCTGCCCGCTCCGACACGGCTCACCGACACCTCCGCGACCGACCCGCACCGAGCCCTGCGCCTGGCCGAGGAGCTGGAACTGCGGAGCCCCGAGGCATTGCGGGCGGCGGCGGGCCGGGCCGGTGTCAGGTGGTCCCGGGTGGTGGTCGCGGCGACGGCGCTCTACGCCCACCGCCTGAGCGGCGCCCAGGACGTGGTGCTCGCCCTTCCCGTTCCCGCCCGTCGGGGCTCGGACCGCGACCTGATGTCGGTGCCCGGCACGATGTCCAACGTGGTGCCCCTGCGGCTGACCGTGCGACCGGACATGCCGTGGGGCGATCTCGTCGCCCAGGTGGCGCGGGAGGTCGAGTCGGCCGTCGCGCACGAGCGCTACCGCAGCGAGGACCTGCTGCGCGACCTCGGCGCGCCCGGCAGCATCGGAACGGCGTTCCCGCTGATCGTCAACATCATGGCCTTCAACGCCAGGCCGAGCTTTGCCGGGCACCCCGCCTCGGTGCACCACTTCGTGTCGGGGTCGACCACCGACCTGGCCGTCTGGGTGTTCGACTACCGGGACGGCAACCCCCCGCTCCTCAGGCTGCACGGCGCGCCGGAGGCATACGGCGACGACGACCTCGCCGCGCACCAGCAGAAGCTGCTCGCCCTGCTGGACGCCGTCGCGGACTGCGACCCGGACGAGGCGGTGGGCAGGATCGATCTGCTCACGGCAGAGGAGCGCGGTGAGCTGACGGCGCTGGGCACCGGCCCGGCGGCCCAGGTCTTCACCGCGAGTCTGCCGGAGCTGTTCCGAGAGCATGTCCGGGCGGCTCCGGACCTCGTCGCGCTGGTGTGCGGCGACGTCTCGCTGTCGTATGCGGAGTTGGACGGGCGGGCGAACCGGTTGGCGCATGCGCTGATGGCGCGGGGTGCGGGGCCGGAGCGGTTGGTGGCGGTGGCGCTGCCGAGGTCGGTCGAGTTGGTGGTGGCGATTCTTGCGGTGCTGAAGACCGGGGCGGCGTACGTGCCGGTCGATCCCGAGTATCCGGCTGCCCGGATCGCGTATTTGCTCGACGATGCCCGGCCGGTCCTGACGGTGACCGACACCCGTACCCTGGGCCGGTTGCCGGAGGGTCCTGTCGACCGGCTGGTGCTCGATGACCCGGGGACGGCCGCCCTGGTGGGGAGCTGCCCGGCGGTCGACCCGATGGTGGCCGTCGATCCGAGCCAGCCGGTCTATGTCATCTACACCTCCGGTTCCACCGGCAGGCCCAAGGGCGTGGTGGCCACGCACGGCGGCCTGCTCGATCTGCTCACCGACCACCGGCTGGTGCAGTTCGCACCGCTGCTGAAGGACCGGCAGCGGCTGCGCGTGGCGCTGACCACATCGGTGTCGTTCGACGCCTCCTTGAACCAGCTCATGGCTCCATTCGCGGGCCATGAGTTGCACGTCCTGGACCATGCGACCTGGACCGACCCGGAGGCCTTCGTCGATTACGCGGCGTGCCGCGGGCTGGACTACGTCGAGGCCACCCCTTCCTACCTCCAAGTCCTCGTCGCCCATGGACTGTTGGACGATCCGCAGTGCCGTCCCGCCCTGGTCGGGGTCGGCGGCGAGGCCGTCCCCGAGCAGCTGTGGGAGCGGCTGCGGGCCGCCGACGGGACCTCCTGCCTCAACCTGTACGGGCCCTCTGAGTGCACCGTCAACTCGGTTACCGCGCCCGTGGGATCGAGCCCGCGCCCGGTCATCGGCCGCCCCGTCACCAACGCCCGGCTGTACGTGCTCGACGCCGCTTTGCAGCCGTTGCCCGCGGGTGTGGTGGGTGAGTTGTACATCGCGGGTGCGGGGCTGGCACGGGGCTACCTGCGCCGGCCGGGTCTGACCGCGGGGCGGTTCGTGGCGGACCCGTTCGGTCCGAGCGGGTCGAGGATGTACCGCACGGGTGACCTGGTGCGGTGGAACCCGGACGGGCACCTGGAGTTCCTCGGCCGCACCGACGACCAGGTCAAGGTCCGCGGCTTCCGGGTGGAACTCGGTGAGATCGAGGCGGTCCTCGCCGAGCACCCGGGGGTCGCGCGGGGCGCCGTCACGGTGCGCACGGACGAGGGATCCCGGCTGGTCGCCTACGTTGTCCCTGCCACGGGGCAGGTCGTCCAAGCGGACACACTGCGGGCCTGGCTGCGGGAGCGGTTGCCCGAGTACATGGTGCCGTCGGCGCTCGTGGTCCTGGACGCGCTGCCGATGACCCCGAACGGCAAGCTGGACCGGCGCGCCCTCCCGGCCCCCGAGCGGCAGCCCGCCGCGCCGGGCCGCGCTCCGCGCACCGCGGTCGAGCACCTGCTCTCCGGGCTGTTCGCCGAGGTGCTGGGGGTCGCCGAGGCCGGGCTGGACGACAGCTTCTTCGACCTCGGCGGGCACTCCCTGCTGGCCACCCGACTGGTCTCCCGGGCCCGGTCCGTGCTGGGCGTGGAGCTGAGGCTGCGCGACCTGTTCGACGCGCCGACGGTGACGGAACTGGCGGCCAGGGTGGACGTCGCCGGCCGGGCGCGCCCGGCGTTGAGGCGGCGTGAGCGGCCCGAGCTGGTGCCGCTGTCCTTCGCGCAGCGGAGGCTCTGGTTCCTGCACAGGATGGAGGGCCCGAGCGCCACCTACAACATCCCGTTGACACTGCGGCTGTCCGGAAGCCTGGACCAGCGTGCCCTGGAAGCCGCCCTGGCGGACGTGGTCGAGCGGCACGAGAGCCTGCGTACCGTCTTCCCGGTGGTCGACGGCGTGCCGTGCCAGCGGGTGCTCGACATCGACGCGGCACGGCCGCGGCTGCGGGTGGCCGAGGTCGGCGAGCGCGAGCTGCCGGACCGGTTGGCGGAGGCGGCGCGGTACGGCTTCGAGCTCTCCGAGGAGTCGCCGCTGCGTGCCGAACTGTTCCGGTTCGGCGCCGAGGAGCACGTGCTGCTGCTGATGGTGCACCACATCGCCGGCGACGGCTGGTCCACGGGTCCGCTCCTGCGGGATCTGACGACCGCCTACGCGGCCCGTGGAGAGGGCGCGAAGCCGGAGTGGTCGCCGCTGCCGGTCCAGTACGCCGACTACGCCCTCTGGCAGCAGGAGCTGCTGGGCGACGGTGCTGACCCGGACAGCCTGCTCAACGGACAACTCGCGTACTGGCGGGAACGCCTGGCGGACCTGCCCGAGCAGGTCGAGCTGCCCTTCGACCGGCCCCGGCCGATGGCGATGTCCTACCGGGGCGCCCACCTGCCGGTGCGGATCGACGCCGAGCTGCATCGGGGCCTGCGCGGACTCGCCCGCGATGGCGGAGCCAGCCTCTTCATCGTGCTCCAGGCCGGTCTGGCCGCTCTGCTGGGCAAGCTCGGCGCCGGTACCGACGTTCCGATCGGCACGCCGATCGCGGGTCGCACCGACGAGGCCCTGGACGACTTGGTCGGCTTCTTCGTCAACACCCTGGTGCTGCGCTCCGACTTGTCCGGCGACCCGTCGTTCACCGAACTGCTGGGCCGGGTGCGCTCCGACGCGCTGGCCGCGTACGCGCACCAGGAGGTGCCGTTCGAGCACCTCGTGGAAGCTCTGAACCCGACCCGGACGCTCGCGCACCACCCGCTGTTCCAGACCATGCTCACCCTGCAGAACGCGCCACTCGGCACCATCGACCTGCCGCGGCTGCGGGTGGCGACCGACCTGGTCCACACCGGAACGGCCAAGTGCGATCTGACCTTCGTCCTGACCGAACAGCCCGGCACGGACGGGTTGTCGGGCGTGGTGGAGTACAGCACCGATCTGTTCGACGCGGCCACCGTCACCGGGATCGTCGAGCGGTGGCTGCGGCTGCTGCGCGCCGTCGTCGCCGACCCCGGCCGACGGATCGGCCAGGTGGACGTGCTGTCCGCCGACGAGCTCCGGGCGCTGCTGCCGGCCGACACCGACCAGGGCGGGGAGCTGCCGGAAGGCAGCCTGCCCGCGCTGTTCGAGCGGCAGGCTCGGGCGAACCCGGCGGCGATCGCCCTCACGGACGGCGAAACCACTCTGACGTACGGCCGGTTGAACGCCCGCGCCAACCGGCTGGCGCACGCCCTGATCGACCGGGGGGTGGGGCCGGAGCAGTTGGTGGCGCTGTCGTTGCCGCGCTCGGCGGAGCTGGTCGTGGCGGTGCTCGCGGTACTCAAGGCCGGTGCCGCGTACGTACCGGTGGACCCGGAGTACCCGGCAGCCCGGATCGCCTATCTGCTCCAGGACGCCCGGCCCGTACTGCTCGTGACGACGAGCCGGACCGGAGAGCAGCCGGGGGCGGACCATGTGGACCGGCTGCTGCTGGACACCGCCGACCTGGACGGGCTGCCGGACACGGACCCGGGGGTCACCGTCGACCCGGACCACGCCGCCTATGTCATCCACACCTCCGGTTCCACCGGCAATCCCAAGGGCGTGGTGGTCCCGCACCGCAACGTGGTGCGCCTGTTCGGCACCACTCGGGAACTGTTCGGCTTCTCCGCCGAGGACGTGTGGACCCTTTTCCACTCCTACGCCTTCGACTTCTCGGTGTGGGAGCTGTGGGGCCCGCTGTTGCACGGCGGCCGCCTGGTGGTCGTGGACCACGAGACCAGCCGCTCGCCCGGCCGGTTCCTGGAACTGCTCGCCCGCGAGCGGGTGACGGTGCTCAACCAGACACCGTCCGCCTTCTACCAATTGATGCAGGCGGATGAGGAGGCCCCGGAGACTAGCCGCCGACTCGCCCTGCGCACAGTGGTGTTCGGCGGCGAGGCATTGGAGCACACCAGGCTGGCGGGATGGTTCCGGAGGCACCCGGAGGACGCACCGCGGCTGGTCAACATGTACGGCATCACCGAGACCACGGTGCACGTCACGTACACGGCGCTCGACCGGTTCGGCACCGCGGCCGGCCAGGTCGGCGCGGCCCTCCCGGACCTGCGGGCGCATGTGCTCGACGACGGCCTGCGGCCGGTGGCCCCGGGCGTGCCCGGCGAGCTGTACGTCGCGGGCGCGGGCCTGGCGCGCGGCTACCTGAACCGGCCCGGCCTGACCGCCGGGCGGTTCGTGGCGGACCCGTTCGGACCGCCGGGATCGCGGATGTACCGCAGCGGCGACGTGGTGCGCCGGGCGGCGGACGGCAGCCTGCGCTACGTCGGCCGGGCCGACCAACAGGTGAAGGTGCGCGGCTTCCGGATCGAGCTCGGCGAGATCGAGGCGGCGCTGGCCGCGTACCCCGGCATCGCCCAGGCCGCCGTCCTGGCCCGGCAGGACCGGGTCGACGACACCCGGCTGGCCGCTTACCTGGTGCCGGCCGCGGGAGCCGCACCGCGCTCCGCCGACCTGCGGGAGCACCTGCGTGAGCGGTTGCCGGACTACATGGTGCCGTCGGCGTTCGTCATGCTGGACGCACTGCCGCTGACCGTCAACGGCAAGCTGGACCATCGGGCCCTGCCCGCCCCCGACCTCGCCCCGGCAGCCACCCACCGCGCGCCGCGTACCCCGCAGGAGCAGATCCTCTGCGAGCTGTTCGCAGAGGTCCTGGGTGTGGCGTCGGCCGGCGTCGAGGACGGATTCTTCGACCTGGGCGGGCACTCGCTGCTGGCCACCCGCCTGGCCGCCCGGATCCGCGCGACGCTCGGCGTGGAAATGCCGCTGCGCACCCTGTTCGAGGCGCCGACCCCGGCAGGTCTGGCCGCCGCCCTGGTAGCGGCCGGGCCGGCGCAGGCCGCCCTGGCACGGCGTGAGCGCCCCGAGGTGATCCCGCTGTCGTTCGCGCAGCGGCGGCTGTGGTTCCTGCACCAGTTGGAGGGTGCCAGCGCGAACTACCACATCTCCCTGGCCTGGCGGCTGTCCGGGGATCTGGACCGGCGGGCCCTGGAGGCCGCCGTGGCGGACGTGGTGGCCCGGCACGAGAGCCTGCGCACCGTCTTCCCGGCGGTGGGCGGCGCGCCGTACCAGCAGGTGCTGGACGTGGTGGCAGCCCGTCCGCGGCTGCTCGTGAGCCGAACCACCGAGGCCGAGCTGTCCGCTCTGATGGCAGCGGCGAAGGACCGTCGCTTCGACTTGGCGGTGGATGTGCCGCTGCGGGTCGAGCTGTTCGAGCTGGCGCCGGACGAGCACGTCTTCCAAGTGGTGCTCCACCACATCGCGGGTGACGGCTGGTCGCTGGGCCCGCTCGCGCAGGGACTGACGGCCGCCTACACCGCGCGTCGCCGCGGCGAGGAGCCGCAGTGGGCACCACTGCCCGCCCAGTACGCCGACTACACCCTGTGGCAGCACGAACTGCTCGGCGACTCCACCGATGGGGACAGCCTGTTCGCCGGCCAGGCGGACTACTGGACCCGGCAGCTGGCCGGTCTGCCGGAGCTGATCCAGCTGCCCACCGACCGGTCCCGCCCGGCGGTCGCCTCGCACCGGGGCGGTTCTGTGCTTGCCGGGCTCGACGCCGAGCTGCACCGCGGTCTTCGCGAGCTCGCCCGCGCGCACGGGACCAGTCTGTTCATGGTGCTCCAGGCAGGGCTGGCGGCGTTGTTGAGCAAGCTCGGCGCGGGCGACGACATTCCGGTCGGCAGCCCGGTCGCCGGCCGGACCGACCAGGCGCAGGACGACCTGGTCGGCTACTTCGTCAACACCCTGGTGTTCCGCACCGATACCTCGGGCGATCCGACGTTCGCCGAGCTTCTGGGCCGGGTCCGGGACACCGCGCTGGCCGGATACGCCCACCAGGACCTGCCGTTCGAGTACCTGGTCGAGGTCCTGAACCCGTCGCGGTCGCTGGCACACCACCCGCTGTTCCAGGTCATGCTGGTGCTGCAGAACGCACCCCGGGCCGACTTCGCGCCGCCCGGGCTGCGCGTCGGCGAGATGCCGTTGACGTCGACCACCGCCAAGCTCGACCTGATCTTCACCATGTCCGAGCGGCACGCGGAGGACGGCTCCCCGGAGGGGATCGACGGGTCTGTCGAGTACGCCGACGATTTGTACGACCCGGCCACCGTCGAGACGATGATCGGGCGGTGGGAGCGGCTGCTCCGCGTCGCGGTCGCCGACCCGCGGCGGCGGCTCAGTCGGCTCGACCTGCTCACGGCAGAGGAGCGCGGTGAGCTGACGGCGCTGGGCACCGGCCCGGCGGCCCAGGTCTTCACCGCGAGTCTGCCGGAGCTGTTCCGGGCTCAGGTGCGTGCGATTCCTGACGACCTCGCGGTGGTGGGGCCGGAAGTGTCGCTGTCGTATGCGGAGTTGGACGGGCGGGCGAACCGGTTGGCGCATGCGTTGATCGCGCGGGGTGCGGGGCCGGAGCGGTTGGTGGCGGTGGCGCTGCCGAGGTCGGTCGAGTTGGTGGTGGCGATTCTTGCGGTGCTGAAGACCGGGGCGGCGTACGTGCCGGTCGATCCCGAGTATCCGGCTGCCCGGATCGCGTATTTGCTCGACGATGCCCGGCCGGTTCTGACGGTGACCGACACCCGTACCCTGGGCCGGTTGCCGGAGGGTCCTGTCGACCGGCTGGTGCTCGATGACCCGGGGACGGCCGCCCTGGTGGGGAGCTGCCCGGCGGTCGACCCGATGGTGGCCGTCGATCCGAGCCAGCCGGTCTATGTCATCTACACCTCCGGTTCCACCGGCAGGCCCAAGGGCGTGGTGGCCACGCACGGCGGCCTGGCCAACCTGTTCGCCAACCAGTGTCCGCTGGTCTTCCGGACGGCGGAGCGGATGCGGGTGGGGCTGACCACGTCGGTGTCGTTCGACGGCTCCTGCGACCAGCTGTTCGCCCTGTTCGCGGGCCATGAGCTGCACGTCCTGGACGAGGCGACCTGGTCCGACCCGGAGGCATACCTGGAGTACGCCGTGCGGGCCGGGCTGGACACTGTCGGCGGCACCCCGTCCTACCTGCAAGTCCTTGTCGAACATGGTCTGCTGGACGACCCGCGGTGGCGTCCTTCGGTGGTCGCGTTGGGCGGGGAGGCCGTTCCGGAGCAGCTGTGGGAGCGGCTGCGGGCGGCCGACGGGGTTCTCTCCCTGAACTACTACGGGCCGTCCGAGTGCACGGTGGACTCGGTCTTCGCGCCGCTGCAGTCGAGTCCGCGCCAAGTGATCGGCCGGCCGCTCGGCGGTGTCAGGCTGTACGTGCTCGATGCCGCTTTGCAGCCGTTGCCCGCGGGTGTGGCGGGTGAGTTGTACATCGCGGGTGCGGGGCTGGCACGGGGCTACTTGAACCGGCCGGGTCTGACCGCGGGGCGGTTCGTGGCGGACCCGTTCGGTCCGAGCGGGTCGAGGATGTACCGCACGGGTGACCTGGTGCGGTGGAACCCGGACGGGCACCTGGAGTTCCTCGGCCGCACCGACGACCAGGTCAAGGTCCGCGGCTTCCGGGTGGAACTCGGCGAGATCGAGGCGGTCCTCGCCGAGCACCCGGGGATCGCACGGGCCGCCGTGATCGTCCGGCAGGACCGGGCGCAGGGCCCCCGTCCGGTCGCCTACCTGCAGCCCGCCACCGGGGCGGAGATCCGGCAGGAGGACCTGCGGGCGCACCTGCGCGAGCGGCTGCCGGAATACATGGTGCCGGCCGCGTTCGTCTCCCTCGATGCTCTGCCGCTGACCGCCAGCGGCAAGCTGGACCGGCGCGCCCTGCCCGAGCCCGAGTCCACCGCGACGCCGGCCGGCCGGGAACCGCACACGCCTCAGGAACACGTGCTGGCCGGGCTGTTCGCCGAGGTACTGGGCCTGCCTCAGGTCGGTGTCGACGACGACTTCTTCGATCTCGGCGGGCACTCCCTGCTCGCTACCCGGCTGGTGGCCCGGGTCCGTGCGACCCTGGGCGTGGAGCTGGCCCTGTCCACCCTGTTCCGCACCCCGACCGTGGCCGGGCTGGCCGCCGGGCTGGGCGGCGCGGACCGGGCCCGGCTCGCCCTGGGGCGTGCGGAGCGGCCCGAGCTGGTGCCGCTGTCGTCCGCTCAGCGGAGGCTGTGGTTCCTGCGCCAGTTGGAGGGCGCCGACTCGGTCTACAACATGCCGCTCGCGTGGCGGCTCTCGGGACCGCTGGACCTGGAGGCTCTGGAGGCGGCGCTGAGCGACCTCGCCGACCGGCACGAAACCCTGCGCACGGTCTTCCCGGCCGCGGACGGCGTGCCCTACCAGCGGGTGCTGCCCACAGAGGAGGCGCGCCCGAGCCTGTCGGTCACCCCGGCCGACGAGCCGGCCCTGCCGGAACTGCTGGCGGGGGCCGCAGCGCGCGGATTCGACCTCGCTGCCGAACCGCCGCTGCGGGCCGAGGTGTTCGAGGTTTCGGCGGACGAGCACGTGCTGCTCCTGGTGATGCACCACATCGCCGGTGACGGCTGGTCGCTGGGCCCGCTGGCCGCCGACCTGGCCACCGCGTACGCGGCACGCCGCCAGGGCGAGGAGCCGCAGTGGGCGCCACTGCCCGTGCAATACGCCGACTACACCCTGTGGCAGCACCGGCTGCTCGGCGACGCGGCCGACCAGAGCAGCCTGTTCGCCCGTCAGGCGGCCTACTGGACCCGGACGCTCGCGGACCTGCCGGAGCAGATCCAGCTCCCCGCCGACCGTCACCGCCCCGCGACCCCTTCCTGCTCCGGCGGCCACCTGGCGATCGAACTGGACGCCGAACTCCACGCCGGGCTGGTCCGGCTGGGCCGGGAGCACGGCGCCAGCGTTTACATGGTGCTGCAGGCCGCCCTGGCATCGCTGCTGGACAAGCTCGGTGCGGGCACGGACATCCCGGTCGGCAGCCTGATCGCCGGCCGGACCGACCAGGTGCTGGACGACCTCATCGGGTTCTTCGTCAACACCCTGGTGCTCCGAACGGACACCAGTGGCGACCCGTCCTTCGCCGAGCTTCTGGGCCGGGTCCGGGAGAACGCGCTCGGCGCATACGCACACCAGGACCTGCCGTTCGAGCACGTCGTCGAGGCCCTCAACCCGTCCCGGTCGCTCACCCGCCAGCCTCTGTTCCAGGTACTGCTCGCGCTGCAGAACGTGCCCCGCACCGAGTTCGCGCTGAGCGGTCTGGCAGCTGAGATCGTCCTGGTGCGGACGCCGACGGCGATGTTCGACCTCGGCTTCCACCTGCTGGAGCGCGGCGGCACCGGCGGGCAGGCCGAGGGCATCATCGGGCGGGTCGAGTACAGCACCGACCTGTTCGACCCCGACACGGTGGAGGCACTGGTCGGCCGGTGGCTGCGGCTGCTGGCGGCGGTGGTCGCCGAGCCGGGACTTCCGCTGAGCCGGATCGACGTCCTCACCGCCGAGGAACGGCGCGAACTACTGGTCGCCCGCAACGACACCGCGTGCCCGACCCCTGATGACACCCTGCCCGCGCTGTTCGAGGCGCAGGTCCGGGCGGTTCCGGAGGCCCCGGCGGTGGTGTTCGAGGACACCGAGCTGACCTACCGTGAGCTGAACCGCAGGGCCAACCGCCTGGCCCACGCACTGATCGCGCGCGGCGTGGGCCCGGAGCAGGTCGTCGCCCTGCGGCTCCCGCGTTCGGCGGAGCTGGTCGTCGCCGTCCTCGCGGTGCTCAAGACGGGCGCGGCGTACCTGCCGATCGACCCGGACTACCCGGCCGCCCGCATCGCGTACATGCTGGATGACGCCCGCCCGGCCGTGGTGCTCGACGACCTCGCGGCCGTCACACCGTCCGGCCGGCAGCCGGAGCACGATCCGGCCGGCCCCGTGGACACCCGGCACCCCGCCTACGTCATCTACACCTCCGGTTCCACCGGCCGGCCCAAGGCCGTGGTGATGCCCGCCGCCGGACTGCTGAACCTGCTGGCGTGGCACCACCGGGCCGTCGGCGGCGAACCCGGCACGCGCACCGCGCAGTTCACCGCGATCAGCTTCGACGTCTCCGTGCAGGAGATGCTGTCCGCGCTGCTGTACGGCAAGACCCTGGTGGTGCCGACCGAGGAGCAGCGCCGCAGCGCCGAACTGTTCGCCCACTGGCTGGACCGGCACAGGGTCGAGGAGCTGTTCGCGCCCAACCTGGTGGTCGAGGCGCTGGCAGAGGCGGCCGAGGAGGCAGGGCTGGACCTGCCGCACCTGCGGCTGGTCGCGCAGGCCGGAGAGGCGATGCGGCTGGGCGGCGCCGTGCGCCGCTTCCAGGCACGCCGACCGGGCCGGATGCTGCACAACCACTACGGGCCCGCCGAAACCCATGTGATCACCGCCTACGCACTTCCGGCCGACCCCGCCGACTGCCCGCTACCGGTGCCGATCGGCCGTCCGATCGCGAACTGCCAGGTTTACGTGCTGGATTCGGCACTGCGACCGGTGGCCCCCGGCGTACTGGGCGAGCTGTACCTGGCCGGGGCGGGGATCGCCCGCGGCTACCTGAACCGGCCCGGGCTGAGCGCCGGGCGTTTCGTCGCCAACCCGTACGGTCCGGCGGGCACGCGGATGTACCGCACCGGCGACCTGGTGCGCTGGCACGCCGACGGCGAGCTGGAATTTGCCGGCCGGGTCGACCACCAGGTCAAGGTGCGCGGGTTCCGGATCGAGCCGGGCGAGATCGAGGCCGAGCTGACCGCGCACCCGGGCGTCGCCCAGGTCGCGGTGCTCGCCGGGGAGGACCGGATCGTCGCGTACGTCGTCCCCTCGGACGGGGCCGGGGCGACTGCGGCGGTGCTGGCGGCGTACCTGCGCGACCGGGTGCCGGAGTACCTGGTGCCGTCCGCGTTCGTGCTGCTCGACGCGCTGCCGCTGACGCCGAACGGAAAACTGGACCGGGCGGCGCTGCCCGCGCCGGAGCCGGGTACGACCGTCGGCGGCCGGGCGCCGCGCACGCCCCAGGAGCAGATCCTGTGCGAGCTGTTCGCCGAGGTGCTGGGCATCGCGCGGGTCGGTGTCGACGAGGACTTCTTCGACCTGGGCGGGCACTCCCTGCTCGCCACCCGGCTGGTCTCGCGGGTCCGGGCGACCCTCGGGGTCGAACTGGAGCTGCGCGCCCTGTTCCGGAACCCGACCCCCGCCGGACTGGCGGCCGGGCTGCACGACGCCGGAACCGCGCGGCAGGCTCTTGTGCCCCGGCCCCGCCGCGAACTGATGCCGCTGTCGTTCGCCCAGCGCAGGCTCTGGTTCCTCCAGCAGTTCGGAGCGCCGGGCGCCACCTATCACATGCCGCTGGCCCTGCGGCTGTCCGGAGACCTCGACCGGGCCGCGCTGAGCGCCGCGCTCGTGGACGTGGTGGCCCGGCACGAGACCCTGCGCACGGTCTTCCCGCACGCCGGCGGAGTTCCCTACCAGCGGGTGCTCGACGCCGCCGAGGCCGCTGTCCCGCTGACCGTGCGCACGGCCGGCGAGACGGAGGTGCCCGCCCTGTTGCGCGAGGTGGCGGTGCGCGACTTCGACCTGACCTCGGAAGTACCGCTGCGGGCGGAGCTGTTCGCGGTCGCGCCGGACGAGCACGTGTTGCTGCTGGTGATGCACCACATCGTCGGGGACGGCTGGTCCATGGGCCCGCTGGCCCGTGACCTGGCCGCCGCCTACACCACCCGGCAGGGTGGCGCGGCACCGGCATGGCCGTCGCTGCCGGTCACGTACGGCGACTACACCCTGTGGCAGCACGAGATCCTGGGCGACGAGGGCGACGCCGACAGCGTGTTCGCCCGCCAGGTCGACTACTGGACGCAGACGCTGGCCGGGTTGCCCGAGCAGCTGCAACTGCCTGCCGATCGGCCGCGCCCGGCCGCCATGTCGTACGGGGGAGACCTGCTCGAACTCCGGATCGACGCCGAAGTGCACAGCGCCCTGGTGGAGTTGGCGCGACGATCGGGGGCGACCCTGTTCATGGTGCTGCAGGCGGCGTTGGCGGCGCTGTACACGCGGCTGGGTGCGGGAACGGACATCGCGATCGGGAGTCCTGTCGCGGGGCGTACGGACGAGGCGCTGGACGATCTGGTCGGGTTCTTCGTCAATACGTTGGTGCTGCGTACGGACACGAGTGGTGATCCGAGTTTCGTCGAGCTGCTGGGCCGGGTGCGGGAGACGGCGCTGTCGGCGTACGCGCACCAGGATGTGCCGTTCGAGCACCTGGTGGAGGCGCTGAACCCGTCCCGCTCGCTGTCCCACCACCCGCTGTTCCAGACCGGTCTGGTCGTGCAGAACGCGCCAGGTGGCGACTTCGAACTGCAGGGCCTCCAGGTCTCCGGGATGGCCGTGCTCACCGGGACCGCGCGGCTCGACCTGACCTTCGGGTTCGCGGAGGAGCACGGGCCCGACGGTGCGCCGGCCGGGCTCAGCGGTGCGGTCGAGTACAGCACCGACCTGTTCGACCGTTCGACGGTCGAGGCCCTGGCCGCCAGGTGGACCAGGCTGCTGGCCGCGGTCGCCGCCGCGCCCGACCGGCCGATCGGCGGGATCGACCTGCTGTCCGCCGAGGAACGCAGCGAGCTGCTGCCCGCCGTCGAGGACGGGGTGGCCGGGGCGAGCCTGCCGCGGGCCTTCGCGGCGCAGGTGGCGGCGACGCCGGAGGCGGTCGCGCTCGTCTGTGGCGGGACCGGGCTGACGTACGGGCAGCTCGATGCTCGGGCGAACCGGTTCGCGCATGCGTTGATGGCCCGGGGGGTCGGTCCGGAGCAGGTCGTGGCGGTGGCTCTGCCGCGGTCGGTGGAGTCGGTGGTGGCGGTCCTGGGTGTGCTGAAGGCCGGGGCGGCGTACCTGCCGGTGGACCCGGCGTACCCGCAGGCGCGGATCGCGTTCATGCTGGCGGATGCCCGTCCGGCGGTGGTGGTCGACGACCCCGCCATGGTGACCGAGGGCGACTGGCTGGACACCGACCCGGAGGTCGCGCTCGATGTCCGGCATCCGGCGTACGTGATCTACACCTCGGGCTCGACCGGCCGCCCCAAGGGCGTCGTCGTGAGCCACGCCGGTGTGTCGGGCCTGGTGGCGGCGCAGGTCGACCGGCTCGGAATGGCGCCGGGCAGCCGGGTGCTCCAGTTCGCCTCGCCCAGCTTCGACGCGTCCTTCTGGGACCTCTGCAGCGCACTGCTCACCGGCGCCGCCCTCGTCCTGGCCCCCGCCGAGGCCCCGCTGGAAGCTCTGACGGACCGAGGGCTCCCCGTCACCCACGTGACGCTGCCGCCCTCGGCCCTGGCCGCGCTGGACGGCGCCGAACTCACGGCCACCACCCTGGTGGTGGCGGGTGAGGCGTGCTCGTCGGAGCTGGTGGAGCGTTGGGCGCCCGGACGCCGGATGATCAACGCGTACGGCCCGACCGAGACCACGGTGTGCGCGACCATGAGCGACCCGCTGTCGCCGGGGACGGGTGTGCCGCCGATCGGGCGACCGGTCGCGGGCTTCCGGGCGTACGTACTGGACGAGCGGCTGTGCATCGTACCGCCGGGCGTGGCAGGGGAGTTGTACGTCGTCGGCCCGGGTCTGGCACGCGGCTACCTGAACCGGCCGGGCCTGACGGCGGGGAGGTTCGTCGCCTGCCCGTTCGGGACCGGTGAGCGCATGTACCGCACCGGCGACCTGGTGCGGCGTCGGACGGACGGCGAGCTGGAGTACGTCGGCCGCGCCGACCAACAGGTGAAGGTGCGCGGCTTCCGGGTCGAGCCCGGCGAGGTCGAGGCCGCGCTGGCAGAACACCCCGCGGTCGCCCAGGCCGCCGTGGTGGCCCGGGACGACCGGCTCGTCGGCTACGTGGCGGCCCGTCCCGACCTGGCCGTCCGTCCCGTGGAGCTGGCGGCACACCTGCGCGAGCGTCTGCCGGACTACCTGGTGCCGACGGTCTTCGTGGTGATGGACACATTGCCGTTGACGCCGAACGGGAAGCTGGACCGGGCGGCGCTGCCCGCGCCCGAAGCCGCTCCTGCGGGGAGCGGGCGGGCCCCGCGCACGCCGCAGGAGCAGATCCTCGCCGAGCTGTTCGCCGAGGTGCTCGACGTGCCGCGGGTCTCGGTCGACGAGGACTTCTTCGGCCTGGGCGGGCACTCCCTGCTCGCCACCAGGCTGGTCGCCAGGGTGCGCTCGGTGCTCGGCGTGGAGCTCGGGCTGCGCGCACTCTTCCAAGCGCCCACCGTGGCGGGCCTGGCCGAGGCACTGGCCGAGGCCGGCCGTGCCCGCCCGGCGCTGACCGCGTACGAGCGGCCCGAGGCGGTGCCGCTGTCCTTCGCCCAGCGCCGGCTCTGGTTCCTGCACCGCATGGACGCCGCCGCCGCGACGTACCACATCCCGCTGGCGCTGCAGCTGACCGGAACGCTCGACCGGCCCGCGCTGGACCGGGCACTGGCCGACGTGGTGGCCCGGCACGAGAGCCTGCGGACGGTGTTCCCGGAGGTCGACGGCGTACCTTGCCAGCGCGTGCTGGAACCGGCCGCGGTCCGCCTCCGGGTCCGGTCGACCGAGGTGACACAGGTCGAACTGCCGCAGCGGCTCGCCGAGTCAGCCCGGCAGCCCTTCGATCTGGCGACGGAGCCGCCGCTGCGGGCGGAGCTGTTCGTGGTCGCGCCGGACGAGCACGTGCTGCTGCTGGTCATGCACCACATCGCCGCTGACGGCTGGTCCACCGGCCCACTGGCCCGTGACCTGGCCCAGGCGTACGCGGCCCATTGCGAAGGCCGGACGGCGAGCCGACCGGCCTTGCCGGTGCAGTACGCCGACTACACGCTGTGGCAGCGCGAGCTGCTCGGTGACGCCGCCGACCCGCAGAGCCGGTTCGCCGAGCAGCTCGACTACTGGAAGCGGCAGCTGTCCGACCTGCCGGAGTTGCTCCAGCTGCCCGCCGACCGGTCTCGCCCGGCCGTCGCCGGCTGGCACGGGGACCACATCGGCCTGGAGCTCGACGCGGAACTGCACAGTGCTCTGGTGGAGTTGGCGAGGAGTACCGGGACAAGTCTGTTCATGGTGCTGCAGGCGGCGTTGGCGGCGCTGTACACGCGGCTGGGTGCGGGCACGGACATCGCGATCGGGAGTCCGATCGCGGGGCGCACGGACGAGGCGCTGGACGATCTGGTCGGGTTCTTCGTCAACACCTTGGTGCTGCGCACCGACACGAGTGGTGATCCGAGTTTCGTCGAGCTGCTGGGCCGGGTGCGGGAGACGGCGCTGTCGGCGTACGCGCACCAGGATGTGCCGTTCGAGCACCTGGTGGAGGCGCTGAACCCGTCCCGCTCGCTGTCCCACCACCCGCTGTTCCAGACCATCCTGGCCGTGCAGAACGCGCCGACGGGCCGGTTCTCGCTGCCCGGCCTGGACGTCGCCACCTACGCGGTCGCGACCGGAACCGCCAAGTTCGACCTCGGAGTGAGCATGGTCGAACAGTTCGGTCCGGACGGGAACCCGGCCGGAATCGTCGGCGCGGTCGAGTACGCCACCGACCTGTTCGACCACTCGACGGTCGCCGCCCTGGTCCGGCGCTGGACGCTCCTGCTGGAGGCCGCCACCGCAGACCCGGAGCAGCCGATCGGAGACATCGACCTCCTCGACGCCGACGAGCGGCACCGGCTGTTGGAACGGGACAACGCGACCGCCCGGGACGTGGGCGCCGTCCCGCTGCCGCGGGCCTTCGCGGCGCAGGTGGCGGCGACGCCGGAGGCGGTCGCGCTCGTCTGTGGCGGGACCGGGCTGACGTACGGGCAGCTCGATGCTCGGGCGAACCGGTTCGCGCATGCGTTGATGGCCCGGGGGGTCGGTCCGGAGCAGGTCGTGGCGGTGGCTCTGCCGCGGTCGGTGGAGTCGGTGGTGGCGGTCCTGGGTGTGCTGAAGGCCGGGGCGGCGTACCTGCCGGTGGACCCGGCGTACCCGCAGGCGCGGATCGCTTTCATGCTGGCGGATGCCCGTCCGGCGGTGGTGGTCGACGACCCCGCCATGGTGACCGAGGGCGACTGGCCGGACACCGACCCGGAGGTCGCGCTCGATGTCCGGCACCCGGCGTACGTGATCTACACCTCGGGCTCGACCGGCCTCCCCAAGGGCGTCGTGGTCGGCCACGGCGGTGTGGCGAGCCTGATCGCCGGACAGATCGAACGCTTCGCGATCGAACCCGACAGCCGGGTGCTCCAGTTCGCCTCGCCCAGCTTCGACGCCTCGGTGTCGGAGATCTGCACCGCCCTGCTGTGCGGCGCGGCCCTGGTGCTGCCTCCCGCGACCGAGTCGCTTGCCGCGCTGACCGATCCGGGCCTCGACGTCACCCATGTGACGGTGCCCCCGTCCGTCCTCGCCGCCGTGCCGGACGGTGCGGTGACCGCGTCGACGCTGGTGGTGGCGGGTGAGGCGTGTCCGCCGGAGCTGGTGGAGCGTTGGGCGCCCGGACGCCGGATGATCAATGCGTACGGCCCGACCGAGACCACGGTGTGCGCGACCATGAGCGACCCGCTGTCCCCGGGGACGGGTGTGCCGCCGATCGGCCGGCCGATCGCCAACGCCCGGGTGTACGTGCTGGACGACCGGCTGCGGCCGGTGCCGCCGGGCGTGACGGGGGAGCTGTACGTCGCGGGCGCGGGTCTCGCGCGGGGGTACCTGAACCGGCCGGGCCTGACGGCGGGGAGGTTCGTCGCCTGCCCGTTCGGGACCGGTGAGCGCATGTACCGCACCGGCGACCTGGTGCGCCGGCTGGGTGACGGCCAGTTGGAGTACGTCGGCCGCGCCGACGACCAGGTGAAGGTCCGAGGCTTCCGCGTCGAGCCCGGCGAGGTCGAGGCCGCGCTGGCAGAACACCCCGCGGTCGCCCGGGCCGCCGTCGTGGCCCAGGACGACCGGCTCGTCGGCTACGTCGTCCCGTACCAGGACGCGGCCCGGGACAGCGGGCTGGAAGCGGACCACGTCAGCGAGTGGCAGGGCATCTACGACGCCCTGCCCATCGCCCCCGACGAAGCGGCCTTCGGTCACAACTTCGTCGGCTGGAACAGTAGTTACGATGCCAGCCCGATTCCCGTCGAGCAGATGCGGGAGTGGCGGGACGCCACCGTGGACCGCATCCTGGCCCTGCGCCCGCGCCGGGTGCTGGAAGTCGGTGTCGGCACCGGTCTGCTGCTCTCACAGATCGCACCCCACTGCGAGACCTACTGGGCGACCGACTTCTCCGCCACCGCGATCGACGCCCTGACCGCTCAGGTGGCGGGGGAGGAGCGGCTGACCGGACGCGTGGTGCTGCAGACCCGTCCGGCGCACGACACCGACGGGCTGCCGGCCGGGGAGTTCGACACCATCGTGATCAACTCGGTGGTGCAGTACTTTCCGTCCGCCGACTACCTGGCGGACGTGATCGGGAAGCTGATGCGGCTGCTCGCCCCCGGCGGCGCACTCTTCATCGGCGACGTCCGTAACCTGCGGCTGCTGCAGCCGCTGGCCGCCGCCGTCCAGCTGCACCGGGCCGACCACGGTGCCGACCGCGCGGCCGTGCGCCGCGCGGTGGAGCAGGCCGTCAGGTTGGAGAAGGAACTCCTGGTCGACCCGGACTTCTTCGCCGTTCTGCGGAAGCACGGAACGGACATCGGCGCGGTGACCGTGGAGGTCAAGCGCGGCCGCCACCACAACGAACTGTCCCGTTACCGCTACGACGTGACGCTGCACAAGCCGCCGGTCGCCCCGGAGACCCCGGGTCGGTCCGTCGAGCTGGCGTGGGCGCGGCAGATCGCCGGGCCGGCCGGTCTGCGCGAGTTGCTTGCCCAGCCGCCCGCCGAGGTGCTGCGGATCACCGGGGTGCCGAACCGCCGTGTGGTGCGGGAGGCCGCCCTGGCCCGGGACGTGCAGGACGGGGACGTGCCGCTCGCGGAGCTGCTGGAGCGGCTGCACGCCCCGGAGGAGAGCGGCCTCCCCGACCCCGAGGACTTCCACGCCCTCGGACGGGAGTTCGGCCGCGCGGTGGCCGTCACCTGGTCGGCCACCGCGGCCGACGCCGTGGACGTCGTCTTCGCCGACCCGCGAACGCTCCACGGCTCCCCGGTCGAGTCGTACCGGCCGGAGGGGGACACCGACAGGGTGCTGTCGTCGCTGACCAACCGTCCGACCGGCAGCCGCGGCACCGGCGCCCTCCTCGGCGAACTCCGCGACTGGCTGCAGGGGCGGCTGCCCGACTATCTGGTCCCGTCGGTGTTCATGGCGCTGGACGCGCTGCCGCTGACGGCCAGCGGCAAGCTCGACCGCCGCGCACTGCCCATCCCCGACCTCGCCTCGGCCGTGGCGGGGCGGGCGCCGCGCACCCCGCAGGAGCAGCTCCTCGCCGAGCTGTTCGCCGAGGTGCTCGGGCTGGCACAGGTCGGGGTCGAGGACAGCTTCTTCGACCTCGGCGGGCACTCGCTGCTGGCGACCCGCCTGGCCTCCAGGGTCCGGACGACCCTCGGCGCGGAGCTGGAGGTCCGGACCCTGTTCGAGACGCCGACCGTGGCCGGTCTGGCGGCCCGTCTGGACGGTTCCGGAGCGGCGCGGCCCGCGCTGACCGCCCGGCCCCGCCCGAAGCGGGTGGAGCTGTCCTTCGCCCAGCGCCGCCTGTGGTTCCTGCACCGGATGGACGGACCGAGCGCCACCTACAACATGCCGCTCGCACTGAGCCTGACCGGCGGTCTCGACCGGTCGGCCCTGCACGCCGCGCTCGCGGACGTGATCGCCCGGCACGAGAGCCTGCGGACGGTCTTCCGCGAGACCGACGGCGTCCCGTACCAGGAAGTGCTGAGTACCGCGCAGTCACACCCGGCGCTGCCGGTGGTCGAGCTCGACGAGAGCCGGCTGGCCGAGCGGCTGGTGGACGCGGCCCGGCGCGGCTTCGACCTGGCAGCGGAACCGCCGGTCCGGGCCGAGCTGTACGCGCTCGCCCCCGACCGGCACGTGCTGCTGATCGTGGTGCACCACATCGCCGCCGACGGCTGGTCGATGGGGCCGCTCTCCGGTGACCTCGCGACGGCCTACGCGGCGCGCTGCCGGGGCGAGGAACCGCAGTGGTCCCCGTTGCCGGTGCAGTACGCCGACTACACCCGCTGGCAGCGCGACCTGCTCGGCGACGCCACCGACCCGGACAGCCTGTTCGCCCGGCAACTGGCGTACTGGAAGGACGAGCTGACGGGAATCGTGCAGCAGGTGCAGCTGCCTGCCGACCGGCCCCGGCCGCCGGTGGCCTCCCAGCAGGGCGACCGGGTCGTGGTCCGATTGGACGCCGAGCTGCATCAGGCACTGCGTGACCTGGCCACCGCGCGCGGCGCCAGCATGTTCATGGTGCTGCAGGCCGGTCTCGCCGCTCTGCTCACCCGGCTCGGTGCCGGTACGGACATTCCGATCGGCAGCCCGATCGCCGGCCGTACCGACCAGGCGCTGGACGAGCTCGTCGGCTTCTTCGTCAACACCCTGGTGTTGCGCACCGACACCAGCGGCGACCCCGGCTTCGCCGAACTGCTCGGCCGGGTGCGGCAGAAGGCGCTCACCGCGTACGACCACCAGGACGTGCCGTTCGAGTACCTGGTCGAAGTGGCCAACCCGGCGCGGTCGCTGGCCCACCACCCGCTGTTCCAGATCATGCTGGCCCTGCAGAACGCGCCGCTCGGCGAGTTCGTGCTGCCGGGGCTGGAGACGGGCCACCTGGAGGCGCCGACCGGGACCTCACGGGTCGACCTGACGTTCAGCCTGGCCGAGCAGTTCCGCCCGGACGGCGGCGCCGACGGTCTGGTCGGCGCGGTGGAGTACGCCACCGACCTGTTCGACGCGCCCACCGTGGAGCTGCTGTTCGAGCGTTGGGCCCGCCTGCTGCGCGTGGCGGTCGCCGACCCGGGCCGGCCGATCAGCCGGATCGACCTCATGTCCGGTGCGGAGCGCCACCAGCTGCTGTACGGGGTCAACGACACGGCCGTAGAGCTGCCGTCGGCCGCGGTGCCGACGCTGTTCGCCCTCCAGGTGCGGGCCACACCGGACGCGGTCGCGGTCGTGGCGGGCGGCACCGAGCTGACCTACGCGGAGCTCGACCTGCGAGCCGACCGCCTGGCGAGGGCGTTGATCCGCCAGGGCGTACGGCCGGAGACACCGGTCGCGGTCATGCTGGACCGCTCGGCGGAGCTGGTCGTGGCGATCCTGGCGATCATCAAGGCGGGCGGCGCCTACGTACCCCTGGACTCGCGCTTCCCCTCCTCCCGGATCGACCTGATCCTGCGGGAGAGCGGAGCCGCCCTGGTGCTCACCCCGGAGGTGCTCACCGCGCTGGTTCAGTCCGAGGACGCCGACCCCGTCTCGGTGGAAGTCCCGTGCCAAGCAGGGCAGTTGGCGTACATCATGTACACCTCCGGCTCGACCGGACGGCCGAAGGGCGTGGCCGTCACCCACCGGGACGTGGTGGGCCTCGCGCTCACCCCCGAATGGCGTGGTGGCGGACACGAGCGGGTGCTGATGCACTCCCCGACGGCCTTCGACCTCTCGACCTACGAGCTGTGGGTTCCGCTGCTCAACGGTGGCCGGGTCGTGGTCGCACCGCCCGAGCAGCTCGACCTCGATCTGCTGCAGCACACGATCACCACGCACGGGGTGACCGGACTGTGGCTGACCGCCGGACTGTTCCGGCTGGTCGCCGAGGAGCGCCCGGGCCTGCTCGCAGGGGTGCGCGAGGTGTGGACCGGCGGCGACGTGGTCTCCCCGGCCGCCGCCGCCCGGGTGCTCGCGGCCTGCCCCGGCATCGAGGTGGTCAACGGCTACGGGCCCACCGAGGCCACCACCCTGGCCACCTGTCACCCGGTGCACAGCCTCCCCGAGAACGCCGCGACCGTACCGATCGGCGGGCCGATGGCGAACATGCGCGCCTACGTGCTCGACGACCGGTTGCGGCCGGTGCCGACGGGCATGGTCGGTGAGCTGTACCTCGCGGGGACGGGCGTGGCCCGCGGCTACTTCGGCCGCCCCGGCCTGACAGCGGAGCGCTTCACCGCCGACCCGTACGGGCCGCCCGGGAGCCGGATGTACCGCACCGGCGACCTTGCCTGGTGGCTCCCCGGCGGCACGCTGGAGTTCGCCGGACGCGTCGACCACCAGGTCAAGCTGCGCGGTCAGCGGATCGAGCCCGGAGAGGTCGAGGCCGTCCTGGCGGGTTGCCCGGGCGTCGCCCAGGCCGCCGTGGTCGCCCGTGAGGACCGGCCGGGAGACAAGCGGCTGGTCGCCTACCTGGTGCCCGCGCCCGAGGGCGCACCCGAGACGACCGAGCTGTCCGGCCGACTGCGCCGCGAACTGCCCGACTACATGGTGCCGGCAGCGTTCGTCACCGTGGACGCGCTGCCGCTGACCGACAACGGCAAGCTCGACCGGGCCGCCCTGCCCGCCCCCGACTACGGGGCGTCGGACGCCGGGCGGGGCCCCCGGACGCCGCAGGAGCAACTGTTGTGCGGCCTGTTCGCCGAGGTCCTCGGCCGGGAGCAGGTGAGCATCGACGACGGCTTCTTCGACCTGGGCGGGCACTCGCTGCTGGCTGCCCGGCTGGCCTCCCGGGTCCGCGAGACCCTCGGCCTGGAGCTGGGACTGCGCCTGCTGTTCGAGGCGCCGACCGTGGCCGGGCTCACCGAACGCCTGGCCATGAACAATCCGGACGACGCGTTGGACGTGCTGCTGCCACTGCGTTCGACGGGAACGGACACGCCGCTGTTCTGTGTCCACCCCGGCGGCGGCATCAGCTGGTCGTACAGCGGGCTGCTGAACCACCTCGGCCCGCAGCACCCGGTCTATGCGATCCAGGCGCGCGGCCTCGGCCGGCCCGAGCCGCTGCCGACGTCCTACGAAGAGATGGCGGCCGACTACGCCGACCACGTCCAGAAGATCCAGCCGGAGGGCCCGTACCTGCTGCTCGGCTGGTCCGCGGGCGGGCTGATCGCCCACGCGCTGGCCTGCGAACTGCAGGCGCGCGGCGAGCGGACCGCACTGCTGGCGATCCTCGACGCCTATCCGGTGAAGGACGTGCAGTTCGAGGAGGCGCCGGTGCCCACCGTGCGGGACGTGCTCGTCGGAGTGCTCGACGTCGACCCGGACGAGCTGGGCGACCGGGAAATCACCTACGCCGAGGTCGCCGAGGTGCTGAACCGGCGGGGCAGCGCGCTGGCAGGCCTGAACGAGCGGCAGGTCGAGGTGATCGTCCAGATCATGATCAACAACGCGAAGCTGGCGGTCGACTTCGTTCCTGGCAGGTACGACGGGGACCTGCTGCTGTTCAACTCCACGATCGACCGGGGCCACGACGACGCCGGTCCGGAGGTCTGGCACCCGTACATCGCGGGCCGGATCGAATCCCACGAGATCACCACCCGGCACGACCAGATGACCCAAATGGGATCGCTGGCCCAGATCGGACCGATCCTGGCCGCCAGGATCGCCGAGGCCACCGGTGACACCACCCTTTTCCAACAGGAGGACTGACCCATGAACAACCCCTTCGACGACCAGGACGGCACCTTCCTCGTCCTCGTCAACGACGAGAACCAGCACTCGCTCTGGCCGCAGTTCGCGGACGTCCCGGCCGGCTGGACCGTCGCCCACGGCCCCGACACCCACGCCGCCTGCCTGGAGCACGTCGAGCAGGCCTGGACCGACATGCGGCCCAAGAGCCTCGCGGCAGCCATGGACGCCCAGCGGTAGCGGGCCGACGTGACCTCCACCGGAACACTGGACGGTGCCCGCGACGCCGCGGGCACCGCCCGGCCCGACGACCTCGCCGCGGCCCTGTTCACCCCCGAGGCCCGGCGGGACCCGTACCCCTTCTACGCCCGCATGCAGCGCGAGGACCCGGTCCACCGCAGCGCCCAGGGCGTCTGGTACCTCACCCGGTACGCCGACGTCGAGGCGGCGCTGAGCGACCTGCGGCTGTCCAACGACCGGGACCGGATGACCCGCGCCTACAGCGCGCTCGGCGGCGACCTCAAAGCCCTCAGCCGCCTCACCGAGCGGCTCGGCCGGGTGATGACCAACACCGACCCGCCGGACCACGCCCGGCTGCGCAAACTGGCCAACAGGGCCTTCACCGCCCGGCGTGTCGAGGCCCTGCGCGACGGCGTCCGGCGGATCGTCGACCGGCTCATCGACGAGGCGGTCGCGGCCGGGCCGACCATGGACCTGATCGAGGCGGTCGCCTCCCCGCTGCCGATGTCCGTCGTCTGCGAGCTCTTCGGCATTCCGGTCGAGGACCGACCGCAGGTCAAGAGCTGGTTTCGACGCTTCGGCCGGCTCAGCGAGGACATCGACAAGTCCGAGGCGGCGATCGACCAGTACGAGGAGTACCTGTCCGGGCTCATCCGGCAGCGCCGAAGTGAACCGGGCGACGACCTGATCAGCGCCCTGGTCGCCACCCAGACGCAGGACGACCGGCTCACCGACTCCGAACTGCTGTCCACCTGCTTCGTCCTGATCACCGCCGGCGACGAGACCACCACCCACCTGATCGGCAACGGAATGCTGGCCCTGCTGCGCCACCCGGACCAGCTGGCCCGGCTGCGTGCGGACCCGGGCCTGATCCGCGGCGCCGTCGAGGAGCTGGCCCGCTACGACACGGTGACCCAGGCGATCGTCCGGGTCGTCGCGGAGGACTTGGAGATCGGCGGACGGACGCTGCGGGAGGGCGAGCTGGTGTACCTGTTCCTCGGCGCGACCAACCGAGATCCCGAGCGCTTCGAGGGACCCGACCGGCTCGACCTGTCCCGCCCCGGCAACCGGCACCTGAGCTTCGGCCACGGCCCGCACTTCTGCCTCGGCGGGCCGCTGGCCAAGCTCCAGGCGGAAGTGGCCGTCGGCACGCTGGTGCGCAGGCTCCCCGAGCTGCGGCTGGCCGATGGGGCGGTGCTGGACTGGCGGAACAACCCGCTGCAGCGGCGGCTGACCGCCCTCCCGCTCGCCTACTGACACGTGAACGACGACGAAGGAGAACCGACCATGGCCCGAGAGTTCGAGGTCCGCCGGGAGCAGGACCTGCCCGCCCCACCCGACCAGGTCTGGGACGCGGTCGCCACCGGCCCCGGCAACCTCGGCTGGCTCTATCCGATGGAGATCGAGCCGCGCGTCGGCGGAAAGGTCACCCGGGGAGATGCCACCGTCGTGGCGTGGGACCCGCCGCACCACTTCGCTGTGCGGGCGACCCAGGACGGCGGGTTCTCCAACACGCTCAGCTACCGCATCGAGTCGGCCGACGGCGTCACGAGCCACCTGCGGATGGGAATCCACTGGGTGCACACAGGCATCGTCGACGACGCCTGGAACTGGGACGCCAAGACGGACGTGGCCGAGAAGTACGTCGACTTCCACCAGCACGCCCTCGCCGAGTACCTCCGGCACTTCGTCGGCCGCCCCGCCGTCTACGTCAGGTCCCAGCGCCCCGAACCCACCGCCGACCCGGCCGACTTCGCCGCCCTGCGCCGCCGCCTCGGCCTCGCCGACGACGCGGCAGTCGGCGACCGGTTCACGCTCCTCGCCCCCGGCCCGGACGACGACCCCGTGGAGGTGGTCGTCGACTGGCTCAGCACCGACTTCGTCGGCCTGCGAGGCCCGGACGCCCTGTACCGGTTCTTCAACGGCAGCACCTGGAACGTGCCGATCTGGCTCGGCCACCACCTGTTCGCCGAGCACACCGACGAGCAGCAGGCCACCAAGGCGTGGACCGCCTGGCTCAACGACACACGAGCCCAGGGGCTCTGATGGAAACCTCCACTCAGACACTGCTCTTTGCCGCCGAACTCATCGAGGAGAACGGCACCTATGCCCTCGTCGTCCAGGACGTGAGGAGGGGCACCGTCCAGACCACCCCGGTCCCCAAGGCCATGGTCGACAAGCTCCCGACCTTCCTCTCGGCGCTCACCGCCAAGCTCAACCCGGTACCGCCACGCCGCCGCTGGTAGCTCGGGCCCGCGTCGAACCCGGAGATTTCCGGTTGGCCGGTGGACCGGAACGGACTCCAGTGGAACTCAGCACCAGGTCGGCACGGGAGGGAGGCGCGCTCGGTGACGTCACGCACTCCAAGCCTCTGACCTGCTCATTTTCGTGGGAGGGTGACGCATATTACGCGGCACCCTCCCATTTGGAGAACATCTGGCTCCGCACCGAGCGCTACGACGCGAACGGCAAGGTCAGAAGCGGTACGGGCGGGGTCTGTTACCTCTACTGGCCCGCAAATCCGGCACCGAGTCAGCGCCGCGTCCTGGGGTCGTTCGGCCCGCCGCGAGCATGTGCGGCGCCACGGCCGCCTCGGCCACCTGACGGCAGCGTTCCCGCCCGTCCTGGGCGAGATAGCCGTATTTGTCCACCGTGACTCCGTCGGCGAGCAGCTCGTGCCGACGGGGCCGCGGGACGGTTTCCCGGGTGGTTCAGCGCACCCGGAGCGCCTCGCGGAGGGTGGTGAACAGGTCGGTCTGGTCGGTGACGCCCAGGACCCGGTAGGCCTGCGGGCCCTGGGCCGCGATCCGGACCTCGGTACCGGTGTGCTCCTGCGACTGGCCGGGCGTGTTGGTCGAGTAGTTGACCTTGATCTGCTGGCCCTCGTCGGTGACCAGCGTGGAGGTCAGGCCGGGCGGCTGGGCCTCCAGGGGCACGATCTGGCTGCTGTGGCCGTGGTCGGCGGTGGTGACGACGAGGGTGTCGGGGTGCTTGGCCGCGTACGCGCGCGCCGTCTTCACCGCGCGGTCGAACGCGGCGGTCTCGCCGATCTGGCCGCACGGGTCGGCCGCGTGGTCCTGCTTGTCGATCGACGCGCCCTCGACCTGGAGGAAGAAGCCCTTCTTGCCGTGGTCGCGCTTCTGCTTCGCCTCCAGGAGCTGGATGGCCTTGGCGGTCTGGTCGGCGAGCTCCGGGGTGCCGGCGGGGCGGTTCGGGTTGGAGGTGACGCAGCGCTGCGGGTCGGTACCGCCGACCGCGGCGGGCTTGCCGGTCCACTCGGTGGGAACGTTGCCGGGCGCGAAGAGGCCGAGCACCGGCTTGCCGCCCTTGACCGCCTTCAGGGAGGCGTTGTCGGTGACGACCTGGTAGCCCAGCTTCCGGGCCTGCTCGGTGACGGTCAGGCCCTTGTACCGGCCCTCGGTCACCTTCTGGTCGAAGCGCTGCTTGCCGCCGCCGAGGAGGACGTCGACCTTGTGGTTCACGCTCTGCTCGGCGATGGAGCCGGGGCCGCCCTTGGCGATCGTGTCGGTGGGGCACTTGGCCATGTCGGCGGGGCCCTGGCAGGAGCGGTCGGTGGCGTGCGAGGCGAGGACGGCCGGGGTGGCGTCGGTCAGCTCGGCGGTGGTCACCGAGCCGGTCGCGTACCCGCCCTTCTGCGCCAGTTCCAGAATGGTCGGTACGGCCTTGTCGGTGCCCGGAGTCTTGGAGATCCGGCCGTTGACGGTCTTCACGCCGGTCGCCCAGCCGGTGCCGCTGGCCGCGGAGTCGGTGACGTAGTCGGGGGTTCCGTCCGCGTGCACGGCGTAGGTCGTGTACGCACCGGTCAGCGGGAACTTGTCCATGTCGAGGCGGCCGGCCGCACCCACCGTGTAGTCGCGGGCGAGGGTGATCTCCGAGTCGCCCATGCCGTCACCGATGAGCAGGATGACGTTCTTCGCCTTGCCGTCCTTGATGGCGGCCTTCGCGTGTTCCTTCGTGCCGGACGCACCGGCCGTCGCCGTGAGGGCGACCGCGGCGGTGGCGGTGGCGACGACGACCGCGCCGGTGGCCATCAGGTGACTGCGGGAAAGGCGCTGACTGGGCATGGAATCTCCTTGATCCGGCCGGCGGGGAGCACCGGCGTGGATCACCTCATCAGCGGTGCGTGAACCATCGGTGACGTGGAAGCCGCGTCCGTCCTGCCGGGACATGGCATCGGGAGCACGTGCCGTTCTCCGTACGCCGACGGGCCCCGGCGGAAGAAAATCCGCCGGGGCCCGCTGTCCGGATGCGTACGGCCGGTGGCCGGGGTCCGGTGTCAGTCCGTGCCGGACTCCATCGCGGCGCGGTCCAGCATCGTCTCCTCGTCCGTGGCCTCGCCGCGGGAGGCGATCGCCTGGGCGCCGCCCTGGTCCATGGCGCCGATCAGACCGGTCGAGGCGGCCTGTGCGGCGCCGATCGGCGTCGGGTGGCCGCTGCCGACCAGGCCCAGGCCCGCGTACTGCTCGAGCCGGGCACGGGAGTCGGCGATGTCCAGGTTCCGCATGGTGAGCTGGCCGATCCGGTCCACCGGGCCGAACGCCGAGTCCTCGGTCCGCTCCATCGAGAGCTTGTCCGGGTGGTAGCTGAACGCCGGGCCCGTGGTGTCGAGGATCGAGTAGTCCTCGCCGCGCCGCAGCCGCACCGTCACCTCGCCGGTGACGGCCGCGCCGACCCAGCGCTGGAGCGACTCGCGGATCATCAGCGCCTGCGGGTCCAGCCAGCGGCCCTCGTACATCAGCCGGCCGAGGCGACGGCCCTCGTTGTGGTACGCGGCCAGGGTGTCCTCGTTGTGGATCGCGTTGACCAGGCGCTCGTAGGCGATGTGCAGCAGCGCCATGCCGGGGGCCTCGTAGATGCCGCGGCTCTTGGCCTCGATGATCCGGTTCTCGATCTGGTCGGACATGCCGAGACCGTGGCGGCCGCCGATCGCGTTGGCCTCCATGACGAGGTCGACCGGGGAGGCGAATTCCTTGCCGTTGATGGTCACCGGGCGGCCCTGGTCGAAGCCGACCGTGACGTCCTCGGTGGCGATCTCCACCGACGGGTCCCAGAACCGCACACCCATGATCGGCTCGACCGTCTCGACGCCGGTGTCGAGGTGCTCCAGGGTCTTGGCCTCGTGCGTGGCGCCCCAGATGTTGGCGTCCGTGGAGTACGCCTTCTCCGTCGAGTCCCGGTACGGCAGCCCGTGTGCGAGCAGCCACTCGGACATCTCCTTGCGGCCGCCCAGCTCCGTGACGAAGTCCGCGTCCAGCCAGGGCTTGTAGATCCGCAGGTGGGGGTTGGCGAGCAGGCCGTAGCGGTAGAACCGCTCGATGTCGTTGCCCTTGAACGTGGAGCCGTCGCCCCAGATCTGCACCCCGTCCTCGAGCATGGCCCGTACCAGCAGCGTGCCGGTCACGGCGCGCCCCAGCGGCGTGGTGTTGAAGTACGGGCGGCCGCCCGACCTGATGTGGAACGCACCGCAGGAGAGCGCCGCAAGCCCTTCCTCGACCAGCGCGGCACGGCAGTCGACGAGCCGGGTGATCTCGGCGCCGTATGCGGAGGCACGGCCGGGCACGGACGCGATGTCGGGCTCGTCGTACTGGCCGATGTCGGCGGTGTACGTGCAGGGGACGGCGCCCTTGTCGCGCATCCAGGCGACGGCTACGGAGGTGTCGAGACCGCCGGAGAAGGCGATGCCGACGCGCTCGCCGGTGGGGAGGGAGGTGAGGACTTTGGACATGGCAAGATTATGCACCGCTTCGCATGATCATGCAACATCCGTCATTGTTGATCACGACGGGCCGGCCCCCGGCGGGGGCCGGCCCGAAGCGGCAGATCATCAGGGGCGGCAGATCATCAGGAGCGGCAGGTCACCCTCATCTGGGCGGCGGCGTGATGTGCCTTCTCCCATCCCTTCGACCAGTCGTCACCACGGTCGAGCAGCTTCACCCCGATCGTGGAGCCCTTGAGCGCGAAGGTGCCCGCGTCCACCCACTGGCCGCGGTGGGCGACCTGGTTGATCGTGAAGCTGCTGTACATGCTCGTACGGTCGTTGGCGTTCACCAGCACGTGGTACTTCGTGGGGTGCCCGCCCACGTACAGCGAGTTGTTGATGTTCGGGATGTACACCGAGATCTGGCAGGTGCGTGCCCCGGTGCCGGGCTTCCACCACCACTTGACGCGGCTCTTCGCGTCGACACCGGTGTCGCCCGACATGGGGACGGAGACGTAGCGGCCGTTGCAGCCGTTGCCCGACCAGCCGCCGGACGGGCGGGTGTACCAGCCGGCGCTGCCTTCGGAGAAATAGCCGTCCTGCTGGTAACCGCCACCGGCCGGAGTGGGGCAGCCAGGACCGGCGACGCCGGTGTACACCACGGTCGACTGCGGGGCGGCCTTCTCCGTGGTGCCGCCCGAACCGCTCGCCGCGCTGCCGGTGCCCTTCTTGTTCGTGGTGGTCTTCCCGGCCGTGGTCTTCGTGCCGCCACCGGACTTCCGCGCGGAGCTGTCGCCGTCCGCGGTGGTCCCGCCGGTGGAGCCGCCGCCCTCGTTGAGCGGGGTGGAGCCGTGTGCGCCGTCGGGGGAGGGGCCGCCGTTGGTGTTCTCGCCGTCCTTGCCGCCGGGCGTCTGCTTGCCGTTGGGCTTACGGGGCGAAGGCGCTGCCGACGCGAACGCACCGGGTATGTCTCCCTTGCCGGAACCCAGCAGGGTCCCGGGGGCCTCGCCGCCGCCTGCCGAACGCTTGCCGTCGTTGCCCCCACCGGCATTCACCAGGAAAGGGACCGCCACCAGCAGGACACCGGCGATGGCGGCGCCCGCCAGGACCGCCTTGTTCGGGCGACCCGTCCTCTCGGGAGCGTCGGCCGTGGTGGTGGCGGTCATGGTCGCGGTGGCTTCCGCCTCCGCATCGGACTCCGCATCCGCCTCGGCGGTCGCGGTCTCGCCCTCGGCAGCGGTGGCGGCCGGTGCCCCGTTTGCCGTCTCCTCCTCCTGTTCGTGCTTCCGCCCTGGCTCTGCCGCCGCTCCGGAGGTCTCGGCGGACGCCTCGGCGGGCTTCTGCGGTGCCTGGCCGGCTGTCTCTTCCGGAGCGGTGGACGGCTCTGCGGCCCCTGCCGTGCTACCGCCCCCGGCGGACGCCGCGCGAGCGGCCCGTACCGAGGTCTCGCCCGTGGCGGCCTCCGAGGTGGCGTGGGCCTCCGGCTCGGAGGCGGCCGCGGTTTCTTCGTTCCTGGACGTGGTCATGGGGTCCTCTGGGTGACGGGACTGGTGGGGAGTGGGTTGGACGACTCGGTGGAGACGGTGGCAGGCGTGGAGACGGCGGGACGGACGGCGTCGAGCACCTGGCGCGCGTCCAGCAGGATGCGTGCCGGGCCTGCCGGGTTGACCGAGAGGCGGACCTGGTCCGTGGGGAGGCCGCGCACCAGATCGGCGACGGCGACCGTGTCGTGCGCCAGGGCGCCCTCGAACGGCTGATGGGGTACGGCGGTGAAGAGCGGGATCGCGGGCGAACCGTCGGCACCGGAGACGGCCAACGGACCTCCGTCCGGCGCCCGGAGCACCGCCGCCTCCGCTGCTGCCAGCGCCTCGACGGCATCGCTCAGCGGGCCGTACCCGGTGACGGCCAGCTGAACGGCGGCATCGACCGGATCGGTCGGCTCGGGCCAGCCCAGGGCGAGTGGGGACGGCCGGTAGTCGTCGTTGGGCTGCCACTCCACGACCTCGCCGTCGAGCCCGGACCGCCATTCCCCGGCCACTGCCCAGGGCGGCGGGGCGGCATCGTCCGTCCAGGCGGGGTCGACGACGCCGATCCAGTGGTCCGGTGCCTCCCGCGCGGCCTCGCGGATGTGATCGGGCACGGGCGGTAGTTCCTGGCCGGCCGGTCCGTCGGTGTGCTGCATCTGTGAGCCTCGGTTCGTGTCCGTCATTGCGTTGCTATGCGTGCCAGCGCCGCAGGAGCCTCGTCGGTGTGCCGGAGGATCGCCGCGAACACCGGATATTCGCGCAACTCGTCGCACGCCTTCATGGACAGATGACGGTGGTGGGCGAGCACCGTCAGCATCTGAACATTGGTCAGCCCCAAGTCGCCCATGGACAGCCCCCGGGGCGCGAGCTCCAGCGTGGCCATCGCGGACTTGAGCGGATCCTTGAGCGGGCGCAGAGTCACCTGCCGTACGACGATGTCCTGCACCTCGTGCCTTTCGAGGACATCGGCGAGGACCTCTGCGAGGAACTCGGGGGAAGGGTTGCCCTGTTCCGCGTCGTCGTCGTTGTTGTCGCCGTTGTCACTTGTGGACGTGGACGTGGACGTGGCTCTTGCCAGCGGGTTCAACTCGCCGTCTGCGAGGTCGCCCGTCTCCGATGCGTCAAGGCCGTCGACCGAGGTGTTGGCGGTCTGCCGCGCGTCCGTGTCGTCCTGGTGGTTGACCTGATCGTCGTGGTTCATCGAGCCGTCGTCCAGCGAGCGTTGCGGCTCGGAGTTCGTGAGCACGGGGGACAGGGCCGCCTGGTAGTGACGGTCCTTCAGGTACAGCACCACACGTTCCGTGGGCTCGTCGGTGGTACCGGGATCGAAATCCTGGAACGTGCCGTCGTCCCGGACGACCGTCACCCTGACGCCGAAGGTCCGGGCGGCGAGCGCGGGCAGCAGGTCAGCGGCCCCGTGGTCCCAGCCGGTGTTGTCGGGTGCGTTGCCGGGGCGCCGCAGCTGTGCCAGCGCGAGTGCCTTGCGCTCGTCGGGCGACAGCTGCGCGTACAGCGGCAGGGTGCCTGCGGGATCGTCGAACTCGCGTTTCTCGGGAGACCCTTCGGCGAACGTGGGGCCGCCGTCCGCCAGTTCCTGCTGAGCGAATCTGTCGAGGAGGTCCGGAGTCGTGAAGTCCAACAGGTCGCCCGAGTCGTTCGTCAGGGTGTCCGTCATCCGTCCGAGCAACTCGGCGACGGGCGTTGCGGTGTTCTCGGAGTTGCCGCTGTTCCGGAGCCCGGCCGCGAGTGCGTGGAAGAAGGCGTCGCCGTCCTCGGGTACGTCATGCAGTGTGTACGTGTCACCGTCCGGGGAGACGATCGCCTGCGCGGTGTTCGAGGAGTCCTGCGCCGTGTCCGGGACGGTGAACCCGGGGGTCTCCGGCTTCGGTGACTCGGGGGCCGTGAAGACCACCGGGGGAGGCTTGGGGCCGCGGCGTGGTGTGCGGTGGTACCACCGGGTGAGCCGGTCCGTCGCCGCCCGCACCCGGCGGAACTCCCGCATCGCCTCCCGCGAGAGGGCGGCCAGCTGCTCCATCTGCGCCGGCCGGTCGGCTGCGGCCTGATCGTCTTCCGTCGACTCGGTGGCGGCGCGCCGGACCTTCCAGTACGCCTTGTCCGCGTCCACCCATGCCTTGCTCGCGGCGGCCACCGAGGTCCAGGCGGCGGTGACGTCGGCCGGGAAGGTCGTGTCGTCGATCAGCCCGAGTTCGCGGGCCACGTCCTCCCGTACCCAGGCCAGGACATTGGTCCGGTACTCGACGACCTGCGACCTGCTTCCCGGAAGGAAGACGCCGGCGAGCTTGCCGTGGACGATCGTCGCCTCGCCCAGCCAGTCCGTGGGTATCGAGAACAGCAACGCCCGGCCCGTCTTGGGCTTGATGTTCTGCTGGGTGCCGTCGGCCGAGGCGATCTTGAGGGTCCCCGACTCGCCGGTGTTCCCCCCGCTGCCCGTCGGCGCGGGCGACATGGTGCCGACCGGCGGTACGGACGTGCCGACGGTCATACCGAGCGTCGTGCCCTGCGCGCCGGTCTCGGTGATCGAGACGTCCGAACTCGTGGTCTGCCGCTCGGGGCTCTCCATCGTGGCGTCCGCCGCCACGCTCAGCAGCACCGCCTGATTCAGCTGGGGGCGGGAGAAGAGCCGGTAGCTGCCCTGGGTGTCCAGGGCGATACCGGCATCGTGCATCGTGGCCGCCAGATAGCCGTCGGACGTCGCGGTGTTGGCGAAGAAGGCCGCCGTCTGGGTGCTCGCGAGTCCGTCGGACAGCGCCTGCCCCGAGGCCATTCCCTGGGGGGCGAGGCCCGACCTCCGGGCCTTGGCCGCCGCCTCCGTCAGCTGCGGGCCGGTGAGCTCGACGGGATCGGTGGACTTGGGCAGGTGCGGGAGCTTGGTGTTGAACGCCTTGGCCATGGCGAGGTGAGCGGCGTCCAGCGCCGTGTCGGTGCCGGTGATCCGGCGGGGCATGAAGCCGTTGGACGGCATGGTGAACAGCTCCGTCCCACCCGCTCGCCGCCACTCCTCGATCTCCGCGGTCGTGAGCTGCCCTGCTCGCCGGAGCGTGATGCTGGGCGACAGGTTCTGGTCCTCCAGCGGCTGTGTTTCCGCTGTCTCCTCGACGGTGGTCTCCTGCTGCGAGACCGAGGCGATCTGCTGCGTCGAGGACGAGACGCTCTCCTGTACGGCGTCGGCGTCGACGTCGTCGTTCACGTCCGGCATGGCCAGGCTGAGCGGCAGCTGCTCGCGCAGGGTGCCGACCGGGAAGTCCCCCGACGTGAGCTCCGTTCCGTCGGAGTTCACCAGCACCATGCGGAGCCGGTACGTGGTGAGGAAGTCGGCGTAGGGCTCGTTGGGATAGAACGTGTAGTTCTTCGTACGGCTCGCCGATGTGGTGACCGTCCTCTGCTGGGTGACGGCGAGCGACTCGGAGAGGCTCGGCCCGGCGGTGGGGGCTGTGGTGTTCTGGGTCCGCACCGCTTCGCCGACCGAGAAGCCCGTCGTCGTGGTGACGGCCTTGACGCCGTTCACCTCGACGGTCTCGGTCATGGCCAGGGTCTCCTGGAACGTGACGCTGTGATCGATTCCGTCGAACTCGGTGTTCTCCTGCACGAGTTCGATGCGTACCGTCGCACGCTGCGAGCCGATGGACACCTGGCCGAGCTTGGTCCAGGCGGTGCGGGTCACCGCAGTGACCCCGTTCCGGGCGGCGGCCATCTGCTGCCGAAGGGCGAGGAGCGCACGCGGCGACACCAAGTCCAGGATGTGGTCCCGTCCGGCGACGTCCACCCCCTGCGACTTGAGGAGTTCGGCGAAGTCCCGGGCGGCCCGGGAGGAGTCCAGGGAATTGACCGGGAACGAACCGAACGGTGTGTCCTTCAGCCAGGGCGCCGGGGACCAGGAGTCCTCCTTGTAGAGGGGCACGGGAGGAAGCCCCTGGCCGACCAGCCCGAGACGGTGTGCGGTCTTCTCCGGGATGTGGCCGAGCCATCCGCCGGGTACGTTCAGCTTGAATCCCGCGTAGTGCGTGTTCAGTATCGGCAGCAGTGCGCGCAGGGGGCCGGCCAGCCCGTGGGCCTTTGTCGTGAAGCCGACCTCGTGCTGGATGTCGGCGGTGACCAGGTACTTGAGGTTCTCGTCGTCCCGGTCGTTCTCCACCGCGACCGTATTCGTCACCGTCGCGGTGCGCCCCTTCGTCCATGTCCCGTTCAGGATCAGCCCGTACGTGCCGACCAGCGAAGGCCCCTGGTCGTGGCTGCGCGCGTAGGCGAGCCCGAAATTCAGCTTGGCCACTGTGACCGAGGTCGTCGCGTGGGAGACCTGGGTCTCGGCGCCGAGCGTCAACTCGGTCTCCACCGCGACGGGTTTCGACTGCACGACCGGATTCCCGAACGAGACCCGGTGGACGAGACGGCCGATGCGGTTGATGTACGGGCCTGCGCCGAACAACTCGACCATGCGCATGCCCGCAGGGGTGACCGACTGGTCCAGGAACGAAGCGAGGACCTGCGGCTGGAACTGACGTATCACCGCATCGTGCGGTGCGGCTCCGTACAGGCTGAACTGCCAGGCGTTGCCGGAGCCGTCCTTGAGCGCCGTTTCCAATGCCTGTCCCAGCTCTGAGCTGCCGGCGACGGCGATGACCTGGTTGGGCAGATCGTTGAACGGGGTCAACGAGCCGGACAGGTCGGTCAGTTCGTGGATCTCCGTGTCACCGCCCGAGTTTTCGTCAGCGCTCTCGTCGGTGTTCTCGTCCGTGTCACCGTTCAGCAGTTCCTGGACCTGCTTGGTGCTCAGGAGGGTGGGGGTGGGGGCGGGACGACCCGGATTCGGCGTCCGTTCCTGCTCCTGTTGCGGGTTCGGGGGGTTCGGCGGAATGTGCTCATCGGGCACGTCGAGCAGCACCCGACCGGTCACCGCCGGACGGCGTGCCGTGCCGCCGATGAGGTCGATCTCCGCATTGCGACCGACGGAGAGCCCCGTGCCGAGCAGGCCGAGGAACCGGAGCGGTTCGCGGAACCGCCAGTACCCACCGCTGGTGACGGTCACCGACAGCTGGTAGCTGAACACATGGGACGGCCCCGACGTGGCGTGCAGGGGCTCGTACGAGACGGTGGCGCCGGAGCCGGTCTTCCGGGTCTTCTGCCAGGCGAACCGGCCCGCCGGGGTGATCACACCGCTGTTGATCGGCTGCTTGAAGGCGTCGGTGTTGTTCTCACGCGCCGAAATCCCGACGTCGACGCCGAACTCCCTGCTGTGGGACACCGTGCCCGAGCTGTCCAGCCGCTGAGTGCCGGGTGTGCTGCTTCGAAGGATCAGCTCGTTGCGCGTGCCCTCGTAGCGGCGTCCGGTCAGGTCGCCCTTGACCTGGATCCAGCGGTACTTCCGCTTGGTTCCGGTGATGTCGACCAGACGGATGCGCAGTCCGTCGGCGGCGAAGGACTCCAGCTGTCCCGCCACGCTGTGATGGCTGAGGGCGTCCATGACACTCAGGGTGTTCTGCAGAGCGGCGTTGAAGTGGTTCTTGCCCCGCCACCCCTTCGACTTGTCCGAAGGATCCGTGAAGTCGGCGAGCGGGGCGACGAGACCGGGGTGCTGCTCGCCGACGGCCGCGATCACACTGTTCGTCAGCTCGGTGAGGAACGAGGCGGGGGACGGCGGCGGTGGCGTGTTCGCCCCGGACGCGCCCCCGGCAGCGTTCCCTTCGGTGTCTGTGCCGTTGCTGTCGTTGTCGGGGAGGAACGCCTCCACCCTGGTCATGCCGAGCAGCGTCGGATGGTCCTCCGGCAGATAGACAGGAGGCAGTGGCTCGCCCGTGTGCGGTGTCACGGGCGTGATGACGCCGTTGCTGTCGCTGTTGCTCCCCTCGGCTACGGAGGGATTACCGGCCGGGTGCTGGGCCGAGCGGGTGCGCAGGGTCGTGCCGTCGTCCCATCCGGCGAGGCGGCGCGCCTCCGCGCGGGTCATCCGGTCGAGGGTCCGTACGGTGAATGTGCTGCTGCCTTTCCCTCCGGATCTGCGGACGTGGACCTGCTTCTCCACGAGGTACAGCTCGGTGCGGACCTTCTTGGCGCGTCCGACGATCTTGCGGCTGCCCGAACCGCCGAAGCCGGTGGTCCGGGTGGAGCGGTTGCCGAACTGCGCGAAGCCCGCCACCTGCACGCGCGGCTGGGCCGCGCTCGTCGCGTACTCGTCGAAGGAGAAGCTGGGGCCGACGGTGAACTGGAGGTCCTGGCTGTACGCGGTGGACGTGCTGCGGTCGTTCTTGATGACCCGCTGAATGGCGTTCCGTAGTTCGGCCGCGTTCGTCCCCGAGACATGGGTGGCCTTTCCCGGCACGATCTTGTCCACGACGAAGACGCCGGCGGGTTCGCCGGAATCCGTGAAAAGGGGCTGGCTGGTGACCGGACCGTGCGCCATCCGGTCCGCGGTCCGGATGAAGTTCTCCGAACTGAAGAACCGGGTGATCTCCGCGTGCATCGCCGAGCCGACGACGGCTTCGGCGTTGTTCACCGCCCATGCGTGGATGTCCGCGACCGAGCCGTATCCCTCGGTGTGCACAGTGCGGTAGTCACTGTGCTCGCCGAGCGTCATCTCATGAGGTGCGTGCTCACGGTTGTATTCGGCGGTCAGGTTGTCCGGGAGACGCAGCAGCAGCCCGTTCTTCACACCGAACGTGATCGGGGCGTCCTCGGCCTGTTCCGTGGATCGGGTTCCCGGCCGGCCGAACCGGTCCGTGATCCTCTTGAGTTTCCCGTGCTTCTCGGGCGCCGGGTCCGTCAACTCGACGGTGTACAGCACATCACTCAGGTACAGATGCGATTCGTCGGAGTGACGGCTCTCGACCTGGCTCAGGGTCTGGTCCTGGAGGTTGAAGTCGACGGACTTCGTGAAGCCCAGGGTGAGGCCCACCCGCCCGAACATGCTCGCCGACCCGATGGGCGGGCCCAGCGGGACCGCAACACCGAACTGCCTGGAGGAACTGGCCGTCTCGGACTTTCCGGAGGTGATCTGGCTGCGATGGATCTGGTCCACCTTCACCGGGTCGAGCGTGATCGGCGCCCCCTTCTCGTTGGTGATCATGGACCAGGGGGCCTGCGGGCGCTGGGAGACCCGCAGTTGGCGGATGCGCCCCGTGGTGTCCTTGAACGGAGCGGAGAGCCAGCCGTCCCCGTGGAACAGATGGGGCGTCTGCTTCAGGGCCCGTTCCAGTTCGCCGAGCGGGTTGTTCTTGACGACACCGGGGCGTCGGGCGGGGACAGGAAGCGCCGACGTGGCTATGCGGGTGAGTACGTTGTCGACGCCGCGCTGGATCACCTGGCTCTCACCGTAGGTGAAGGCCGAATCGCGGCTCACGCCGTCTCCGGTGATGTACGTGGGCAGCTTCAGACCGCCCGGGAACTGCTGGACCGCGCTGTCGAGCGATGCCTCCGTCATCTGGTCGTCGATGGTGGCCGGGCGCTGTTCGGCGAGCTTGGCCACGACGAGCTGGACCACGTCTGTGGAGGAGGTGTTCGTGGTGGACGTCGATGCCAGCTGCTGGTCCTCCTGCTGGTTCTCTTGTCGGATCTCCTGCTGTGATTCCTGTTGTCTCTGCTGCGCATCGAGCGCGTCCTGCGTGACGTCGTGGGAGGGGGAACGGAGGTCGTCCTGCCGTGCGGCGGCGGCCGGTCCGTTCTCGGTGGGTGCCTCGCTGACCCGGTCGAACAGGGCGGAGTACCGGTCCAGGCCGGGGATGTCGGACCCTGACAGTCCTTCGGTGATGCGACGCAGCAGATCGGGTGTCATCCGCCCGTCGCGGTACGGCTCCCAGACGGCGTCGTTCCCGCCGAAACGCTCGTTGTCGAGCGCGCCGAGCGCCGCCAGCAGGGAGTCGTGGTCGGGGGACTGCGCGATCTGTGTGCCGAAGGTGCCGCGCAGGGTACGCACCAGCTGGAGCGTTCGCGTCGTGGCCCAGGGGTCGGGGGTGTCCTCGGAGGGGGTGGCTCCGGTGGAGTTACCGACGCCTGCGGCGTCCGTGCCGTCCGTGGCGACTGCCGGGGGGTGCAGACCCGCCGTGCGGGCGAGCGAGGTGAGTTCGGCACCGGCGGGCTCGGGGGCGTAGGAGATCCAGTGACCGGGGTTCTCCTGGTTGTCCCGGAAGAGCACCGGGCGTATCCGCTGATCGGCACCGATCGCCGTACCCGCCGTCGTGGTGGGTGCGTACACCGTCCTGCCCGTCACATTGGCGACGTGCTGGGCGACGGACAGCCCGCCGTGCGTGGGCGAGGCGCCGGTGGAGCAGGCGTACAGCACGATGGGACGGTCCTTCGGACCGAGGTCGGCGGAGTGCTCCAGATAGCGGCCGAGTTCCCGTCCGCTGATCACCATGGTCGTCCCGTCCTCCCGCGTCAGCACTACCCGGGTGGGAGTGCCGTGCGCAGCGAAGAAGGACACCTTCTGGCCGCCCCAGGGCAGCCGGCGCTGCCGGCGGTACATCGACGATTCCTGGTGATGGTGGTCCTGGAAGGTCGTGGAGGTCATGACGGTGTTGAAGCGCCCACTCCGCTGCGCCCAGTCCGTCTGGGTGTACGAGGCGAGGACCGATGAGTCGGACGTGTTGTCCGCGACCGTCTGCCGGACGATTTCGTCCGAGTCGACGGTGGGGTCATCGGCTGAGCGGACGGACCTGAGCAAGAGCCGGGGAGGCGGCGTGGTGGAATCGGTGGCGGCGGTATCCATGGCCGGTGAGATATCCGTCGTCGCTTCGGTGGTGATGTCGCCGAAGAGGCCGAGGCTGATGTCGATTTCGGATTCGTCGTCGGCTTTTGGGGTGGTGGGGGTGTCGCCGAAGAGGCCGAGGCTGATGTCGATTTCGGAGCCGTCGTCGGCGTTCGCGGCCGGGGAATCGGTGGTCCTGGATTCCTCGTCCTCGTCCTTGCCCTCGTTCTCCCCGGCCGCTGCTGCCTCCTCCTCGTCGTCCTCGTTCTGCTCCTCGGCTGTGCTCTCCTGTCGGCTCACAGTCCGCGTCCGGATGCTGTCGGAACTCGACGAACGGTCGTCGGTGGGCTCGTCGCCGGATTCGTCGTCGGACTCGGACTCTTCCCGCTGGTCCCAGTCGGTCCGCCAGCGTTGCGAATCCTGCGAGTCGTCGTCCTCCTGGTTCTCGTCGTGGTCGAGAGACTCGGTCCGGGGCAACGCCGGACGATCGGTGAGGGCCAGGCGAAGGGCCTGCAGTGTCTGGTCGTTGTTCGGATCGTGCGCCTTGGCCCGGAGGTTCCCGAAGTAGGTGTGCAGCCGGGAGCCGGGCCGCATCAGCTCGTCGATGGCTTCCGCGATGACCTCGGTCGCGCCTTCCTCCGGCACGACGGACATGCGGTCCATGGTGCGGCGGACCTTGACGACATGGTCGTCCCGGAGTTCCTGCAGCTTGGTCAGGACCGAGGCGTACTGGTCCTTGGTGATGGTCACCCCGAGGCCGGTGTACGGGTCCTTCACGACGGCCCTGACGTCCTCGCCGTCACCGAGCAGCGACTCCAGGTCCTCCGTGCTCAGCACACCCGTTGCCAGGAGTCGGTTCATCTCGTCCCGTGTCAGGACTCGTCCTTCCCCGTCCTTGGGCAGCGACGGCATCACGGAATGGGCCGTGCGCACGTTCTGGAACGCCGTCCATTCGGGCGTCGACTGCTTCATGGCTCTGCGGCCCCACTGACTGGGATGGGTGATGGCCTTGGTCACCTGGCCGAGATGATCTGCCGCTACCGGGTCGAGCCTGTCGTACGGGGTGTGATGGGTCAGAGCGGAGAAGTACGGGCGGCCCAGCAGTTGCATCAGGTTCGTGGTGTTGGCCCCTTCCAGCACCGCCGGGAGTGTGCCGAGCTGGAAGACCTGCCGGAACACGTCCTGGGGGAGGCCGGGAGACTGCACGACGAGGACGTCATCCGGCCCGAGCCGGGCGAGTTGCTGGTCGAGGCCCCCGGCGGTGATCTCGGTCCGGCTCAGGCGCGCATCGGTGTGGGCGGGGGCGTAGTCGACCGTGGTGCGGCCGAACGACAGGATCACGGACGGTTTGCCGATCCCGGCCCTGGTGATCCCGGCGGCCAGGGAGGTGAGCGCCGACACCCGGCCCGGATCGGCGACGTTGTGCAGGCCGTAGACCGGCATGACCTCGGTCCCGTTCTGGTGAACGGCACGGACGACCGCCTTGAGCCCGGCGGCGACGGCCGGGTCGGTGACCCGTCGGTCGATCAGGTCCGTGAGCTCGTCCTGGGTGAGGAGCGGGGTGTGGAAGTTGAACAACGCGTCGGAAGCCAGGGCGTTTCCCTCGTCCTCGGACGGCTCGGTGCTCTCCAGGTCCCTGACCTCGACCGCGCCGTCCGCGGACGGCCTGCTGTACAGATAGCGGTGCGAGGTGTCCCAGGCATAGGGCTTGAGTACGATCGCCCGGTCGGTTCCCAGGAAGTTCAGGAACCGCTCTGCCGCCTCCCGGTCGTCGTCGAGCCGGTCACTCGCCGCGACCATGACCAGGCCTTGGGCCCCCGGCCTCCCGGACGCCCGGGGGTCGGTCGCCGGTTGGTCCGGGTCGAACGTCCGGGTCTGCCAGTTGACGCGGGCGTTGAGGCTGTCACTCAGCAGGAGCTTGAGTTTCTGCTGGACGTTGTCGGGAGCGATTGCGGTGATGGGCCCCGTATAGCCCAGCTCGTCGAGCGAGTCCATCATCATCGTGGCGGCAGCCTGGTGGCCGAAGTTGGCCGCGTCGTCGATGTAGATCGTGACACCGCCCTCGGCGCCGTTCAGCTTCTCGCGCAGCTCCCTGCGGAGGTCGATCTCCTGTTGTGAGGGCGCGATGCCCCGACGGTGGGCGGCGATATCGGCGAGCAGCTGTTGCGGCGGGTCGCCGGGGGTGCCGAGGAGCTGCGACCACAGCTGATGCTCCGGCACCGTGACGGTGCCGGGGGCGGCCTGCGAGGGGGGCGGGGTCTGCGTTTCGGGCAGGGGTGGCTCGTTGCCGGAGGTGCCGTCCTCGGTGAGCAGGCCGGTGCTGGGCTCGGTGTCGTTGTCCGGGTCCTGGCCCGTTTCGTTCTCCGCGTCCGACTGTGTGTCCGACTGCTTGTTCGGCGTCAGCTCGTCCTGCGACGCGTCGGGGCTGTTGTTGCCGGTGTGGGAGGTGTTGGACGTGTGGGACGGACCGGAGTGCGTACCGGAGCTCGCGGGAGGCACCGTCCGCTCGTCGGAGGTCTGCTGGGTCTCCTGCTTCGTACCGTCCGCGCCGGTTGTTTCGTCCGTGCCGTCCGGATTCTTCGTGCTGTCGTTGTCGCCGTCGCCCGTGAAGTCGGTGCTGTTGTCGTTGCTGGAGGTGTTGACGGACCCCTTGGTGGCCGGTCCGGCCGGGCCGGTCGAGCCGGACGGGCCCTTGGAACCCGGCGACTGGGACGTCGACTCGGGGTCCGTCCGATCGTCGTTCCCCGTCTGCTCGGGCTGTTCCTTCTGCCCCGTCTGTTCGGTCGAGTCCGTCTGGTCCTGGGAACCGGCACCGTTCGTCGGGCTGTTGTTCTTGCCGCCCCCCGACGCCCCACCGGCCCCGGTCGTCGGTCCCTTTCCGGTCGAGGTCGGGCTACCGGTGCCGGTTCCGGTTCCGCTCCCGGTTCCGGAACCCGTTCCGCTGCCGGCACCGGACCCCGTTCCGTTCCCGGACCCCGCCCCCGTGCCTTCCTCGTCCGTCCGGCTGGAGGTCGGCACCTTCGTCCCGGCGAAATTGTTCTTCACCCAGGTACCGGGCTTGGACGCGCCGCTCCCGAGCAGGGACTCGGCCTTGCTGCTGATCCCGGAGCCCAGGAACGTATCCCAGCTCGTCGTCCAGTTCCCCGTCATCAGGCCACCGGCCACGATCTCCGCGACGGCCTCCGAGCCACCCGAGGTCAGGAAGTCCTTCGTGTCGTTCAGCGCGGTGTTGCCCAGGTTCTTCGCGGAGAAGGTCTTCGGCCGGGGAGCCTTGTCGGTCACGTCCTTGGTCAGGTTCTTGACCGGGCCCGAGCCCGTGAAGTTCTTGAGCAGCTTGCCGAGCCCGGACGAGAACGCCCCGTGGAAGAACCCCGCGAACGCGCCGAAGACACCGTCCTGCGCGATGGCCTTCCAGTCGAAACCCTTGGGCCGCCGCCCGTCGGGCCCCGCCATCATCATGGCGAGGCGCACCGCGAAGGTCTGGAACGCCTCCTGGAACGCCTCGCTCAGGCTCGGCATCAGATGCGTACGCTGCAACAGCGTGTCCAGCACCGTCAGCACCACCACCCGGCTGCGCGCCTTCGCCACCGCGGTGTCGCTCGCCGAGGCCCCACCCGAGAAGAACGCCATCACGGCGATGATCAGCAGCTCGATCATCAGCCGGATCAGCTCGGCGATGATCTGCCACTTGGACTCGGTGATGTTCATCGACGTCTCGGTGCGCCCGTCACCGATGGTCTTCAGCTGGTCGGAGAAGTCCCGGAGATGGTTGGTACCCCCGTTGTCGATGAAGAGCTTCATCGACTGGAGGTAGTTCGCGCCCACCTTGGGCGGGAGTGACCTGCTGATCCCGACGACCGACTGCTCGATCTCCCCGGACAGGTCGGTGAGTCGGTCGGCGAGCCGGTGGTACGGCCGCCGGCTGGCGTACGCCAGATCTTCGTCGGCCTGCAACAGCCGTTCGCCGATGAGGACGAACAGCAGGTTGTTCAGCTCGGGCGTCGCCTTGATCGACATGGGGCCGTGCTCTCTGCCTCAGCGCTTTCCGCTGTTGTTGGGTTTGATCCGGTGGTCACGGATGGCGTCCAGGATGTTGTTCTGGTTGGACTTGATCGAGGCCAGGTTGACCGAGGTCCCGTGTGCCACGCCGTTGACCGCTTCGGACAGGGCGATCGCGGTCTCGCTGCTGCTCTCCCGCTCCTTCTGCTCCTGCGGGATGACCTCCTTGGCGAAGCTGTCGTCCTGGCCCGGCCAGTCGCGCGTCGCCCGCACGTCCATGACGAAGTCGTCCACCATCGAGCCGATCGAGGTGCTGATCGAGAACATCTGCCGCAACCCGGCCTGGATACGGGCGGGTTCGGCGTAGTAGCCGTCGCTCATGCTGTGTTCAGCGCTCCTCGTCCTCGTCGATCTCGTCACGCAACCGGTGTCCCGACTCCTGCCGGGCCCGCTCGTCCGGGTCCTGGAGCACCTCGGGCCCGAAGATCCGCGCCCAGTCGATGTCCACCCCCGTCAACTGGGGCACCTCGGTGCTGGGCCGGGTGAACGGCTCGAACGTCTCCATCACCTGCCGGGCCATCTCCGCACGGGCCCGTCCGAACGCCTCCAGCACCGCACCGGACAGTTCACCCGGCGACATGGTCCGGTACTTCTGTTCCAGGAACCGCAGCGCGGTCAGTTCTCCCTGGGGCCCGACCGTCACCTCCACCGACCGGTCCGCCGACCGTACGGTGCGTGTCGCCTGCCGGAGTTCGGCCTCGGCCTTCGCCACGCCCTTCTCGGTGGCCTCCAGTTCGGCCATCGCCGTGGCGAGCCGGGCCGCCACGGACCGGGCGTACGGCGAGACCTCGCCGCGCCCCGAGTTCTCCGACACCTCGTCCATCGCGCCGCTCACCGTCCGATCACCGTGGGCGTGCCGCCCTCTTCCGCGCCCCACACGTCCTCGTCCTCGGCCACCCAGTGCACCCGGTCGCGCTCACCGCTGCCGGTCGCCTGCCCGCCCTGGATACCGCCCGCCGCCCCGCCGGCGACGGCGGTGGAGCTGGTGGCCGTACGGGCCCTGCGGGCGCTGCGTTCCTCGTCGGCGCCGCGCCGGCCGCCGGCACGCGATGTCCCGCCGCGCGTACCGGGGCCGTTCTCCGTCAGGACGTTGCGGACGCGTTCGCCCGACGAGCCGCCGGCCTGCCCCCCGCCGGCGCCCATCCCGCCCATGCCACCCATCCCGCCCATGCCGCCCATCGGCATCATGGGATTGAGCGGGGTGGAGCCGTCCGACGACGCACCCGTACCTGTGCCCGCACCCGTGCCTGTCGGCAGGGTGTCGGTGGCGCCGGGCGGCGCACCGAGCGTTCCTCCCGGGTGGAACGTGCTGTCGTAGTCCTCGTAGTCGCCCTCGCCGGACCGGTTCTGACCGCCGCCGGACGTGTTGTTCGACGAGGTGTGGGAGTTCCCGCCGAGGGAGTTGAGATCCCGGTCGAGGCCGCTGCGGAAGTCCCGGTCGAGGTCGTTGTCGAGATCGCGGTTCAGGTCGTGGTTGAGGTCCTGATGGGTGGGCGGCGGCGTGAAGCGGTTCTTGCTGCTCGGCGGCCAATCGAGCTCGGTCCTGGGATTGAGGTCGCTGACCGTCTCCTTGCCGTTCTTGTCGATGGTCGTGACCTTGCCGGTCTCCGGATCGACGATCTGCCGGCTGCCGTCCTTGAACGTGGTGGTGAGCGTGCCGTCCTTGTTCAGCTTGGTGACACTGCCGTCCGGGTTGGTCACGCTCTGGCCCGGGTTGAGGTCCTGCACCGTGGTCTTCCCCTGGTGGGGGGTGACGGTGTACTTGCCGGTCTTCGGGTCGTACGTGACCCGGTCGCCGTTGGGGTACGTCGTGACCACGTTGCGGTTCTTGTCGAGCGAGGTGGTCCCGCCACCAGGCGTCAGGACGGAGCTGCCGGGCGGTTTGGGCAGCGGGGTCATGGGATTCAGCGGGCCGGTCTGCGTCGTGTCCCCGTTGCCGAGATCCTTGTTGAGGTCGCTGGTCAGGTCCTTGCCGGTGCCGCCGTCGAGACCGTTGCCCGACCCGGGGTTGAGATCATTCGTGCCGCTGTTGCCGAACAGGTCCTTGAGGCCGCCCGGCCCGCCCCCGAAGTCGTTGAGGGACTGGGTGATGTTGTTCCCCATGTCCCCGATGCCCTTGTTGAGGTTGTCCAGCGCGGTGTTGAGGTCCTTGGTGCTCTTGTCTGCTTCCTCCTTGGCCTTCTCGGTCTTCTCCTTGGTGTAGAACTCCGTCAGCGACCCGGTGTTCTTGGTGGTGAGCGGCGTCTCGAACGGTGTGGTGGCGTCGATCCAGGCATTGTTGAGGTCGGACAGCACCTTCTGCGCTGTGCCGTTCAGCCCGAGTTCGAGCCCCGCGATGTCCGGGTGGGGCGTTTCGATGAACTCGTTCCAGCGCCGTACGGCCTCCTCGCCCACCTTGGCCCAGTTCTGAATGTCGTTCAGATTACCGAAGGCCGGATGAGGTTCCTGGAAGCCGGGTTTGGTGGAGTACGTCGTGCTGTAACTCTCTTTGCCGGTCTGCCGGGTGGTCACCGAGATGTACGGGATGTTGTTTGCGCTCAGCCAGGTCAGAATCTCGTCCAGGACCTGGATCAGGTAGAAGTGCGGGTCGTGCTCATTGCGCCCCATCCACGCGTTCCACGCCGTCTGGAGGGACTTCCCCTGGGTCAGCAGCGTCTGCTGCGCGGCCATCAGCTGTTTGGAGTGGTTGGACTTCGGAGTGAACGCGGGTTCCCCGACGGCGTCGAACTTGTCGCCCGCGCCCAGCTGCTCCTTGTAGTTGTCGTAGTTTCCGTGCAGCTGATGGATCAACTGCCAGAAGATTCCCGCCGCCTGGCCCTTCCAGGAGGACTGCTCGCTGCCCAGCGACTTCTCCCACCCCGCGAGGATCTCCGTCTGGTCCACGAAGAACTGGGCGGCCCGGTCGAAGGCCTGGGCGGTGTTCCGGAAGGAATTGAGATCCACCACGTTGGCGTCCGGGACCGACGCGCCGTTGAAGGAGGCCCCCTGCGTGGTCTTCGAGTCGATCAGAGCGCCCAGGGCCGCTCCCGGGCCGCCCATGTACTGCCCCAGCGGGCCGATGTCGAAGTCGTCGCCGTACTTGCCCTTGTACTTTCCCCCGGACAGGGACTCATGAGCGTCCAGCCCGCGGCTGCGGCCGTTCTCCGACATGAACGAGCCGATGAAGACCAGCCGCGCGTGGTACATCTCCACGTGCCCGTTCGCATGGGAGTAGAAGTACAGGTCGTAGTCCTGTCCGTCACTCTTCAGCGAACCCTGCTTCGCCGCGTCCACCACCGACTGGACACTGATCTTGTCCAGGCTCATCCGGAAGAGCGGGCTCTTCTCCTTGCTGCTCAGGCCGGTGAACAGACCCTTCCGGCTGGGCATCGGATAGCCGGTCAGCTTGGTGACGGCCTGCCCCCAGTAGTCGTCGGCGTCGTAGCTCTGTGAAGTCGGGGTCGACATGCGGAACGCTCCGGAGGCGAGGAAGAGGGTCGGGGCGGGCGGGGCGGAGTCCGTACGGAGACGGGTCTGCCCGGACCGCCGGGAGGGCGGCCCGGGCGGACCGCCGGGGATGGACCGCCCCCGAGGGGCGGCCGGGTCAGGCGCCGGTCGTGGTGGTGGGGCTCAGGTCCTTGTCCACGTCCGAGAAGATGTCGAGCAGCGCGGCACCGTCGATCGATTCGAGGCTCTTGCCCTGGGTGTTGAGCAGCTTCTCGATGGTCGTCAGCAGGTCGCTCTTGATGTGTTTGAAGAGCGTCTGCTGATTCTCGAAGATGCCGTCGACCGAACCCGCCGCTGTCTTGACCGCCTTCACCAGGGACTGGCCGTGCACACTGTCGTCCGTCCCCAGCAGGCCGATGGCCAGCGCCGGGTCCTGCTGGAGCGTGGTGGGCGAGGTGCGCCCGTCGAGGATGCTCTTGAGCGCCTTGAGGCCATTGGGGTCGTCCTTGCGGATCTTGTCCAACGCCGTCTGGAAGTCCGTGACGTCGCCCTCGGCGAACGACTTGAGGCTCTTGCCGTCGAGGTGGGTCAGATCGGCCATCTGGTGCCCCCGCTCAGCGGCCGATGGAGATCTCGGACCACATCTGCGACAGCGAGTTCTCGCTGTACTTGTAGTTGCCCGAGATGTCGGTCAGCAGGGCCGCGTGCGAATTCAGCAGCGTTTCCATGTTCCGCACCGCCTGGTCCCAGGCGGCCTGCTTCTGACGGTAGGTGTCGGCGTCGGAGCCGTACCACGTCTTGCGCAGCTCGGCGAGCTCCGCCTCCAGGGACGAGAGTGTCCGGGCGATCGCCTGGGTCTGGCGGACCATGTCGTCGCCGGCGTTGTTCATGTGGCCGTAGTCGACCAGGATGTAACCGTCTGTCAGGTTGTCGGGCATCGGGGAGACCTCGCTTCACTGCCTGGGAAGGGGTACCGCGCCGCGGTGGCGGCGAGGGGGGTGCCGGACGGCCGGCGGGGCGGACGACGGGACGACGCCGTCCGCGGCGGTCCTACGCCATCAGGTCGTCGAACGCCTTCTGCGAGGCGCTGTACGCCTGGTTGATCGCGTCGTTGGACGATCCCTGCGTCTTGCCGTGCTCCACCAGGCTCGTGTTGAGCTTGTCGACCATGTCCTCCAGGTTGCGGAGGATGATGTTGACCTGGTCGTCCCACTGCTTCAGCAGGACGCCGTACTGGCCGCCGTCGCTGCCCTGGTAGCCCTTGCTCAGGTTGTTGCGGGTGTTGTCGACGTCCTGGCGGGACTTGAGGATTCCGCTGTAGGCGGCCTCGAGCGCCTGGATGCCGTTCCGGGTCGAGCTCTCGCTCGACTGCTGGAGGTTGCCGCCCGGTCCCGCCTGCGCGCCTGCGTCTGCCACGGTGTCTCCCATGCTCAACTGCTGGATGGCCGTGATCCTATGATCGGAATCATGGTGTGCTCAATGGCCCGCGTCCGCATCTGAGCTTTTCCTGAGGATCACTCAACTTTCTTTACCCGACAGCAATGTGCCGTTGCCCCCATGGCTCCCCGCTTCCCCCGCGACCTGCGGACACGAGGGCGCCGTGGTTCCCACGCCGCGTCCCGCCGCGGCCGCTTCCGGGCTCAGATCGGGGCCGGACGGCAGCATCGCCAGGAGCGGGGACGGAAGGGCCTGGACGGAGGCACCGTCGTACCCCAGCGCCTTCTGCGCCGCCCGGGACAGCAGCCGGTACTTCACCCCGTTGTCGGCGACGAAGTAGGTGGTGGAGCCGACATCGGTGCCGCCCGCGCCGAGCGCCTTGACCAGCGCGCCGTGCCCCGGTCGTACGGCCGTCGCGTCCACCGGCAGACAGGCCGGGGCGATGTTCTCGGGCGAAGCCGCGGAAGCCGGGGGCAGCGCGGTGAGCGGGACCAGCGCACCGGTCACCCGCGTGCCGTCCCCGCGGTCGGGCCGCACCCGGGCGCAGGCCGCCCACCCCGCCGGTACGGACTCGGCGCGCGGCGGCGTACGCGGCAGGCCGGCCGGAACGGGCTCGCTGCCCTCCGCGCCGGGCGCCAGGCGGGCCTTCACCTCGGCCGCACCGATCACCGCCGCGGCCGGCGCCGCACCGCCGTACGCCTCGTCCTTGGTCCGAGCCGAACCCAGGGCCAGCGCCGCCCCGGTCTCCGTCAGCGGAACCAGGCCCTCCTTGCGCAGCAGGTAGTACTGGCGCGCCGCCCCCGGCGTACGCGACTGGAACACCTGCCCGAGCTTCGAGGGCTTCCCGCCCAGCGACGGCCCCGCCCCACCGCGGCCGGGCACGGCGGGCGGAACCAGATCCGGCCCCTGCACCAGCGCGTCCAGGAACGCGGCGGACACCGGCCGGGGCGTCACCGACCCGTACCCCAGCGACACCGCGGCGTTCCCGCCCCGGTCCAGCCGCAACCGGCTGCCCTGCCAGACCAGATACCGGGCCCGGTCCGGCCCCGACACCACCAGACCCTGCCCCGCTCCCATGCCCCGCCCCTCGACCGGCGCACCGGCCACCAGCGCGGTGAACGCACCCGTCGCGCTCCGGGAGCCGCCGGAGTCCTGCGCGCCCGCCTCCGACGCGAGCACCGAGCACACCTGCCACGGGTCCTTCTCCAGGTCCGCCACGCCCGGTACGGAATCCGGCGCGCCCGGTATCCCGACCGGGGCGCCCACCGCCGTGCCCTTCAGCGACGCCGTGCTCACGTCCTCGGACTTCAGCTTGCCGTCGCCGACCAGCAGCGCGGAGGCGTAGTTGCGCACCGGACGCAGCCGGCCCGCCACGTAGACGTAACGGGCTCCCGTGTCCCGGTTCACCACCAGGGTTCCCGACGCCCGCCACGCATCGTTGCCACCGGGGGACATGAAGCCGTACACCAGCGAACCGGCGGCCACCAGCACGGTGATCACCACACCGATCAGCACCCCGCGGGTGGTCCGCCCCAACGGGCTCTCCGGGGCGTCCGGGTCGGCGAGCAGCATCCCCGAGGTCAGCCGGCCCATCACGAAGGTGTGTGCCTGGACCTGGTCACGCTTGGACTGCATGTGGCAATACCTTCCGGGTCAGCCGTTGATCGCCCGGAGCGCGGCGAACACGCCGAGCACCCAGAGCGCGAGCGGCAGCAGGCTGATCGCCAGTGCCGAGTGCAGCAGTTCGGCCGCGCGGCCCCAGTACGGCACCAGCCGCCGCCCCGGCACCGTCCAGGACACGATCGCCAGCAGCGCGGTGAACGCCACCAGCCCCGCGACCAGCAGCGGCCGCTCGCCGGGGGCCAGGGACACGGCCAGCGCCACGGTCAGCAGCAGCGCACCCCACACCCCGGGCAGCAGCAGCGCGAGCCGCTGCGGCACATTGACCATGCCGCGCCCGTGCAGCAGCAGAAGCAGCGAGAGCACCGCCGCGGTGAGGGTCTCCGGCAGGTTCGGGCCGTCGGCCAGCACCACGAGACAGGCCGCGCAGACGGTACCCGCCGCCCCGTAGAGCGCGGTCATCCAGCCACTCGCCAGTTCGGTGCGGGTGGTCACATCACCACCGGCGTAGGGCTCGATGCCCTCCTGCAACTGCTGGGAGTTGGTCGGCAGCGCGGGCATCCGCATGCCCGCCAGCTTGAACGCCAGAGCCGGAACGAAACCGCCCAGCACCACGGCCAGCGCGGCGAGCACCGTCGCCGCCCCGTCCATCGTCAGACCGGCGGGCCCGGCGAGCGCCCCGCCCAGCGCGACGGCGCACCAGAACACCGCCGTCGCCAGGAAGAACGGCACGGACACGGCCGCGAGCGCGAGCCCCAGCACCGCACCGCCCGCACCGGCGGCCCCCGCCGCCAACAGCCGTGCGCCGAGCACCTCATGCACATCGGGGCCGCCCAGATCACCTCCCGGCAGCAGCCAGCCCGCCAGCGCCAGATACGGGCTCGCCATCGCCCCGAGCACCGCGGCGGCCGCCGCGTCGCCCACGGCGCGGCTCGCCGAGGCGGCCCCGGCCAGCAACAACGCCCCCACCGCGCCCGCCCCGGCGGCCCGCACGCCGACCGGGCCCCCCGGCCAGGCCAGCAGGGCGAGTCCGGTCAGCAGCGTCAGCACGCACAGGGCACGCAGCAGCCGCCTGCTGGAATCCGCGTTCCAGCCGTGCAGCCGGTCGCGCACCACACTGGCGATGCCATCGACCAGGTCGTCCAGCCGCACTTCGGGCAGGGCGTCGGTGTGCGGGCGCAGATACAGCACCTCGCCGTCCTTGAGACCGAGGGTCTCCAGGGTCCCCTCGTCGTCCAGGGCCGGGCCGCCCAGCCGTTGCAGCACCCAGCCGCTGTGGTCCAGGCCGTTCTCCTCCAGCTCCGCACCCGCGTAACGCAGCACGGTGGGAAGGAGATCGGCCACCGGGACATCGGCGGGCACCGCAAGGTCGATGGTCTTTTCGGGGGCACGTATGGTGAGGCGGCACAGGCCCGCCACGGAGCTGTCGGTCAAGGTCAGGGCTCGCGTTCTCGGGGGACTTGTCGGATGCGACATGGACGCGCTTGGTGATCGGATGCAGACTACTGATCATCATCCGGACCACGTCAACGGACCTCGTGCCAGTCCCTGTTGGTCCACAACCGTCCGGCTTGTGCGCCGTTCGGCACTCCCGTGCGCCCCACCGGCCCGGTCCACCCGTCACGGCGGGCGGTCCGCCGCTGCCCGCGGCCTTCCGTCGCCGTCGTCGAAGGAGTCTGTTCGTTGAGCGTGGTCCTCTTCCGCCGCCCAGCCCGCCGTCGCGGCCCGGACATGCCCGAAGGAGAGCTGAACCTCCAGGAGCCACCGACCCTGCCGGAGACGGTTCCCGACTCCTCGGCGATCTGGACCTATCTGCCGATGGCCATGATGTCGGTGTCCATGATGCTGATGTTCATGCGTCCGGGCGGCGGCAGCAGTGTCTTCACGTACCTGGCACTCGGCATGATGGTCACCGCCTCGGCCGCCATGCTCGTCGGCCAGATGATGCGCAAGGGCGGCGAACGCAAGCAGCGGCTGCGCGGCGAACGCCGGGACTACCTGCGCTATCTGTCCCAGATCCGGCGCAGCGTCCACGAGGCGGTCAGCGACCAGCAGGAGGCCCTCGCCTGGCGGCACCCCGAACCCAGGGTGCTGCGCACCATGGTGCGCTCCACCCGGCTGTGGGAACGCAGGGTCTCCGACGACGACTTCGCCGAGGTACGGATAGCCGTCGGCGACCAGCAGCTCGCGCTGCGCCTCACCCCCACGGCGACCAAACCCGTCGAGGACCTCGAACCGCTCTGCGCCCACGCGCTGCGCCGCTTCATCAAGGCGTACGGAGTCGTTCCCGACCAGCCCACCGGTCTCTATCTGCGGTCCTGGACCCGGATCCTGTTCCGCGGCGACGACCGGGCCGTACGGGACAACGTCCGCGCGGTCCTGTCACAGCTCGCCTTCTTCCACCCGCCGGAGGAGCTCTGGATCGCCCTCTGCGTCGCCGACGAGAAGCGCGCCGAATGGGAGTGGGTCAAATGGCTCCCGCACAGCCAGCACGCCCAGGAACAGGACGGAGCGGGCCCCTCCAGGCTGGTCGCGTCCACCTTCCGTGACCTGGAGGGACTCCTGGGCGCCGAATTCACCGAGCGGCCCGTCTTCGACCCCGAGGCCGTGCCCGGCCGCGACGAGCCCTTCACCGTGATCGTCGTCGACGGCGCCACGGTGCCCGCGGGCCACCGCCTCGACGGCCCCGGCCTGCGCAACGCCGTCGTGCTCGACCTGTCCGGCGCCCTCAGCTGGCGTCCCGGGCGCACCACACTGCGCCTCGACGTCCAGCCGGACAGCCTGCACCTGGTCCGCACCGACCGCAGCCGCAAGGAACAGACCACCCTCCTCGGCCGCCCCGACGCCATGGGACCCGGCTCCGCCGAAGCACTGGCCAGGCTGCTCGCGCCGTACCGGATGAGCCTGTCCTCGGACGCCGCGCAGCCACTGGACACCGACGTCGAACTCACCGCCCTGCTGGGCATTCCCGATCTGTACCGGCACGAGCCGGCCACCCTCTGGGAACGCTCCACCGGTTCGGCGCGGCTGCGCGTCCCGGTCGCGGTCGGCGCCGACGGAGTCCCGGTGGAGCTGGACATCAAGGAGTCCGCGCAGGGCGGGATGGGCCCGCACGGCATGCTGATCGGCGCCACCGGTTCCGGCAAGAGCGAGCTGCTGCGCACCCTGGTGCTCGGACTCGCTCTCACGAACTCTTCCGAAACACTCAATTTCATCCTGGTGGACTTCAAGGGCGGCGCCACCTTCCTCGGACTCGACGAACTCCCGCACACCTCCGCCGTGATCACCAACCTGGCCGACGAGGTCGCCCTCGTGGAGCGCATGCAGGACGCCCTGCACGGCGAACTCATCCGCCGCCAGGAGCTGCTGCGCAGCGCCGGAAACCACACCTCCGCGCTGGAGTACGAGAAGGCCCGCGCGGCCGGGGCCGATCTCGCACCGCTGCCCAGCCTCTTCGTCGTCGTCGACGAGTTCAGCGAACTGCTCTCCGCGCACCGCGAGTTCATGGACCTCTTCGTGATGATCGGGCGGCTCGGCCGGTCGCTCGGCGTCCATCTGCTGCTCGCCTCCCAGCGGCTGGACGAAGGCCGCATGCACCAGCTGGAGAGCCACCTCTCCTACCGGGTGGGGCTGCGTACCTTCTCCGCCATGGAGTCACGGGGTGTGCTCGGCGTTCCCGACGCCTACCAGCTGCCTTCCCAGCCCGGCAGCGGCTTCCTCAAGAGCGGCGTCGAGGCGCTGACCCGGTTCCGGGCGGCCTACGTCTCCGGCCCGTACCGCAAGCGCCGCGGCGCCGCCGTCCAGGCCAGGGTCGCCAGCCAGGTGATGCCCTGGACCACCGACTGGGTCGTTCCGCGGGCCCCCGCGACACGCACCCCCGAACCCGCCGCCGCGCCCGAGGAGTCCGGCGCCGGCGACACACTGCTCTCCGTCGCCCTGGAGCGGCTGCGCGGCTCCGGACCGGCCGCCCACCAGGTGTGGCTGCCGCCGCTGGACCTGCCGCCCGCGCTCGATCTGCTGCTGCCGTCTCCCGAACCCGACCCGGAACGCGGCCTCACCCCGGCGGGAACGACGGGGCCGGGCACGCTGGAGGTGCCCCTGGGGCTGGTGGACATGCCGTTCGAGCAGCGCCGCGACCCGCTCACGGTGGACCTCTCCGCCGCCGGCGGCCATGTCGCGATCGCGGGCGGTTCCCAGAGCGGCAAGTCGACCGTCGTACGGACCCTGATCAGTGCGCTCGCCCTCACCCACACCCCGCGCGAAGTGCAGTTCTACTGCCTGGACTTCGGCGGCGGCGCGCTCCTGGCACTGGCTGGGCTGCCGCACGTCGGCGGTGTCGCCGGACGGCTCGACACCGAACGGATCAGCCGTACGGTGGCCGAGGTGACCGCCGTGCTCAACGAACGGGAGCAGTTCTTCCAGGACCGCGGCATCGACTCGATGGCCTCCTACCGGCGCCGCCGGGCCGCCGGAGAGTTCCCCGAAGAGCCCCACGGCGACGTTTTCCTGGTCGTCGACGGCTGGGCCACGGTCAAGCAGGACTTCGACTCGCTGATCCCCACCTTCCACCAGATAGCCGCCCGCGGCCTCAACTACGGCGTACACATCGTCGTCACCACCTCCCGCTGGATCGAGCTTCCCGCCCAGGTCCGTGACCAGTCCCTGACCCGTCTGGAACTCAAGCTCGGCGACCCGATGGACTCGATGATCGACATCCGCAAGGCGGCCACCGTGCCGCGCGGAGCCGGGCGCGGACTGACCATGGAGGGCAAGCTCCACTTCCTGACCGCACTGCCCCGCATCGACGGGCGGGACAGCGCCGACGACCTCGCCGAGGGCGTCGCCGACCTGGTCGGCCGGATCGCCGAGCACTGGCAGGGCCCGCCGGCCCCACCGGTACGGATGCTGCCGCACCGCCTCCCGGCCACGGAACTCCCCGAACCCGAGCGCACCGAGGGGCTGCGCGTCCCGATCGGCCTGGACGAGGAGACCCTCTCCCCGGTCTGGCACGACTTCGGCCGCACCCCGCACCTGATCGGCATCGGCGACAGCGAGAGCGGCAAGACCAACCTGCTGCGCCTGCTGGTCCGTTCCATCACAGCCCGCTACACCGCGGCCGAGGCCCGCATCCTGGTGGTGGACTACCGCCGCGAACTCGTCGACTCCGTACCCGAGGAGTACCGCCTCGGACACGTCGTCGCGATCGACTCGCTGCGCGAACTGGTCGGCGGTGCGGCCCGCGCGATCAAGACCAGGCTCCCCGGACCGGACATCGCCCCGTCCCGGATGCGGCAGTGCGACTGGTGGACCGGACCGAGGCTGTTCGTCCTGGTCGACGACTACGACATGGTCAGCAACGCCGGCTCCTACGACCACCCGTTCGCCCCGCTCCTGGACCACCTCGCGCTCGGTTACGAGGTCGGTCTGCACGTGGTGGCGGTCCGCTCGGCCACCGGCGCCGGACGCGGCCTCAACGACCAGTTGCTGCGCCGCCTGGACGAGGTCAACACGCCCGGCATGCTGCTGTCCTGCCCGCCGTCCGAGGGCTATGTGTTCGGCAATGTGAAGCCGCGCAACCTGCCGCCGGGCCGCGCCCAGTACATCGTCCGGCGCAAGGCCACCCTCGTGCAGACCGCACTGGCCGGGGAGACCGGGGAGCCGCTCGCGGGCTGAGCGACAGCTCTCAAGGGCCCCTGGGGCGGCGGATGCCGCCCCAGGGGCCCTTCGGGTTCCGTACGGCCGCTCAGTCGCCCGGCGCGTCCGCCACCCGGCGGCGCTGTGCGGGGCGCCAGCCGCGCGAACGGCCCCGGGGTGCGACCAGCGCCGCCCAAGCGACCAGCAGCGCGAGCGAGCCGCCCGCCACCGCGATCCACACCGCCCTGCGGGTCGCGCCCTCGCTGCCGTTGCCCGGCGGCAGCACCACGGAGTCGTCCCGCGCCGCCCGGGGGCGTGCCGCCGGGTCCTGCACGGAGGTGACGGCCGCGTACGGGTCCAGGCGCGGCACATCCGCCGGATAGGCGGTACGGGTCAGCCGCTGTGCCGTCCCGGCGGCCGACAGATCCGGATGCGCCGACCGTACGAGCGCGGCGGTGCCCGCCGCGTAGGCGGCCGCGAACGATGCCCCCGACCCGATGAAGTGCCCAGTCCCGCGCGGCCCCACGCCCACCACCCCGTCGCCCGGGGCGGCGAGATCCGCGCCGCGGGTGGCCGGCGCGGTGTCCGGGCGGGTGCCCCGCGCGTCCATGTCGATGACGGAGAGGACCCCGGGCGCCGAGGCAGGCCAGTAGTCGCGCGGCGGTTCGGGCTCCCGGCCCGGCGACGAACCCGCCGGGTCGGGCGTCGCGGCGGCCACGATCAGCGCGTCGCGGGAGGCCGCGTACTTCACGGCCGAACGGAGCCCGGCCGAGTCGGCGGCCAGCGCGTGGGAGACCTGGATGACCTTCGCCCCGGCGTCGGCGGCCGCCCGGATTCCGGCGGCGACCGAGGCCGCGGTCGCCGTCCCGCGCTCGTCCGTGCCCCGCACCGCGATGATCCGGGACTCCTGGGCGACCCCCGCGACGCGCACGTTCTTCGCCGGCGCCGCCGCGATCAGCCCGGCCACGAATGTCCCGTGGCCCACGCAGTCCTCCCCGGCCGGGCCCACGGCCGAGACCCGGCCCGCGAGCGTAGGCGCCTGTACCGAGACCCCGGTGTCCACCACCGCGACCTTCACCCCCGCCCCCCGGCCGAACTCCCAGGTACGGGCGAGCTGGAGGTTCTGCTGCTCCCACGGCACCGCCGTGGCCCGCGCCCTCGACCCGCCGGTGCACGGATCACCGGCATCGAGACGCGCGGGCATCACCGGCAGCCTGACCTTCTCGCCGTCGGCCGCGGCGGCCGGAGAGGCCACCGGCAGCGCCAGCGCCGCGGCCAGCAGCGCCGCGGCCGCAACCCGTCCGGTGCGGCGGCCGGGGCCGCGCCGCGCACCGCTGCCCGGCGTCATTCGGGCACCGCCTGCGGGCGTACGACATCCTCCGGGAGCAGCAGCCGCAGATCGTCCAGACCGGGCGCCGCCATGGCGCTCACCCGTCCCGCCTGACGGGTCATCATGCCTTCCAGCACCTGCCGGGCGAGCCGCGCGTTGCCGAACGAACGGTCCCTGGGCAGTGCGTCGAAGTACTCCCGCATGACCGCACCCGCACCCGCACCGCACTCGTATCCGGACGCGGACGCGTGCTGGCGGACGATGGTGACCAGCTCGTCCGAGGAGTAGTCGGCGAACTCCACCCGCCGCGAGAACCGCGACGAGAGCCCGGGGTTGGAGGCCAGGAAGCGCTCCATCTCACCGGTGTAGCCGGCGACGATCACCACGACCTCGTCGCGGTGGTCCTCCATCAGCTTCAGCAGCGTGTCCACCGCCTCGCGCCCGAAGTCGCTGCTGCCCGCGGAACCTTCCGGCGTCAGTGTGTACGCCTCGTCGACGAACAGCACCCCGCCCCTGGCCCGGTCGAACACCTCCCGGGTGAGCTGGGCGGTGTGTCCCACGTACCGGCCGACCAGGTCCGCCCTGGCCACCTCGACGAGCTGGCCGCGCGGCAGCACACCGAGCGACTTCAGCAGCTCGCCGTAGAGCCGGGCGACCGTGGTCTTGCCGGTGCCGGGCGGCCCGGTGAAGACCAGATGGTGGCTGATCCGCGGTGCGGGCAGCCCGGCCGCCTCCCGCTTCTTCGCGGTGGCCAGCAGATTGACCAGGTCGGTGACGTCACGCTTGACGGCGGCCAGGCCCACCATGTCCCCGAGCCGGGCCAGCGGGTCGCTCTCCGTCCCGCCGTCGCCCGGCTGCCCGGACACCGCGGCGGCGGCCTCCTCGCCGACGTCCTCCGGCAGCAGCCGGGTGAGGTCCTGCTCGTCGGCGTCGGGTAGCGCGGCCAGCCGGTACGCCTGACGGTCCACCATCTCCTCGAACACCTGCCGGGCAGCACGGCCGTTGCCGAAGCCGGCGTCCCGGGGCATCCGCTCGAAGTGCGCGGCGAGCGCGCCGAACGTCGACTCGTCGAGCTCGTAGCGGTGATGGGCGCACATGCTCTCGATGATCGCGACGAGTTCGGGCACCGCGTAGTTCTCGAACTCGACCGTCCGGGAGAAGCGCGAGGCCAGCCCCGGGTTGGAGCCGAGGAAGTCACGCATCTCGTCCGCGTACCCGGCGGCGACCACGACGACGTCGTCGCGGTGGTCCTCCATCAGCTTCAGCAGTGTGTCGACGGCCTCGCGGCCGAAGTCGGCGCCCGAACCCCGACCGTCCGACAGCAGGCTGTACGCCTCGTCGATGAACAGCACCCCGCCCAGCGCCCGCTTGAACGTCTCGGTGGTCTTGATGGCCGTACCGCCGACGATCTGCGCCACCAGGTCCGCGCGCGACACCTCCACCAGATGGCCGGAGGGCAGCGCTCCCAGCTCGGCCAGGACAGCCCCGTAGAGCCGGGCGACCGTGGTCTTGCCGGTGCCGGGCGGCCCGGAGAAGACCAGGTGCCGGCTCATCGGCGGGGCCGGCAGACCGAGACGGGCGCGCCGCTGGGCGAGCTGGATCAGATTGACCAGTGTCCGCACCTGGTGCTTGACGTTCTCCAGGCCGATCAGCGCGTCCAGTTCGGCCAGCGGGCCGTCCTTGCGGGCAGCGCCGGAGCCGCCGCCCGAGGCGCCCGTACCGGCCGGATCGGTACCCTCGGCCTCGCCGAGCCCCCAGGCGTCACGTCTGCCGTTGTCCGTACTGGTCAGGTTCTCGACCGCCAGCCGCTCGCCCGGCAGCGCCTGCACCAGACCGCCGCCCTCGTTGTCCCGCGCGGTGCAGTTCACCACCGACACCGCGGCCGTGGTCTCCACCCGGAAGCCGTCCCGGCCCGAGCCGCGCACCTCGCAGGCGGTGAAGGCGCCCCGGCCGCCCTGGGCCAGCAGCACCCCGTGCCCGGCGGCGGCGGCGATCCGGAGCCGGGTCGCGGTCAGTTCGCCGCCGTCCTCGACCACCACACCCGTGTCCGTGGACTCCCGGACGTCCCAGTCCCGGACGGCGACGCTGCCGCCCGCCGCCACCGACAAGCCGTGCGCGGCACCGTGCACGCCGCCCCCGCCGACATAGACGTTGCCGTCGTCGGCGACCCGGATCCCGGCGCTGCCGGGCCGTTCGATCTCGCAGTCCTCCAGCCGGCCCCGGCCGTCCTTGACGACCTCCACACCGTGCCCCTTGGCCGCGCCGATCCTGGCCCGGCGCACCAGCGGATTGGCGCCGCTGCGTATGCGTATGCCCACGTCGCCCGCGTCGAGCACTTCGAGGCGGTCCAGCTCGGCGACCGACTCCTCCTCCAGCAGCACACCCGCCTGCACGCTGTCCCGCACGGTCAGCCCGGTCAGCACCGGGGAGGCCGAGCCCCGCACGTGCAGCGCGGCCTCCTGGGCCGAATCCAGCCAGCAGTCCTCGAAGGTGCCCCGGGCCCGGTCCGATACGAGCAGGCCGGGACCCTTCGTACGAGCGGTACGGCACCGGCGCAGCAGCGGATCGGTGCCGCCGGACAGGACGATGCCGGGCCCGCTGGTGCCGGTCACCCGGATGTCCTCCAGCACCGTCCGGGCCGAGGAGGAGAGGTGGATGCCGACCCCGGTGTCGTGGACCACGGTCCGCAGGATCCGGGTGGTGCTCTGCTCCTCCAGCGCGATGGACGGCTTGTCGGTGGAGGAGATGTCGCACTCCTCGACGGAGCCCTGTCCCTCGCCGTTGGCGAGCACCCCGTTGGCACGGGCGTCGCGGATGGTGCAGCCGCGCAGCGTGATCCGGCCGCGCTCGCCGATCACCACGCCCGAGGTGCCCAGGTGCTCGACCGTGCAGGACTCGGCGGAACTCTCCACCGCCGAGGTCACCACCAGCCCGGCGCCGCGCGGATTGCGCACCCGGCAGTCGCGCAGCGCCACCGAGCCGGACCCGCGGGCCAGCAGCGCGGTCCACGACGCACCGGTGATGTCGCAGCCGTCCATCGCGACCTGGCCGCGCGGCGCGTCCACCACCGGCAGCTCCTCGTCGCGGCCGCGCAGCACCAGATCGGTGAGCATCACGGCTTCGGCCTGGAGCACCACCGCGCTGCCGTGGGGCGGGCATATCTCGACGCTGCCGCGGGACTGCTCGGCGACGACGGTGACGGGGACGGTGATGACCAGACTCTCGGCGTAGGTGCCGGAACGGACGCTGATCACGGCGCCGTTGCGCGCCCTGGCCAGCGCCTCACCGATCGTTCGAAAGCCGTCGGGCCGCTCGGGACAGACCGTCAGAACCTGGCGTGACAAGCGGAATCCTCCTCCTCGGGGCCACACCGCGGTCCTGGGAACACATGGTCGGAGCGGGTGCGGCTCCATCATGCCGGAGTGATCCGCTTGCGCATCGGCCGGAGCGGGAACGCCGTGTGAACCACGTCCTGTTGGACCCCGCCGGATCACCCCAACACGGACGAAAACGGGGCGGAGTGCCGACCGGCCCACCGCCCCATCAGGGACGGGGCGGAGTGCCGACCGGCCCACCGCCCCGTCCCTGATGCCGTGACCAGGTGCTACCGCTCTAGTCGATCGCCTTGATCAGCTCGCCGTCGGAGGTGTCACCGCTGAGCTCCCAGAAGAAGGTGCCGCCGAGACCCTGCTGGTTCTTCCAGTTCATCTTGGTGGCGATGGTGGCCGGGGTGTCGTAGCTCCACCAGTTGGTGCCGCAGTGGGCGTACGCGGTGCCGGCGACGGTGCCGGTGGCCGGGCAGCTGTTCTTGAGGACCTTGTAGTCCTCGATGCCCGCCTCGTAGGTGCCGGGTGCGGCGCCGGTGGCGGCGCCGCCGGGCGCGTCCTGGGTGACGCCGGTCCAGCCGCGGCCGTAGAAGCCGATGCCGAGGAGCAGCTTGGACGCGGGGACGCCCTGGGCCTTCAGCTTGGCGATGGCGTCGGCGGAGTTGAAGCCGGCCTGCGGGATGCCGTTGTAGGAGGTGAGCGGGGAGTGCGGGGCGGTCGGGCCCTTGGCCGCCCAGGCGCCGAAGAAGTCGTACGTCATCACGTTGTACCAGTCCAGGGACTGGGCTGCGCCGGCGTAGTCGGCGGCGTCGATCTTGCCGCCCTCGGAGCCGTCGGCGGTGATGGCGGCCGTCACCAGGTTGCTGCTGCCGAACTTCGAGCGCAGCGCGGTGGTGAGGCCCTTCAGCGCGGCCGGGCCGCTGGTGTCACAGGTCAGGCCGCAGGCGTTGGGGTACTCCCAGTCGATGTCGATGCCGTCGAAGACATCGGCCCAGCGGGGGTCCTCCACCAGCTTGTAGCAGGAGTCGGCGAACGCGGCCGGGTTCTTCGCGGCCTCGCCGAAGCCACCGGACCAGGTCCAGCCGCCGAACGACCAGATGATCTTGAGGTCCGGGTGCAGCTTCTTCAGCTTGCGCAGCTGGTTGAAGTTGCCGCGCAGGTCCTGGTCCCAGGTGTCGGCGACGCCGTCGACGGACTGGTCGGCGGTGTACGCCTTCTCGTAGTCGGCGTAGGAGTCACCGATCGTGCACTTGCCTCCGGTGACGTTGCCGAAGGCGTAGTTGATGTGCGTGAGCTTGTCGGCCGAGCCGGACGTCTCGATGTTCCTGACGTGGTAATTGCGGCCGTAGACACCCCAGTTGGTGAAGTATCCGACCACCTTGTCGCCGGCCGCCGTGGGGGCCGCGTCGGCGGATGCGGGGGCCGCGGCCCGCGTGGTGGGGGGTGTACCGGCCGACGCGGTGCCCGCGACACCCAGCAGGGTGGCGCCGAGGGCGGCGGTACAGGCGGCTGCGGCGAGCGCCCGGAAACGGGCGCGGGGACGGTGCGTACCGAACATCTTGTCTCCTCGTGGGGGAGGGAACTCGCTTGTGGGGGTGGGCAGTCGGCCATCACATGCACTTGGCATGAACGCGCAAAGGCCGTTGTTGTGGGACCGTAGATGGACTAGACCAGTGAGGTCAATGGTTCGGACCATTTCCGGTGATCGTCGTGCCCGGCTCCGAGTCGCCCGGTGACCCCGTGACGGATATCGTCCGATCGGGCATACTCAAGCCGCCACAGCCGCTGGCCAGCAGCTCTCGTAATCCGAGGGGGCCGGCGTCGGCTGGGTAGCAGTGCTTCTCCGGGCCAGTCCCGGAATTTCCCGGCGGCGCCGCCCACACCCCTCGCGCGCGACCGCCGCAACGCCCGACAGGGAGGAGAGCGCCGTCATGTCCGACCGTGCCCAGCATTTGGTGGAACGCCGTCTGCCCACCGAGGAGTCCAGGCAGCTCGTCGCGCTCGTCCGCGACATCGCCCAGCGAGAGATCGCGCCCCGGGCGGCCGAGGAGGAGGAAGCGGGCCGGTTCCCGCGCGAGGTCTTCTCGCTGCTCTCCGAGTCCGGACTGCTGGGACTGCCCTACGACTCCGCCCACGGCGGCGGCGACCAGCCGTACGAGGTCTACCTCCAGGTCCTCGAAGAGCTCGCGGCCGCCCGGCTGACCGTCGGCCTCGGCGTCAGCGTCCACTCCCTGGCCTGTCACGCGGTCGCCGGATACGGCACCAAGGAGCAGCGGGCCGAACACCTCCCGGCGATGCTGGGAGGCGGCCTGCTGGGCGCCTACTGCCTCTCCGAGCCCGCCTCCGGCTCCGACGCCGCCTCGCTCCGCACGAAGGCCGTACGGGACGGCGACGACTGGGTCATCACCGGCACCAAGGCGTGGATCACCCACGGCGGCATCGCCGACTTCTACACGGTCCTGGCCCGCACCGGGGCCGAGGGCTCCCGCGGCATCACCGCTTTCCTGGTCCCCGGCGACGCCGAGGGGCTCAGCGCGGCCGCCCCCGAGAAGAAGATGGGCATGAAGGGCTCGCCCACCGCCCAGCTGAACTTCGACGGCGTACGGGTTTCCGACGCGCGCCGGATCGGCGAGGAGGGTCAGGGCTTCGCGATCGCCCTGTCCGCACTCGACTCCGGGCGTCTGGGCATCGCCGCCTGCGCCATCGGCGTAGCCCAGGCGGCCCTGAGCGAGGCCGTCGGCTACGCCACCGGGCGGCAGCAGTTCGGGCGCCCGATCGCGGACTTCCAGGGGCTGCGTTTCATGCTCGCCGACATGGCCACCCAGATCGAGGCGGGCCGGGCGCTCTACCTGGAGGCGGCCCGGCTCCGCGACGAGGACAAACCCTTCTCGCGCCAGGCGGCCATGGCCAAGCTGTTCTGCACGGACCTCGCCATGCGGGTCACCGTGGACGCCGTCCAGGTGCTCGGCGGGTACGGCTACACCCAGGACTTCCCCGTCGAGCGGCTGATGCGCGAGGCGAAGGTGCTGCAGATCGTCGAGGGCACCAATCAGATCCAGCGGATGGTCATCGCGCGCCACCTCGCGGGTCCTGAGACACGCTGACCCGCAGCGGCCGGTCCGACCACACGGGCGTCGCCATGATCCGGTTCCACTCCTGGTCGTGGCGGCCCGGCAGGGTGCGGTCCGCGCCCTCCCAGTGACGCAGCAGGGCCCGGTAGATGGGCGGATCGGTGGAGTGCGGCACCGGTCGCGGCACCGACCGGGGAGCCATGGGCTGCGGAACCGATTCTTCGGCGGTGGGAGCGGCGAGGCGGCGGCGGCCGGGACCGGCCGTTGAAGGCAGCAGGGTCATACCGGGCCAACGGTGCGGGGCGTTCCCCGGTCACTGTCCGGCCGATTCGAGAGCCCGTTCGTCCCGTCCCCGGGCGGCGGTCCGTACCGCGGGCACCACGTCGGCCGGGCCTTCGTGGTGCGGCGCAGATGTGCGGGGTGGGCCCGGAGGTGTCCGGGCCGGTCGCGCGCGGGGGCTGCCGTCAGGCGGCGTGACGCCGCATCTGCTGCACCCGCAGCGGGCGTGAGCCGGGGCCGCCGGCGTGCGAGAACGGCTGCATCCGCCAGTCGAGCCCCTGGGGGAGCGTCAACAGCAGGCCCGTCTCCTGCTCCTGGGCGTCGAACGACTCGTCGGCGGGCCGCGACTGAGCCGCCGGGCGGCCGGTACCGGCGCACACGGTCAGCACGAAGGGATTCCACGGCGTCGGGCACAGCGCGTGCTCCGGCAGCACGTCCTCGTCGGCCAGCAGCGCGATCGGCTGCGCGCAGTCCGGGCAGATCACCCGGTACATCTCGAAGGTGTCGTACGCGTCGGAAGCGGCGTCCTCGACGGAATCGTCGGAAGCGCCGTCCTCGACGGGTTCCGGACCAGTACGGCGTCCGGTGAGCTTCAGGCTCTGCATGGGAAATTCCCCCCTCAGGTGGGCCGACCAGGCGACACGGCCTCGACCACAGCAAGCACTTCCCGTCGCGCGTCTGCCGTAACCGCGAGGGGGTCGGCTACCGACCCGTAAACCTGTGGCATTCGTCACATGCCCGCCGCAGGTGCCCCTTCCTGGGCTCCTGCCGCTGTGCCTGGAGGGACCTGGGGCAATAGGTTGATCCGTATGGAGGAGCTGGACCGACAGATCGTGGAGTTGCTCGTCAAGGACGGGCGGATGAGCTACACCGACCTGGGCAAGGCCACGGGCCTGTCCACATCGGCCGTTCATCAGCGTGTCCGCAGGCTGGAGCAGCGTGGGGTGATCCGGGGCTACGCCGCGGTCGTCGACCCCGAGGCCGTCGGCCTGCCGCTCACCGCGTTCATCTCGGTGAAGCCCTTCGACCCGAGCGCGCCGGACGACATCTCCGAGCGGCTCGCGGACGTCCCGGAGCTGGAGGCCTGCCACAGCGTCGCGGGTGACGAGAACTACATCCTCAAGGTGCGCGTCGCGACACCGCTGGAACTGGAGCACCTGCTCACCCGGATCCGTTCGCTGGCCGGTGTCTCCACCCGCACCACGGTCGTCCTGTCCACGCCGTACGAGGCGCGGCCGCCGAGGATCTGAGAGGCGCCCGACCGGGGGTCGCCCGACGGCCTCCGAGGGGGTCGCGGGCGGCGCGGCCGAGGGCAGGCGCGAGACTGGTCCCATGACCGAGAGCACCGCCCCCCAGAGCGAACACCGCACCGTGCTGCTGCGCGGTGGAGACGTCCACAGCCCCGCCGACCCCTTCGCCACCGCCATGGTGGTCGAACGCGGCCACGTCGCCTGGGTGGGCTCGGAAGGGGCCGCCGACGCCTTCGCGAGCGGCGTCGACGAAGTGGTCGACCTCGACGGTGCGCTGGTGACCCCCGCGTTCACCGACGCCCACGTCCACACCACATCGACCGGCCTGGCCCTCACCGGCCTCGACCTGTCCGGTGCCCGGACCCTCGACGAGGCGCTCGGCCTGCTGCGCGCGTACGTGGCCGCACACCCCGAGGACCGGGTCGTCCTCGGCCACGGCTGGGACGCCACCCGCTGGCCGGAGCAGCGCCCTCCGTCGCGCGGGGAGCTCGACGCGGCGGCCGGCGGACGTCCGGTCTACCTGCCCCGGGTCGACGTGCACTCCGCGGTCGTCACCACCGCCCTGCTCGACCTGGTCCCCGGCGTCACCGGGCTGACCGGCTACCACCCCGACGCCCCGCTGACCGGCGCCGCCCACCACGCGGTCCGCTCCGCGGCCCACGGCGCCCTCTCGCCGAGGCAGCGCGCCGACGCCCAGCGCGCCGCGCTGCGGCACGCCGCGTCGCTCGGCATCGGCACCGTCCACGAGTGCGGCGGCCCCGAGATCTCCGACGAGGAGGACTTCGCCGGACTGCTGAAGCTCGCCGCCGCCGAGAGCGGGCCGCGGGTCTTCGGCTACTGGGCCGAGCGTGTCGCCGACGAGAAGGACGCCCGCCGGATCCGGGAACTCGGCGCCGTCGGGGCGGCCGGGGACCTCTTCGTGGACGGCTCGCTCGGCTCGCACACCGCCTGCCTGCACGAGCCCTACGCCGACGGCCCGGCCGGACGCACCGGCACCGCGCACCTGGACGCGGCGCAGATCGCCGCCCATGTCACCGCGTGCACCGAGGCGGGGCTCCAGGCCGGCTTCCACGCCATCGGGGACGCGGCGCTCTCCGCCGTGGTGGACGGGGTCAGGGCCGCCGCCGAGACGCTCGGGCTGCCCCGGATCCGGGGCGCCAGGCACCGTGTCGAGCACGCCGAGATGCTCACCCCCGAGACCGTGGCCGCGTTCGCGGAGCTCGGGCTGACCGCCTCCGTCCAGCCCGCCTTCGACGCCGCCTGGGGCGGCGAGGAGGGCATGTACGCCCAGCGGCTCGGTGCCGAGCGGGCCAGGACCCTCAACCCGTACGCGGCGCTCCTGCGGGCCGGTGTGCCCCTCGCCTTCGGCTCGGACAGCCCGGTGACCCCGCTCGACCCGTGGGGCACCGTACGGGCCGCCGCCTTCCATCGCACGCCCGAGCACCGGATCTCCGTCCGGGCGGGCTTCGCCGCCCACACCCGGGGCGGCTGGCGGGCCGTCGGCCGGGACGACGCGGGGACCCTGGTGCCCGGCGCCCCCGCCGACTACGCGGTCTGGCGCACCGCTGACCTGGTGGTCCAGGCCCCGGACGACCGGGTCGCCCGCTGGTCGACCGACCCCCGCTCGGGCACGCCCGGCCTGCCGGATCTCACCCCCGGCGTCGATCTGCCGGTCTGTCTTCGGACCGTGGTCTTCGGACGAACTGTCTACGAGCGGCCGAACGAGTGACGTCCGGCCATTTCGTATCGTCACCCGCGGTGGTCCCGGTTCCGCCGCGACCTGCGGATCTTCACTACTGACCAGGCAAGTTCCGTAAATATCGCAGGTCAGACGGCTATTGACAGAACGCGCCCACCGGCCGGTAGGTTCGGCCGAGTCCACCACAGGACGTCCGACCGGTTAAACCTCCACGCAGTCGTCGAACGCCGCTGGGTCATGGGGTGGTGTGCCGCACCGGCGCACCACCACTGACAGCCAGGTTCAGCGCCCGCGCCTCGGGGGCGAGGGAAGGTTTCAGCCGGACGGCGGTGCGACCCGGGTGGGGCCCGGACGTTCAGTAGACAACGGCTCTAGGTCGACCCGCAGCCGGCGGGTCCCAGGTCGGCCCGAAGGGCGCCGGGCCCCCATCCGTAGTTCCCGTCCGTGCTCGTACCCGGGTTTCTGTCCGCACTTCCGTCCTTCTGTCCCCGGCGGTGCCCGGCACCGTCCGACCGCGTCGGAGACCGGCCCCCGCCCGCTGGATATGGTGTGCACCTGCGTACGGACTTAAGGGGCAGTAAGTGAACGACGGCGGTCAGCGGCGGTACGGCCCGCTCGGCAGAATCCTGGTGATCATTCCGACCTACAACGAGGCCGAGAACATCAAGCCGATCGTCAGCCGGGTGCGCGCCGCTGTGCCGGACGCCGACATCCTGGTCGCCGACGACAACAGCCCCGACGGCACCGGCAAGGTCGCCGACGAGATCGCCGCCGAGGACAGCCAGGTCCAGGTGCTGCACCGCAAGGGCAAGGAAGGGCTGGGCGCGGCCTATCTCGCGGGCTTCCGCTGGGGCACCGAGCACGGCTACGGCGTGCTCGTGGAGATGGACGCCGACGGCTCCCACCAGCCCGAGGAACTGCCCAGGCTGCTGACCGCGCTCAAGGGCGCCGACCTGGTGCTCGGATCGCGCTGGGTGCCGGGCGGGCGCGTGGTCAACTGGCCCAAGTCCCGCGAAATGATCTCCCGCGGCGGCAGCACCTACTCCCGGCTCCTCCTCGGGCTGCGGACCAGGGACGTCACCGGCGGCTACCGGGCCTTCCGCGCCGAGACCCTGGACGGCATCGGCCTCGACCAGGTCGCCTCGCAGGGCTACTGCTTCCAGGTCGACCTGGCCCGCCGGGCCGTCGAGGCCGGCTACCACGTCGTAGAGGTGCCGATCACCTTCGTCGACCGGGAGATCGGCGACTCGAAGATGAGCCGCGACATCCTGGTCGAGGCCCTCTGGCGGGTCACCTCCTGGGGCGTCACCTCCCGTACGAACCGGGTCCTGGGCCGCAAGGCGATCTGATCCGCCGAGCCCCGCCGCGGACCGGCGGCGGGCGTCACTCCCGGCGCCCGTGATCACCCCCTTGCGCCGCTCGGACGTCCGTACGGGCACACTGGGGACCATGACGACCGGCACACCGCCCCCGACCGCCCCCAAGCGCTCCCGCGCCCGTACCCTCGTCCCCCTCGCCATCGCCGCCTGGGCGGTGCTGGAGATCTGGCTGCTCACCGTCGTGGCAAACGCGGCGGGCGGGTTCACCGTGCTGCTGCTCCTGGTGGCGGGCATCGTGCTCGGCGCCGCCGTGATGAAGCGGGCCGGCCGCCGGGCCTTCAGCAACCTCACCCAGACGCTCCAGCAGATGCCGGGGCAGCCCGGCGCCGCGGCCGCCCCGCCGGCCGAGGGCTCGGGCGGCAAGGGCAACGGCTTCCTGATGCTCGGCGGCCTGCTGCTGATGATCCCGGGCATCATCTCGGACGTGGCGGGGCTCCTGCTGCTGGTACCGCCGGTCCGTTCCTGGCTCGGCCGGTACGCAGAACGGTCGCTGGAGCGCCGGATGCGTGCCGCGACCCCCGGCAGCCTTTCCGACGCCTTCCAGCAGGCCCGCATCCACCGGCCGGACGGAAAGATCGTCCAGGGTGAGGTCATCCGCGAGGACGGCGCACAGCCGGGCGCACGCCACGACGAGGGCCCCCGCCCGCCGCTGACTCCCTGAGCCGGGCGTCCGGCGGCCGAGGCAGGACACGGCCGCCGGACGGACCGGGCCGCCCGGCGGACCGGGTACGACAGAGCCGCGGGGGGGGGGGGGGCCCGGGGGGGGGGGGGGCCGCCGCGGGGGGGGGGGGGGGCGGGGGGGGGGGGGGGCGCGGCGGCGGGGGCGGGGGGGGGGGGCGGGGGTGTTTTATTTGGGGGGGCGGGGAC
>NZ_JBIASS010000017.1:0-37184 GCF_042890955.1 Streptomyces sp. NPDC001933 | reverse complement strand
CGGGGCTTCGGCCCCGGCGTCCACCCCCGCCGGGGCGCGCCGGGGGCCCGGCTGGCGCGCCCGGCAGCGCGCGGCGCCCCCCCCCCCCCCCCCCGGCGCCCCCCCCCCCGCGGCTCTGTCGTGCAGAGGTGTTACGCGGTCAGGCAGACTTCCTGCTGTCCCGCGGATGTACGGCGATGTTCATGGCTCCGGAGCGCAGAACCGCAAGCCTCTCGGCGAGCACTTCCTCCAGCTCCTCGCGTGTGCGCCGCTCCATGAGCATGTCCCAGTGCGTACGCGCAGGCTTGCCCTTCTTCTCCTCGGGGCCATCCCCGTCCACCAGGAGTGCCATGGCGCCGCACGCCTTGCACTCCCACTCCGGCGGAATTTCCGCCTCTACCGAGAACGGCATCTCAAATCGATGTCCGTTCTGGCATGCGTACTCCACCGCCTGGCGCGGGGCCAGATCGATGCCGCGGTCCGTCTCGTAGCTGGTAACCACGAGTCGCGTGCCGCGGAGAGCTCGCTCACTCATGAATCGTGCCTCCCGGGCTTGTCGCCCACAGGACAGGTGTCGCTGTCGTCGTCATCCGGTCAACGTCCGGTCGGCGGTAAAGATTCCCGTTGCCGGTCATGTGTCGCCCGTCGTGCCGCTGCTTTTTCAGGTTTCCCAGGGTTTCAAGTACCCAGCGATGCCCGGTTTGTCACATCTGACGGAAGTTGTCACCCAACAGTTCGGTGTCTTCCGCTCGCAGTAACGGTCCTCCGGGCAGGCCAAAGGCGTACACTACCGGCCTTTCACTTCAACGTCTAAATCCGTTCCGGAACGGGATTGCCGGCGGCCGCCACGGCCCGCCGTACCGGCACCCTCGCGAGCAGCACGGAACCGACCACGAAGAAGATCACCAACGAGATGATCGCATCCCGGTAGCTGCCGGTCAGCTGGTACGCGAGTCCGAACACCAATGGCCCCAGCCAGCTCAGTCCGCGGTCGCTCATCTCGTACGCGGAGAAGTACTCGGCCTCCTTGCCTCGCGGCACCAGATGGGAGAACAGCGAGCGCGACAGCGCCTGGCTGCCGCCCAGGACCAGGCCGATCGCCGACGCCAGCGCGTAGAAGTAGACCGGCGCCCCGGCCGGGAGGAAGTAACCGGTGACGAGAATCAGCGTCCAGACGACGAGCGAGCCGAGGATCGTGCGCTTCGCGCCGTACGACCGGGCCAGCCGGCCCATCCCCAGCGCTCCGGCCACCGCGAGCACCTGCACCAGCAGCACCGCCGTGATCAGGGTCGTCTGGTCGAGGTCCAGCTCCTCCGAGCCGTACACCGAGGCCTGGGAGATCACCGTCTGCACGCCGTCGTTGTAGATCAGGTACGCCAGCAGGAAGGAGAGCGTCAGCGGATGGCGGCGCATGTCGCGCAGGGTGGCCATCAGCTGCCGCCACCCCGAACCGACCGCACCCTCGCCGCCCGGCGCCACCTGCCGGTCGCGCAGCCTGCGCAGCGGCACGATCGTGAAGGCACCCCACCACAGGCCCGCCGACGCGAGGCAGATCCGCACCGAGTCGGACTCGGACAGGCCGAAGGAGTCGTGGCCCGTGTACAGGACCAGGTTCAGGACCAGGACGAGCGCGCCCGAGGTGTATCCGAAGGCCCAGCCGCGCGAGGAGACCGTGTCCCGCTCGTCCGGTCCGGCGATCTGCGGCAGATACGCGTTGTAGAGCACCATCGACACCGAGATCGCGGCGTTGGCCACGATCAGGAGGAAGGCGCCCAGCAGATAGCGGTGGCCGTCCAGGAAGAACATGCCGGCGGTCGCGACGGCTCCTGTGTAGGCGGCGGCCGCCAGCAGCGGCTTCTTGCGCCCCGTACGGTCCGCGGCGGCGCCCACGATCGGCATCATGATCACCGCGACCACGACGGACACCGAGACCGCGTAGGCGAACAGCGACCCGGCGCGGACCGGAATCCCGAGAGGGTGCACGAAGCCGTCGGCGTCGGCGGCCGCCTTGGCTATCGAGGTGAGATAGGGGCCGATGAAGACCGTCAGGACGCTCGTCGAGTAGACCGAGCAGGCGAAGTCGTAGAAATACCAGCCGTGTTGTTCACGTCTGCGGCTCGCGGCCTCGGCGGCATCCGCTGTCGGTTCCGTCGGCCCAGCGGTTTCCGCGGTCTCGGCGCTCAACCCGCACCCCCTCGTCTCTCCCCGTGAAGACGTCGCACGGCCGGTGTCAGGCCCAGGCTCCCCGCCCGCTCAGCACCGTGCGCAGCGTCTCGATGTGATCGGTCATGATGCCATCCACGCCGAGGTCGAGGAGCGCGGCCATCCGCTCGGGTTCGTTCACGGTCCAGACGTGCACCTGGAGCCCGCGCGAGTGCGCCTCGCGCACGAAGCGCCGGTCGACCACCCGGACGCCGTTCTGGCTCTCCGGCACCTGTGCGCACACCGCGCCGGCCCGCAGCGCCGCCGGTATTCCGTACGAGCGCAGCCGCAGGCCCAGCACCCCCCGGACACCGTAGGAGGTGGCGAGCCGGGGGCCCGCCAGCCGGTGGGCCCTGGCGACCCGGGCCTCCGAGAAGGAACCGACGCACACCCGGTCCCAGGCGTTCGTCCGGCGGATCAGTTCGATCAGCGGGGCCAGAGCGGTCCCGGCCTTGATGTCGACGTTCCAGCGGGCCCCGGGGAAGGTCTCCAGGAGTTCCTCGAAGAGCGGCAGCGGCTCCCGGCCCGCCACCCTGGCCCGCCGCACCTCGCTCCACGGCAGCTCGGCTATCCGGCCGCGGGCGTCCGTCACCCGGTCCAGGGTGGAGTCGTGGAAGGCCACCAGACGGCCGTCCGACGTGGTGTGCACATCGGTCTCGAAGTAGCGGTACCCGGCGTCGGCCGCCCGGCGGAACGCGGCCGTGGTGTTCTCGATCCCGTCCGCCGCGCCGCCGCGATGGGCGAAGGGGATCGTTGCGGGATGGTCCAGATAGGGGTGGCGTACTGAGGTCACTCCGGAAGTATGGCCTGCTCCGGTGTCCGGGCGGTGACGGCACTGTCGCCGTCGTCCGGCGCGGATGCGACGGCCTCCCCACGGGCCTCGCCCTTCCCGGCGGCGCCACCCCCGTCGGCCCCGGTCTCCGCGCCCGGCTTCCCGCCGACCGCGAAGAAGCGCAGGAAGAACTGGGCGAGCGGGCCGATGGCCAGGGCGTACACGACCGTGCCCGCGCCGAGGGTGCCACCGAGCAGGAAGCCGGTCACCACGACCGCCACCTCGAGCAGCGTCCGCACCAGCCGGATCGAGCGGCCGGTCAGCCGGTGCAGCCCGGTCATGAGCCCGTCACGCGGGCCGGGGCCGAACCGTGCCGCGATGTACAGCCCCGTGGCGACGCCGTTGACCACGACCCCCGCGGCCATCACGGCGATCTGCGCGGCGAGGCCGTGCACGTCGGGCACCAGCGCCAGCGTGCCGTCCATGGCTATGCCCACGACGAAGACATTGGAGACGGTGCCCAGGCCCGGACGCTGCCTGATCGGGATCCACAGCAGCAGTACGGCCGCGCCGACGATGATCGAGACGACCCCGATGGACAGGCCGGTGCGCTCGGCGAGCCCCTGATGGAGCACGCCCCAGGGTTCGAGCCCCAGACCGGCCCGGACCAGCAGCGCCGAACTCGTCCCGTACAGCGCGAGACCGACGTACAGCTGGATCAGCCGGCGGGTGAGGTGCGCCCCGCGAGGGACGGCTGTGATGGACAAAGGGTGCCCCCTGGTGTGGTGGTAGTGGACTGATGCGTGTCACTCTGTGGCAGGGGATTGGCTGCCAACTATGGCCAATCCGAGGAAGGTGGACTGATTTCCATGGCTCAGTGGACTTCGGCAGTGGGCGCGGCCCAGCTCGCCCGGCAGCTCCGGGCCCAGCAGCCCCGGCCAGCCGGACCGGGTACCCGCAAGCCGCCCGCCTATCGTGCGCTGGCCGACGGGATCCGTCTGCTCGTCCTCGAAGGCCGGGTGCCCGTCGCCGCCAGGCTCCCCGCCGAACGCGAACTGGCGCTCGCCCTCTCCGTCAGCCGCACCACCGTCGCCGCCGCCTACGAGGCGCTGCGGACCGAGGGGTTCCTGGAGTCCCGGCGGGGAGCCGGCAGCTGGACCGCCGTGCCCGCCGGGAACACGCTGCCCGCACGCGGACTGGAACCGCTGCCCCCCGAGGCCCTCGGTTCGATGATCGACCTGGGCTGTGCCTCGCTGCCCGCCCCCGAGCCGTGGCTGACCCGGGCGTTCCAGGGCGCCATCGAGGAGCTCGCTCCGTACGCCCACACCCACGGCGACTACCCGGCCGGGCTGCCCGCGCTGCGGCAGATGATCGCGGACCGCTACACCCGGCGCGGGATCCCGACCATGCCCGAACAGATCATGGTCACCACCGGTGCGATGGGGGCGATCGACGCGATCTGCCACCTCTTCGCGGGCCGGGGCGAGCGGATCGCGGTGGAGTCCCCGAGCTACGCCAACATCCTGCAGCTGATGCGGGAGGCGGGCGCCCGGCTGGTGCCGGTGGCGATGGAGGAGGGGCTCGGCGGCTGGGACATGAACCGGTGGCGGCAGGTGTTGCGGGACGCGGCGCCGCGGCTCGCCTATGTGGTCGCCGACTTCCACAACCCCACCGGCGCGCTGGCCGACGAGGACCGGCGGCGTGACCTGGTGGACGCGGCCCGCTCCGCCGGTACGGTCCTGGTCGTCGACGAGACCATGACCGAGCTCTGCCTCGACCCCGATGTGCGGATGCCCCGGCGGGTCTGCGCCTTCGATCCCGCGGGCTCAACCGTGATCACGGTCGGATCGGCGAGCAAGGCCTTCTGGGCGGGCATGCGGATCGGCTGGGTGCGCGCCGCCCCGGACGTGATCCGCAGCCTGGTGGCCGCCCGCGCCTACGCCGACATGGGCACCCCCGTCCTCGAACAGCTCGCCCTGAACTGGCTGATGCGCACCGGCGGCTGGGAGGAGGCCGTGCAGGTCCGGCGCGGACAGGCGAGGGAGAACCGGGACGCGCTCGTCACCGCGGTCCGCCGGGAGCTGCCCGACTGGGAGTTCTCGGTCCCGGACGGCGGCCTGACGCTCTGGGTGCGGACCGGCGGCCTCTCCGGCTCCCGGCTGGCGGTGGCCGGGGAGCGGGTCGGGGTCCGCGTTCCGTCCGGCCCCCGGTTCGGGGTCGACGGCGCCTTCGAGGGGTACGTACGGCTGCCGTTCACGGTCGCGGGGCCGGTCGCGGACGAGGCTGCGGCGCGGCTCGCGGCGGCTGCGCAACTGGTCGGGTCGGGGGCGGGCGTGGGGGCCGAGACGCCGCGTACGTTCGTCGCCTGACCCGGGAAACGCCCGAGGGGTGACGGGCCGGCCGGCCCGTCACCCCTCGGGCGGATCCGCTCAGTCGGTGACCGTCATGCCGTCGACGGCCACGGCCACGCCGCGCGGCAGCACCGGCTCCGGGACGCCCGTCCCAGCCGTCCCAGCCGTCCCGGCCGTCTCGGCCGGCACGCTCGCACCGGCCGGAACGGCCGCCTCGACGGGTGCCCGCCGTTCGGGGAGCAGCCCGAGGACCGCCTGCCGCTCCGCCTCGCCGGTCGCCTCGTCGTACGGATCGGGCGTGGCCGGGACCTGGAGCCGGAGCACCGGACCGGTGCCGAGCCGCGCGTAGCCGCGGCCGGGCGGGACATCGGGGGCCGGGGTGGTGTGCGGCTCGGTCCCGAGCACCGACTCCACCTGCTCGCAGGAGCAGTGGCCGAGCGCCACCCGGGCCCGGCAGTGCGTGCGTACGGTCTCGCCGAGGGCGTCCAGGCCGTCGAATTGATCGGACAGGACGACGGTCACGTTGGCCGCCCTGCCGTGCCGCAGCGGCACCTGGAGCAGCTCCAGCGGATCGGGCCCGCCGTCGGCGGCGGCCAGGTGGGCGAGGGCGCCGGGGCGGTCCAGCAGGATCCAGAGCGGGCGCCGGGTGTCGTCGGGCGCGGGGTGGCCGGACTGCCGGGCCCGGTTCGCGGCGATCAGCCGTCGTTCCGTCTCGTGGGCCGCCCACTCCAGCGTCGCCAGTGCGCCGGCGAGCCCGCACTCCACGGCCAGGACACCGTCGCGCCCGGTCAGGAACGCGTACTCGCCGGTCCCGCTGCCTTCGACGACCAGGATGTCGCCGTGCTGGAGCGCCTGGAGGGCGATGGAGCGCAGCAGGGTCGTGGTGCCGCTGCCGGGCTGCCCGATCACCAGCAGATGCGGCTCGGTGGAGCGGGCGCCGGTGCGCCAGACGACCGGCGGGGCGTCGCGGGTGGCGTCGCCGTCGTGCACCGGAACGGTGCGCTGCACCGCGTCGCCGTCCGTGAAGCCCAGTACGGTCTCGCCGGGGGCGGTGACGAAACGCTGGGCGCCGATCGAGGTGGGCAGGGCGCCGAGGACGCTCATGACGAGCCGGTTGGCCTCCTCGTCCCAGGCGAAGTGGTACTCGCGGCCGCGGCCGGACTTGGCGTGCAGCAGCCGCTCGATCCTGGCCCGGGAATCGGCCTCGCTGTCGGTGAAGTAGGCGGGGTACGTCACCTGGAGACGGGTCAGCCGCCCGTCGGTGTCGAACTCGTAGCCGCTGAAGGCCTTCTCCCAGTCGCCGCCGTGGGAGAACAGCGGACCGGGGTCGTCGGCCACCGAGAAGTACGGCACGAGCGCCTCGTACAGGGACCGCAGCCGCGCGGTCTCCGCGTCGTCGGGGCCGGTCTTCACCGGGGTCCGCTCCCGCCCCGCCCAGGCTGCCGCGCCCATCACCGTGACCAGGGCGATCAGGCCCCCGTACGGCATGAGCGCGAACACGAAGATGCAGGCCGCGACGACGGACAGCGTGGGGCCACGCTTGTCCTTGGGCGTCGCGGCCCACTTCTGCCGTCCGGCCGCGGCCAGCAGCCGCAGACCACGGGTGATCGTGATCAGCGGATGGAGGACGTCCGTGGCGTTGTCGGCGGCCGTGCGCGCGAACTCGCGACTGCGAGTGATCGAGGCGCTGCCGCTGCTCAGAATGCGGGGGAGTGGTCGCCGGGCCACGTCGGTCTCCTGAAGGGGTGGGAACGGTCGCGGACGGTCAGAACTTGATCCCGCCCAGGAGGCCGGCGAGACTCGCGCCGCCCGCCGTGATGCTCGGTGCGATCGCGGTGCCTGCCAGATAGAAGCCGAACAGGGCAGTGACGAGGGCGTGCGAGGCCTTGAGGCCGTCCTTCCTGAAGAACAGGAAGACGATGATGCCGAGGATGACGACGCCTGACATGGACAGGATCATGAGTGGTTCTCCTGGTTGGGGGGGACAGTCACCATGAGTCCTTCCAGATTCACCGGAAGTATCTATACGATAAAAGCTGCATTTGGGTGAAAAGTCGTTATTTTCACTTGAATGGCCGCCAGGGTGATCCCGGTGCGGCGGAACAATCGATGTCGCGTACTGTTCCGGCGCGCCATTCGTGATCCCTTGCCGCGGGTGGGCCGGGTCATGTGCCCGGTCGGGCAGTACCCTGTCGATTCACTCGTACGGCCCCCACGGCGTACGTCCCGGCAGGTCGACAGCGGTGAAACCGGTTGATGGAAGGCGGTCCGTCCGATGAGCGAAACACCCGATCCCGAGGTGGTCGAGCTGGCGACGAAGGTCTTCGACCTCGCTCGCCGGGGTGAGACCGACGCGCTCGCCGCGTACGTCGATGCGGGCGTCCCCGCGAACCTCACCAACGACCGGGGCGATTCGCTGCTGATGCTCGCCGCCTACCACGGCCACGCCGCCGCCGTCACGGCCCTCGTCGGCCGGGGCGCCGACCCGGACCGGGCCAACGACCGCGGGCAGACGCCGCTCGCCGGGGCCGTCTTCAAGGGCGAGGACGCGGTGATCGAGGCGCTGCTCTCCGCCGGGGCCGATCCGGCCGCCGGAACACCCTCCGCCCTGGACACGGCTCGCATGTTCGGCAAGGCCGACCTGCTGGAACTCTTCGGTTCCCGCTGACCGGGTACGCCGTAAATGTGGTCGCGGTGGCGAAATGGCTGGGTCATCATGACGTCGCGGGCCCGGCTCCGGGCCACCGACGAGAGGCAGAGGAAGATGGTCTACACCAAGCAGAAGACGGCGGTCGGCCGATCATGTTGCTGCGCGGCGTAGTGCCCACCCGGCACTTGGAACTGCACAGTCCCGGTTGCGTCGACAGCTTGATGTGAGGCTTTTTCCATGTTTGATCCGTTCATAGCGCCGAGCGGCACCCTGCTCGGCCTGCTGCAGAGGGGCCGTGGCGACGGCACGCTCCACGCGCTCGCCGCACCACGCCCCGAGGCCCTGGCGGCTCTCAACCACTGCGTCCTGAGCGATCCGCGTCACGACTGGCAGGTGGAGAACCGCTCCCTCTACTACGCACGCCTCTACCTCGACCTCGACGGCGGCATCGAGGAGATCGAGCGGCACCTGTGCGATCCCGACGACCATCTCGACACCGACGACTCGCGCACCGGGCTGGCCCTGGCCGTGCTCGGCCACCTCGCCTCGTACGGACGCGGCGACGCCCTGGCCCTGCTGCGGCGGTACGCCGCGACCGGCGCCAACTGGGCCTGGGCCCTGGACGAACTCGCCCTGCGCGACGACGACGCCGGACTCCGCGCCCTCGCCGTACCCGTGCTCGGCCGGTTCCCGGCCACCGAGGAGGGCGCGGCCGAGCTGGCCGCCACCGTACGGGACGCCTACGAGCCCCGCCCCTGGCGGCTCTGGGCGGAGGACCCGCGCGACGAGATCGGCGCCAGGGTCCGAGCCGCCTCGGAGCAGGGCTCGTTCGACCGCTGGCAGCGCCAGATGCGCCCCGGCGGCCCCCGTCCGGGCTGGAGCGTCCAGGCGGTCTTCGACTGGGCCCAGCAGGGGCTCGAACGCGGCAGCGCCCTCCATGGGCCGGCCGCCCGCTGCCTCACCGCCGTCGCGGGCCCCGAGGACCGGCCCACGATCGTCGAGGCCGCCCGCAGCGGCCCCGACGGCGCACGCTGCGCCGCCCTGCACTATCTCGCGGAGGCCAGGGACCCGGCCGTGCTCGACCTGATCGAGGCCGGAGCGGTCAGCGCCTCGCGCACCGTCGCCGACGCCTCCGTCGCCGCCTTCGAGCGGATGTGCGGCGACGCGGCGGTGGACCGCGCCCGGAGCTGGGCCCGGCGGCCCGACGCGCTCGGCGCGTCCGCGGCCGGTGTGCTCGCCTGCCGGGGCGGCGCCCAGGACGCCTCACTGGTCCTCGGCGCACTGCGCGCGGCCGTACGGGGCGACGGACCGGACGCACCACGGCTGTGGACCCTCGTCGACGGCGCGGGACGGCTCGGCATCGGCTGTGCCGCACCCGTACTGCGGCACATCTACCGGGAGACGTCCTCCTCGCACCTGCGTGGCCGGGCGGCCCGCGCACTGGCCGCCACCGACCCCTCCTTCGCCACCGGATTCGCCGTCGAATGCCTGTGGGACTGCGAGGAGACCACCCGTGAGGTGGCCGCACTCCACGCGGAGACCGGCGACATCAGGGTCGCGGAGCGGCTCCGCCGCCTCGCCGCCGACCCGGCCGAGGAGGCCGAGGTGCAGACGGCGGTACGCAGCCGGATCGGGCCCGACACCCCTGCGGCCTGACCGGGTCACGCACAGCGACGCGCGTCGGGGGGCGCGCGGCGCGAACGAGCGGGCCTCGGCCCAAAGGCTCGGACGCCCCCCGGTTCAAGCACTCATGGGACGTTCCCCGGGCGGAAAGATCCAAGCAGGCCCGGTCACGCCCGGCGCGGCGAGAACACGGACATGCGTGTCGTCAGCGTCACCGAATCCTCCCGCCCGATGCCAACGGGGTGGCCCACCGCACCCTGCAGACGGCCCGTCACCTCGTCGCCCGCGGCCACGAACCGCTCGTCATGGCCCCGGTCCCGGCCGCCGCGACGACCAGGTCCCGCCCGGACGGCCCCTTCGACGCCGAAACCCCCTGCCCGGTTACCTCCAGGTCCGGGTCGCGCTTCCGGGCAGGCGACTGACCATCGCCCTCACCGCCCACCGCGCCGAGGAAGCCCTGCGGAGCGCGCCGGCCACCGTAGAGCCGCAGCCCGCCGTGCCCTCTGGTCCGCTGTCCGCGCCGCGGGCCAGTATGGAGGGATGACCGGACGCTGGGAGTTCTGGATCGACCGAGGCGGGACGTTCACCGACGTCGTGGGCCGGGACCCGGACGGGCACCTGGTAACCCGCAAGCTGCTCTCCCACGACCCGGACCGCTACCGCGACGCCGCCGTGGCCGGAATCCGGGCGCTGCTCGGCCTCGGCCCCACCGATCCGGTCCCCGCCGACCGGGTCGCCGCGGTGCGGATCGGTACCACTGTCGCCACCAACGCCCTGCTGGAGCGGCGCGGCGAGCCGACCGTCCTGGTCATCACGGAGGGCTTCCGGGACGCGCTGCGCATCGCGTACCAGAACCGGCCGCGCCTCTTCGACCGCCGCATCCTGCTGCCCGAGACCGTCTACGAGCGGGTGATCGAGGTCCCCGAGCGGATCGACGCCCGCGGCCGGGTCGTCACCCCGCTGGACCGGGAAGCGGTCACCGAGCGGCTGAGGGCGGCCCACGCCGAGGGACTGCGCAGCGCGGCCGTCGTCCTGATGCACGGCTACCGCCATCCCGGACACGAGAGCGCCGTGGCCGACGCGGCCCGCGAGGCGGGCTTCACCCAGGTCAGCTGCTCGCACGAGGTGAGCCCGCTGATCAAACTGGTGCCACGCGGCGACACCACCGTCGTCGACGCCTACCTCTCGCCGATCCTGCGCCGGTACGTCGACGAGGTCGCCGGTGAACTCGGCGGCATCCGGCTGATGTTCATGCAGTCCAACGGTGGGCTGCGCGAGGCCTCCCACTTCCGGGGCAAGGACGCGGTGCTCTCCGGCCCCGCCGGTGGCGTGGTCGGTATGGCCCGCACCTCCGAACAGGCCGGATTCGAGCGGGTCATCGGCTTCGACATGGGCGGCACGTCCACCGACGTCTCGCACTACGCGGGCGAGTTCGAGCGCGAACTCGGTACCCAGGTCGCCGGAGTACGGATGCGCGCCCCGATGATGAGCATCCACACCGTCGCGGCCGGCGGCGGCTCCGTGCTGCACTTCGACGGCCGGCGCTACCGGGTCGGCCCCGACTCGGCGGGCGCGACGCCCGGCCCGGCCTGCTACCGCCGCGGCGGTCCGCTGACCGTCACCGATGCCAATGTGATGCTCGGCCGGATCCAGCCCGCGCACTTCCCGGCCGTGTTCGGACCGGACGGCGACCTCCCGCTCGACGCGGACCTGGTCCGCGAACGCTTCGACGCGCTCGCCGAGGACGTCGCACGCGCCACCGGAACCCGGCGCACGGCCGCCGAGACCGCCGCCGGATTCCTGGAGATCGCCGTGCTCAACATGGCGAACGCGGTCAAGAAGATCTCCGTGCAGCGTGGGCACGACATCACCCGCTACGCCCTGACCGGCTTCGGCGGCGCCGGTGGCCAGCACGTCTGCGCCGTCGCCGACTCGCTCGGCATCGACACGGTCCTCGTACCGCCGCTGGCGGGCGTGCTGTCCGCGTACGGGATCGGCCTCGCCGACGCCACCGCGATGCGCGAGCAGTCGGTGGAGGCGGAGCTGAACGAGGCGACCCGGACCGAGATCGGCGGACTCTGTGACGAACTGGCCGCCCGGACCCGCGCCGAACTGCGTGCCGACGCCGTCCCCGACACCGCGATCAGCACCCGTGCCCGGGTACTGCTGCGCTACGCCGGCACGGACTCCAGCCTGCCCGTCGACCTGGACACCGCACCCGCCATGGCCGAGGCGTTCACCGCCGAGCACCGGGCGCGCTACGCGTTCACCATGGACAAGCCCCTGGTCGTCGAGGCGGTGTCGGTCGAGGCGACCGGAACGGCGGGCCGGCACCGGCCCCGCCCGGCCGGCCGCGAGCCCCGCCCGGGAACCCGGCCCCGACCGCACGACACCGTGCGGATGTTCGCCGACGGCCGATGGCAGGACACCCCGCTCCACCGCCGCGAGGACCTCCGCACCGCCGACACCGTGACCGGCCCCGCCGTGATCGCCGAGGCGGACGCCACCACCGTCGTCGACCCGGGCTGGCAGGCCACGCTCCACGGCACCGGCCATCTGCTGCTCACCAGGGTCCGCCCGCGCCCGGACCGTACCGCCGTCGGCACCCGGGTCGACCCCGTCATGCTGGAGGTCTTCAACAACCTCTTCATGTCGATCGCCGAGCAGATGGGCGTGCGCCTGGAGAACACGGCCCACTCCGTCAACATCAAGGAGCGGCTCGACTTCTCCTGCGCGCTCTTCGACGCGGACGGCAATCTGATCGCCAACGCCCCGCACATCCCCGTCCACCTCGGCTCGATGGGGGAGTCCATCAAGGAGGTGCTGCGGCGCAACGGCGAGACGATGCGGCCCGGCGACGTGTACGCCATCAACGATCCGTACCACGGGGGAACCCACCTGCCCGACGTGACCGTGGTGACACCCGTGTTCGACGAGGCCGACAGGGCCGACGGCGAGCGGCCGGAACTGCGCTTCCTCGTGGCCTCACGCGGACATCACGCCGAGATCGGCGGCATCACCCCCGGCTCCATGCCCGCCTTCAGCCGCACCATCCACGAGGAGGGGGTGCTGTTCGACAACTGGCTGCTGGTGCGCGACGGCAGGTTCCGCGAGGACGGGACGCGCGAACTGCTCACCACCGCCGCGTACCCCTCGCGCGACCCGGAGGCCAACCTCGCCGATCTGCGCGCCCAGATCGCCGCGAACGAGAAGGGCATCGCCGAACTCCGCCGCATGACCGAACAGTTCGGGCCCGATGCCGTCGCCGCGTACATGCGGCACGTACAGGACAACGCCGAGGAGTCCGTCCGCCGGATCATCGCCGCACTGCACGACGGCTCCTACCGCTACGAGACCGACAACGGCGCGGTCATCGAGGTCGCCCTCACCGTGGACCGGGCCGCCCGCAGCGCGGTCGTCGACTTCTCCGGCACCTCACCGCAGCAGCCGGGCAACTTCAACGCGCCGAAATCCGTGGTCATGGCGGCCGTGCTCTACGTCTTCCGGACCCTGGTGGACGACGACATCCCCCTCAACAGCGGCTGTCTCAAACCCGTGGAGGTCCGGATCCCGGAAGGATCCATGCTGGCGCCCGTCCACCCGGCGGCCACCGTCGCGGGGAACGTGGAGACGTCCCAGGCCGTCACCGGCGCCCTGTACGCGGCCCTCGGCATCCAGGCCGAGGGCTCGGGCACCATGAACAACCTCACCTTCGGCAACGAACGCGTCCAGTACTACGAGACCGTGGCGAGCGGCTCCGGCGCGGGCGACGGCTTCGACGGCGCCGACGCCGTACAGACCCACATGACCAACTCCCGCCTCACCGACCCCGAAGTCCTCGAATGGCGCTACCCCGTCCTGCTGGAGAGCTTCCGGGTCCGTGAGGGCAGCGGCGGCGACGGGCGCTGGCACGGCGGCCGCGGCGTGGAGCGGCGCATCCGCTTCCTGGAGCCCGTCACCGTGGCGCTGCTCTCCGGCCACCGCCGGGTCCGGCCGTACGGCATGGCGGGCGGCGGACCCGGCGCACCGGGCGACCAGCACATCGAGCACCCGGGCGACCGGGCGGCCACCGCACTGCGCGGCTGCGACACGGCCGAGCTGGAGCCGGGGGACGTTCTGGTGCTGCGCACACCTGGCGGCGGGGGCTATGGAACCCCGCCGCCGGGCCGCGGCGACGGAGCGGAGCGCGGCGTAGAACAGGGTGCGGAACACGGCGTAGAACAGGGTGCGGAACGCGGCGGCGAGAGCGGCGGAGAGAACGGCGGGGAACGCGATCGGGAACGCGGCGGGGAACGGCCCTGACACGGACGCCGGATGGCCCCGGGCAGGGGTCGCTTCTGCGCCGTTTCGACCGTTGTCAGTCCGAGGACCTAATCTGTGCACCGTGACTTCGCCTGCCTACACGGACAACGCTGCGCCCCAGCTCAGCGCGGGGCCGCGGCCCGCCCCGGGCCCGGCCGCCGACGAGGGGCTCTCGCGGCGGCTGCGCGCGCTCGCCTGCACGGCGCCGCTGCACGACCTCGATGTGCGCAAGGCGAATCTGGCCGGTGAGTACACGGTCTACTCGATGGCCGAGGTCGCGCTCGCCGCGATCGACCTCGTCACCCTCAACATGGACTTCGACACGGGTGCCGACCACGACCAGATAGTGGCCAGACTGCTGCCCCGCGTCGCCGCCCAGGCCCCTGGCCGTCCGGTGGCCGAGCACGAGCGGGTCGCCGGCTGGGTGCTGGAGAACCTGATCAACGTCGGCAGCGTGGACCGCGGATTCCGCGCGGTGTACGGCACCTTCGGCCCCGACGGGGTCTACGTCCGCCGGGACTACGACTTCAAGCTGATCGAAGAGGTCCCTGGATACGGCGGCACGGTCTACCTCCGCGCCACCGACGAAGCGGTCAACGTCCTGGTCGGCGCCCTCGACACGGACGTCACCAGCGCCCAGATCGCCGCCGAGGTGAAGCTGGAGGTCCTCATCAGCCGGGGCCGCCTCGCGGACGCCCAGCTCGCCGCCGAGCAGGCCCGCTACCGCACCGTGCAGTACGCGGAGACCCTCCGCAAGACGCTGGAGGCCACCCGGCGCAACGTCCGCGCGGTCGACTGGCTCAACGCGGTCCCCGACATGATCGCCGAAGCGCTGGACCACGTCGCAGACCGCTACCGCCACGAGAACGCGATCCTCACCAACATCCGCAAGGCGCGCGACGAGGCGGAGGAGCCCGAGCACAAGCGCCGCGCCGCCGAGCTCGTCGACATCGTCAAGGACTGCATCCGCCGCCACACCCAGCTCCAGTCCCGCCTGCTGGAAGCCGGGCCGCTGTTCCGCGCCGAGCAGGACCGGCAGGCCTTCGCCACCCCCACCGCCCGCACCGGCCTCGACCTGTACGGCCAGCTGGTCGCGCCGCTGCTGCCGCTCCCCGTCGAACAGGCGATCCGCGTCACCGACGCCTTCTTCGCCCGCGGCACCGGACTGCGCACCCCCACCTCGGTCAGGGTCGGAGACCTCGTCGACATGCTGCTCACCCCGCCCCTGGAGCGGGAACACCTGGGCGCCGAGATGCCCGAGCCCGATCTGATCGCCACCCCCGACGACAGCAGGTTCAGCGAGGAGCAGCTCGCGAGCGCCATGGAGCTCCTGGACCTGGAGCACGACGCCCCGCGACGTCTCTCCGGACTCCTCGCCGAGGCCCGGCGCCGCGATCCCGAACTGCCCTACCTGGTCGCCCTGCTCGCGGTGCACGCCGCGAGCCCGCCGGTCGGCACCGCATACCGCCAGGGCGAACAGCGGCTGCTGTTCTCCGTCGACGACGGCACACAGCTCGACGACCCGGAGTTCGGCGGCGCGGACCTGATCGTCGGCACGGCTTTGCTGGACGCGGCAGGAATGGCCGCCGACCGCACGGAGGCCTCATGACCGGCGCGGTGCGTGCGCCACATCGCGCGCCGACCCGGCCGGCCCCCGCCGGTACCCATGCCGCGGCCACGGACCGGACCGCGCCGCCCGGGAAGAATGCCGCGAGAGCCGGCGCCGTTCACCCCGTACCCGTACCCGTACCCGTACCGAAGAGTTTCCGCAGCAAGGAGCGACAGTCGTGAGCGACCACCGCGCACAGCATGCCGACGCGTGGAGCGAGCCGACCGCCGCGTACGCGACCGAGGCCACCGGCCCCGTCGACCCGGTGGTCCCCGAGGCCACGCCCTCCGTCACCCCGGCCGACGCCGCCGACGCCGCCCGGCTCGTCGCCTTCGGCCTCCAGCCCAAGCTGCTGCCGGCCCGCGACGCCGAATACGCCGAACTGCTCCGCCGCTACCGGGAGGAGCCCGCCTTCGCCCGGCTCGCCGACGCCGTGGCGACCGGACTCGGCCTGGTCGTCCTGGAGGTGTCCACCCGCGCGGGCATGGCCGTGACCGCCGGTGAGGACTCCGTCTTCGCGGTCCGCATGGGCGACTACGCCCGCCGCGCCTCATCCGACTCCGCCGACCGCTTCCTGCACGGGCTGGCGCACCTCGCCGTCGCCGCGATGGCCTTCCCCCGCCCCGAGGACCTCGCCGACGACGCGTACATCGGGCGGATCACGGTCAACGGCGTCGACTCCTTCGTACGCCAGGCGTGCCACCGCCTGGAGGAGCGCGCCGAGGAGCACGGCGACAACACCGACCCGGCCACCGACGCCCCCGGACTCGAAGCGGCCTGGCGGATCTACGCCCGGCGCAGCTCCACCGGCGCCACGAAGGACGCCCGCCGCCTGGCCGGCTCCACCACCGGCATCGTCGGCAAGGCCGTCGCCTTCCTCACCGACTCCGGCTTCCTCCAGCGCACCGGCGACGACGCCGGGGGCGCCTTCCGCACCACCGCCCGCTACCAGCTCCAGGTCCGCGACATGGCCGGCGGCGCCGCCATGGCCGAACTGTTGGAACTCGGCGTCGTACCGGTCACCGACGGCACGGCGACGCTGCTGCCGCCGCCCGACGCCGACGACCTGGAGCTGGCCGCCGACGCCGGTCTGCCCTTCCACGCCTGACCGGCCCGCCCCACCACCGCCGTCTCCCCCCCCGCTGCCTGAACGACGAGAGTCCGCCGCCATGTACGAGCTGTCCCGGGTCCGCCTCTACTCCATCGGGCCTGCCGGTGCACGCTACGCCGACACCGTGCTTGACCTGCGCGGAGTGGGCGAGCCCGTGCCCCACCCCGCGCCGGCCCAGGCGGAGTTCTTCGAGGAGGAGCCGGTCGGCCCGCCGCGCCGCCCCGCCCCCGCCGGGGTGCTCTTCCTGGAGAACGGCGGCGGCAAGTCGGTGCTGCTGAAGCTGATTTTCTCGGTCATGCTGCCCGGCCACCGCAACACCCTCGGCGGCGCCAGCTCCGGCGTGCTGCGCAAGTTCCTGCTCGCCGACGACTGCGGACACGTCGCCCTGGAGTGGCAGCACACCCTCACCGGCGAGTGCGTGGTCGTCGGCAAGGTCAGCGAATGGCGCGGCCGGCAGGTCTCCAACGACCCCCGGAAGTTCGCCGAGGCCTGGTACTCCTTCCGGCCCGGACCCGGCCTCAGCCTGGACTCCCTGCCGGTCGCCGAGGCCACCTCCGTACGCCGGCCAGCCGAAGGCGTCTCCGGCGCGCAGGGCCGACGGCGCACGATGAAGGGCTTCCGTGACGCCCTGACCGAGGCGGGCAAGTTCTACCAGCACCTCGACGTGCACTGGGAAGAGATCCACGACCGCTGGAACGAACACCTCGGAGACCTCGGACTCGACCCCGAACTCTTCCGCTACCAGCGCGAGATGAACGCCGACGAGGGCGAGGCGGCGGGGCTCTTCGCGGTCAAGAAGGACTCCGACTTCACCGACCTGCTGCTCCGCGCCGTCACCGACACCCGCGACACCGACGGCCTTGCCGACCTGGTGAGCGGCTTCGGCAACAAGCTGGGCCGCCGCGCCGAGCTGACCGCCGAACGCGACTTCACCGCGGGCTCGGTCGACCTGCTCGGCCGGATCGTGGAGGCCGCCGGCACCCGTTCCCGCGCCCGGGACATCCACGCGGGCGCCGAGCGCCGCACCCGCACGCTCGCCCGCAGGCTCTCCGCCCGCGCCCGGGAGGAACGCGGCCGGACCGCCGAGCTGGCCCAGCAGGTGACGGGCGCCGCGCACACCGTCACCACGGCCGAGCAGGCGCGCGGCCGCAGCGCCCTGATCGCCGCCGAACTGGCCTACCGGCACGCCTCCCTGGCCCTGACCGCGGCGGAGAAGGGCGCCGCCGCCCAGCGCCGCGAGCTGGTCGACGCCCGCACCCTGCACTCCGCCTGGCAGGCCGCCGAGGCCGTGCTGCGCCACCGCGCCGCCGCCGACCGCTCCGCACGGGTGGCCGTCGCCATCCGCGAGGCCGAGCGGGACGCCGCGCCCGCGCTCGCCGCCCGCGCCAAGGCCGCCGCCGACCTCGTACAGGCGCTGCACACCGCCGCCGAGGCCGGCGAGACCGTGGCCAACGAGGAGGAGGAGCGTTCCGACACCCTCCAGAGCGCGGGCGAGACCGCCCACCGGGACGCCACCACTGCCGCCACCGAGGCCCAGCGCGCCCGCAGCGAGGCCGGACATCTGCGCCAGCGCCTCGCCGAGGTCGAGCAGGAGACCGCACAGGCGGTACGGGCCGGCTGGCTCGACGACACCGCGCCGGACGCCGACCCGGCCCGCGCCGCCCTCGCCGCCAGCGACGCCGAGACCTCCGCCGTCGCCGCGTGGGACACCGCCAGGGAGGCCGCCCGCTCGGCGGCCGACGTGGCCAGGGAGGCCGCGGCCGCCGAGAGCCGCGCCGAACTCGCGGCGGCGCGCGCCGCCGATGCCGCACAGGCCGCCGAACAGTCCTACGAGGCCGAGCTCAGGGCAGCCGAGTCGATCGCCGCCGACCACCGCCTCGCCGACCTGCTGGGCCTGCCCGCCGCCCACGGCAGCGGCGTGCCCAGGCCCCGCCGGGGCGCGGCCGGAACGGACCCGGACGCCCCGCACGGCACGGACGCCACCGACCGCCGGACCGTCCCGGCGGAAGCGAGCGGCCGGGCGAACGAAACGGGCGGGCCCGCCCAGGTGGCGCACGGCCCGCACACCGTCACGGCCGAACAGGCCGCCGCCCCCGAACAGCCGCTCACCGCCCAGGAATTCGACCGCAGCGCCGACGAACTGCGCGAACTGCTCGACCAGTCCATCGCCTCCGCCGAGCGCCGCCTCTTCGAACTGCGCACCGCGGCCGCCGACGACTCCCGCATCCTCGGCGCGCTCGGCGACGGCGGGCTGCTGCCGCCCGGCCCCGACGTCCTGGCCACCGTGGAGTACCTCGGGGAGCACGGCATCCCCGCGCTGCCCGGCTGGCGCTACCTCGCCCAGGCCGTCGACCCCGCCGACCACGCGGCCGTACTCGCCGCCCGTCCCGAACTCGTCGACGGCGTGGTCATCACCGATCCCGACTCGCACGCCCGCGCCCGCGAGGTCCTCAGCGGTGCGGCGCTGCTGCCGCGTTCCGCGGTCGCCGTCGGCACCGCTGCCGCGCTGCTCGCGCCCGTCCCGGCCGCCGGCTCGGGGGCGGCGGCGAGCACGGAGGGGGTGTTCCTCGTCCCGCCGAACCCGGCGATGCACGACGAGCACGCGGCCGACGAGGAGCGCCAGGCCCTCAGGAGCCGGGCCGCCGCCCGTGACGAGGACATCCGTACCCTCGCGGCCCGCCTCACCGGCGACCGTTCCCTCGCCGCCCGCATCGGCTCCTGGCGGGCCGACTGCCCGCCCGGCATGCTCGCCGAACTCGCCGAGGCCGCCGGCGCCGCCCGCACGGCCGCCCGGACCGCCGAGGCCGAGCTGGCCGAGGCCCGTACGGTGCGCGCCGAGGCGGACGAGGCCGCCGCCGACACCGCCCGCGTCCGTGAGGAGCGCCAGGACGCCGCCCAGCGGGCCCGCCGCGCCGCCGACGCCCTCGCGGGCCTCGCGTACCGGCTCCGCGAACGCGCGGGCTGGCAGGTGAAGCTCCGTGAACTCGTCGACGAGGCGGCCGAGTCCGAAGCGCGGGCCACCGTCTGCCTGGAGCGGGCCCGCGCCGCCGACGAGGACCGCCGTGCCGCCCAGCGCGCCGCCGACGACGCCCGCCGCACCGCCCGCGCCCTGCGTGCCGAACGGGCGGAGATCGCGGGCGCCCCCGAGCACCTGCCGGAGCCCGCGGACGACGGCCCGCGCCCCGCGCTCCCCGCGCTGCGCGAGGCGTACCGGGCTGCGTCCCAGCTGTACGAGAAGGTCGGCGTCGGCGCGGATCTGCGCGCCGAACAGGCCCGCGCGGAGAGCGACGAGAGCGCCGCCCTCGCTGAACTGGACCGGCTCACCAACAAGGTCCGCACCCGCGCCGCCCAACTCCTCGAAGGCACCGACGGCGCGGACGGCCCCTCCCGGCAGGCGGCCGCCGCCCGTGCCGAGTCCCTGGTCCAGCTCCTGGAGACCAGGGCCTCCACGGCGAGCGAGCAGCTGGGCCGGCTCCGCGGCGAGGCAGAGCGCCTGGCCCCGGCCGACGGCGAGTCCCACCACACCGAGCTCCCCGACGAGCTGGTCCCCGCCGACGCCGACCAGGCCCAGACCCTCCTGCGTACTGCTACGGCCGAACTGGCCACCGCCACCGCGACCCTGGACACCGCCCGCGCCGCCCACGCCGAGCTGCTGCACGCCCACCGCACCGCCGAGGACTCGGCAGGCGGCTTCGACGAGACGGCCGCGCTCCTGCGCGACCTGCTCCGGGACCACGGCGCGGACGACGACACCGAGGCCCCCGAGCCCTACCCGGGCAGCCTCGAAGAGGCCCGGCAGTCCGCCGCCGAGGCCCGCCGCTCACTGCGCGGCTGCGCCACCGACCTGTCCGCCGCCGAGAGCGCCGTACGGGAAGCCGGCGACGTCCTCGTACGGCACGCCAACTCCACGCGTTACGAACAGGTCCGCACCCCCGCCCGTCAGCAGATCCGCGAGCTGCCGGCCGCGGCGCTGCCCGAGCACGCCGAGAAGTGGGCCGCCGCCTTCGCGCCCCGGCTCCGGGTGCTCACCGACGAGCTGGCCCAGCTGGAGCGCAACCGCGACTCCATCGTCGACCGGCTCCGCGGCCTGGTGGAGTCAGCGCTCACCACCCTGCGCTCCGCCCAGCGGCTCTCGCAGCTCCCGGAGGGACTGGGGGAGTGGTCGGGCCAGGAATTCCTCCGCATCCGCTTCGAGGAACCCGACCAGGCGACCCTCACCGAGCGGCTCGGCGAAGTCGTCGACGAGGCGACCCGCGCCGCGCTGAAGAAGAACTCGGACCTGCGCAGGGACGGCATGTCCCTGCTGCTGCGCGGGGTGCAGGCGGCACTGGAGCCCAAGGGCATCGCCGTGGAGATCCTCAAGCCGGACGCGGTGCTGCGCGCCGAGCGCGTCCCGGTCGGACAGATGGGCGACGTCTTCTCCGGCGGCCAGCTCCTCACCGCCGCCATCGCCCTGTACTGCACGATGGCCGCGCTGCGCAGCAACGACCGGGGCCGCGACCGCCACCAGCACCGGCACGCGGGCACGCTCTTCCTGGACAACCCCATCGGCCGCGCCAACGCCACCTACCTGCTGGAGCTCCAGCGTGCGGTGTCGGATGCCCTGGGCGTACAACTCCTCTACACGACCGGGCTGTTCGACACCACGGCGCTCGCCGAATTCCCCTTGGTCATCCGGCTGCGCAACGACGCGGATCTGCGTGCCGGGCTGAAGTACATCAGCGTGGAGGAGCATCTGCGCCCCGGACTGCCGCAGCAGGACCCGAACGGGGAGACGGTGCACGGCGAGATCACCGCCACCCGCATGTTCAAGCGCGCCACCACATCTCCCGACACCGCCGCCCCGGTCTCCGGCCCGGTCCCCGCCCCGGCTTCCTCCGACGAGTAGGGGCGGAGACCCGAGGGAACGCACCGAGGTGTTCCCTCGGGGACAGGGCCGGGCGGGAAGAGGAGAGACGGGACTGGTTCGAGAGGCCGAGCACGCCCGCCGCCCGGGGCGCTCAGGCCCGAGGGCGAGGGCGCCCGCGGCCCAGGTGTGCTCGGGCCCGAGCACGCCCACCGCCCGGCAGCCCTCAGGCCCGGGAGAGGCTTTCCGCGCCCCGGCGGCGTATCCGCGCGTCGTCCCGCTGCGCGGCCCGCGCCGCCCGCCGTGCTCTGCGACGCTCACGGCGCAGCTGCCGCGCCGAACTGCTCGGCACCGAAACCACGCCGTTGCGCTGGTTCCAGACCTGCCTGGTCACCCACACGTCCAGCACCGACCAGGTCGCGACCACGGTGCTGCCCACACTGCTCAGCACCATCGGAAAGGCCAGCCAGGACCCGGCCAGCGTGCACAGGAACGCCACCATGGCCTGGATGATCGTCAGCGACATGATGAGAACGGCACGCACGGCGGACCTGCGGACCGGGTCCGGCATCCGCCGCCGGCCCGCGGGTTCTTCCACCCACAGCTGCTGACGCGGGATCTTCGCCCCGCCCGCCGCCGAGTTCGCCGTCGCGGCCGGTGCCGACGACACCGCGCCCCGACGCTGTTCCGTCTTCAAGGCTCTCAACTCCCCACCACTGTCCGACTTCAGGGTTGCTGCCCGGCATGCGCCGTTTCTACGCGGGCGGATCGGACCGTCCTGCCTCGCGAACCCCTGCCCCGCACTGTCCGTCCGGTGGAACGCGCATGGCGCCCCCGGACCATGATCCCGCCTGACCGGCCCCGGCTCTCCCCGTGTTACCCCTGCCCCGTACAGAGAGACGAGTCAACGGCCGTGAAGATTCCCCCGAACCTGCGTGAAGCGAAGGATTCCAGCCAACTGCCCCAACGAACAAAATGAAGCCCTGGCAGGTCTCTTCTGCCGCTTTCGCGAATTTCATCGCACGGAATACCAGGACAACCCATGGCCAACACCGGACAGCGCGGCCGAAAATCGTCCGGATGTCTCTTCGAGTTGCTACTCCGTCAGTAGTAGGCTCGCGCCGTTTATTGACGGAACACGACCCCCGTCCCGCGGGGTCGAGCTGGGGGAGTCCATGCGCTTTCGCGGAAAGTCCATCCGCAGGAAGATCGTGGCGTTGCTGCTGGTGCCGCTCATCTCCCTCACCGCGCTCTGGGGATTCGCCACCTTCCTGACAGGACGGGAGGCCGGCCGCCTGCTGAGCGCCGGCACCGTGGTGGAGAAGGTCGGTCATCCGCTGGAGGACACCGTCCGGGCCATTCAGAGCGAACGCCGCCAGACCCTCGTCTTCCTCGCCGACCCCAGGGCCTCCAACGCCCTCCCGCTCCTGCAGCGCCAACGAGCTGCCACCGACCGCGTCCTGAACGGCGTCAAGGACGGCGCCCGGCAGCAGGACATCCGCGACGCGCTGAGCTCCGACGACGACACCCAGCTGAATTCGATCCTCGGCACGGTCGAAGGACTCGGCGCGCTGCGCGATTCGGTCGACCGGCGCACCATCGACCGCTCCAAGGCGATGGAGTTCTACAACCGGCTCATAGACCCCTGCTATCGATTCCTCACCGGTCTCCGCACGATGGAGAACGTATCGATGGACAAGCAGGTCCGCGCACTGGTCGGCATCTCACGAGCTCGCGAAATGCTCTCCCGCGAAGACGCACTGGTCGCCTCGTCGCTCATCGCCGGACGGCTCACCGCCGCCGAACTGCGTCAGATATCCGACCTCGCGGCAAACCGCGAGCTGCTCTACGAGATCAACGTCGACGCGCTTCCCGCCGAGGAGCGCCAACGTGTGGAGCGGTACTGGGCGAGCCCGGACAGCGAACCGCTGCGGACGGCGGAGAAGACCCTCATCGAGGGCGGTCCCACCCAGGACCCGCGCGCCGTCGACGCCGAGCGCTGGCAGGAAGCGGCCCCGCCGGTCCTGGACCGGCTGGCCAACGACTCCACGGAGATGAACAACCGCTTCCAGGACCGCGGCAAGCCCGCCGGCTACAGCGTCCTGATCAAGGCCGGTATCGCGGGCGTTCTCGGGTTCCTCGCCCTGATCGCCTCGGTGTTCGTCTCCGTACGCATCGGCCGTGAACTGATCCGGGACCTCTCCCGGCTCCGCAAGGACGCCCATGAGGTCTCCGGCGTACGGCTGCCGAGCGTGATGCGCCGGCTCGCCGCCGGGGAACAGGTCGACGTCGAGACCGAAGCCCCGCACCTCCAGTACGAGCGGGACGAGATCGGCCAGGTCGGCCAGGCCCTCAACACCCTGCAACGGGCGGCCGTCGAGGCCGCCGTGAAGCAGGCGGACATGCGGCGCGGCGTCTCCGAGGTCTTCGTCAACCTCGCCCGCCGCAACCAGGTCCTGCTGCACCGGCAGCTGACGCTCCTGGACGCCATGGAGCGCCGCACCGAGAACACCGATGAACTCGCCGACCTCTTCCGCCTCGACCACCTGACCACCCGCATGCGACGCCACGCCGAGGGCCTGGTGATCCTCTCCGGCGCGGCCCCGTCCCGGCAGTGGCGCAAGCCGATCCAGCTGATGGACGTGGTGCGGGCGGCGGTCGCCGAGGTCGAGGACTACGAACGGATCGAGGTCCGCCGACTGGCCCGGATCGGGGTGGGCGGCCCCGCCGTCGCCGACCTCACCCACCTGATCGCCGAACTCCTGGAGAACGCGACCGTGTTCTCGCCCCCGCACACCGCGGTCCAGGTGCTCGGCGAACGCGTTGCCAACGGCTTCACGCTCGAAATCAACGACCGCGGCCTCGGCATGGCCCCCGACGTCCTCCTGGACGCCAACCTCAGGCTCGCCGAGACCCCCGAGTTCGAACTGTCCGACACCGACCGGCTCGGCCTGTTCGTGGTCAGCCGTCTCGCCCAGCGCCAGAACGTCCGCGTCTCGCTGCAGACCTCCCCGTACGGTGGCACGACCGCCGTCGTCTTCATCCCGGCGGCGCTGCTCACCGACGCCCCGGAAACGCACGGCACCGGCTTCCGCCTCGACCGCCGGGCCGAGCGGGCGATCGGCAGCGGCGGCCGGACCGCCGGTGACGGGTCCGGCGGCGGCCGGGACCGCGGGGACGGCGCACCGGACCGCCGGGCCACCGGCAGGCCCTCCGGCCTCGCCCCCGTTCCGACCGGCCTGGTCGACCCGGCCCTCCTGGACGGGCCCGTCGAGCTCGAAGGCCCCGTCGGCACACTGGGCTTCGAGAGCGACCCCGTGCTCGACCCGCTGCTCGAACCCCTGCTGGGCGGCGCCTCCGACCTCGACGACACCGAGAGCGAGCGCGGCGGCATCTTCCGCTCCCGCGACCTCCGGCGCGAAGCCGACCGCGAACAGCACCAGCAGGCCACGGACCAGGAGCCGGAGCCGCCGGCCGGCGTACGGCCGATGCGCCCCGGCGGTCCGGCGCCACTGCCCCGCCGCAAGCCGCCGACCCTGGTCGCCGACAACGGCCGCCGGGTCGACGAGGCGGGCCGCGCCCATCCCGCGGCCGCCGAGCGGGACGTCCCGACGGGCCCCGCCGAAGCGGAGGGCCCCGGCGCCGGCTTCACGCCCGTCGAACCCCGGCAGCCCACCGGCTTCCGGAAACCGACCGGACCCGCCGCACCCGAGGAACCCGAGTCGCCCGGCGCCCCGAGAACCCGGGAGACCGTGGGCGGCCTGCCCCGCCGTATCCGGCAGGCCAGCCTCGTCCCGCAACTGCGCGAGGAATCGGTGGTCCGCGATCCCGAGCCGGCCCGGACGGAACCGGACCAGGACTTCGAACGTGATGCGGAAGAGGTGCGCAGCCGGATGGCTTCGCTCCAACGCGGCTGGCAGCGTGGCCGTCGGCAGAACGCCGAGGACGTGACCGGCCCCGGTGAAACAGCACAAGGAACCACTCCGGGAGGGGACGGTCGATGACCGCACCGAACGTCGCAGCAACCAACGCCGCACGGCAGGGCTCCGGCCAGCTCAACTGGCTCCTCGACGAACTCGTCGAACGCGTCGCCAGCATCCACAAGGCGCTGGTGCTCTCCAGCGACGGCCTCGCCACCGGCACGTCGAAGGACCTGACCCGGGAGGACAGCGAACATCTGGCGGCCGTCGCCTCCGGATTCCACAGTCTCGCCAAGGGCGTCGGACGGCACTTCGAAGCGGGCCGGGTCCGCCAGACCGTCGTCGAACTCGACGAGGCGTTCCTCTTCGTCACGGCGGCCGGCGACGGCAGTTGCCTCGCGGTGCTGGCCGACGCCGACTCGGACGTCGGCCAGGTCGCCTACGAGATGACGCTGATGGTCAAGCGCGTCGGCGCCCACCTGGCCAACGCCCCCCGGACGACCGGTCTGTCCGCCGGGGGGTGAGTGGACGGTGAGCGCTGACTCCACCCGATCTCCGGCGACGCCCGCCGACCCGCGGGCCTCGCGCTGGTACGACGCCGAGGCGGGCCCGGTGGTCCGTCCGTACGCGATGACCCGGGGCCGAACCAGCAGCGCCTCCCGCCATCGGCTCGACCTGATCGCGATCGTCGTACCCGAACCCGAGGCCGACGACCCCGGCCGGGACCAGACGCTCTCCCCGGAACACGTGGAGATCGTCGAACTCTGCAGTGGCATGCCCCAGTCGATCGCGGAGCTCGCGGCCGGCCTGGACCTCCCCGTGGGGGTGGTCCGGGTGCTGGTCGGCGACCTCGTCGAGGACGAGCTGGTGCACGTGACCCGTCCCGTTCCGCCGGCCGAGCTGCCGGACGTGAACATTCTTCGCGAGGTGATCAATGGCCTTCGGGCGCTCTAGCCGCAAGAAGCGGCCCGTTGAGCCCGTTACCCTGAAAATCCTGGTGGCGGGCGGCTTCGGAGCGGGCAAGACGACCCTGGTGGGCGCGGTCAGCGAGATCAGGCCGCTGCGTACGGAGGAGAGGCTCAGCGAGGCCGGCCGGCCGGTGGACGACGTGGCGGGCGTGGAGACCAAGACCACCACCACGGTGGCCATGGACTTCGGCCGGATCACGCTGCGCGAGGACCTGGTGCTGTACCTCTTCGGCACCCCGGGGCAGGACCGGTTCTGGTTCCTGTGGGACGAGCTGGCCCAGGGCGCGCTCGGGGCCGTCGTGCTCGCTGACACCCGTCGGCTGGAGGACTGCTTCGCGGCGGTCGACTACTTCGAACGCCGGGCCATTCCGTTCACCGTCGCCGTCAACTGCTTCGAGGGGGCCGACACGTTCCCCGTCGAGACGGTGCAGGCGGCGCTGGACCTGGACCCGCAGGTGCCCGTGGTCATGTGCGACGCGCGCGACCGCGGCTCCGTACGGGATGTACTGGTGGGCGTCGTGGAGCACGCCGTGGACCGTGCGGAACGCGTCCGTGAGCCCGCCGTCCCGTAACGCCCGTTCGACGCACGCACGGTGACGGACACGGCCCGTACCCCCGCCGACCGGGGTACGGGCCGCGCGTCGCCGCGTCACCGGTCGAAGAGTTTTCTCCTGCGGTGACCGGTCGTCAACACTCCTGGCAGCACCCGTTGTCGGCGAGCCACTCGGCAGCTATTGCCGCCAGCTCCCCGTCGCGCCCCGCCAGCATCATCCGGATCATCTGCGCGTCGCCGCGGAGCGACCAGGCGGGATGCCCGAACGTGGCCGGATTGTTCTTCTCGATCAGGAAATGAGCGGGCCAGGCGGTCCCGTACCCGATCAGCGGCAACGCGGCCAGGTACCGCTTGCGCCCCCGTGCCAGACCGTAGGCGGTGACCGCGAGCCCGGTCAGGGTGCCGGTCAGATGGACCCACCGGGTCGCGGCCCTGGAGTGCATCGCCACGTAGTAGGGCCAGAACTCCTCGTACGAATCGAACGTCTGCTGTGACATACGGGCACCGTAGTTGCTGAGGGCCGCCTGGACCGCAACCGGATACGGCCGATCCGCGTCGAAGAGGAAGAAGCGGGCGGCCGGGACCCACGGGGGTGGCCCCGGCCGCCCGCTTCCGCGCGGACGCGTCAGTGCCCCGCGACGGACCGCCGGGCCACCGGGAAGTCGAAATAGGTGTCCGGGAACAGCTCGGGCTTGAAGGTGTAGTGCCACCATTCCTCGGCCAGATTCACGAAACCGGCGTCCGTGAGCGTCTTCTTCAGGAACTGCCGGTTGGCGCGCTGCGCCCCCTGGATGCGCGGATCGTCGGTGTGGGAGAGCGTGTCGAAGCAGTCGAAACCGGTGCCCATGTCCACGGAGTCGTCCGGGAACCGCTCGGCCGCGGGCGCGTAGCAGGGCACCTGCGGCTCGCCCGGCCGGTACGGCGGGGTCGGCGCCGCGGGCAGCTTCACCAGCGTCAGATCCACCGTGCTGCCGCGGCTGTGCCCGGACTTCTCCGCGATGTAGCCGTCCGCGAACAGCCGCGTCTTGTCGACCCTGGGGTAGAACTCGCCCTTCATGGCCTCGTCGTCGAGGTCCTTCGCCCACCGTACGAAGTGGTCGACCGCCCGCTGCGGCCGGTAGCAGTCGTACACCTTCAGCGAGTAGCCCCGGCGCAGCAGCCGGGTCTGCGCGTCGTGGAGGGCCCTGGCCGCGGGCCGGGTGAGGATGCAGAGCGGGTTGCGGTAGCCGTCCACCGGGACGCCCATGAAGTTGTGGGCGGTGGGGTAGCGCATCTCCTGGATGATCGTCGGATCCACCGAGCTCAGCGCGACGAACTCCTCGGGCGCCTTCGGCTCGGGCCTCGCCCGAGCCGTGGGAGCGGCGGCGGTGACGGCGAGCAGGGCGGCGGCAGTGGCCGCCAGGACACGGAAAGCGGAAGCGAGAGGTGTCATGAGCACATAATTCAGTAGTACGGGGGAGTCCGCCGGAGGATCCGGTACAGTCCGCGCGTGTCCGTATCCAGGAGCAACCCCGAGCAACCGGCCAAGGACTCCCACTGCGACAGCTGCGGAGCACCCTGGGCCGAATCCGCCGCCTGGCCCCGCACCTGCACCGCCTGCGGCAGCACCGCCTACCGCAACCCACTGCCGGTCGCCGTGGCCCTCCTCCCCGTCACCGGCCAGGACTCCACCGGACTCGTCGTGATCACCCGCACCATCCCGCCCCACCCGGGCGGCCTCGCCCTCCCCGGCGGCTACATCGACCACGACGAGGACTGGAAACACGCGGTCGTACGGGAACTGCGCGAAGAGACCGGCATCGCGGCCGACGAACGGGAGGTCCGCCTCGCCGACGCCCTCAGCGCCCCCGACGGCCACCTCCTCCTCTTCGGCCTCCTCCCGGAACGCCCCGCGACCGCGCTCCCGCCCTCCCGGCCCACCGACGAGACGTCCGGCTTCCGGCTGCTCCGCGCACCCGCCGAGCTGGCCTTCCCCCTGCACACCCGCGCCGTCCGCACCTGGTTCGACGGCGGCTACCGCTGACCGGCCCGACGGCTGTGCCGCACACCGCGAACCGGCCTACAGCCCGCGCACCCGCACCGGATACGCCACCGCCCCCTCCTCACCCTCCCGGCCCTCCCGTTCGACCACGACCCGCCCGTCCACCCACCTCGACGTGTACCGCTCGACCTCCGCCCGTTCCCAGCCGTCCCCCGCGTCCCGGACCACCAGCCCGCTCCCGCTGCGCCCCGCCGACGGAGCCCACACCTCCAGCTCCACACCACCGTCCGCACCCCGCACCGGCAGTACCGAACCCGCCCGCGCCAACACCGGCACCCTCGACAGCGGCGCATCGAGCAGCACCTGCCCCGGCCCCTCGTACACCTCACCGGTCGCCGCGTCGTACCAGCGCCCCCGCGGCAACCGCACCGCCCGGCGATCCGCACCGCGCTCCAGCACCGGAGCCACCAGCAGCGCGTCACCCAACAGGAACGCGTCCTCGCACTCCCGCAACGCCCGGTCCCCGGGCGAACGCCACCACAGCGGCCGCACGTACGGGGCACCGGTCAGCCCGGCCAGCCGCGACAGCGTCACGAAGTACGGGTGCAGCCGCTCCCGCTCCTCCAGCGCCGCCCGCGCGTGCTCCAGCACCCCGGGCCCGAACTCCCACGGCTCCCGCCGCCCCGCGTCGATCGCCGCATGGGTACGGAACAACGGCAGATACGCACCCAGCTGGAACCACCGCAGATACAGCTCCGGCGACGGCGACCCGTCGAACCCGCCCACATCGGGCCCCGAGTACGGCACCCCGCACAGCCCCATCCCCAGGACCAGCGCCAACGAGGCCCGCAGCCCCGGCCAGCCGGTCGCCACATCACCGGACCAGGTGCCCCCGTAACGCTGCATCCCCGCCCAGCCGGAACGCGAGAACAGGAAGGGGCGCTCCTCGGGCCGCAGCCGGCGCAGCCCTTCGTATCCGGCACGCGCCATCGCTAGCGCGTAGACGTTGTGGGCCTCGCGGTGATCACCTCCGCGGCCCTCCAGCGAATGCCGCGCCGACCTCGGCAGCGACGGATCCCCGAACGCGGCGAACAACACCGGCTCGTTCATGTCGTGCCACACGCCCGAGAACCCCTGCGCCAGCCGCTCCTCGTACAGACCGCCCCACCACTCCCGCACCCGCGGATCGGTGAAGTCCGGGAACACGCACTCGCCCGGCCACACCTCCCCGCGCACCACCCGCCCGCGCGCGTCCCGGACGAACGCCCCACGGTCCCCGACCGCGGCCCCCGCGTCGAACACCGCGTTCCCCGGCTCCGCCTTCACCGCGGGATCGACGATCGACACCAGCCGCACGCCGTCCTCCCGCAACTCCTTCGCCAGACCCGGCAGATCGGGGAAGCGCCCCTGATCGACGGTGAACACCCGGTGCGCGTCGTAGTGGTCGATGTCCAGATGCAGTACGGACAGCGGCAGCCCCCGTTCCCGGTACCCGGCGACGACCCGCCGCACCTCCCGCTCGCTCCCGAACCCCCACCGGGCGTGCTGCGGACCCAGCGCCCAGGACGGCGGCACCGCCGGCGCACCCGTGAGAGCCGTCCAGCCCTGCAGCACCCGGGACGGCGTACCCGCCACCACCCAGCAGCGCAACGGCCCCCCGTCCATCCGCACCTCGCACGACCCGGGCCGGTCGTGGCCGGAACCCGCCCCCTCCTCGCCCTCCCGCAGAGTCACCCGACCCGACCAGGTGTTGTCGTGGAACACCAGATGCGTCCCCGCGTCACAGACCACGAGCTGCACCGGCATCGTCAGGTACAGCGGATCGTCATCGGGCCCGAACCGCCCACCCGGATCGGTGTTCCACAGCCCGTACACCCCGTCCCGCAGCCGCGGCCCCGAAGCCCGGCCCCCGAGCCCGAAGAACCGCGCGTCCGCGGGAACCTCGGAACGCTGCACCCACCGGGCACCGCCCCCCGCCACCGGCTCCCACCAGCGCGGCGGCAGCTCGCGCCGGAGCACCACCCCGCCCGGAGTACGCAGCTCCACGGCCCCGTGCCGGGACACCGCGACGGTCAGCCGCTCCGACACCACCTGCCAGCCACCGTCCTTGTCCGGCTCCAGCTCGGCCCGCGGATCCGGCTCGGGCATCGCGCCGGGCAGCGCGTACGACGGCGACGGCTCCGCCCCGTCCCAGCCCCAGAACACCGCACCGCCCACCGCCACCCGCACCCGCAAATCCGAACGGGCGAACCGCACCACACCCCCGCCCGGCTCCGGCTCCGCCCCCACCACCGGGCCGGGCACCCGCGCCCGCTCCGCACCGCGCCGGGGCAGCGCCCGCGCATCCGCACTGTGACGCCGCCAGGACGAGCGCACCGCGCGCAGTCCCCGCACCGAACCGACCATCTTCACCGAGCGCACCAGGTCACGACCGTCCATGCAGCTCAGCCTGCCATCCGGCGGGGCGGGTGCGGGCTCCGTTCAACTTCCGTTCACCCGTGGCCGGACCACATCTCCGGACACCCGGGCATGGGTGGGGAACCCTGGTGCGAAAGACGATCACATGGCATCGTCCGTAAATGCCGCCTCACGCGCACACCCCAGCACGTGTGCGCGCACCCACGCCCATCCCGCGTACCCGTACAGCCAGGGAGCCGCCCCATGACCGCAGCAGCCAACGAAGCCCCCCTCTGGCAGCCCGGCCCCGACCGCATCGCGGCCGCCGCCGTCACCCGCTTCCAGAGCTGGGCGTCCCAGCACTACGGAGCACCGGCCGAGGGCGGCTACCCGGCGCTGCACCAGTGGTCCGTGACCGAACTCGACACCTTCTGGCGGGCTGTAGCCGACTGGTTCGACGTACGGTTCTCCACCCCGTACGAGACCGTCCTGGCCGACCGCGCCATGCCCGGCGCCCAGTGGTTCCCCGGCGCCACCCTCAACTACGCCGAGCACGCGCTGCGCACCGCCGAGGACCCCCTGCGCGCGGACGCCCCCGCCCTGCTCCACGTCGACGAGACCCACACCCAGATCCCCGTCTCCTGGTCCGAACTCCGCCGCCGGGTCGGCTCGCTCGCCGCCGAACTCCGCGCCCTCGGCGTCACCCCCGGCGACCGCGTCAGCGGCTACCTCCCCAACATCCCCGAGGCCGTCGTCGCCTTCCTCGCCACCGCGGCCGTCGGCGGCGTCTGGACCTCCTGCGCCCCGGACTTCGGCGCCCGCAGCGTCCTCGACCGCTTCCAGCAGGTCGAACCCGTCGTCCTCTTCACGGTCGACGGCTACCGCTACGGCGGCAAGGAACACCACCGCGCCGACACGGTCGCCGAGCTGCGCCGCGAACTGCCCACCCTGCGCGCCGTCGTCCACATCCCGCTGCTGGGCACCGAGGCCCCCGAGGGCGCCCTCGAATGGTCAGCCCTCACCTGCGCCGACACCGAGCCCGTCTTCGAACAGGTCCCCTTCGACCACCCGCTCTGGGTGCTCTACTCCTCCGGCACCACCGGGCTCCCCAAGGCGATCGTCCAGTCCCAGGGCGGCATCCTGCTGGAACACTTCAAGCAGATCGGCCTGCACTGCGACCTCGGCCCCGAGGACCGCTTTTTCTGGTACACCTCCACCGGCTGGATGATGTGGAACTTCCTCGTCTCCGGCCTCCTCACCGGAACCACCCTCGTGCTGTACGACGGAAGCCCCGGCTACCCCGACGTCAGCGCCCAGTGGCGCGTCGCCGAACAGACCGGAGCGACCCTCTTCGGCACCTCGGCCGCTTATGTCATGGCCTGTCGGAAGGCCGGCATCCACCCGGGCCGCGACTTCGACCTCTCCCGCATCCAGTGCGTCGCCACCACCGGCTCCCCGCTCCCGCCCGACGGATTCCGCTGGCTCCACGACGAGGTGGACGACGACCTGTGGATCGCCTCCGTCAGCGGCGGCACGGACGTGTGCAGCTGCTTCGCCGGCGCGGTCCCCACCCTTCCCGTCCACATCGGTGAACTCCAGGCCCCCTGCCTCGGCACGGACCTCCGCTCCTGGGACCCCGCGGGCAAACCGCTCATCGGCGAGGTCGGCGAACTCGTCGTCACCGCTCCCATGCCGTCCATGCCCATCCGGTTCTGGAACGACCCCGACGGCAGCCGCTACCACGACAGCTACTTCGACATGTACCCCGGCGTCTGGCGCCACGGAGACTGGATCACGATCACCGAACACGGCTCGGTCGTCATCCACGGCCGCTCCGACTCCACCCTCAACCGCCAGGGTGTACGGATGGGCTCCGCCGACATCTACGAGGCCGTCGAACGGCTCCCCGAGATCCGCGAATCCCTCGTCATCGGCCTCGAAGAGCCCGACGGCGGCTACTGGATGCCGCTCTTCGTCCACCTCGCCGAAGGCGCCCGGCTCGACGACGCGCTGCGCGACAGCATCAAACGGACCATCCGGGAGAACCTCTCCCCGCGCCACGTCCCCGACGAGGTCATCGAAGTCCCCGGCATCCCGCACACCCTCACCGGCAAGCGCATCGAGGTCCCGGTCAAACGCCTCCTGCAAGGCACGGCCCTGGCCAAGGCGGTCAACCTCGGCTCGATCGACAACCTGGAACTCCTCCACTTCTACGAGGACCTCGCCCGCAAGCGTCACTGACCGTCCGCGCTGTCAGTGCCCGTGATTACTCTGAGTGAGCAATGATCGACAGCGCACCGGGGGAGTCATGGAGCACACCAAGAACAACGGGAACAGCAGGACAAACGGGAGCAACGGGAACAAGTACGGCAGGACGGCCGGGTACAGCCGCTCCGGCGCGTCCATGCGACGCACGCTGCGCCGCGAAGCTCCCAGCACCATCGGCCTCCTGGCCGACGAGCAGGACTTCGCGGCGATGCGGCGCTACCGCACCTTCACCTTCGACGACCACACCACCTATCTCCAGCAGGTCGAAACCCTGCTGAAGTCCCTCTCCGCACAGGGCATGCACGCCACGGTCGCCCTCTTCGACCCGGAGGAGTACGCGGAGTACTGCGCCGAGTCGGGACTCGCCCCCGACACCCCGGCCAGCCGCAGCCGTTTCACCGCCGAGATCGCCTCGGCCGGCGCCACCGTCGCGTACACCGGCCAACCCATCGACACCCTCATCCCGCTCCTGGTCAGCCGGGCCGTCCGCCGGGCCACCTGGGAGTACGCCACGATGATCCTGGCCGGCCTCGGCGAATGCGCGGACTGCGGCAAGGACGTCGGCCACGCCGCCTTCGACCGGGCCTCGCACCTGCTCCTCCGCATCCTGGAGACGTCCGGCCCCGGCACCCACCACCTGGTCTGCAGCACCCCCACCGACAACGAGCACCTGCTCGCCGTCCTGCACACCGAGCGGGACAGCACCGGGCCCGCCCGGCTCGAAACCGACGAAGGCGCAGAGTTCGTCACGGTGCTCGCCGTGGGCATCGCCCTCGAAAGGCCCGGGGGAGTCGTACTCCGAACGAGCCGCCCCGGAGCCCAGGACCGGGTGCACGGCTGGCGCCTAATCCGAGGCGATCTGGTCCCGCTCAGCGCCGGTGAGGTCTTCAGCGCCTACTGCACCGACGCCGACACCGGCGAACCGGTCGCCCCGGAATCACACGTGGAGTACTGCGCCGGCTTCGACCTCGGCGCGGACGAACCGGAATCGCACCACTGACAGGCCGAAGGGGCTCCCCGCCACCATCGGCGGGAGCCCCTTCACCACAGAACGCCGCAGGACCTACTCGCCCGACAGCACCCCCTGAGCCGCGACACGCGCCTCCTCGGCGGAGTCCGCCGCACGAGCGGCGGAAGCGGCACGCTCGCACTGCGCGAGCGTGTGCTTCGCCAGCGTGGCACGGACATAGGGAATGGACGCGGCGCCCATCGACAGCGACGTCACACCAAGCCCCGTCAGAACACAGGCCAGCAGCGGATCGGAGGCAGCCTCACCACAGACACCACAGCTCTTGCCCTCGGCCCTGGCCGCCTCGGCCGACAGCGCCACCAGATCGAGCAGCGCGGGCTGCCACGGGTCCTGCAACCGCGACACCGCACCCACCTGACGGTCGGCGGCGAAGGTGTACTGCGCCAGGTCATTGGTCCCCAGCGAAAGGAACTCCACCTCCCGCAGGATCGAACGCGCCCGCAGCGCGGCGGACGGAATCTCCACCATCGCGCCGAACTTCGCCTGCAGACCGGCCTCGCGGCAGGCATCGGCGAAGGCCTTGGCATCCGCACGGTCCGCCACCATCGGCGCCATGACCTCAAGGTGCACAGGCAGCCCCTGGGCCGCCTTCGACAGCGCGGTCAGCTGGGTACGCAGCACGTCGGGGTGGTCCAGCAGACTCCGCAGCCCGCGCACACCCAGCGCCGGGTTCGGCTCGTCCGCCGGAGTCAGGAAGTCCAGCGGCTTGTCCGCCCCGGCATCCAGCACCCGTACGACGACACGCCCCTCGGGGAACGCCTCCAGCACCGCCCGGTACGCAGCGACCTGCTTCTCCTCGGACGGCGCCTGCTTGCTGTCGTCCAGGAACAGGAACTCGGTACGGAACAGCCCCACGCCCTCCGCACCGGCCTCGACCGCCGCCGGTACGTCGCCGGGCCCGCCGACATTGGCGAGCAGCGGGACCTTGTGACCGTCGGAGGTCGTACCCGGACCCGACGAAGCCGACAGCGCGGCCTTGCGCGCCGCGGCGGCACTTTCCATCTCGGCACGCTTCTCGGCGCTCGGCTCGACGAAGATCTCACCGGTGCTGCCGTCCACGGCGATGACCGTGCCCTCGGCCAGCTCACCGGCACCGGGGAGCGCCACCACGGCGGGCACCCCGAGAGCACGGGCCAGGATCGCGCTGTGGCTGGTCGGCCCGCCCTCCTCGGTCACGAAGCCGAGCACCAGAGCCGGGTCGAGCAGCGCCGTGTCCGCGGGCGCCAGGTCCCGCGCGATCAGTACATAGGGCTCGTCGCTGTCCGGCACACCCGGCATCGGCACACCGAGCAGCCGGGCCACGATCCGGTTGCGCACGTCGTCGAGGTCGGCAACGCGCCCCGCCAGGTACTCCCCCGCGTTGGCAAGCAGCGCCCGGTAGGCGGCGAACGCGTCGTAGACGCCGCGCTCGGCGGTGCTGCCGACGGCGATACGCCGCTCCACGTCGGCCATCAGCTCGGGGTCCTGCGCCATCATGGCCTGGGCCTCGAGCACGTGCTGAGCCTCGCCACCGGCCAGGTTGCCGCGTGCGATCAGGTCGGCCGCCACGGCTTCCACAGCCTGCCGAGCACGCCCCTGTTCGCGCTCGGCCTCCTCGGCGGGGATCTGCTTGGCCGGCGGTTCGAGCACCGCCGTACCCATATGACGCACCTCGCCGATCGCCACCCCATGGCTCACGCCGACGCCTCGCAGCGTTGTCTCCATTTCACCCGTCTCCGGTCGTGCGGTGGTCCGTGCCGCCGCGGTGGATATCCAGTCGGCTGTCATCGAGCCGAGTCCGTCACTGCCAACCGAACAAGGTGTCGCCGACCTTCACATCGCCGTCCTCACGGACGTCGGAGAGGGATTCGGCGGTGGCTTCCAGCGCGACGACCGGACACACGGGCGACTTGCCGGCCGCCTCGACGGCCGCGGGGTCCCAGCGCACGATCCCCTGGCCGCGCGTGACCCTGTCCCCCTTGTTCACGAGCAGTTCGAACCCTTCGCCGTTGAGCTGAACGGTGTCGATGCCGAGGTGCGTGAGCACCCCGCGCCCGTTCTCGTCGACGACGACGAAGGCGTGCGGGTGCAGGGAGACAATGATTCCGTCGACCGGCGACACCGCCTCGGACGGCTCACGCACGGGGTCGATGGCGGTTCCAGGACCCACCATCGCGCCGGAGAAGACCGGGTCCGGTACCGCAGCGAGCCCGATGGCACGTCCGGCAAGAGGGGACGTCACAGTGGTCATAGGGAGCCTCCCAGGGGTGGAGCTTGATCGGCGCCGTCACAGCCTGTGGGCGACGGCGTGCTGCTCAGCAGCGTAAGTCATAAGAAGTCCCGGTTCCGCCCGAGTACTGGCAGTTCGCGGCCTTAGAGATGCACCGGGAACGATTTGCCTCGACCCTCGGAGGCCTGTACTGTCGTACTCCTGCCTGGCCCCAACACGACTTTGAGTCGGGGGTCGGCGGCGACTTTTAAGCCCTGACTCTAACCCGGACTCGGCACCTGCATGCCTGCAGGAGCTGGTCAAGGAAAGCGAAAAGGACTGATAGAGTCGGACTCGCCGGAAAGGGAAACGCGAAAGCGAAGAACTGGAAAGCGAAAAGCAGGATCCCGCTTCGACCGGGAATCGGACACGAA
>NZ_JBIASS010000016.1:414-252170 GCF_042890955.1 Streptomyces sp. NPDC001933 | reverse complement strand
CGAGGTTGTTCCGACTGCTCAGCGTGTCGGGGTGAGTGTCACCCAGCACCCGCACACGCTGAGCAAGAGTGACCTCAAACAACGGAACCGCCCGCTCAAGATCCCCCGCATCCTGGTAGGCGCTGGCGAGGTTGTTGCGGCTGCTCAGCGTGTCGGGGTCAGTGTCACCCAGCACCCGCTCGTACTGGGCGAGAGTGGCCTCAAACAACGGAACCGCCCGCGCAAGATCCCCCGCATCCTGGTAGGCACCGGCGAGGTTGTTCCGGCTGGTCAGGGTGTCGGGGTGGGTGTCGCCCAGCACCCGCTCGCACTGGGCGAGAGTGGCCTCAAACAACGGAACCGCCCGCTCAAGATCCCCCGCATCCTGGTAGGCACCGGCAAGGTTGTTCCGGCTGCTCAGCGTGTCCGGGTGGGCGTCGCCCAGCACCCGCTCGTGCTGGGCAAGGGTGACCTCAAACAACGGAACCGCCCGCGCAAGATCCCCCGCATCCCGGTAGGCGCCGGCGAGATCGTTCCGGCTGACCAGCGTGTCGGGGTGGGTGTCGCCCAACACCTGCACACACTGAGCAAGGGTGGCCTCAAGCAGCGGAACAGCTCGCGCTCTCTGCCCAGCCTGCCGGGCTTGGATGACCGCGCGGTCGAAGAGGTCGATGGTGGTGTCAGTGGCGCTGGCAGGTGGGAGGTTGGCGGCAAGGGCGGTGATGTGGGGCATCAGTTCTTCCCACTGCCGCATGGTAGCCGTCAAGGGGTCTCCGGACGGGGGGAGGGACGCCAGGAGGGCCTGTTCGGCAGCGGTTCTGCCCGTGGCGGGGTGGCTGGTGCCGGGAGCGGGTGTGCGCAGCACGACTTGTAGGAGGCGGTGCACGCTGAAGGTGGGGCCGGAAAGCGTGATCATGTTGTAGGCGTGCAGGACGCCGAGTGCTTCGTCTACCGCGTCGTCGGCCTCGTCCGTGTCTGAGGCGAGGGGGGTCAGGAGTGTGCGGGGGATGTTGTCCGGGGCGAGCCAGGCGGCGGCGTTGAGGAGCGTCACTGCCAGCGGATCACGCTCGCGGATGGCCTTGAGAGACTGGTTCCAGACGCGGGCCACGGTGCGCTCGGGGTCGGTGCCCTCGGAGTGCTTGGACAGCATCCGTGGCAGCGCCCTCCGGTACGCGGCGATTTCCTTACCGGTCTGGTGAAGGTAGGCGCCGGCCTGCTCCAGGGCCAGCGGCAGGTATCCGAGTTCCTCGGCAAGAGCCTCGGCTTCCTCACGCTGCTCCGGCGTGGATGTCCGTCCGCCGTACGCGATCCTGCACAAAAGGTCGGCGGACGCAGCGGGGTCGAGAAGGTCCAGGGGCAGGGTGGGGCCGATCGTGTGCCAGCCGGTGGCCTTGCGGCTGGTTGCCAGATGGTGCCCTCCGGGCAGGGAACCGAGGTACGGGCGCAGTTGGTCGGGGTGTTCGACGTTGTCGAAGACCAGCAGCCAGCCCGGATGCCATTGCAACCAGGCCACCGCCCATGCCGTACGCTCCTCAGCCGTAGCGCCGCAGGCCCAGTGCGGGCACAACCGGGTTGCCAGCGCGGCGAGTCCGGCCTCGATCAGTTCCGGGCTCTCGGCGTTGATCCACCACACCAGGGTGTAGGCATCCCGGTATCGGACCGCGTAGTGCAGGGCCAACGTGCTCTTACCGATACCGCCCAGACCGTGAACCGCGCCTGTCTGCGTCACCGCCGCGTCACCCGACTCCGTGAGCATGCAACGCAGCCGATCCAGCGCGACCTCGCGGCCGACGAACACCCCCGAAGCCGACCCAGGAAGATTGACCGTGTTCGGCGGTGCCTTCACCTCCCTTGCCCAGTGCTCTGCCTGGGGCGGCAGGTTCACGAAACGGACATCACCCGACACCGCGAGCCCGATCGACTGTGCGCCGATCGACCGCTCACCCGACGCCTCGATGTCAGTTCCATCAGGAACGGCACCCGGCATAGTCACGGCCGCAGGGTGGCGTTGTCTCCAGTGATCGCCGTGGCGATGTGCTGCGCGGCGATGGACCGCTCACCCGACGCCGTCACCGACACCGACTGCCCGGCAGGCAACAAGGCTGCCAACTCCGCCAGAAGTTCGGCATCCTCACGCAACGCGCGCTTGATCTGCTGACGCAACGCCGCCGCAGCATCCGCATCATCCGGCTCCTCAGCCGCATCACGCACGGCCGCCTCCAACTCAGCACGCCCCTGCTCACCCCGCCGCCGCCAAACGACATCCAGAAACCGTCGCCCCACGTTCGCCGTGGCATCAACAGCAGCGTCCTCAGCCCGCGCCAACACCCCCACGCCGTAGGCGCCCAAAGCTGCCGTCAGATACGGTCCTGCCTGGTCCACCAAAGCAGCGATCTCAGCACTCATCCCCGGGCTCCCCGTCTTCCTGCAACCTCAACCAGTCCAGTCTGGCTCACCAGCACCGGCTTCCGAGCAGGATGACGAGCTAATCGCGAAGCTCACCCATCGAACCTACGGAAACCAGCCAGCCGCCTCCAGTTCCCAACCCCGTCGGCATCCCGACCGGCTCACAGAGCAACCGACAGCCACTCGGCACAAAACAAGCTGGACATACAGGAGGGTCCCACCCGCTTGAGCAGGTGGGACGGAGGGTGCGGCCCGCGACGGACATCCCGACCCCCGTCATGCAGGCCGAAACGTCAACACGGTCCCGCCTCGATCCAGTCGGCACGTCCCAGCGCCTGACACCGCGAGCGGCCCCACCAGCAGTACCTTTCGCGCAACATTAACGGCTACTGCGGGCTCGGCGGCACCGGCGTCTCCTGCCCGATCGGCGTGGCACCGGCCGACGGGTAAGCGTAGGGCTCGTACGACTTTTGGCGGCTCTGCGAGCCGTTGAACATGCCGAGCGCAGGCGGCTATCTCTCTTGGGCTGCCTTCGCTCTTGCGAGGTTGTTCCGGCTGATCAGGGTATTGGGGTGAGTTTCGCCGAGCACCTGCTCGTACTGGGCAAGGGTGGCCTCAAGCAGCAAAACGGCCCGCGCAAGATCCCCCGCCTCCTGGTAGGCGAGGGCGAGGTTGTTCCGGCTGATCAGGGTATTGGGGTGAGTTTCGCCGAGCACCTGCTCGTACTGGGCAAGGGTGGCTTCAAACAGCGGCACGGCCCGCGCAAGATCCCCCGCCTGCCGGTAGGCGCTGGCGAGGTTGTTCCGGCTGATCAACGCGCCGGGATGGGTCTCACCCAGCACCTGCACACGCTGGGCGAGGGTCGCTTCAAACAGCGGAACAGCCCGCGCAAGATCCCCCGCATCCTGGTAGGCGAGGGCGAGGTTGTTCCGGCTGATCAGCGCGCCGGGATGGGTCTCACCCAGCACCTGCACACGCTGGGCGAGGGTCGCTTCAAACAGCGGAACGGCCCGCGCAAGATCCCCCGCCTCCCGGTAGGCGCCAGCGAGGTTGTTCCGGCTGATCAACGTGTCGGGATGGGTCTCACCCAGCACCTGCACACGCTGGGCGAGGGTCGCTTCAAACAGCGGAACAGCCCGCGCAAGATCCCCCGCATCCCGGTAGGCGCTGGCGAGGTTGTTCCGGCTGATCAACGTGTCGGGATGGGTCTCACCCAGCACCTGCTCGTACTGGGCGAGGGTGACCGACAGGAGGGGAATGGCCCGCGCAAGATCCCCCGCATCCTGGTAGGCGTTGGCGAGGTTGTTCCGGCTGATCAACGTGTCGGGATCGGTGTCGCCGAGCATCTGCTCGTACTGGGCGAGGGTGGCTTCAAACAGCGGAACGGCCCGCGCAAGATCCCCCGCCTCCCGGTAAGCGTCGGCGAGGTTGTTCCGGCTGATCAACGTGTCGGGATGGGTGTCGCCCAGCACCTGCTCGTACTGGGCGAGGGTGACCGACAGGAGGGGAATGGCCCGCGCGCTCTGCCCAGCCTGCCGGGCTTGGATGGCAGAGCGGTCGAAGAGCTTGATGGTGGCGTCTGTGGCGCTGGCTGGTGGGAGGTTGGTGGCGAGTGCGGTGATGTGGGGCATCAGTTCTTCCCACTGCCGCGTGGTAGCCGTCAAGGGACCTCCGGACGAGGGAAGGGACACCAGGAGGGCCTGTTCAGCAGCGGTTCTACCCGTGGCGGCGTGGTCAGTTCCGGGAACGGGCATACGCAGTACGGCTTGCAGGAGGCGATGCACGCTGAAGGCAGCGCCCGAGAGCGTAACCATGTTGTAGGCGTGCAGAACGCCGAGTGCTTCGTCTACCGCGTCGTCGGCCTCGTCCACGTCTGAGACGAGGGGTATCAGGAGTGTGCGGGGGATGTTGTCCGGGGCGAGCCAGGCGGCGGCGTTGAGGAGCGTCACGGCCAGCGGATCACGCTCACGGATGGCCTGGAGAGACTGGTTCCAGACGCGGGCCACGGTGCGCTCAGGGTCGGTGCCCTCGGAGTGCTTGGACAGCATCCGTGGCAGCGCCCTCCGGTACGCGGCGATTCCCTTACCCGTCTGGTGAAGGTAGGCGCCGGCCTGCTCCAGGGCCAGCGGCAGGTACCCGAGTTCCGCGGCAAGAACCTCGGCTTCCCCACGCTGCTCCGAGGTCGGTGCCCATCCGCCATAGGCGATCTCGCACAAGAGGTCGGCGGACGCAGCGGTGTCGAGAAGGTCCAGCGGCAGGGTGGGGCCGATCGCGTGCCACCCGGTGGCCTTGCGGCTGGTCGCCAGATGATGCCCTCCGGGCAGGGAACCGAGGTACGGGCGCAAGCGGTCGGGGTGTTCGACGTTGTCGAAGACCAGCAGCCAGCCCGGATGCCACTGCAACCAGGCCACCGCCCACGCCACACGCTCCTCAGCCGCAGCGCCGCAGGCCCAGTGCGGGCACAACCGGGTTGCCAGCGCTGCAAGTCCGGCCTCGATCAGTTCCGGACTCTCGGCGTTGATCCACCACACCAAGGTGTAGGCATCCCGGTATCGGACCGCGTAGTGCACGGCCAACGTGCTCTTACCGATACCGCCCAGCCCGTGAACCGCACCTGTCTGCGTCACCGCCACGTCACCCGAACCCGTGAGCATGCAACGCAGCCGATCCAGCGCATCCTCCCGGCCGACGAACACCCCCGAAGCCGACCCAGGAAGATTGGCCGTACTAGGCGGCGCATCCACCTCCTTCGCCGACTGGGCCACTTGAGGTGGCAGCACCGTAAACCGGGCATGGTCGCCCGACACCGCGACGCCGATCGACTGCGCGGCAAGCGCTCTCTCGCCCGATGCCTCAGCGCCAGGAGGCTCGGGGACATCACCCGGCATGGTCACGGCCGCAGGGTGGCATTGTCTCCGGTGACCGCCGTGGTGATGTGCTGCGCGGCGATGGACCGCTCACCCGACGCCGTCACCGACACCGACTGCCCGGCAGGCAACAAGGCCGCCAAATCCGCCAGAAGTTCGGCGTCTTCACGCAACGCGCGCTTGATCTGCTGACGCAACGCCGCCGCAGCGTCCACGTCATCGGGCTCCTCAGCTGCATCGCGCACGGCCGCCTCCAGCTCAGCGCGCCCCTGCTCACCCCGCCGCCGCCAAACGACATCCAGGAACCGTCGCCCCACGTTCGCCGTGGCATCAACAGCAGCATCCTCAGCCCGCGCCAACACCCCGACACCATAGGCACCCAAAGCCGCCGTCAGATACGGACCCGCTTGATCCACCAAAGCAGCGATCTCAGCACTCATCCCCGGACTCCCCGTCCTCCTGCGACCTCAACCAGTCCAGTCTGGCTCACCAACACCGGCTTCCGAGCAGGATGACGAGCAAATCGCGAAGCTCACCCATCGAACCCACGGAAACCAGCCAGCCACAAGCTGGCCATACAGGAGAATCCCACCCACTTGAGCAGGCGGGATGAAGGGTGCGGCCTGCGAGTGACATCCCGACCTCCGCCATGGAGGTCGAAACGTCAGCACGGTCCCGCCTCGACACCAGCTGGCACGGCCCAGTGCCTGTCGCCGCGAGCGGTCCCACCAGCAGTATTTGGACAAGAACCCGGCGGGCTACTGCGGCATCGGCGGCACGGGGGTCTCGTGCCCGATCGGGGTGGCTCCGGCGGAGGGGTGAGCCGGGCGGCGGCGCCTACGGCGTGGGGTACGTCCAGGTCGAGTGCGCCGAGGAACATGACGCGTCCGAGCGAAGCCACGGCGACACATCGACCGCCAGGACCAGGCGCCCGCCGTTGAAACGCGGCAGCGACAGGCCGGCCAGCACCGCCCGCACACAGCAACGCGTCGGTGAGTTAGAACAACTCGTCACGCCGGGCGGTCAGACACTCGTAGAACTCGCCCCGGAAGCGTGACGCTTCCCTCCGGACAGCATCAGGCAGCAGACTCACCCTCACGGCCTTCGTCGTGGTCACGTGCACCTTGGTCGGAGCACATGATCAGACGAAGGCCGCCCCCACGTCCGGCGAACCCCCAGGTGAGCGACGCAGTTCGAGGCCCATTTCGACACCGGACCCTCCGCGATGCCAATAGCTGAGGACGACGTCAGCCAGCAAACCGGCCAAAACCCTAGGCGCCCACCGTGCCTTGCACGAATCGCCGAATGTGCGTACGCACGGCGTCAGGCTGCTCCAGCCAGGGCTCGTGCCCAGCGCCCTCGATCCGCCTCAGCGGAAGATCGAGCCGGAGCGCGAGTGATTCAAGAGCCGACACAGGGCGGGGATCGTCGGCCCCACCAAGGAGCTCCGCTCGCGGGGGCAGGCACGCGCGCAACTCGGCCAGATGCGCATCGAGCGGGTCCGCGCGTCCTTGCCTGCCAAGTTCACCGTTCATGGTCCAGTTGACGGGGCGACGATGTCGGCCGCTCTGCGCGGCCCAGTGCCACCCGCGTTCGGGATCGGCGTGGTCGGTGAACCAGGCCAGCGTGAGCAGCTCGACTTCCTGTTCCTCCGTGCGGTCCGGCAATTCCTCCAAAGCGCGGAGCCGCTCCTGCTGTACTGCGGACATACGGCGATCGCGCTCCGCTCGGTCCCCTGAGCGCCAATCACCGACGAACGGCCCGCACATCAGCAGCATCGCGGCAACCCGGTCACGGTGCGCCAGGCAGAACCGGCTCGCCAGGTCGGTGCCATAGGAATGTCCAATCAGCACGGCCTTGGACACGTTCCATGCGTCGAGCAGCTCGGCGAGATCGTCGACATGCCGGGCGAGGGAATGGCGCCCCCGCCACGGCGACCGGCCCGTGCCGCGCTGGTCGTACCGGTACACGGGCGCAAGGTCCGCGACCATGGCGGCGACATCGCCCAGGTAGTCCGGCAGACCCGGACCGCCATGGAGCATGACTACGGGCGGCTGCCGGGTGGTGTCTCCCAGCGCTGTCCAGCGCAACTGAGCCTCGTCCGTCAACGACACGAGGCCCTGCGTCTCCATCAAGGTCACTGCGGAGAACCTACCGGTCTCTCTGAGTCCCTGCCAAAGGTTGAAGAACAAGCTTCGAGGCTGTCCTGGAACTCCTTGAGCAAGTTCAGTTCGGGGACGGGAGAGTACGCGTCGCTCACGAGGACTCCTTCGAGGGGGCGGTGACCGGGTAGCGAGGACGCTATGCGCAGGGTCCGGCACCGCACGTTCGGGAGGCCGACGGCGCGATCTGCGGGTGTGGGGTCTGTGACCGGCCTGACCGTCAGACCGGTCGCAGCATCACGATTTCAACCTCAGCAACCTGCTGGAACGACCACCGGAGAGACGGTCAGCGGGCGCCAGGTCCCGCCTTCACATCAGCGATGAACGCCGACCAGCTGCGACCGCTGAAGGCGACAACGGGTCCGAGATTCTTGCTGTCGCGGACCGGAACCGTGCTGCTGTGCGTGATCGCCACCTCTACGCAGGCTGCCGGGACGCCTCGCTGTCCCGCACCGGCACGAAGCCGGAAGCCCCGCCCACCTCGACGCAGTCGCCACCCGTGCCGCTGCAGGTCCAGCTGCGACGGCTCTCGCCGGGCACCGACTGCCGCTGCCGACAGCTCGATGCCCTGGCGAACCACGTCGCCTGCCAGCGGCGCGGTGGAGAGCCTCCGCGCTGAATTCAGGCCGCTGGATTCGGGGAGCGCACAGCGAGAGAAGCGGCGGATTCGGGTACCCCCGGCGTACTGATTCGCCCGCCCCCAGTACGCTCGTCCGTTCAGGTGACTGCCCGTCATAGCACTTGTGTCATATTCCAGTTGTATGGGTCACTTGCGTAACCAAACCGGTGGGCCGCCCATCCCTCTCCGGGGGAGCGCGGAACCGTTCTGTTCGCCGACCGTCCACGCATGACGGACCTTGGCATCTTTTGCTCCGGATGGCCGCGATGGGCGCCCCTGTAGAGGACTTGGATCCGACCAGTCGTCCCTGCCGAACAGCAGCAGGGACTGGTGCGGCAGCCCCCGGCCTCTGCATGTGAGCGGTGCGCGATCCAACGCGCACACCAAAACACCTCGTCATCGGGGCCACGAGAGCAGCCGGCCGGCCACGGCCTGCGGGGTCGGCCGGCGCGCGACTCGGCTCATCACGGCTCCGAATGCCCTGCTCGGCGGACGGCCGATGACGGCGCCGTTCCCCACAACAGGCGCCCTTCGGAAGGTTCCCCGGGCTCGCCCAGCGGCGTCCCCGGGGACCGGTCGAGCGGGAGGTGAGCGCGGACGGCCGGGGCCGGACAGCGTCCCGGTGGTCCGAGTCGCGGCCATGGGTCCTGATCCGGGCCCGTCTCGAAGTCAACTTCCGGATTCGAGAGGTCAGTTCAAGGAACACGGAGGACGATCATGCCAATCAGTCCCAACCAGGGCTCCACCGGTGGCGGTACCACCGTCACCATCACGGGCACCAACCTCACGGGCACCACCGCGGTGCTCTTCGGCACCAAGCCGGCGACCGGTGTCACCAACGTCTCGCCCACCCAGGTCACCGCTGTCTCACCGTCCGGTTCCGGCGCGGTCGGCGTGACGGTGGCCACCCCGGGCGGAACCAGCAATCCGATCCCGTTCTTCTACGTCGGCGCCCCGTTCAAGTCCGGTCTGAACGTGAGCTCGGGCCCCACCGGAGGCGGCAACACCGTTGTCATCAGCGGCACCGGCCTGTCCACCGCGACGGGGGTGTCCTTCGGCGTCAATACCGCCACGCCGACGGTGCTGTCGGACAGCCAGATCAGTGTCGTCGTGCCCGCGGGTGCGGCAGCCGGGCCGGTGGGCGTCAGTGTGACGACCGCCGGAGGATCCAACAACGGTCTGTCGTACACGTACATCGACGTCCCGACCATCACCGCGGTCGCTCCGGCTTCCGGACCGACGTCCGGCGGAACGGCGGTGACGATCACGGGCACCAACCTGACCTCGACGAGTCAGGTCACGTTCGACGCGGTGCCGGCACCGTTCTCGGTCATCGACGCGACGACGGTGTCCGCCGTCACCCCGGCCGGTACCGTCGGCGCGGTCGACGTCGGTCTCTCCAACCCCGCGGGCACGGCCACGGACGTCGGCGCCTTCACCTATGTGGCGGGCCCCGGTATCTGATCCGCCACGGCTGTGGCACCGGCCGTAGGCGCGGAACAGCGCCCGGCGCCGGTACCGCTTCCGGTGCATGATGCCCGCCCCGGTCGGCGCGCTCCGCGCCCGGCCGGGCGGGTACCCACTCGGCACCACTCGCTCGCGCCGCCCGGCCAGGAGGTCCGGGCGGCGCCCGAACCTCACATTCCGGTCCCCTCGTCCCGTCCCGTCCACAACACCCCCCGTCCATGACGTCCTGTCCACCACACCCCGGTCACACCACCCTGACAGGAGAACGGCAGTGGAGCACTCCGCCGGCTCAATGCCCCACGCTGCGCAGCCGTCGACGGCTGCGGCGGCCCACGCGATCACGACGAGCAGTCCATTCCCGGCGGCCGCAGTAACGGTCGCGACGCCCACGATCAGCTCCCTCACCCCCACCCGGGGGCCGGTCGAAGGCGGGAACACGGTCACGCTGACCGGGACCGGCTTCACCGGTGCCACCTCGGTCCGTTTCGGCACCACGGCCGCCGCGTTCATCACCGTCTCCGACACCCAGGTCACCGCGATCGCCCCCGCCGCGCCCGCCGGCCCGCTGAGTGTCACGATCACCACTTCGGGCGGCACCAGCGCCGGTATCTCCTACACGTATGTCGCCGCTCCGGTTCTGGACAGTGTGGCCCCTGCCCAGGGACCACTCGCGGGCCAGAACACCGTCACCCTGTCCGGAACCGGCTTCACCGGTACGACCTCTGTTCGTTTCGGCGTGAACTCGGCGATTTCGTTCACCTTCGTCTCGGCGACTCAGCTGACCGCGGTGGTCCCCACCGGCAGCCCTGGACCGGTCGCCGTCACGGTCACCACGCCCGGCGGCACCAGCACTCAGGCCGTCTCCTACTACTACCTCGGCGCACCGGTCCTCAACGGCGTCGCCCCCGGCTCCGGTCAGGTGAGCGGTAACAACGCCGTGACGTTGACCGGGGCGAATCTCCTCCAGGCCAGCACGGTTCGCTTCGGCCCGACGGCGGCCGCCCCCTCCGCGATCGTCTCGGCCACGGAGGTCAGAGCGACGGTGCCGCCCGGTGTCAGCGGCACCGTACCGGTCAGCATCACCACGCCCGGCGGCACGAGCAACACCCTCACCTACCTGTATCTGGGCGTCCCGGTGATCGCCGGTCTGGTACCCGCCCAGGGACCGTCGGCAGGCGGGAACACGGTGACCGTCACCGGCTCCGGACTGACGTATGCCACCGCGGTGCTGTTCGGGAGCGTGCCCGCCGGCTTCACCGTGGTCTCCGACACCCAGTTGACGACCACGGCGCCGCCCGGCGTGCTGGGCGCGGTCACCGTCAGGGTCGTCACCCCGGGTGGCACCAGTATCGGCGTTCCCTACACCCGAGTCGGCTCACCCGCCGTCTGAGCGGTCGGGCGGCGCGGCGAACATCCCCGTCCCAGGCCGGCTCAAGTTTAGATCCGACTCGGCTCGACAGCTCGCCGTCGGCGTTGACAGGATCTTCGCCTCCTTGCTGGACTGCGGGGTCCGGCCACCCCGGTCGGCCACCGTACGAAGAGGAGTTCCCGTTGACAACGAGCGAAGGCCGCGGCACTCCTGCCACACCGGCCGGTCCGGCCTGGTTCATGGCCAATGAACTGCTGGCGTTCGTCGTCGAGGTGGCGGCGTTGGCCGCTCTGGCCTGGTGGGGTTTCGTCACCGGGGACGGTGTTGCTGCCCGGTGGCTGCTGGGGATCGGGGCGCCCGCTGCCGCCGCCCTGGTCTGGGGGTTGTTCGCCGCGCCTCGTGCCCGTTTCCGGCCGTCGCTCGCGGGGGTTCTGCTGGTCAAGGCGGTGGTGCTCGGTGGTGGTGTGTACGCGGTCCATGCCGTGGGGCATTCGGTGGCCGCGGTGTTCTTCGGGGTGGTGGTGGTCGTGAACACGGGGGTGGCGGAGACCTTCCGGCGACGGCTGAACGGTGGCGCGGCCGGCTGACGTTGCGGCGGCATCAGGGGCGGGGCCTGCGGAGTTCAGTCGCTGCACGGGCTGGTGCGGGACGCGGGCTGCGCGCCGGTGGCCGCGGGCGGGCTGGCACGCGCCGGGCTGCTGGAGGCGACCGCGGCGCTGTACATCGGACTGTGGGTGCAGGAGCAGGCGGACGTGCGGGCGATCGCGCCGCCGCTGGCATACGCGACGGGGCCGGGGCCGAGCAGCAGTAGCCCTGTCCCGGCCGTATCGGCCCGGCTGCCGGCGGTCCCACGTGACCGTGGCCCGGCTGCTCCGCGTGGAGCAGCCGGGCCACGGTCACGTATCAGGGGTGCCGGATCAGATCAGGCCCTGGGCCAGCATCGCGTCCGCGACCAGTTCGAAGCCGGCGATGTTGGCGCCGACCACGTAGTTGCCGGGGCTGCCGTAGCGCTCCGCGGTGGTGTAGCAGGAGTCGTGGATGTGGCGCATGATCTCCGCGAGGCGCTCCTCGGTGTGGGAGAAGGTCCAGGAGTCGCGCGAGGCGTTCTGCTGCATCTCCAGGGCGCTGGTGGCCACGCCACCCGCGTTGGCGGCCTTGCCGGGGGCGAAGGCCACGCCGGCCTCCTGGAGGACGCGTACGGCCTCCGGCGTGGTGGGCATGTTGGCGCCCTCGGCGACCGCCTTCACGCCGTTGCGCACCAGGGCCACCGCGTCGGCCTCGTGCAGCTCGTTCTGGGTGGCGCAGGGCAGGGCCACGTCGCAGGGGACGTTCCAGACGCCGGTGCCGGGGACATACTTGACGTGCTCGCCGCGGCGTTGCGCGTACTCGGAGACGCGGCCCCGGCCGGCCTCCTTGATCTCCTTCAGGAGGGCGAGGTCGATGCCCTTCTCGTCCACGACGTAGCCGGTGGAGTCGGAGCAGGTCACCACGGTCGCGCCGAGCTGCTGGGCCTTCTCGATCGCGTAGATCGCGACGTTGCCCGAGCCGGAGACGACGATGCGCTGGCCGTCGAGGGACTCGCCCCGGCTGCGCAGCATCTCGGCGGTGAACATGACACAGCCGTAGCCGGTCGCCTCGGTGCGCGCCTGGGCGCCGCCCCAGCCGAGGCCCTTCCCGGTGAGGACGCCGGACTCGTAGCGGTTGGTGATCCGCTTGTACTGGCCGAACAGGTAGCCGATCTCGCGTCCGCCGACGCCGATGTCACCGGCGGGGACATCGGTGTACTCACCGAGGTGGCGGTGGAGTTCGGTCATGAACGACTGGCAGAACCGCATGATCTCGGCGTCCGAGCGGCCCTTGGGGTCGAAGTCCGCGCCGCCCTTGCCGCCGCCGATGGGCATGCCGGTGAGCGCGTTCTTGAAGATCTGCTCGAAGCCGAGGAACTTCACGATGCCGAGGTTGACCGAGGGGTGGAAGCGCAGCCCGCCCTTGTACGGACCCAGCGAGCTGCTGAACTCGACCCGGAAGCCACGGTTGACGTGGATGTCGCCGGAGTCGTCCGACCACGGCACCCGGAAGATCAGCTGGCGCTCGGGCTCGCAGACGCGCTCGATGATCCTGGCGTCCACGAACTCCGGTCGCTTCGCGAGGACCGGGCCGAGGGTCTCCAGGACCTCCCGTACCGCCTGGTGGAATTCCTTCTCGCCCTGGTTGCGCCGGAGGATCTCGGCGTACAGCGGCTCGATGATGCTGCTCTCGGTGGCGTGCGGGGTTACGGAATCAGGGGTGGCCTGCATCAGGTCAAGACCTTCCGTCGGTGGGCATGCGCGCGAAGACGCCCCCCGTCCCGGGGGCGCCGGCGGTCCCCCTCCCCATTGAGGGCGTCGCCCAGACTTCGCACGCTCTGCGGCTCACGAAAGCGACGTACTGAACCGTTGTGGCCCACCCATTGTCCCAGTCGCCCCGGTGGTTCTTTCAAGGGGACCCGAGCAGGGGGGACGGCCCCTACGCGCGCGCCTCGCGTCGCAGCATCCACAACCCCGCTCCGGAGGCGATGACGACCAGCCCCGAGACCACGCTCAGCACGATGTGGAGAGCGTTGTTCTCCATCAGGTTGAGTGCGACGTTCGCGGCGATCGCGGCGCAGAGCGCGAGCCAGAGCAGTGCCTTCATGGGGTTCCTCCGTGTGGGTGACCGGGGTGATGTCGTGCGGCCGGGTGATGTCTTCATTCTGTTGGCGGGAGGCGGCCGCCACGAGGGGCCGGCCCCCCGTTTCCGTGGTGTAGCCGGCTACACCACGGAGCCGGGGTACGCGCGGGCTGCGGCCCGGTCCGGATTGTTTTATTAGGGTTTGCCGGGTGGGGATCACCGAGAACACCGGGCCGCGCGTAGAGGAACTCGCCCCGGAGGGCGGGCCGGAGGACGGGTCGGTCTCCGCCGGTACCGCCGGGGATCCGGCGCTGTGGTGGGTGCCGGGGATCGCGGTGCTCGTCGTCGTGCCGCTGTACGTGTTCTGGGCGCTGGTGCTGGCCACCGGTGGCGGTGATCTGGCGGCGCAGCTCGCCTGGGCCGGCTTCGCCTCCCGGCATCCGGGGTCCGTGTACAACCTCTCCTGGTACGGAGGGATGCACACCGCCAACTACAGCCTGCTGACGCCGCCGCTCATGGCGGTGTCCGGGGTGCGGACGGTGACCGTCGCCGCCGGGCTCTGCGGGTCGTGGGCGCTGGGGCGGCTCTGCGTACGGAGCGGGGTGCGGTGGCCGGTCGCGGTCGCGGTGCTGGGTTCGCTGACGCTCTGGTGCAATGTCGCGTCCGGGCGCACCACGTTCGCGCTGGGCGTCGCGATCGGGCTGGTCGCGCTGGTGTACGTACGGCGCCGCCGCACGGGCATCGCGGCGGGCTGTGCGGCGCTGGCCACGGCGGCGAGTCCGGTGGCGGGGCTGTTCCTGGTGGTGGCGGGCGCGGCGTACGGGCTGGACCGGCAGTGGCGTCGGGCGGCCGGGCTCGCCGTGCCGCCGTTCGTGATGGTGGCCGCGACGACGCTGGTCTTCCCGTTCACGGGTGAACAGCCCATGGCGGCGGGCAGGTTGTGGATGCCGTTGGCGGTCTGCGCGGCGCTGTGGCTCGCGGCGCCGCGCGAGGGCGGCTGGCGGGTGGTCCGGTTCGCGGGCGCGGTGTACGCGGTCGGCACCGTGCTGACCTTCCTGATCGACTCGCCCATCGGGACGAACGTGGAGCGGCTGGTGGGGCTGGCCGGTCCGCCCGTGCTGCTGGCGGCGGCGGCCGTCCTGACGAGGGGCCCTGGGCGGGTGCGGGGCGGCGCGGCCGTGCTGCTGGCCGGGATGCTGGCGTACAACTCGGCCTGGCTGGCCGGCAAGACAGATGACGACCTGCGGGTCTCCGGCTCCGTGCCCGCCTGGGCGGCGCACACCGACGGCGTGGTCGCCGAGCTGCGCCGGCTGGGTGCCGGGCGGACCCGGGTGGAGGTCGTGCCGGCCCGCAACCACCGCGAGGCGACGGTCCTCGCCCCGTACGTGAACATGGCGCGCGGCTGGAACCGGCAGCTCGACGTGGAGCGCGGGCGGCTGTTCTACGAGGGGAAGCCGGCCCCGGCGACGTACCGGGCCTGGCTGGACCGGTGGGGCGTGGGCCTGGTCGTGCTGCACAGCGGCAGGCCGGACGGGCCCGCCGAGGCGGAGGCGCAGATCGTCCGGCGCGGCGCGGACTGGCTGGAGCCGGTGTGGCAGAACGCCGGGTGGCGGATCTACCGGGTGCGCGAGCCCGTACCGCTGGTCTCCGCTCCGGGCTCCGTCGTACGCGGGGACGACGCCTCCCTGGTGGTGCGGATGCCCGCCGCCGGGTCGGTGACGGTACGGATCGCCTACTCGCCGTGGCTGCGGGCGGACGGCGGCGGGTGCCTGCGGCAGGACGGCGAGTGGACGCGGCTGACGGTGGAGCGGGGCGGGGAGTACCGGCTCGATTCGCACTACCGGCTGTGGCCGTCCGGGTCCTGCTGACGGGGTCTGCCGGCAGGGTCGGCGCGGCCCCGGGAGTCAGTCCGTGACGCCCAGGTCCTGGCGCATCAGCTGCCACATCGTGTCGAGGCAGGGATCGGCCGCCTTCAGGTCCTCCAGGGCCTGTTCGGCGTTCTCGCCGTCGCGGGTGACACCCCGGTCCAGGCGTTTGACGACGGCGTCACTGCCGGCGAGCACCCGGTTGAGGTCGCGGGAAGCCTGCAGTATCCGTTCGGGCACGATCATCTGCGCCTCGGCGTAGCGGTCGCGGTGGTCGAGGCGGGCCTCTTCGAGCTGGTTGCGTTCCTGCTCCGTGTAGACGCCGTCGCGGATGCGGTGCAGGGCGTCCTTGAGGAGGGTGTAGAACTGCCGGGAGGCCCGGTTCATCGCCGTGTAATGGGTGCGCCGCTCCTCGAACTTCCGCCGCTCGTCCGCCAGTCGGGTCTCCTCGGCACGCTGGCGCACGGTCAGCCGCTGCGCGAACACCGGGGCGAGGAGGGTGCCGAGCACCCCGACGACTGCGGTGATCATGGCGGTGATGGCGGTGGTCATGGCAGCGAGACTAATGCGGGCCGCCGGGCGGCGTACGCGCGGTTCCCGGGGGCATGGTGACGGATCATCAGACATGATGCCGTCATGACAATTCCACGGGTGGCGAGACGTACCCGGAACCTCGCCGGATCACCGTTGCCGGCGGCTCGCCCGGCCCTCCCGCCCTCGCCCGGGTACCGGACCGCGCCGCACACGGCGTGCTTACCGCCACGGGTGGGCGACATGCGCCGCTACCTCGCCGTCGGCCTCGACTGCTACCTCTGCCTGGTCACCGTCGGCATCCTGGCCCGGCCGTACGTGGACAGGTCCGATTCCGCCGAGGCGGCCGGCCTGCTGTTCGGCCCGGCGCTCGTGTTCTCGTTCCTCAACCATGTGGTCCTCACCGCGATCACCGGGGCCGGCGCGGGCAAGCTGATCATGGGGATACGGGTGGTCGGACTTCCCGACGCCGGGCGGCCGGGGCCCTGGCCGCTGCTGCTGCGCTGGCTGTACGGGCTCTGCTGGCTGCCGCTGCAACCCTGGTACGGGCTGCGCTCGCTCCTCTCGGGCCCCGGTGTCCTGCCCCGCACCACGCTCTGGAACGGCGGGAACGGTGAGCTGCGCGCCGATCCGCTGGGCCTGCGCCAGGTCCGCCGCAGCGACCTCGCCGCCCACCGGACCGCCACCGTGGCCGCCCGGGCCCACCGCTGAGGCCGGGCCCGCAGGCCCGGCACCTGCCCACGGGCCCCGGTCCGGAAGCCCTGGGCCATGACCCGGCCGATGCTCTGCTTCGCGTAGTCGTTGCCCTTGGCGTCGAACTCGAACTTCTGGCGCCCACCGCCCGATCCGGGTGCGGCTGCGCGGCTGCGGCCTTGGTGACCGTCATGTCCGCGCCGGGGCTGTACAGCGATTCCAGGACCTCGTCCTGGGCCCGGCTCATGCCGGTGGCCACCGAGCTGACGACGATGACCAGCGCGAGCCCCGAGGCGACGACCGGCGCAGCCCTGCCGACGCCGGAGGCGGCGACACCGCGGATCCGAGGGGATCCGGGTGCCGCCGCCTCCGTACGGGGTTCGGGCCGCGCCGGGGATGGGCGCGCGGGCCGGGTCAGGCCTCGGAGCCCGCCGTCCACTCCGCCCAGCTCATGTTCCAGCCGTTGAGGCCGTTGTCGGGGGTGATGGTCTTGTCCGGGGAGTTCTTGACGATGACCACGTCGCCGACCATGGAGTTGTTGTAGAACCAGGCGCCGGGCTGGTTGGCGTCGCCCGCGCCCTTCACGTCGGCGAGGCCGACGCAGCCGTGGCTGGTGTTGGCGCTGCCGAAGATCGACCGCGCGCCCCAGTAGTTGCCGTGGATGAAGGTGCCCGAGGTGGACAGCCGCATGGCGTGCGGCACGTCCTTGATGTCGTACTCGCCCTTGCCGTCGTCGTCGGTGAAGCCGACCGTCGCACCGTTCATCCGGGTCTCCTTGAACTTCTCGGAGATCACCATCTGCCCGTTGTACGTGGGGTTCTCGGAGGAGCCGGAAGAGATCGGGATGGTCTTGATCGTCTTGCCGTCCTGGGTGACGGTCATCGTCTTGGTGTTGGCGTCGACCGTCGAGACCTGGTTGCGGCCGACCTTGAAGGTGACCGTCTTCTGCTGGACGCCGAAGACGCCGTCCGCGCCCTCGACGCCGTCCAGCGCCAGCTTCAGCGTGACGGTGGAGCCGCCCTGCCAGTAGTTCTCCGGACGCAGGTCGAGACGCTGCGAGTTGAACCAGTGGCCGACGACTTCCTGGCCACTGCTGGACGTCACGGTGATACCGGCCTGGACGGCCTTCTTGTCCGTGATCGCCTTGTTGAAGTTGATCGAGACCGGCATGCCGACGCCGACGGTGGAGCCGTCCTCGGGGGTGAAGTTCCCGATGAAGCTGTTGGCGGGCGAGACGGTGGTGAAGGAGGAGTTCTCGTGCGCCTCGCGGCCCTTGGAGTCCTTCGCCGTCGCGCTGATCTTGTACGTGGTCGAGCGCTCCAGCTGGACGTCCGGCTTCCAGCTCTTGCCGTCGGCGGAGAGCGTGCCCTTGACGGCGTCCCCGGCCGCCGTGGTCATGGTGACCTCGGAGAGCGTGCCCTTGGTGACGGTGACCTTGGCGTCGTTGTTGATGCTCGCGTTGGTCGCGCCGTTCTTCGGCGAGATCGCTATCTGAGCTTCCGAGGCGTCCTGGGCCGCGGCCTTGTCGACCTCGGCCTGCTGCGACTTCTTCGAGCTCTCGGCGCTGCTGCCGCTCGTGTCGCCGTCGTTGCAGGCGGTGAGCACCAGAACGCCGCCGAGCAGTGCGGACGCGGCCATCAGGCCCCTGCGCCGCTTGCTGTCCGTCATCACACGCTTCTCCATCGTTGCCGAATCCCCAAAAACCCCGAGCGGAGCCGCCGTCGACCAGCGAAACCCGTCATTGGTCCTAGAACCCAAGGAAAGGGTCCTCCGTTCCACATCCACGAAAGATGTGGGGAACAACACTCATCGACGCGTCCGCGGTTGCGGTGGTTCCCGACGCCGGTCCCGTAGGAGCGACCGGCGAACGAAACGGCCCCGGACCGCGTACGAAAACGGTCCGGGGCCGGTGTTCACCAGCTGCTGGTCCCGCCGCTCGCGGCGACGTGACCGTCGTCGTCCTCACCCATTGTGCGGGACGCCGCCACCGCTCCCCACGCCGTCCTCCTCGTACTCTTCTTCGCCGTCCTCGTCGTCGAGGTCCCAGGCGTCCGGGTCGTCGGGGTCGTAGTCCACGGTCTCGCTGCTCCAGGAGGCCTGCGCGAGCTCGACCCCGGGTACCTCGCTGACCAGGTCGAACGGGTCGATGAGGGAGGCGAGGGCCTCCGCGCCGTCCTCCCGTACGGCGGCCTCGGCGTGCATGCGTTCCTCGGCGGACTCGCCGCCCGGCTCCCCGTACTCGGCGGCGATCGACTCCAAAGCGGTGCCGCTGAGGGCGGCGGGGTCGGTGATCTCCAGCACCATTTCGACTCGAAGCCGAACAAACTGTGATGTCTCAGAAGTGCTCATGTGCCGGAGCGTAAGCTCCCCGCTCTCCCGGCTTTCCCGCGACCCGCTGCTTTCATTAGCATCGGCGCACATGACTAACTCACGGCCGTGACAAGGGGATCGATTCCGTGGTCGTCGCTCGCCGCCCGCTCCTGACCGCCACCGCCGCGGGCATACTGCTGGCCGCCCTCTGGTTCGTACCGTCCGCCAACGCGACGGACGGACCGGCCGCTCCGTCGGGCAACCGGAGCGGACCGGCCACCACCTCCGCCGGGGACACCGCGGCCGGTCCGAGGCTGGCCGACACCGGGACCGGCATCGACACCACCCCGTATCTGATCGGCGGAGTGGCGTTCCTGGGCATCGGCGCGGCGTTCGTCTCCCACTCGGCACGCCGCACCGAAACCCGGCCCGCCTGACGGACCAGGGCCTCTCGTTTGGATCATGCCGGGCTCGCGGGGTCCGGCCTGATCCAAACGAAAGACCCTAGTGCAGCGGGCCGGTCACCGGCTCGACCGCCGCGACCAGCTTCCCCGCGCGCACGAACGCGTCCGCCGCGGCCAGGTCCGGCGACAGGAAGCGGTCCGGTCCCGGGCCCTCGACGCCCGCGGCCCGCAGCGCCTCGATGACGGCCTGCGAGGCGGGCGCGGGGGTGAGGCCCCCGGCGGCGCGCAGTTCGATGGCGCGGGTCGCCGCGTACAGCTCCACGGCGACGATCCGGGCGAGGTCGTCGACGGCGGTACGGAGCTTGCGCGCGGCCGACCAGCCCATGGAGACGTGGTCCTCCTGCATCGCGGAGGACGGGATCGAGTCGGCCGAGGCGGGCACGGCGAGCCGCTTCATCTCGCTGACCAGGGCGGCCTGGGTGTACTGGGCGATCATCAGGCCCGAGTCCACCCCGGCGTCGTCGGCGAGGAACGGCGGCAGCCCGTGCGAGCGGTTCTTGTCCAGCAGCCGGTCGGTGCGGCGCTCGGTGATGGAGCCGAGGTCGGCCGCGACGATCGCCAGGAAGTCGAGTACGTACGCGACGGGGGCGCCGTGGAAGTTGCCGTTGGACTCGACCCGGCCATCGGGAAGGACGACGGGGTTGTCGACGGCGGAGGCCAGTTCGCGGGCGGCGACGGTCCCGGCGTAGTCGAGGGTGTCCCGTCCCGCGCCGTTGACCTGCGGGGCGCAGCGCACCGAGTAGGCGTCCTGAACGCGGGGCGCGTCATCCTGATGGTGGCCGGTGAGGCCGGAGCCGGCGAGGACCCGCAGCATGTTGTCGGCGCTGACGCCCTGGCCGGGGTGCGGGCGGATGGCGTGCAGCTCCGGGGCGAGCACCTTGTCCGTGCCGAGCAGCGCCTCCAGGGAGAGCGCGGCGGTGATGTCGGCGGAGGTGTAGAGGGTCTTCAGGTCGGCCAGGGCCATGACGAGCATCCCGAGCATGCCGTCGGTGCCGTTGAGGAGGGCGAGGCCCTCCTTCTCGCGCAGCTCGACCGGGGTGATGCCGTGGGCGGCGAGCAGTTCGCCGGCGGGGCGCACGGTGCCGTCGGGGCCCTCCGCGTCGCCCTCGCCCATCAGCGTCAGGGCGCAGTGGGAGAGCGGGGCCAGGTCGCCGGAGCAGCCGAGCGAGCCGTACTCGTGGACGACGGGCGTGATGCCCGCGTTGAGGACGACGGCCATAGTCTGCGCGACCTCGGGGCGTACGCCGGTGTGCCCGGAGGCGACCGTCTTCAGCCGCAGGAACATCAGCGCGCGGACGACCTCGCGCTCGACGCGCGGGCCCATGCCGGCGGCGTGCGAGCGGACGATGTTGCGCTGGAGCCGGCCGCGGAGATCCTGGCCGATGTGCCGGCTGGCCAGCGCCCCGAACCCGGTGGAGACGCCGTAGACCGGCTCGGGCTTGGCGGCGAGCGCGTCCACGATCTCGCGGGCGGCGGCGAGCGCATCGACGGCGGCTGCGGAGAGCTCGACGCGGGCGTTGCCGCGGGCCACGGCGATGACGTCCTGAGCGGTGGTACCGGACGTCCCCACCACCACTGTGTGCGTATCCATACTCAAAAGCGTACGGATCATTCAAAACCATATGGATTGAACCCTTCATGTCGCCAGTGGTGGCGCGGCCGACCCCTTACCGGCCGGTGCGGCGCTCAGGGCCGGCTGCCACGCAGGTGACGGCGGTCGTGCGGGGACCTGGGCGGCGCGTCGGCCAGCCGGAGCACCTCACCGTCCCGCCCCGCCACCACCGGCTTGACCGAACGGGCCGCCTTCGCCCGGTACTGGGCCGCGTCCGCCAGCCGGAACAGCCGCCGCGCCGACACCACCGGGCCGATCGGATCACCGGTCGACGCGATCCCGCACGCCACCCCGTCCCCGAGCTCCAACTCGGCCGCCCGTTCGCAGAGTTCGGCGGCAACCCGGACCACGTCGTCGACCTCCGGGCCCAGCGTGAGCAGACAGAACTCGTCGCCGCCGAGCCGCGCCGCGAGCGCACCGGGCAGCATGGCGCCGCAGCGGGACAGCACCGAGCCGAAACGTTCCAGCAGGCGATCGCCGACCGCGTGGCCATGGGTGTCGTTGACCTGCTTCAGCCCGTTGAGGTCGCAGACGACCAGGCTGACCACCGCCCCGTCCTCCCGGTGCCGCTCCACCGCCTCGTCGAGCCGCACATCGACGGCGCGGCGGTTGGCCAGACCGGTGAGCGGATCGGTGAAGGCGAGCTTGCGGACCTCTTCGAGCCGTTCGGCCTGGGAGATCCCCGCAGCGACGACCGCGGCCAGCACGGTCGCGAAGTCCGCGTCCTCCCGCCCGAACACCGGCGCCCCCACCGGGCGGGCCACGTACAGCTCGCCCCAGGCCCGCCCGTGCAGCACGATCGGCGCGACCACGCAGCAGCCGCGCCCGCGCCGGCGCAGCGCGGCCACCCGCTCCCGGCCGTACCCGCTCCCGTACTCCCGCACCCCGGCGCCCGCGTCCGCCGTGCCGTCGGCGGTCTCCACCCAGGCGTCCGGTTCACCGCCCCCGGCCCACCGTTCGTGCAGGAACTCGGTGATCTCCGGGAACTGGTGCACCGGATACGCCTCCGCCTCGGGGAACTCCTCCTCCCCCTCGGCCCGTTCGCCCGCGTTCACCAGCACGCGCAGCTCCCCGCGCCCGCGCTCCCACACGGAGAGCGCGGCGAAACTGCCGCCCAGCGCCTCGCACGCCCCCAGCGCGGCCGCTCGCCACGACCCCCGCGGGGTGTGTGCCGCCGCCATCGTCTGCGCAAGCGAAACCACGGCCCGCAGCCGTGCATCATCACCACCCATCGCTACAGCTTATGTAGTTTTGTGGTGATTTGATCAGTTTCGGGCGCCACCCACCTTCACTGCGTGTCTATTAGGTTGCATAACGTCACACTGCGTCACTCGCCGGGCCAGTTCGGCTTGCGCTTCTCGTTGAACGCGGCCACGCCCTCGGCCCGGTCGCCGGAGAAGGCCACCGACCGCCAGGCGGCGTCCTCGACTTCGAGACCGGCCCTCAGATCGAGTCCGTGCCCCAGCCGCAGCGCCCGCTTCGCGGCCCGCAGCCCCACCGGGGAGTTGGCGGCGATCCTGCCCGCGAGCGCCAGTGCGGCCGCCCGGTCCTGCCCGGCATCCACCAGCTCGTCGACCAGCCCTTGGCCGAGCGCCTCGGCCGCCTCCACCCGCCGGGCCGTGAAGACCAGCTCGGCGGCGCGCGCCGCGCCGATCCGCCGCGGCAGCAACTGCGTACCGCCGCCGCCCGGGATGACACCGACCGACACCTCGGGCAGGCCGACCACGGCCGTGCGGTCGGCGACGATCAGGTCGCAGGACAGGGCCAGCTCGAACCCGCCGCCGAGCGCGAAGCCGTGCACGGCGGCGATGGTCGGCATCGGCAGTTCGAGCACACCGGTGTACGCGGCGCGGGCGGTCGGGCGCTGGCGCAGCAGTTCGGCGTCGGTGAAGGAGTTCCGCTCCTTCAGGTCGGCACCCACGCAGAAGGCCCGCTCATGGCTGGAGGTGAGGACGGTGACCCGTACGCCGGGGTCGACGGCGAGCGCGGCGCAGGCGGCGGCGATCGAGCGGGCCATGTCGGTGGACACCGCGTTCATCGCCTTGGGCCGGTCGAGCACCAGCTCGGCGACGTGTTCCTGCCCCTCGTGGACCCGTACGGCGACGAACTCCCCGAACCGCTGCTCGGACGTGACGGTCATGACTGCACCCCTCCGGTTAACGATCGTTACCGGAGGGATCCTATGGCGCGGCCCGGCCAGTGGTCAGGGGTGCGCCCGGCCCGGCTTCCCGGCCCCGCGAGGTGCCGGGCTCAGGAAGTGCCGCGGCGGGCCAGCAGCCAGGGCTCCACCACGCCGAGCCCGCGCACCGGGCGCTGCCACATCGGCTGGAGCCCGTAGCGGTACTTGGGCACGGCGGTCGGCTCCACGCCTTCCTGGCGCTCCTTCTCGGCCACCGCGGCCTCCTGGGCCGCCTGCGCCTCGGAGGCCGGGGCGTCGCCGGTACGGGTCAGCTCCTCCGCGAACGCCCCGTCCACCAGCACGGCGTCCTTCGGCGCTATCGACGTCAGCCGGCTGGCGAGGTTCACCGTCGTGCCGAAGACATCGCCCATCCGGGTGGTGACCGTGCCGAACGCGATGCCCACGCGCAGCGCCGGCATGGTCTCGTCCTGGGTCATCGCCTCGATCAGGCGCAACGCGATCTCGGCCGCGGTGCCCGCGTCGTCGGCGGCGAAGAGGACCTCGTCGCCGAGGGTCTTGATGAGGCGGCCGCCGTGGGCGGCCACCAGGTCCGCCGAGGTGGTCTCGAAGGCCTCGACCAGCTCGCCGAGCTCCTCCTCCTCCAGCCGCCGGGTCAGCCGGGTGAACCCGACGAGGTCGGCGAAGCCGACGGCCAGGCGGCGGTCGACCATCTCCTCGTCGTCGGCGGCCTGGACGACCCGCCCGGTCGCGGCGGCCAGCTGGCGCCGCCACACGTAGACCAGGAACTCCTGGAGCTCCGGAAGCAGCAGCTCGACCAGCGGGTACGTGACCTCGGTACGGGTCATTCCGGGCTCGGGCGGCTCGGTCAGCCCCTCCAGGAAGGAATCGATCTGCCACTCCGCCAGGCGGGCGGTGGTCTGCCCGGTGGACCGGGCCACCTGGATCGCCATCGGCTCGCTGAGCAGCCCCGCCTCGACGAGACCGGCGAGCCGACGCAGCGCCAGCACATCGGCCTCGGTGAGCGCCTTGGCCTGCCCGATGTCGGCGAAGCCCATGGCCCGCCAGAACCGGGAGGCCAGATCCATCGAGACACCGGCGGTACGGGCCGCCTGGAACGGCGTGTAACGACGGTCGGCGCCCAGGATCAGCTGTTCCAGCCGGATCGCGAGGGGGTCGTCGGTCGGTTCCGCCGTATGGTCGACTTCGTGATGCGGTGTCGCGTGGACCGAGGGTTCCGACGGGGGCTGTGTGCCCGCACCGGAGGTCGTGTCGTCGACGGTCACCAGCCGCCTCCTGCCCGTTCCCTGCGCACTGCCCTGCCGATCTGTCGGTGGATCGCCTCAACGATACGGCAGGTGTGCCGAAGCTCACGCCCCTATGGCGTCCCGGAATGTTCCTGGGTGAGCCGGGGGGCGTGGGTGGTTGCGGCCGGTGGGGGGTTTCCACGAGGGCACGGTTTTCAAGCCACGACGCCTCCCGGAACGCTGCCTGGGTGAGCCGGGGGGCGTGGGTGGTTGCGGCCGGTGGGTGGTTTCCAGGTCGTCCCGGAATGTTCCTGGGTGAGCCAGGGGGCGTGGGTGGTTGCGGCCAGTGGGTGGTTTCCAGGAGGGCACGGTTTTCAAGCCATGACGCCTCCCGGAACGCTTCCTGGGTAAGCCGTCCCCAGCCCGTCCGGCGATTGAGGACAAGACGGCAGCCGGGCGCCCCGCCGTCAGACCAGACCGCCCTCCACGCCCCGCAGGTGGACGATGTCGCCGGCCGATACCGGTTCCTGGAGGCCGTCCTCGGTGGACAGGATCAGGCGGCCGTCGCCGTCGATCGCCACGGCCTCGGCCACGACGGTGCGGTCGCCGGGCAGCTGGGCCCGTACCGTCCGGCCCAGCGTCGCGCAGCCCGCCGCGTACGCCGCCTGGAGGCCGCTCGCCGCCGCGTCGCCGTCCGCCGCGCGCCACTGGCCGTACCAGTGCTCCAGCGAGCGCAGCACGCCCCGCAGCAGCGTCTCGCGGTCGGTGGACACGGCACCGGCCAGGGCCAGCGAGGCGGCCGTGGGGGTGGGCAGCTCATCGGCGCGCAGGGAGACGTTGAGGCCCATGCCGACGACGACGCCGTCCCCGGCGCGCTCGGCCAGGATGCCGCCCGCCTTGCGCTCCACGCCCTCCACCGTGACCAGGACGTCGTTGGGCCACTTCAGGGCCGTGTCGACGCCCGCGGACTTCGCCAGGCCGGTCGCCGCGGCGACGCCGGTGAGCAGCGGCAGCCAGCCCCACCGTTCGGCGGGGACGTCGCCCGGCTTCAGGTAGACGGAGAAGAACAGGCCCGAACGGGCCGGAGCCGTCCAGGTGCGATCGAGGCGGCCGCGGCCGGCGGTCTGCTCCTCGGCGACCAGCACGGTGCCTTCGTCGAGCCCGGCCGGCGCACGCCGGGCGAGCTCGGAGTTGGTGGACCCGATCGTCTCCACGACGTCGAGCGAGGTCCACAGCCCGCCCGGCCGCAGCAGTCCGCGGCGCAGCGCGGCAACGTTCAGGGGCGGTCGGTCCAGGTCCGACCAACGGCTCTGTGGCGCATCCGAAGGTGTCATGCAAGCCAGACTAGGTGTGGCAAACGACGCACTGCCGAACCGTATCCGCGCCGATACGCTACGGATCAGTAGGTGTTTCAGTACCTGTTCAGCAGCACAGTCGTCCCCGTGACCAGGCAGGGAGCCGCCACCCGATGTCCGAGCCGGAAGAGACCGACATCCACACCACCGCGGGCAAGATCGCGGACCTGCAGCGCCGCATCGACGAGGCGACGCACGCGGGCTCCGCGCGCGCGGTGGAGAAGCAGCACGCAAAGGGCAAGTTGACCGCGCGGGAACGGGTCGAACTGCTGCTCGACGAGGGTTCCTTCGTGGAGCTCGACGAATTCGCCCGGCACCGCTCGACCAACTTCGGCATCGAGAAGAACCGCCCTTACGGGGACGGCGTCGTCACCGGTTACGGCACGGTCGACGGCCGCCCCGTCTGCGTGTACTCGCAGGACTTCACCATCTTCGGCGGCTCGCTCGGCGAGGTCTACGGTGAGAAAATCGTCAAGGTGATGGACTTCGCGCTGAAGACCGGCTGCCCGGTCATCGGCATCAACGACGGCGGTGGCGCCCGGATCCAGGAGGGCGTGGCCGCACTCGGTCTGTTCGCCGAGATCTTCCGCCGCAATGTGCACGCCTCGGGTGTCGTGCCGCAGATCTCGCTGATCGTCGGACCGTGCGCGGGCGGCGCGGTCTACTCCCCCGCGATCACCGACTTCACGGTCATGGTCGACCAGACCTCGCACATGTTCATCACCGGCCCCGACGTCATCAAGACGGTCACCGGTGAGGACGTCGGCTTCGAGGAGCTCGGCGGCGCCCGCACCCACAACACCACCTCCGGGGTGGCGCACCACATGGCGGGCGACGAGAAGGACGCCATCGAGTACGTCAAGTCGCTGCTGTCGTACCTCCCTTCGAACAACCTGTCCGAGGCGCCCGCCTTCCCCGAGGCGGCCGATCTCGCAACCACGGACGAGGACCGCGAGCTCGACACCCTCATCCCGGACTCGGCGAACCAGCCGTACGACATGCACACCGCCATCGAACACGTGCTGGACGACGGCGAGTTCCTGGAGACGCAGGCCCTGTTCGCGCCGAACATCATCACCGGCTTCGGGCGCGTCGAGGGCTACCCCGTCGGCATCGTCGCCAACCAGCCGATGCAGTTCGCCGGTTGCCTGGACATCAACGCGAGCGAGAAGGCCGCACGCTTCGTCCGCACGTGTGACGCCTTCAACGTGCCCGTGCTGACCTTCGTCGACGTCCCCGGCTTCCTGCCCGGCGTCGACCAGGAGTACGGCGGCATCATCCGCCGCGGCGCCAAGCTGATCTACGCCTACGCCGAGGCGACCGTCCCGCTGATCACGGTGATCACCCGCAAGGCGTTCGGCGGCGCGTACGACGTCATGGGCTCCAAGCACCTCGGCGCCGACATCAACCTCGCCTGGCCGACCGCCCAGATCGCCGTGATGGGTGCGCAGGGCGCGGTGAACATCCTGCACCGCCGCACCATCGCAGCCGTCACGGACCCCGACGAGGCAGACGCCACCCGCGCCAAGCTGATCGCCGACTACGAGGACACCCTGCTCAACCCCTACGTGGCGGCCGAGCGCGGTTACGTCGACGCGGTGATCATGCCGTCCGACACCCGCGCCCACATCGTGAAGGGGCTGCGCCAGCTGCGCACCAAGCGGGAGTCGCTGCCCCCGAAGAAGCACGGCAACATCCCCCTCTAGAAAGGGTCCTGGCCATGATCAAGGTCGTACGGGGCAACCCGACCCCGGAGGAACTGGCAGCCGCACTGGCGGTGGTGCGGGCGCGCACCGCCGCGACGACGTCGTCCGACGAGTCGGCCGGTGCTCCGGCCACCGGGCCGGCGCTGCCCGGCCAGTGGTCCGACCCGGGGCGCATCGCCCGGCGCACACGCCCTCTGCCGGGGCCCCGGGCCTGGGCCCGGACGTACTGGCCCGGGTAGGCGCGGGAGCAGCCCTTCGCGCACGTTTCCGGAGGTCCGGGCCCCTTTGGGTCCGGGCCTCCGGTGCGTCCGGGCGCGATCTGGTCCGTACGCACCACGGCGGCTGAGTACCCGTACTCAGGCGCACCGTCCGCCACGGCAGCAGGATCGTTTCCATGCTGTGGTCCGACCCCGAGAACAAGCCGCCGAAGGAACTGCGCGACGCCCAGGACATGATGCGTCGTGCGGGGCTGGTGCTCGCTCTCGCGATGGTGGTCGCGATGATCGCGATCGGAATGCGCTGAGGGGCCGGTCCGCGGAGGCCGCCGTACGGGGCCGGGGCCGGTGCGGCTCTTCTACGATGGCCCGTATGACTGATCAGCGCCGTCTCGTGCTCGCCTCCGCCTCCCCCGCCCGCCTCGGTCTGCTGAGGCAGGCCGGTTTCGCGCCCGAGGTGATCGTCAGCGGGGTGGACGAGGACGCGCTGAGCGCCCCGACCCCGGCCGAGCTGGCGCTGGTGCTCGCCGAGGCCAAGGCGGCGGCGGTGGCGGGCCGGGCGGAGGCGGCGGGCGCCCTGGTCATCGGCTGCGACTCGGTGCTCGAACTCGACGGCGAGGCGCTCGGCAAGCCGGCCGACGCCGAGGAGGCCATCGCCCGCTGGAAGTCCATGCGCGGCCGGGCAGGTGTGCTGCAGACCGGCCACAGCGTGATCGACACCGCGACCGGACGTACCGCCTCGGCGACCGCCTCCACGACCGTCCGCTTCGGCGAACCGACGGACGCCGAGATCGCCGCCTACGTGGCAACCGGCGAGCCGCTCCACGTCGCGGGCGCCTTCACCCTGGACGGCCGCTCGGCACCGTTCGTCGACGCCATCGAGGGCGACCACGGCAATGTCATCGGGCTCTCGCTGCCGCTGCTGCGCCGGCTGCTGGGCGAGCTGGGGATCTCCGTCACCGAGCTCTGGGTCTGACGCGCGACGGGCCGGCGGTCCGGCGGCCCGGCTCGGGAACGAGTCGGACCCGGCTCGGGTCCGACTCGGGCCGGACCGGTCAGACGGCGGCCGGAGCTCCGGCGTCGTCGGCGGGCTCCTCGGACGGGGGCTCCTCGGACCGGGTGCCGTACGCCACCAGAGTGAGCACTATCAGCCCGAGCACCACCATCATGCTCGCGAACGCGGCCCAGCCGATCAGCCCGACCGTCAGCGCGCCCAGCACAGCGTGCACCACGGCGCAGATGATCAGGACGATGCGGGCGAACCGCCCGGGGGCCCGGTCGCGGACGCCGGCCAGCAGCAGGAACAGCCCGCACAGCAGCAGGTACAGGCCGAAGAAGCCGCCCATCGCCCAGGTGCCGTTCGACATGACGGCGGGGTTCATCCCGGCCAGTGACATGTCCTGGTTCTTGACGACCGTCGCCAGGATGCCGTTGATGAGCACGATGCCCACGGCCTCCGCGAACAGCACGATCGCGGCCACGAACGCCACCGGTCTGCGCACCACGGTGTTCACCCCCTGTTACCTGCAGTACGTGAGATAGCGCGGACCCTACTAACCGGTAACGCTCCGGACAAGGGCCCGGCGATCTCCGCTTCCGCCCCGCGCTCGTGGCGCACGCGAGCGCACTCGTCCCGCACCCCGCTGTCGCGGCCCCGGGCGCGTCGGGCAAAGAATCGTTCGCCCATTAGTGGGGACTCGACAAAGAAACGCGCGGAGTCACAGCTCGCCCGAACAGAGACCTGGACCACACCTCGTGGCTACTGTGCGGTTATGAAACCCGGCGTACCGTGGTGCCACAAGGGATTTCGCGACTTGAGCAAGCCTCGAATCACACTCCGTGTGGGCAAGCTCACCATTGGGGACGGGTCGTAGGGCCGTGTCGGTAGTCCCTAAACTCAGCTTGTTTCAAGGAGGGAGCCATCGTGCGCAAGGTGCTCATCGCCAACCGTGGCGAAATTGCTGTCCGCGTTGCTCGGGCATGCCGGGATGCCGGGATCGGGAGCGTGGCCGTCTACGCAGACCCGGACCGCGACGCTCTGCATGTGCGTGCGGCCGACGAGGCATTCGCTCTGGGCGGTGACACCCCGGCCGCCAGCTACCTGGACATGGCCAAGGTGCTCCAGGCTGCCAAGGACTCCGGTGCCGACGCGATCCACCCGGGCTACGGCTTCCTGTCGGAGAACGCCGAATTCGCGCAGGCCGTGCTGGATGCCGGCCTGACATGGATCGGCCCGCCGCCGCAGGCGATCCGGGACCTCGGCGACAAGGTCGCCGCCCGGCACATCGCGCAGCGCGCCGGGGCTCCGCTGGTGGCCGGCACGCCCGACCCGGTCGAGGGTTCCGCCGAGGTCGTGGCGTTCGCCGAGGAGCACGGGCTGCCGATCGCGATCAAGGCCGCCTTCGGTGGCGGCGGTCGCGGGCTGAAGGTGGCCCGCACGCTGGAGGAGATCCCGGAGCTGTACGACTCCGCGGTCCGTGAGGCCGTCGCGGCGTTCGGCCGGGGCGAGTGCTTCGTGGAGCGCTACCTCGACCGGCCGCGCCACGTCGAGACGCAGTGCCTGGCCGACAGCCACGGCAACGTGGTCGTGGTCTCCACCCGTGACTGCTCGCTCCAGCGCCGCCACCAGAAGCTGGTCGAGGAGGCCCCGGCACCGTTTCTGTCCGACGCGCAGAACGCGGAGCTGTACGCGGCGTCCAAGGCCATCCTGAAGGAGGCCGGCTACGTCGGCGCCGGCACGGTGGAGTTCCTCGTCGGCACGGACGGGACGATCTCCTTCCTGGAGGTCAACACCCGACTCCAGGTCGAGCACCCGGTGACCGAGGAGGTCAGCGGCCTCGACCTCGTGCGCGAGATGTTCCGCATCGCCGACGGCGAGGAGCTGGGCTACGACGACCCGGCCGTGCGCGGGCACTCCTTCGAGTTCCGGATCAACGGCGAGGACCCGGGCCGCGGCTTCCTGCCCGCCCCGGGCACCGTCACCACCTTCGCCCCGCCGACCGGCCCCGGTGTCCGCCTCGACGCGGGCGTGGAGTCCGGCTCGGTCATCGGCCCGGCCTGGGACTCGCTGCTGGCGAAGCTCATCGTGACCGGTGCGACCCGTGAGCAGGCGCTGCAGCGCGCGGCCCGTGCGCTGGCCGAGTTCAACGTGGAGGGCATGGCCACCGCCATCCCGTTCCACCGCGCGGTCGTCACCGACCCGGCCTTCACCAGCGAACCGTTCCAGGTCCACACCCGCTGGATCGAGACCGAGTTCGTCAACGACATCAAGCCCTTCACCGCCACGGCCGCCACGGAGGCCGAGGAGGAGGCCGGCCGCGAGACGGTCGTGGTCGAGGTCGGCGGCAAGCGCCTGGAGGTCTCCCTGCCCTCCTCGCTCGGCATGAGCCTGGCCCGCACCGGACTCGCCGCGGGCGCCAAGCCGAAGCGCCGCGCCGCCAAGAAGTCCGGCTCCGCGGTCTCCGGCGACACCCTGGCGTCCCCGATGCAGGGCACCATCGTCAAGATCGCCGTCGAGGAGGGCCAGGAGGTCCAGGAGGGCGACCTGATCGTCGTCCTGGAGGCCATGAAGATGGAGCAGCCGCTCAACGCGCACCGCTCCGGCACCATCAAGGGCCTCGCCGCCGAGGTCGGCAGCTCGGTCTCCTCCGGCGCCGTGATCTGTGAGATCAAGGACTGACCGACACGTTGTTCCGCACGACCGGGTCCCCCGGGAAGACGCAGGTCTTCCCGGGGGACCCGGTCGTGCGGTCACTCCCTCGGACGCGTGGTGGCATCCTGGACCCGAGACGGAAGAAGGGATGACCGCGCCATGACGATCAGTACGGCACAGACGCCGCCCCGGCCCATGCGGGCCGACGCGCGCCGGAACTACGACCGGCTGCTGAGCGAGGCGCGGACCGCCTTCGCGGAGCACGGCACCGACGCGTCCCTGGAGGACATCGCGCGGCGCGCGGGCGTGGGTATCGGCACGCTGTACCGGCACTTCCCGAACCGGCACGCGCTGATGAACGCGGTCTTCCAGGAGGCGGTGACGTCCCTGATCACCCGTTCCCGTGAACTCGCGGGGGCGGAGCAGCCGTGCCGGGCCCTGGTGGAGTGGCTGAGCGCGATCATCACCCACGCGGGTGAATACCGAGGGCTCGCGCAGGCGCTCATGTCGACGTCGCGGGACGAGAATTCCGCCCTGGCACAGTGCAATGTGCCGTTGCGCGAGGCGGGGACGGTGCTGCTGGGGCGGGCGCAGGCGAGCGGGGCCGTGCGGTCGGAGGTGTCGATCGACGACCTGCTGCAGCTGACGAACGCGATCGCGCTGGCCGCCGAACAGTCGCCGGAAGACCCGGAGTTGGCGGAGCGGTTGCTGATGCTGACCTTGCAGGGGCTGAAGGGGGCGCGCGCGGAGGAGGGTTGAGCGGGGGGCGTGCAGGCCGTGCGGTCCGCTGCGCGGGGCTGTTCCCCTGCCCGTCCCTTCCCGGCGTCACCGATATGCGGCACCGATATGCGGCTCCGCCGCGCGCGGGGGTCTAGCGGCGCCGCAGGTCCGCCACCCTCGCCCGGTCCCCCTGCTCCGCCATCGCCGCCGCGCTCCGCAGCTGCTGCGGGCCCGGCCCCCCGGGTCCGCCCCCGTGCGTCCGGCGCTGTCCGGGCAGGGGCATGTCGCGGCGGCCCTGACGGCCGCGCGGGAGGGGCTCGGCCGATGCGGGGCCGCCGCCCGAGCCGGCCACCGCGATATGGACCCCCTGGTCGGCGAGGGCCTGCAGTTCGGCGGCGGCGCGGTCGTCGTGGCCGGGGGGTTCGTCCGTCACCAGGCGGGTGATGATGTCGGTCGGCACCGTCTGGAACATGGTGTCGGAGCCGAGCTTGGTGTGGTCCGCCAGGACCACCACCTCGGCGGCGGCCTGTACCAGCGCCCGGTCCACGCTCGCGGAGAGCATGTTGGAGGTGGACAGGCCGCGCTCCGCGGTGAGCCCGCTCCCGGAGAGGAACGCGCGAGAGACCCGCAGCCCCTGGAGGGACTGCTCGGCACCGCTGCCCACCAGGGCGTAGTTGGAACCGCGCAGCGTACCGCCGGTCATCACCACCTCCACCCGGTTGGCATGGGCCAACGCCTGTGCGACCAGCAGGGAGTTGGTGACGACGGTCAGGCCGGGGATCCGCGCGAGCCGGCGGGCCAGCTCCTGCGTGGTCGTACCGGCGCCGACGACGATGGCCTCGCCCTCCTCCACGAGACCGGCGGCCAGGTCGGCGATGGCCGTCTTCTCAGCGGTGGCGAGATGGGATTTCTGCGGAATGCCGGAGTCCCGTGTGAAACCGCCCGGCAGTACCGCACCGCCGTGCCGGCGGTCGAGGAGTCCTTCTGCCTCCAGTGCCCGCACGTCCCGCCGTACGGTCACTTCGGAGGTCTGGACGACGCGGGCGAGCTCACGGAGCGATACCGCCCCGTTGGCGCGCACCATTTCGAGGATCAACTGACGACGTTCTGCAGCGAACACAAAACTGACAGTAACGTGACGCCCGAGTGTTTTCAGCAGTTTGCGCCGAATAACGGAAGTTGTACATACAAGGGGCCGCCAAGTGATATGGGCGGCCCCGTTGTTGTTCTGTACTGACCGGACGGCGATCGCCGGAGCACCCAAGTTGCCGGGGGTTGCCAGGAGATGCCGGGAGATGCCGGGAGATGCCGGGGAATACAGCGTCCTCGAAGGCGCTTACGCCTCGCCCGCGCGCTTACGGGTGTGCAACTGCCTGGCCACTTCCGCGATCGAACCCGACAGGGACGGATACACGGTGAAAGCGTTTGCGATCTGTTCTACCGTCAAATTGTTGTCGACCGCGATCGAGATGGGGTGGATGAGTTCGCTCGCGCGCGGCGCGACGACGCAGCCGCCGACCACGATTCCGGTGCCGGGCCGGCAGAAGATCTTGACGAATCCGTCGCGGATTCCCTGCATCTTCGCGCGCGGGTTGCGCAGCAGCGGCAGCTTGACCACCCGGGCGTCGATCTTGCCCGCGTCGACATCGGCCTGGGTGTAGCCGACGGTGGCGATCTCGGGGTCGGTGAAGACGTTCGAGGAGACCGTCTTCAGGTCCAGCGGGGCCACCGCGTCACCGAGGAAGTGGTACATCGCGATCCGGCCCTGCATGGCGGCGACCGAGGCGAGGGCGAAGATCCCGGTGACGTCACCGGCCGCGTACACGCCCGGCGCGCTGGTGCGGGAGACCTTGTCGGTCCAGATGTGGCCGGACTCCTTGAGCCGTACCCCGGCCTCCTCCAGGCCCATCCCCGCGCTGTTCGGGATGGCGCCGACCGCCATGAGGCAGTGCGAACCGGAGATGACTCGGCCGTCGGCCAGGGTGACCTCGACCCGGTCGCCGACGCGCTTGGCGGCCTGGGCGCGGGAGCGGGCCATGACGTTCATGCCGCGGCGCCGGAAGACGTCCTCCAGCACGGCGGCGGCGTCCGGGTCCTCGCCCGGCAGCACCCGGTCGCGGGACGAGACGAGGGTGACGCGCGAGCCGAGCGCCTGGTAGGCGCCCGCGAACTCGGCGCCGGTCACGCCGGAGCCGACCACGATGAGCTCCTCGGGCAGCTCGTCGAGGTCGTAGACCTGGGTCCAGTTCAGGATCCGCTCGCCGTCGGGGAGCGCGTCCGGGATCTCCCGGGGGTGGCCGCCGGTGGCGATCAGCACGGCGTCGGCGGTGAGCGTCTCCTCGGTGCCGTCGGCGGCGGTCACGACGACCTTCCGGGAGCCGTCGGCGGCCTGGAGGCCGGACAGCCGGCCGCGGCCGCGCATCACGCGGGCGCCGGCCCGGGTGACGGAGGCGGTGATGTCGTGGGACTGGGCGAGCGCCAGGCGCTTCACCCGTCGGTTGACCTTGCCGAGGTCGACGCCGACCACGCGGGCGGCCTGCTCGACGTGCGGGGTGTCGTCCGCGACGATGATGCCCAGTTCCTCGTACGAGGAGTCGAAGGTGGTCATCACCTCCGCCGTCGCGATCAGGGTCTTCGAGGGCACGCAGTCGGTGAGGACGGACGCGCCGCCGAGGCCGTCGCAGTCGACGACGGTCACCTCCGCGCCGAGCTGGGCGCCCACCAGTGCCGCCTCGTAGCCGCCGGGTCCGCCGCCGATGATCACGATCCGGGTCACGAAAAGTCCGCCTCGCGTATGTCATCCCGCGGCCGTCTGCTGCCCCGGCCGGGGGTCCGGGGGAGCGCCCCGGGGGAATGCAGTACGTACTTCATTGTCCCGCACGCGCCAAGGTGCTTCGCCCCGGGGCCCTCCATACGTGCGCCGGGGCGTGCGCGCCGGGGCCCGGGGACGGGAAGCGGAACCCGGCGAGTGGTCTTCCGCACCGGAATCGACGTTCCCGCCGTCACCTCCCGTACCCTCGGACCCATGTCGCTCTACGCCGCGTACGCCGGCAACCTCGACGCGCGGCTGATGACGCGCCGCGCACCGCATTCCCCGCTGCGCGGCACGGGCTGGCTCAACGGCTGGCGGCTGACCTTCGGCGGGGAGCAGATGGGCTGGGAAGGCGCGCTGGCCACCGTGGTGGAGGCGCCCCGTTCCCAGGTCTTCGTGGCGCTGTACGACCTGGCGCCGATGGACGAGGACTCCATGGACCGGTGGGAGGGTGTCGGCCTCGACATCTACCGCCGGATGCGGGTGCGGGTGCACACCCTGGACGGCGAGGAGCCGGCCTGGATGTACGTGCTGAACGGCTACGAGGGCGGGCTGCCGTCCGCCCGCTACCTGGGCGAGATCGCCGACGCCGCCGAGTCCGCGGGCGCGCCGCACGACTATGTGATGGAACTCCGCAAGCGCCCCTGTTGACCGGTCCGGCCAGCGCTTTTGTGTGAATGTACGAGCAAGCGTGTCCAGACTCTGCACAAGGGCATCTACGCGCGTAGGGAATCACCGGCTACCCTCATCCGCGTGAACGCATCAGTTATTCCGGACAACATCCAGGGCGACCCGTACGCGGCCGCCGCCGACGCCGCCGCCCGCCTGCGCGAGCTGACCGGCGCCGAGACCCACGACGTCGCGCTCGTGATGGGTTCCGGCTGGGCGCCCGCGGGCGATGCGCTCGGCGCTCCGGAGGCCGAGTTCCCGGTGACCGAGCTGCCCGGTTTCCCGGCGCCCGCCGTGCAGGGGCACGGCGGGACGATCCGCTCGTACAAGATCGGTGAGAAGCGGGTCCTGGTCTTCCTCGGCCGTACGCACTTCTACGAGGGCCGGGGCGTCGCCGCCGTCGCGCACGGAGTCCGTACCGCCGTCGCGGCCGGGTGCGGGACCGTCGTCCTGACGAACGGCTGCGGCGGTCTGCGCGAGGGCATGCGCCCCGGTCAGCCGGTGCTGATCAGCGACCACATCAACCTGACGGCGGCCTCCCCCATCGTCGGCGCCAACTTCGTCGATCTGACCGACCTGTACTCGCCGCGGCTGCGCGCGCTGTGCAAGGAGGTCGACGAGACCCTCGAAGAGGGTGTGTACGTGCAGTTCCCCGGCCCGCACTACGAGACGCCGGCCGAGATCAACATGGTCCGTGTGATGGGCGGCGACCTGGTCGGCATGTCCACCGTGCTGGAGGCCATCGCCGCCCGCGAGGCGGGCGCCGAGGTGCTGGGCATCTCGCTGGTCACCAACCTCGCGGCGGGGCTGAGCGGGGAGCCGCTCAACCACGAAGAGGTGCTCCAGGCGGGCCGGGACTCCGCCACGCGCATGGGCGCGCTGCTGGCCCGGGTCCTCGAACGCATCTGATCCGGCCGCGGCCGGATCCGCGCACCCACCCACGAACCACCCGCAGGAAGGCGGACACCGTGCAGCAGGACCTCATCGCGCAGGCCAGGGCGTGGCTCGCGGAGGACCCCGATCCCGAGACCCGCGACGAGCTCGCCGCGCTCATCGAATCCGGGAGTGCCGACGAGCTCGCCGCACGGTTCGCCGGCACCCTGCAGTTCGGCACCGCCGGGCTCCGCGGTGAGCTGGGGGCCGGGCCGATGCGGATGAACCGTTGTGTCGTCATCCGCGCCGCGGCCGGGCTCGCCGCCCATCTCAAGGCGCGGGGGCAGGGCGGCGGGCTCGTCGTCATCGGGTACGACGCCCGGTACAAGTCCGCCGACTTCGCCCGGGACACCGCGGCCGTGATGACCGGCGCGGGCCTGCGGGCGGCCGTGCTCCCCCGCCCGCTCCCCACCCCCGTGCTGGCGTACGCCATACGGCACCTGGGAGCCGTCGCGGGCGTCGAGGTGACCGCCAGCCACAACCCGCCGCGCGACAACGGCTACAAGGTCTATCTCGGCGACGGCTCGCAGATCGTCCCCCCGGCGGACGGCGAGATCGCCGCCGAGATCGCCGCGGTCGGCCCGCTCGACCGCGTGCCCCGCCCCGACCAGGGCTGGGAGACCCTCGGCGAGGAGGTCCTGGCGGCCTACCTGGCCCGCACGGACGCGGTGCTCGCCGCCGGTTCGCCGCGTACCGCCCGGGTCGTGTACACCGCGATGCACGGCGTCGGTACGTCCGTGCTGACCGCCGCCTTCGACCGGGCCGGGTTCCCCGCACCGGTGCTCGTCGCCGAACAGGCCGAGCCCGACCCGGCGTTCCCCACCGTCGCGTTCCCCAATCCGGAGGAGCCCGGCGCGATGGACCTCGCCTTCGCGACCGCGCGCCGCACCGAGCCCGACATCGTCATCGCCAACGACCCGGACGCCGACCGCTGCGCCGTCGCCGTCCCGGACCCCGCCACCGAGGGCGGCTGGCGGATGCTGCGCGGCGACGAGGTCGGGGCGCTGCTCGCCGCCCATCTGGTGGACCGGGGCGTGAGCGGCGTCTTCGCCGAGTCGATCGTGTCGTCCTCGCTGCTCGGCCGGATCGCCCGGAAGGCGGGGCTCGGCCACGAGGAGACGCTGACCGGCTTCAAGTGGATCGCCCGGGTGGACGGGCTGCGCTACGGGTACGAGGAGGCGCTCGGCTACTGCGTCGACCCCGAGGGCGTGCGTGACAAGGACGGCATCACGGCCGCGCTGCTCGTCGCCGAGCTCGCCTCCGTGCTCAAGGAGCAGGGGCGTACGCTGCCCGATCTCCTCGACGACCTGGCACTCGTCCACGGGCTGCACGCCACCGACCAGCTGTCGGTCCGGGTGAAGGACCTGTCGGTCATCTCCGACGCCATGGCGCGGCTGCGCGAGCAGCCCCCGACCGCGCTGGCGGGCCTCGCCGTCACCTCGGCCGAGGACCTGGCGCGGGGCACGGCCGAGCTGCCGCCCACCGACGGGCTCCGCTACCGGCTCCAAGGCGCCCGGGTGATCGTCCGCCCGAGCGGCACCGAGCCGAAGCTCAAGTGCTATCTGGAGGTCGTGGTGCCGGTCGGTTCGGCGGACGAGCTGCCGGCGGCGCGGGCCAGGGGGGCCGAGCTGCTCGACGGGATCAAGCGCGATCTGGCGGCCGCGGCCGGGATCTGAGCGGGAGCCGCCGCCCTCGCGCACGCACCGGCAGGTGCGCGGCGGTGAGCGCGGCGGTCCCCCGGGGGCGTCATCCGAAGCGGCCGTTCACGTAGTCGGCGGTCCGGCCGTCCTGCGGGGAGTGGAACATCTCGTCGGTCGGACCGTGCTCGACGATGACGCCGGGGGTGCCCTGTTCGGCGAGGAAGAACGCGCAGTGGTCGGAGACCCGTGCCGCCTGCTGCATGTTGTGCGTGACGATCACGATGGTGACCTCCTCCTTGAGGTCGGCGATGGTCTCCTCGATCCGGCGGGTGGAGGTCGGGTCGAGCGCGGAGCAGGGCTCGTCCATCAGCAGCACCCTGGGCCGTACCGCCAACGACCTCGCGATGCACAGGCGTTGCTGCTGTCCGCCGGAGAGCGCGCCGCCGGGCTGGCGGAGCCGGTCCTTGACCTCGCGCCACAGGCCCGCCTTGGTCAGGCACTCCTCGACGAGATCGTCCCGGCCGTCCCTGGACGCCTTGATCCCGTTGAGTTTCAGTCCGGCGAGGACGTTCTCGTACAGGGACATGGCGGGGAACGGGTTGGGCTTCTGGAAGACCATGCCGATCTCGCGGCGGGCCCGGGTGATGCGGCGGCCCCGGTCGTAGATGTCCTCGCCGTCCAGCAGGACCCGGCCGGCCAGTGAGGCGGATCCGACCAGTTCGTGCATCCGGTTGAGGATGCGCAGGAACGTCGACTTGCCGCAGCCCGACGGGCCGATGAGGGCGGTGACCTCCAGGGCGGGCATGTGCAGGGAGACCCGGTCCAGGACCTTGTGGTCGCCGAACCACGCGGAGACCGCTTCGGCTTCGAGGGTGGCGGGCGAGGCGGCGACGGTGCGCGGCCGGTTCGGCGCGGCGGCGGGCAGCGGGATGGTCTCGGTCATCGGAATGCGTCAACTCCTGGTCGTTCAGAGCAGATTGGGCAGGAGACGGGTGGCGGCCGAGGCGACCGCGAGGCCGAGTGCGGCGAGTACGGGTCCGGCGCTGATCCAGGTCTGCCAGTTCCCCCAGACCCGGTGCAGCCAGACGGTGAGGAGCGCGGCGGCGAGCAGGGCCTGCGACCGGAGGAAGACCGTGAGCCAGGCGCCCTCCCCGCTCTCCCCGCCGAGCGCCTCCTCGGCCGGGCCGATCCAGCCGAGGCGGACCGGGCGGGGCGGGCTGGGCTGGACGGGGGTGGTGAGTTCGGCGTCCACGTACAGCACCCCGCTGGGGGTGTACGGGCTGCCGGACGCGGTCATGAGGGTGAGCCGCCCCCGGGTTCCGGCGGGTGCGGGGAGCCGGTCGCCCGAGCGCCGGAGCGCCGACACCGTGTACACGGCCCTGCCCTGGCCGGTCGTCACCTCGATCCTCGACCCGGCGGGGAGCTCGGAGAGTCCGTTGAACGGGCTGCCGTACCCCCACTGGCGGCCCATGATCACGCTGGTGCCCGCCTGGCCGGGCATCGGGGTGTCGCGGCGGTGTCCGGGGCCCGACATCAGGACGCCGGAGGTGGTGCCCTCGCCGACGACCTCGCGCAGTCCGAGGGCCGGGATGCGCAGGAGGGCGACGGGCTCCCCCGGGGCGAGGGGCTTGTTGTCGTAGGTGCGCTGGCCCACCGGGGCGGTACCGAGCGCGAGTTGCCTGCGGAGCTCGGCGTAGCCGGTCCGCTGGTCGCGGGCGTGCTGGAGGTGGCCGACGACCGTGAGGCTCGCGGCGAAGCCGAGGAGCACGGCCGCGAGGACGCACAGCGCCGCTCCGGCCAGGGCGAGACCGGGGCGGGCGGGGGGCCGGGACGCCGCCGAGGGGTCCGGCGGCGGCGTCGGGGGCGGGGCGGGGGCCACCGGTGGCGGCGGGGTCAGCACGGTCGTCACGTCGGATGCGCTCCTGGTCGGGGAGGGGCGGGGGCCAAGCGGAACGGGTGCGGGCGGGGGCCCGGTGACCCCCGCCCCGTACGTCAGAACCGGAGCAGGCCCCTGCGGCGGGTGTGCCGCACGAGCGCGGTGCCGAGACCGCAGAGCGTGAGCGCCGCCGCGCCGAGCGCGAGCGCGCTGGTGCCGGTCGAGGCGAGCGGGCCGGTGGCGGTGTCCGAGCCGTCGCCCGGACCACCGGTGGACGAGCCCCCGGCTCCGCCGTCCGCACCGGCCGTCGTACCGCCGTCGTCGGCGCCCGCGGAGTCGCTCGGGCTCGGGTCGGGGCCCGGGGCGTCACCGATGGCGAAGAGGAACTCGACGCGGTGCCCGTCGGTCCCCGGCTCGGCGAGGGCGAGGGTGTACGAGCCGTCCTCGATGTCCGCCGGGACGGTGAACGCGTAGGCGGAGACGGTCCCTTCGGCGTTCGCGGTGGCGTCGGGGAGGGCGGCCACGCTGTCGGCGAGGGTGACCTTCACCTTGGCGTCCTTGGCGTAGCCGCGGGCGGTGATGAGGACCTTCTGCCCTGCGGTGAGTGTCGGGTTGACGTCCAGGGCATTGCCGTCCGCGTCGGTGACGTCGAGATCGGCGGGTGTCCCCGGGGTGGGGCTGCCGGTGCCGCTCGGGTCCGGGGAGGGCGAGGAGCCGGCCTCGGTGACGGTGTACGGCACGGCGGCGGAGACGGATTCCGCGTACGTGCCGGAGTCCGCCGGGATGAACTTCGCGGTGAGCCTGTGCGCGCCCTCGGCCAGTGTCTGCGTCCTCAACTCGGCGGCGCCGGAGGCGGCATCGGCACGGCCCAGCTCGGTGGTCCCGTCCAGGAAGGCGACCTTCCCGGCGGCGGCCGGGGGTGTGACGGCGGCCTTCAGCGTGATCGCGGTACCGGCGGGGGCGGTGGTCGCGGGGGTGGCGGTGAGCGCGGTCGTGGTGGCGGCGGCCGTCGGGACGGTCCAGGAGTCGCCGGTGACCTGGATCTTCGCGGGGAAGTACCTGCCGCCGATGTTGGCGGCGTCGCGGCACATGAGCCGGATGTCGTACGTACCGTCCAGCGATCCGCTCGGGATCCAGCTCCGCAGCAGGGTTTCGAGCGACTTCCCGGCGAGGATGTCGGCGCTGAACGGCCCCTGGTCGAACGGGGCGCCGACGGTCGTCTTCCCCAGGGTGACCGTGCCGCCGGCCGGTTTGGCCAGGACCAGTGAGACCTGCTGCGCGTTCTCGGCGGGGCAGGCGCCGTCGGTGGTCACCCGGGGGAAGGTCGGGTTGTCGGCGGTCTTCCCCGATGCGACCGGCAACGTCAGCCGTCCCAGCGAGTCCTCGGCGCGGGCGGTCGGTGCGAGGCCGAGGACCGTGGCCGCCGCGGCGAGCAGGAGCGAGCAGCACAGCAGCAGGGCGGTGGGTGTTCTCGGTGGTGCGAGGTGTCTCATGGCGGTCGGTCCCCCAAGGGATGTGGTGGTGGCGGGTACGCCGGGGAGCCGGGCACCCTGGGGGTGCCCGGCCGTGGCGCGGTTACGGGGTGGTGGTCAGCTCTCGCCCCGCAGGACGGTGCTGCCGCAGTCGGCGATGGTGCCGAAGCCGTACGTGGCGATCACGCCGCTCTGCGCGCAGACCTTGGACGAGGAGCCGACGAAGGCGGCGGCGATCGTCGGGTCGGTCAGCTTGGCGGTCGGGACGACGTTGTAGACGTCGCGGTTGAAGGGGAAGGCGGTGTTGAGGGTGCCGTCCGCGTTGCGCGGGGCGACACCGTTGACCGAGCCGAGCACGGAGGCGCCGCGCCGGTCGACGACGTCGCCCGGCTCGTTGCTCTGCGCGATGTACTGCGCGACGGAGTACGGGGCGATGTCGCCCGCGCTGTCCAGCGCCTCGCCGTTGTGCTCCTGGACGGTGTCGTCGACGCAGGAGCCGAAGGTGGACTCGGTGAGGCCCAGCTGGCCCAGGAAGAAGGACCGGGTGCCGGAGCCGGACTGGGGCAGCAGCGGGGTGAGCGCCACACCGTTGAGGGACGTCGTCTGGCAGGTGTAGACCGAGACGAGCTGCGCCTTGGTGAGCGCCTTGGGCAGCGCGCTGTCGGAGCGGACCGCGAAGGTGACCGCGTCCTTGCCGAACGGGATCCAGGTCAGGTCGGTGGACGAGGTGTCCGCGACGCCGCGCGAGGAGCGCGCGAAGTCCAGACAGCCGGTGTTGTTGTCGACGGCGTTGCGCAGCGCGTTGATGCCGGCCGAGGAGCCGTTGGGCCGGGCGATCTCGCAGCCGGTGGCGCGGGTCTTGACCGTCGTCGTGCCGAGGGCGTTGTACGAGGCGATCAGCGTGCCGGTGTCGACGGCGTCGCCGAGGCCGTTCACGACGTCCTGGGTGGTGTCCGAGCCGACACCGGCGAGGACCCGGTAGTTACCGGGGGCCGGGTCCGCCGAGGCGGGGGCCGCCATGGCGCCGAGGGCGAGGGCGGCGGTACCGACGACGGCACCGATGCGTGCGCGGGACTTGACGTTCACTTCTGTTCTCCTCCGTGCATACGGAAACGAGGAATGGAAGGAATGGACGCTCAAGCAGAATTCTGAATTCTTTTTCCACCGGCCCGTCGGCCGGCCACCGATGACTTTTCCGTATCCGGTCATCGGCGGCCACCAACGGCGACGGTTGTTCAGGTTACGAAATGCTTTACGAGGTGACACCTGGAGAACTCAGCCGGTCCGAACGGGTTTCCGGACGGATTTCCGCACGGAAAGGCGCAGCAGAACGGGTCCGGAAAGGCCCGCGATGCCGCCCGCGAGCAGTACGCCGATCAGCACCCAGCGGACGATCCCGAGGACCGTGGAGGGGGTCAGGCCGCCGGAATGGGCGGTGTTCTGCCGATCGGGGCCGCCGGGGTCCGCCCGGTGCGCCGCCCCGTCCCCCGTGCCGGAATTCGCGCCGTCCCCGCCGGAGCCGCTGGAGGCGCCGCCCGGCCCGCCCGCGCCGCCGTCCGTTCCCGCGGTCCCGCCGCCCGAGGTGCCGGAGCCCCCGGAGCCCGCCGGTCCGCCCTCGCCGGAGCCCCCGGCCGTGCCCTTGGCGTGCTCCAGCCGGTCCGCGGCGGCGAGCGCCCTGGTGCGCAGGGCGGCGGGCAGCGGCGCGTATCCGGGCGGCAGTTGTCCGGCGGTGGCGCCCGGGGTCTGGCCGGCCCGCGCCGCGTAGCGGATCAGTCCGGCGAAGTCCTTGCGCTCGGCCGCCGGGGTGCCGGTGTAGGCGCCCGCGTAGACGACGGAGGCCAGTGGGTAGGCACCGCCCTTGGCGCGGGCCGGGTCGGGGGCGAGGACGCCCGGCTCGGCCGAGTCCTTCATAGCGGCGACACCGGCGAGCAGCGAGGCGGAGGTGGGGGCGACGAAGGTGCCGTCGGCGTTGCGCAAGGAAGCGGTCTGGAGTCCGTAGCGGGCCGCGGAGGCGGCGTCGGTGATCGCGAGGACCATGCGCTGGCCGGCCAGCGGGGGCGTGTTGACCAGTTTGGCCGGGGAGCCGTTGGCTCCGGCGGCCGCGGTGGTGGTGGATCCGTTGTTGCCCCGGCGGGTGCGCAGCGCGCCCTCGTGCATGTCCTGGACGTACGGGGCGATCTCGGTGGTCCCGTACTCCAGGGACTCCTCGCCGACGGTCACGGTCGTGCGGGTCGGATCCGCCTTCGGGAAGTCGTTGACGCCGGTCCCGGTGTCCAGGTGCAGCTCCTCGAAGTACGGGTTGACCTTCGTTCCCCAGGGGTCCGGGGTACCGGCCAGGAATTCCCGCGCCTCGGTGTCGGACCGCAGCCATTTCCACAGCATTTCGGTGGTGTCGGAGCTCTCCAGCTGCACCATGATGCTGGACGGGGAGAGGTAGGGAACCCAGTCGTCGAAGGCCGGATTGAGTTTCTTGAATTCTTCGTCGTGGAAGAGGCTGAGCGGATTTCCCTTGATGTGTTCGGGGGCTTCCTTGGCCCTGCTGACCACATCCTTCTGGTAGGACGAGGTGAGCATTTTGGCGAGCAGTCTCGGGGTGAGTCTCATCGAGGTGAGCTGTCCGGAGCCCGGCATCTCGACGAAGAAGCCGACCACCAGCCCGCTCACCGCCACCGGCGCGTGGACCGGGGTTCTGGCGCTCCCGTCCCGGAGCAGCGGGTCGACGGTGAACGCGAGGTGCGGGGAGCCCGCCACGGGCCGGGCGAGGGTGTCCCGCGCGCTCGGCTCGCCGCTCTGGCTGAACGCGAACTTGGCGCTGCCGGCGCCCGCGCAGAGGGTCGACTGCCAGGAGCTGATCGCCTCGGTGACGAGTTCGGACCCGGTCACCCGGCGCTCGGCCCGGCCGGCCGGGCAGGTGTTGCCCACCGGCTGGAAGTGCAGCGGCACGACGAGGCGCTGGGCCCAGTTGGAGGTGGTCAGCGGCGAGGTCTCCAGCCGGTGGTTAGAGCCGGTACCGCCGTCCACGTCGTGCCCGCCGCGCGGTACGACGACGAGCCAGCAGGGACGGGTCCCGGTCCGGCCGGACCGCTTCACCACCTCGCCGCAGCCGAGCTGGGAGGCCTCCTGCCCGGACTGCATCTGGAAGGTGAACTCGCCGGTGCCGTCCGCGTGCGTGACGGCGTAGGGCTCCTCGTTGGAGTCGATCGAGCTGAAGTAGGTCCAGTCGCGCGACCCGGTGGTCCCGGGCCCGCCGTCGGCGGGGCGGAACGGTACGTACGACTCGCCGGCCCCGTTGCCCACGTACTCCTTCTCGGCGGGGTCGGCGGCGCCCGCCCCGATCTGGCGGAGCGCGGTCCAGTTGCCGCCCTGCCCGCCGTTGCCCTGGGCGCCGAACTGGCACTGCTCGCGCGAGGGCCCGTCGGCGCCGTCCCCCCAGCACTGCATGATCTGGAGGTAGTCGTAGGTGAAGCCGTCCTGCGTCGGCCTGCCGCCGGTCCAGGTGATCCGTACGCCCTGGCCGCGCAGCTGTTCGGTCTGGTGGACGGTGACCTTGAGCTTCGAGAAGTCGTCGTACGGGCCCTTGCGGCCGGTCACGGTCACCGCCGAGCCCGCCGCCGCCCGGGCGGGGGCCGTGGTGGCGGGCAGCGGCAGCAGGGCCACCAGCAGCGCGGCGAGCAGCGCCCCGATGCCGGTGGTGACGCGTCGGCGGGTGTGTCGTACGCGGGTCATCGCGGCCCCTCCTCGCGGCAGGTGTGTCGTACGCGGGTCATCGCAGCCCTTCCTTGCGGCGGTTGCGCGCGGCGAGCGCACGCGCGGTGAGCGGTGGTCCGACGACCACGCCGACGAGCAGGACGGCGGAGAGCGCCATGAGTACGCCGCGCAGTCCGGGTGAGCCGCCGGCGGCGAGGGTGACCGGGTTGCCGACGACGGAGGCGTCCCCACCCCCGGCCCCGGCCGACCCCTCGATCAGCTCGCCGGTGTCGGGGTCGACGGCGCCCGAGGCCGCGCTGCCCGCCGCGCCGCCGGACGCCCCGTCCGTACCGGCCGAGCCGCCCGAGGACCCCGCCGTCCCGGCGCCGCCCACACCACCGGCGGAACCCGTGCCGCCCGCAGCGCCGCCGGTGGATCCGCCGCCGGAACCGCCGCCGTTCGCCCCGGGGCTCACCCGGGTCCGCTCCTTGGCGCCCGCCGTGCCGTCCGCGCACTGCGTGGTGCCGCGCTTGTCGCAGGCCTTGGGGTACGGGGCGTTCCTGGCAAGGGTGTTGGAGCCGTCGGAGGAGAACGTGGGGTTGCGGCAGCTCTTGATGTCGACGGCGGCGGACGGTGCGCCCGGGATCCTGCGGACCTGGGTGAACCCGGCTTCGACGAGGTTCTTGGGCAGCGGCGAGTAGCCGAGCTCCTCGGCCTGCTGCTGGCCCTCGCAGAGGAAGTAGTTGGCGAAGGCGCCCAGCGTCCTGCCCTTGGCGGTGGTGAACGGCGACTCGGCCTTGGTGGGCACGATCATGTAGCTGTAGGAGGAGAGCGGATAGGTGCGGCGGTCGGCCGAGCGGTAGACCCCGTCGAGGATCTGGGTGAGGTAGTTCTCGGAGTTCCTGTCCTCGTTGATCCGGGCCTTCATCAGTGCCACGGCGACGCTGGAGGCGGTCGGTTCGACGTAGTAGCCGGAGGCGTTGAGCACCTTCGCCACCGGGAAGCCGGTCTTGATGGCGTACGAGTACTCGACGTAGGTGATCGCGCCCTCGGCGTGCCCCTGCTTGGTGTAGCCGGAGACACCGAGCGAACCGGACTTGGCGATCGTCGAGGAGCCCGGCACCACGGGGAAGTACGAGGTCATCCCGCACGGGGCGGAACGCCCGGCGCGCCTGCAGTAGGCGTCCCAGAGTCCGCCGTGCTCCTTGGCCAGCCAGGTGGTCAGCTGGGCGGTGGTGCCGGAGCCGTCGGAGCGTACGACGGGGATGATGCGGCGGGCCGGGAGCACCAGACCGGGGTTGTCGGCCCGGATCTCGGGGGCGTTCCACATGGTGAGCGTGCCGGTGAAGATCTTGGTGATGACCTCGCCGGATAGTCGGAGGTTGGTGACCTTCCGGCCGCCGATCCGCAGGTTGTACATGAAGGCCGTGCCACCGGCCACGATCGGCATGTACGCGTAGCCGCGCTTCGGCGGCGCGTCCCGCATCCCGGACTCGGTCAGTCCGTACGGGATCTCGGAGACGGCGAAGTCGGCCGTGCCGTTCTTGAACTGCTCACGGCCCACCGAGGAGCCGACCGGTGAGTAGTTGACCGTCATGCCGCTGTTGGCGGCGACATTGCGGCGCCACTGGTCGAGCGCGTTGGAGCTCCAGGTGGAGCCGCCGCCGCTGATCTTCGTGTACGAGGCGGCGCGGGCGGTCGCCGGGTGCAGGGCGAGCAGCGCGCACACCAGTGCCGCCACCGCCATGGTCAGTCGGGAGACGGTTGCCGGTCTCACTGGTCACTCACTCCTCGTATCCATGGGTGTTTCCCGGGGCGCGGCCCGCCGGGACCGGGCGGCGAAGCGTTCGGCGTCACGTCCCGACGCCTGGACCCTGCGGTGTTCCTGGCGCCTGGTCAGCTGTCCCGGACCACGTCCGCCGATGACGCGGGCGACGACGAACAGCACGAGCACCAGCGCCATCAGGACGGCCGCCGTGCCGAAACCGCGGGCGATCATCGTGGGTTCGGGCGACTTGACGAACTCGAAGGTGGCGAGCGGCAGCGAGACCTGCGGCCCCGACAGCGGATCGCCGTTGATCTCGGCGGTGAACCCGGCGGTCAGCAGCACGGGCGAGGTCTCGCCGATGCCGCGCGCGGTGCCGAGGATGACGGAGGTGGTCAGCCCGGACCGCGCGGTCGGCAGCACCACGTGCCACACGGTGCGCCAGCGCGAGGTGCCCAGCGCGTACGAGGCCTCCCGCAGCGTCCCCGGCACCAGCCGGATCACCACGTCCGCCGCCCTGATGACGATCGGCAGCATCATCACGGCGAGCGCGAGCGAGGCGGCGAGCCCGGACCGGTCGAAGCCGAGGGCGAGGATCACCGTCGCGTAGACGAACAGCCCCGCGACAATCGACGGCAGCGCGGTCATCGCCTCGACGACGGTCCGTACGAACCGGGCGAAGCGGCCCGGCACCTCGTTGAGGAAGACCGCGCAGACCAGGCCCGCGGGCACCGTCAGGGTCAGCGCGATGGCGATCTGCTCCAGCGTGCCGAGGATCGCGTGCAGGATGCCGCCGGCCGAGAGCGGGTCCAGCGGGCCGGCCTCGGCCATGTCCTGGGTGAAGAAGTTCAGGTGCGGCAGCGCCTTGCGGCCCTCCCACAGGGTGAACACGACGACGAAGCCGAGCGCGACGACCATGACCAGGCCGAGGCTCTGCACCACGACGGCGGCCAGCCGGTCCCGTACCGCGGGGCCGTTCTCGTCGAAGGAGACCAGCAGCGCGTACAGGCCGAGGAACAGCCCGTACGCCACGGCAAGGAAGCCGACGGTGCCGCTGAACGGCAGCAGCCGGGCGAACAGCAGCCAGGTGATCGACAGCGCGGCGGCCGCGGCGCCGAGCAGCGCGTACACGTCGGTGGCGCGCAGCAGGGTCAGGGACCGCCGCCGCTCCCCCACCGGCGCGGCCCGTTCCGCGGTGGCGGCGGGCCTCTCGGGTGCGATGGTCATCTGCTGGGTCCCCTCATTCACTCGTCGCGCCGGAACGGCTGCGGGCGACGATCGACGACGCCGCGAAGTTGACGACGAGCGTCATCAGGAAGAGCGCGAGGCCCGCGGCCATCAGCGCCGACATGCCGAATTCGCTGGCCTCGCCGTAGCGCAGCGCGATCAGCGCGGCGACCGAACTGGCCCCGCTCTGCACCACGTGCCACTGGATCTCGAAGACCGGCGAGATGATCAGGTAGACCCCGATGGTCTCGCCCAGGGCCCGGCCGAGGCCGAGCATGGTGCCGCCGATCATGCCGCCCTTGCCGAACGGCAGGACGACGCTGCGGATCATGCCCCAGCGGGTGGCGCCCAGCGCGTACGCGCCCTCGCGCTCGCCGACCGGCGCCTGCGAGAACACCTCGCGCATCACCGAGCAGGCGATCGGCGCGACCATCAGCGCCACGACGACCCCGGCGACCAGCGTGGAGGAGGTGTACACGCTCTCCGGCGCGAGCGGGTCGGACGGGTCGGCGCCGTCCACCCGGAAGACCGGGATCCAGCCCAGATAGGCCGCGATCCAGCGGGCGGTGGGGAGGATCTTCCCCTCGAAGAAGAACAACCCCCACAGTCCGTAGACGACCGACGGCACGGCCGCCATCAGGTCGACGACGCTGATCAGCGTGCGGCGCAGCCGGGGTGGTGCGTACTCGGAGATGTACAGCGCCCCGCCGACCGCCAGCGGTACGGCGACGGCGATGGCCACCAGCGCGATGAGCACCGTCCCGACCAGCACGGCGGCGATCCCGAAGCGGCCGGCGTCCGGCTCCCACGCCTCGGTCGTCAGGAACGACCAGCCCGCCCGGGACAGCGCCTGCCAGGCCCGGTAGAGCAGGAATCCGCCGACCAGCAGCATGACCGCGAGCACCAGCCCGCCGCCGCTGCGGGCCACGCCCCTGAACACACGGTCGGGCAGGCCCGGATCCGCGTACAGCCGCCGCGGCCTGTCCGGCGCCGCGGTCCCACTCGTATCTCTCGTCACGCGGTCGACGCTGCTGCCGCGTCATGGACACGCCCGCTCCGAGATGTGAATGAGGTGTGCCCTAAAGGCAACTTCCGGTGACGCCTCCCATCTCGGCGAGCAGTGCGCGGAACCGTTCGTACGCGGCCCGGCAGGTCGAATGGCGCTCGTAGGCCCGCGCCGAGACGACGGTGGCCCGTCCGTCCCGGTCCCTCAGTAACCACATCCAGCCGTTGCCGCCGGGCGTGTGCTGCACCCCGCCCGTCAGCGCCTGCTGTCCCGCGCACAACTCCTCGAAGGCGGCCCGGCATTCGCCGTGCTCGCCGTACGAGAGCGCGGAGACCGCGACCACGCGTCCGTTCTGCGCGATCATCCGCCAGCCGTAGCCGCCGTCCGTGTCGATGTCTATCCGGCAGCGCGCGCCCGTGGCGTCCGTTCTGCCGGGACCGCCGTCGTCCGTCATGTCGTCCCCACCCCCCGCCGCCCGCTTCGGAAGTCGGGCGGCACGCGCAATGTATGGAGAGGGGCCTGACCGCCGGGACCGGAAACCGCCGCAGCGGTCGGCTTTCACACGGAAGTTGCCCCTAGTGCGCCCGGCATACACGGGGGCGTTCCGCCCGGTGCCGGGGCGGTACTCTGCGGCAACTCGCATACCTACCAGTGAGAGGCCGTGCATGCGCACAGGCAGAACCGGCACCGTGGCCGCCCTCGCGGGAGCGCTCGCCCTTGCGGCGTTCACCGCCCCGGCCGCGGAAGCCGCCGACACCGGGATCACGGTGTCGAAGATGGTCGTGAACTCGGGCAGGCCCATCGTCGTGGGCACCACCGAGGAGAAGCTCCCCGGCATCAGCTTCCACGTCACGTGGTCCGCGGGCCACTCGCTCTCCGACGTGGAGGCGAGTCCGTACCTGTACCACGACACCACGGCGAGCAAGGGTGCCGACCAGGGCGGCATCTACTTGAGCAGCATGACCTGTTACGAGGACGGCTCGCGCGCCGCCGACTGCGAGGGCGAGCTGTACATCGAGCCGCGCTACACCCTGGACTCGAACAACGACGCCACGACCTGGAAGGTCGGCGCGGCCGCACGCGTCTGGGGCTCCGACGGGCAGCCGAAGACCCAGGAGTACCTGCCCGCCCTCGGCACGGCGCAGGTAAAGCGCGCGGCGCGGGCGACCGTCGACGCCTCGCCCGAGCCGGTGGCCAAGGGCAGGACGATCACCGTGACCGGCCGGCTCACCCGCGCCGACTGGGTGAAGCACTCCTACGCCGGTTACAGCGGCAAGGCGGCGAAGCTGCAGTTCCGCAAGGCGGGCACCAGCACCTACTCCACGGTGAAGATCGTCAAGGCGAACTCCACGGGCAACCTGAGGACCACGGTCAAGGCGGCCTCGGACGGCTACTGGCGCTGGACCTTCGGCGAGACGTCCACGACGGGCGGCGCGACCGCCGCCGGGGACTACGTCGACGTCAAGTAGACCCCTGCAGCACGAGTGAAGCCCGCGCCGGCAACCCGGTGCGGGCTTCGTCGGATCCGGCGGTCCGCCCTCAGCCGGTCGCGAACAGCACCACGAGCAGCACCGCACCCACCACCGCCGGTGCGATCACCTCGTACGCCCAGCGCACGGACACCGACGACTGCTCCGCGGACCCCGCAGCGGCGCCCGCACCGCCCGCCCTCGCCCGCTCCGCCAGCTCACGCAGGTCCACCATGGTCTGGTCGGCCGACGCCATCCGGGCGTTGGTGTCGCGGACATCGGCGTGCACGGACGTACGGTCGTACGGGTCGTCCAGCGACCGCCGGGACTGCTGCCGGGCCGCCTTCTTCCGCTGCCGCAGCGACACCGGCACCGCCCAGAGCTGGTACTTGGCGCCGCCCTCGGTGAACAGCTCGCAGGAGTACCCGGCCCGCAGATCCGCGACCTCGGTCCACGGCATGCCGATCGTCCGGAACGGGTTACGGATCCGGATGCGCTGCTCGTTGGCGAGCACGACCGGCCGCAGCGTGAAGGCGACGACCAGCGGCACCGCGGTCAGCATCCCCGCCAGCGCCAGCCACGGCACCCGGCCGTCCCCCCGGATCAGGGCGTCCCCGCCGATCCAGCAGATGAGCAGGAGCAGCAGAACACCCCCGACGATCCCGGCGGGCGAGCGGAAGGTCCGGTCGGCGTAGACCGGCTCGGCGGGTGGTGTGGGGCTCGTCATGGGCCCGATTCTGCCTGACGGGCGCAAGGAGCGCCGGGGCGGCCGCCCCCAGGCCGCGCCCCGCGCGGAGAGGTGGTCCCCCTGTACAGGCCGCTACGCGCGTAGATATGCTCCTCTGGTGACCATGCCCACCACAGCTCCCGCATTCAGCGACGCGACCGCGTCCGACAGTGCGCTGCGCCGCTTCCTGCACGGGCTGCCCGGCGTCGACGCCGTCGGCCTCGAAGCGCGCGCCGCGTCCCTCGGCACCCGTTCGATCAAGACGACGGCCAAGGCGTACGCCATCGACCTGGCCATCTCGATGATCGACCTGACGACGCTGGAAGGCGCGGACACCCCGGGCAAGGTCCGGGCCCTCGCCGCCAAGGCCGTCAACCCCGACCCGACCGACCGCACGGCCCCGCGCACCGCGTCGGTCTGCGTCTACCCCGACATGGCGGCGACCGCCGTCGCCGCGCTGGCCGGCTCCGGCGTGAAGGTGGCCTCGGTGGCGACGGCCTTCCCGGCCGGCCGCGCCGCGCTCGACGTGAAGCTCGCGGACGTCCGTGACGCCGTGGCCGCCGGGGCCGACGAGATCGACATGGTGATCGACCGGGGCGCCTTCCTCTCCGGCCGCTACCTGAAGGTGTACGAGGAGATCCTCGCCGTGAAGGCGGAGTGCGCGCGGGCCGACGGCCCCGACGCCCGGCTGAAGGTGATCTTCGAGACCGGCGAGCTGTCCACGTACGACAACATCCGCCGCGCCTCCTGGCTCGGCATGCTGGCGGGCGCCGACTTCATCAAGACCTCGACCGGCAAGGTCGGCACGAACGCCACGCCCGCCAACACCCTGCTGATGCTGGAGGCCGTGCGCGACTTCCGCGCGCAGACCGGCGTGCAGATCGGTGTGAAGCCGGCCGGCGGCATCCGCACGTCCAAGGACGCGGTCAAGTTCCTGGTGCTGGTGAACGAGACGGCGGGCGAGGACTGGCTGGACAACCACTGGTTCCGCTTCGGCGCCTCCAGCCTGCTGAACGACCTGCTGATGCAGCGCCAGAAGCTCAGCACCGGCCGTTACTCCGGCCCCGATTACGTGACGGTGGACTGATCCCCATGGCATCTGCATTCGAGTACGCCCCCGCCCCCGAGTCGCGCGCGGTCGTCGACATCGCGCCCTCGTACGGGCTGTTCATCGACGGCGAGTTCACCGAGGCGGCCGACGGCAAGGTCTTCAAGACCGTCTCGCCGAGCACCGAGGAGGTGCTCTCCGAGGTCGCGCAGGCCGGTGCGGCCGACGTCGACCGGGCCGTGAAGGCGGCCCGCAAGGCGTTCGAGAAGTGGTCGGCGCTGCCCGGCTCCGAGCGCGCCAAGTACCTCTTCCGGATCGCCCGGATCATCCAGGAGCGCAGCCGCGAGCTCGCCGTCCTGGAGACCCTGGACAACGGCAAGCCGATCAAGGAGACGAGGGACGCCGATCTCCCCCTCGTCGCCGCGCACTTCTTCTACTACGCGGGCTGGGCCGACAAGCTCGACCACGCGGGGTACGGCCCGAACCCGGCCCCCCTCGGCGTCGCGGGCCAGGTCATCCCCTGGAACTTCCCCCTCCTGATGCTGGCCTGGAAGATCGCCCCGGCGCTCGCCACCGGCAACACGGTGGTCCTCAAGCCCGCCGAGACGACCCCGCTCTCCGCACTGTTCTTCGCGGACATCTGCCGCCAGGCGGGCCTGCCCAAGGGTGTCGTGAACATCCTCCCCGGCTACGGGGACGCGGGCGCCGCCCTCGTCGCGCACGAGGACGTGAACAAGGTCGCCTTCACCGGCTCGACCGCGGTCGGCAAGGCCATCGCCCGCCAGATCGCCGGCACGGACAAGAAGATCACCCTCGAACTGGGTGGCAAGGGCGCCAACATCGTCTTCGACGACGCCCCGATCGACCAGGCCGTCGAGGGCATCGTCACCGGCATCTTCTTCAACCAGGGCCAGGTCTGCTGCGCGGGCTCCCGGCTCCTGGTCCAGGAGTCCGTCCAGGACGAGGTGCTGGACGCGCTGAAGCGCCGGCTGTCCACGCTCCGGCTCGGCGACCCGCTGGACAAGAACACCGACATCGGCGCGATCAACTCCGCGGAGCAGCTCGCCCGGATCACCGCGCTCACCGAGACGGGCGAGGCGGAGGGCGCGGAGCGCTGGAGCGCCCCCTGCGAACTGCCCTCCGCCGGTTACTGGTTCGCCCCGACGCTGTTCACCAACGTCACCCAGGCACACACCATCGCCCGCGACGAGATCTTCGGCCCGGTGCTGTCGGTGCTGACCTTCCGTACGCCCGACGAGGCGGTCGCCAAGGCCAACAACAGCCAGTACGGCCTCTCGGCCGGCATCTGGACGGAGAAGGGCTCCCGCATCCTCGCGGTGGCGAACAAGCTCCGGGCAGGCGTCGTCTGGGCCAACACGTTCAACAAGTTCGACCCGACCTCGCCCTTCGGCGGCTACAAGGAGTCGGGCTTCGGCCGCGAAGGCGGCCGTCACGGCCTGGAGGCGTACCTCGATGTCCGATAACCGTCTGAGCGTCTTCAAGACCTACAAGCTGTACGTCGGGGGCAAGTTCCCCCGCTCCGAGAGCGGCCGGGTGTACGAGGTGACGGACTCGAAGGGCAAGTGGCTGGCGAACGCCCCCCAGTCCTCCCGCAAGGACGCGCGCGACGCGGTCGTGGCCGCCCGCAAGGCTTTCGGCGGCTGGTCGGGAGCGACCGCGTACAACCGCGGCCAGATCCTCTACCGCGTCGCGGAGATGCTGGAGGGCCGCAAGGACCAGTTCGTGCGGGAAGTGGCGGACGCGGAGGGCCTGTCGAAGTCCAAGGCGGCGGCCGTCGTCGACGCGGCGATCGACCGCTGGGTCTGGTACGCGGGCTGGACCGACAAGATCGGCCAGGTCGTGGGCGGGGCGAACCCGGTCGCGGGCCCGTTCTTCAACCTGTCCACCCCCGAACCGACCGGCGTGGTCACGGTCCTGGCCCCCCAGGAGTCCTCGTTCCTGGGCCTGGTCTCGGTGATCGCCCCCGTGATCGCGACCGGCAACACGGCCGTCGTCATCGCCTCGGCCCGCTCCCCCCTCCCGGCCCTGTCCCTGGGCGAGGTGCTGGCCACCTCCGACCTGCCGGGCGGCGTGGTGAACATCCTGTCCGGCAGGACGGCGGAGATCGCGACGCCGCTCGCCTCCCACCAGGACGTCAACGCCATCGACCTCACGGGCGCCGACACGGCCCTCGCGAAGGAGCTGGAGATCGCGGCGGCCGACAACCTGAAGCGCGTCCTGCGCCCACCCGTCTCCCGCCACCGCCCCGAGAAGGAAGCGCAAAGCGCTGCACCTCCCTCTCCTGTGGACGGCGAAGGCGGCGGCGCCACGGACTGGACAGCCGATCCGGGCACCCGCCGCCTGACGGCCTTCCTGGAGACCAAGACGGTCTGGCACCCGACGGGCGCCCTGGGCGTCTCGGGCTCCTCGTACTGACCGGCTCCCCGCACGGCAGCGGCCTGTTCCTCCGGCACCCCGGAGGAACAGGCCGTTCCCGGCTGCTCAGCCGCCGTGCAGCGTCTGCGCCAACGGCCCGGCCACCGGCAGGTCCTTCAGCGCGCCACCACTGGTCAGCGGATCGGTGACGGCGGCCGTGGAGAGCGGCTTGAAGTCGGCGACCTGCGTCCCCACCACGTTGTCCAGCGGGTCCGTGCCCGTGCCGGCCAGCGGGTCGAGCCGCAGATGCGTCACCGGGGCGATGCCGTTGCTGAGCGAGTGGCCGAGCGCCCCGGTCACCGCGCCGCTCGCGGCCTCCCCGGCCGCGCCGAGGCCGGTGTCGGCGCCCACGGCCGGCACGTGGGGCAGCGGCGCCGCCTGGGCCGCCGCACCCCCCGCACCGAGCGCGGCACCCACCGCGGTGACGGTCAGCCCTGCCCTCAGCAGGGCGCGGCGACGGGACTTGGAAAGTGCATGACGTGCCATGGAATTCCCACCTGATCGAGACGATCGAGTAACCATCTGAGTGCGTAGAGTAGTTGAGGTGTGATGCTCGATACCAACAAGGGCACCGGGGGATCCCCTGCGCGGGTCAATGCCTCACACTCGTATCCTGTGAATTCCCAACCGATCCCGACCCGCGTCGTACTGCTCGCGGGCCCTTCCGGCTCCGGCAAGTCCTCCCTCGCCGCCCGCACCGACCTGCCGGTGCTGCGCCTGGACGACTTCTACAAGGAGGGCGACGACCCCACGCTGCCGCTCGTTCCCGGCAGTACGGACATCGACTGGGACTCCGCACAGTCCTGGGACGCCGACGCGGCGGTCACCGCGATCACGGAGCTGTGCCGCACCGGCCGCACCCACGTCCCGGTCTACGACATCGCCACCAGCTCCCGGATCGACCGGGAGGCCTTCCACATCGAGCGCACGCCGCTGTTCGTGGCCGAGGGGATCTTCGCGGCGGACATAGTCGAGCGGTGCCAGGAACTCGGCGTACTGGCCGACGCCCTGTGCCTGCGCGGCCGCCCGACGACGACGTTCCGCCGCCGCCTGCTGCGGGACCTGCGCGAGGGCCGCAAGTCGGTGCCGTTCCTGCTGCGGCGCGGCTGGCGGCTGATGCGCGCGGAGCGCCGGATCGTGGCCCGCCAGACGGCCCTGGGCGCCCACCCCTGCGGCAAGGAAGAGGCCTTGGGCCGCCTGGCCGCGGCGGCAGCGGGCCGGTGCCGCCGAGCGCCGGCCGCACGCGGGACGGCATAGCGGACCTCCCCGCTCGCGCACGCGAACGGGGCCGGACAGGACCCCCCGGCCCATCCGACCCCGCAGCATTTCCCCCGTACTCCGCCGCCTCCCCCGAAGCAGCGGCCCCGTTGTCCCCCGTGTTCCCCCCTCGCCTCAGGCCACCAGCTCGCCGAAGGACTCCTCCTCGTCACGGCCGAAGCTGAGGACCTCGTCCTCGCGCAGCCGGCGGAGCGACCGCCAGATGCTGGACTTCACCGTGCCGACACTGATGTCGAGGATGGCCGCGATCTCCGGGTCTGTGCGGCCCTCGTAGTAACGCAGGACCAGCATCGTGCGCTGGAGTTCCGGCAGCCGCGCCAGCGCCTGCCAGAGCACGGCGCGCAGTTCCGTGCCGCGCATCGCGTCCGTGTCGCCCGCCGTCTCCGGCAGCTCCTCGGTCGGGTACTCGTTGAGCTTGCGCCTGCGCCAGGCGCTGATGTGCAGGTTGGTCATGGTGCGGCGCAGATAGCCGCCGACCGCCGCCTTGTCGCTGATCCGGTCCCATGCCCGGTACGTCGAGAAGAGGGCGCTCTGCAGCAGGTCCTCGGCCTCGAACCGGTCGCCGGTCAGGTGGTAGGCGGTTGCGTACAGGGAGGCGCGGCGCTCCCGGACGTAGGCCGTGAACGCCGCTTCGGCGTCCTCGCCCTGCGCCGGGGCCTTCCGCTCCCCCGTGACCTCCCCGTACGCGCTGCCCCCGTTGTTTCCCCCGTTGCCCCCCACAGGCGCGTCAACCACCGTCATGTACGACAGGTGCTGACGCCCGGCGCCACGAACGCACCCCCGCCCGTTCCCGGCGCCGGACTTCTCGATACTCCGGCCGACGTCGTGGAGACGCGTGACAACTGCGCTTGCGGTGGTGCTGTGAGTTGCGTTCATCTCGCGCCCCCCATCGGTGGAGTCCGTCCGTTCCTTGTGCCCAAGAGCTTGCCGGGGCAGTTTCATGGCGCTGTCCTCCGACTGTCACAGGCCTGTCACAGGGCCCGTCGTCCGTGCCTCTGGGGCGCACGGGATGTATGAGTCGACCCCAACTGTCGAACTGGGGCGCCACCATGGGTCAGAATGACCAGCGTGCCTTTCCTGTTGCTGATCGAGGACGACGACGCCATCCGCACGGCCCTCGAACTCTCGCTGTCGCGCCAGGGCCACCGTGTGGCCACTGCGGCGACGGGAGAGGACGGCCTGAAACTGCTGCGTGAGCAGCGGCCGGACCTGATCGTGCTGGATGTGATGCTGCCCGGGATCGACGGCTTCGAGGTGTGCCGGCGGATCCGGCGCACCGACCAGCTGCCGATCATTCTGCTGACCGCGCGCAGCGACGACATCGACGTCGTGGTCGGGCTGGAGTCCGGTGCCGACGACTACGTGGTGAAACCCGTGCAGGGCCGGGTGCTCGACGCCCGGATCCGCGCGGTGCTGCGCCGCGGCGAGCGCGAGTCCACCGACTCCGCGTCGTTCGGGAGCGTGGTGATCGACCGTTCCGCGATGACCGTGACCAAGAACGGCGAGGATCTGCAGCTCACGCCGACCGAGCTGCGGCTCCTGCTGGAGCTGAGCCGCCGGCCGGGCCAGGCCCTGTCGCGGCAGCAGCTGCTGCGGCTGGTCTGGGAGCACGACTACCTCGGTGACTCCCGGCTGGTGGACGCGTGCGTGCAGCGGCTGCGGGCCAAGGTGGAGGACGTGCCGTCCTCGCCGACCCTGATCCGTACCGTCCGGGGTGTGGGCTACCGGCTGGACTCGCCTCAGTGAGCGACGCCGTCAAACGGAGCCTGCTCACCGGGCTTCGCTGGACCAGTCTGCGGCTGCGGCTCGTCGTGGTGTTCGCCCTGGTGGCGCTGACCGCCGCGGTGTCCGCGTCGGGGATCGCGTACTGGCTGAACCGCGAGGCCGTGCTGACCCGCACCCAGGACTCCGCGCTCGGGGACTTCCGCCAGGAGATGCAGGGCCGGGCGGCCTCGCTGCCGCTCCACCCCACCAGGGACGATCTGCAGAACGCCGCGGTGCAGATGGCGAGCAGTTCGCCCGGCTACAGCGTGCTGCTGGTCGACGAGCGCGACACCGGCAAGCCGATCGTCGGCAACTCCGACCTGGACACCTTCACGCTCGACAACGTCCCGCTGTCGCTGCAGAAGGCGGTCAACAAGAAGCAGCCGGTGGAGGCGGGCAACAAGTACGAGTACCACCTGTTCTGGCAGCGGACCAGCATCCGCGGCACGCCGTACCTGGTGGGCGGTACGAAGATCATCGGTGGTGGCCCGACCGGCTACATGCTGAAGTCGCTCGACCAGGAACGGCAGGACCTCAACTCGCTGGCCTGGTCGCTGGGCATCGCCACCGGGCTCGCACTGATCGGTTCGGCGCTGCTCGCGCAGGCCGCGGCGACGACCGTGCTGCGGCCCGTGCAGCGGCTCGGCGACGCCGCCCGCAAGCTCGGCGAGGGCAAGCTCGACACCCGGCTCGTGGTGTCCGGCACGGACGAACTGGCCGATCTCTCCCGTACGTTCAACCGGACCGCGAGTTCGCTGGAGAAGCGGGTCGCGGACATGAGCGCGCGGGACGAGGCGAGCCGGCGGTTCGTCGCCGACATGTCGCACGAGCTGCGCACCCCGCTCACCGCGCTGACCGCCGTCACCGAGGTGCTGGAGGACGAGGCGGACAGTCTCGACCCGATGATCGCGCCCGCGGTACGCCTGGTGGTGAGCGAGACCCGGCGCCTGAACGACCTGGTGGAGAACCTGATGGAGGTCACCCGCTTCGACGCGGGTACGGCCCGGCTCGTCCTCGACACCGTGGACGTCGCCGACCAGGTCACCGCCTGCATCGACGCCCGTGCCTGGCTGGACGCGGTGGATCTGGACGCCGAGCGCGGCATGATGGTCCGCCTCGACCCGCGCCGGCTCGATGTGATCCTGGCGAATCTGATCGGCAACGCGCTCAAGCACGGCGGTTCGCCGGTGCGGGTCGCGGTGCGGACCGAGGGCGACCAGCTCGTCATCGAGGTCCGGGACCACGGCCCCGGCATCCCCGAGGACGTGCTGCCGCATGTCTTCGACCGGTTCTACAAGGCCAGCGCCTCGCGCCCGCGTTCCGAGGGCAGCGGTCTCGGGCTGTCGATCGCCATGGAGAACGCGCACATCCACGGCGGTGACATCACGGCGGCGAACTCGCCGGACGGCGACGGCGCGGTGTTCGTACTGCGGCTGCCGCGCGATGCCGAGCCGCTCACCCGTTCCGACGGTGGGCACGATGCCGAGGGCCGGGACGAGGAGGGCGACGCGACGTGACGGACAGCGTGATGGGTGGCACGGCAGGTGGTGGAAACCGCCGGGCGCGCCGCACGGCCGTGGCACTGGCCGGGGCCGTGGTCGGGGCCCTGCTGGCCGCGGGCTGCGGGATCAGGTCCACCACGGTGCCGGTGGACGCGGGGGCCGCGCCGTCGCAGGTGCCGTGCACGATGTCCGCGGAGGACGTCACGACGCAGGCCCTCAAGGGCATCCCCGTACAGATCTATCTGGTCTGCTCCTCGCAGCTGGTCACGGTGGACCGTACGGTCCAGGTCGACGAGACCGGTTCGGACCCGGTCCGGATCGCGCAGGCGCTCCTGGACGAGCTGCTGCTGAAGCCGCCCGCCGCCGAACGGCGGGCCGGGTACTCCACGACCGTCCCGAAGACCCTGCGGGTCGGCGGGGCCCGCAGCGGCGACCGGTCGGGCACGCTGCGGCTCAGCGAGCAGCCGGAGGACCTGCGGTCCGAGGCGCTGGCGCAGATCGTGTGCACGTACGCGGAGAGCGACTCGCTCGCCCCGGAGGGCACGGTGGTGCTGGGCGGGCCCGGAAACTATCCGCCGCGCGGGTACCTGTGCACCTCGGAGATGAAGGCGCGCCCCAAGACGGTACCGACGCTCGGGTTGGGTACGGGGGCCTGAGCGCTCGGCGCGTACGGGGGTCTGAGCGCCCGGCGTGTATGGGGGCCTGTACGCCCGGCGTGTATGGGGGCCTGTACGCCCGGCGTGTATGGGGGCCTGTACGCCCGGCGTGTATGGGGGCCTGTACGCCCGGCGGTCCGCTCCGCGGCGCCGGACGGGCCGGATTCCGGGGCGGCGGAACCGATCCTGCCGTTCGTGGCGTCTTGGGGGGCGTGCGTCAAGGTTCGGACGGTACAGCCGTCATCCGCTTCCGCGCGGCCGGGGTCACTCTCCTCATCGCGCATCTGCTGCTCGTCGGGTGGCTGACCCTGCGCCCGCTCGATGTGCCGTGGATGGGCGCCTCGAATCTCCGACCCTTCGCCGGCATCAGAGCCGACCTGTCCCTCGGCCCGGTCGAGGCCGCCCGCCGGATCGGTGAGGGGCTGCTGCTGCTCGCCCCGTTGGGTGTGCTGCTGCCGATGGCCGGGGGCCGGCTCACCGTCTCGCCGTGGGCCTCGCTGGCCCGTACCGTCGCGGCCGGTGCGCTGATCTCGACGACCATCGAACTGGCCCAGACCGGAGTGCCGGGTCAGGTCGTCGACGTCGACTCGCTACTGCTGAACACCATCGGTGTGGCCCTCGCCCATCTGCTCGTCGTACCCATGTGCCGGTCGCGGCTGCGCCGCCGGAAGCAGGAGCGGGTCGGGGCGGTACCCCACCCGAGGGACGAGGCGGGCCAGGGTTCGACCCCGACGATTCCCAGGGTCGGGATCGCCCCGTAGAGCGACGCTTTGCCCCCGTTCGCCGGGCCACCATGGAGCCATCGGGAGCACGACGGAGCTGCTCCCCAGCAACGGTTCGCGAAGGAGCCCACCATGGCCGCACTTGCCCGCCCCCGTGACGGACGCATGATCGGCGGAGTGTGCGCAGCGCTGGCACGGCGCTTCGGCACCTCCGCGGGGACCATGCGCGTCATCTTCCTGGTCTCCTGCCTGCTGCCGGGGCCTCAGTTCCTGCTCTACCTGGCGCTGTGGCTGCTGTTCCCGTCCGAGAAGACGTCGTCGGCCGCCGCCTGGTGACCTCGTACGCATACGCCCGTGGGGCGGACACCCGGTCCGGGTGTCCGCCCCACGGGCGTGTGTGCGGGGATCAGCCGCCGAGCGGGAGACCGTTGGCCGACAGGCCGCCGGTCCGCAGGCCGCCCGCGGGCATGCCGCCGAGCAGGCCCTTGGCCGGGGTGGTGACCTCTCCGACGAGCTTCTGCTGGTCGGTGCCGAGCAGCTTGGTGGCCGTCTCCTGCACCGGCAGGCTCTGGGTCGCCGTTCCCAGCGCCGCGCTCGCGACCGGCAGAGCGGTGCCCGCGGCGTCGGTCGGCAGCACGGCGGCGGAGGCGGTGCCCGCAGCGGCGGCGGCGAAGGCGGCGCCGAGAGCGGCGACGCCGAGAGTCCTGACAGCAGACTGCTTCATGTGAAATTCATCCTTGGGGATAGGAATGTGGGGGGCTCCGAAAAGTAGCCAGCCCACTGCCCTTCCCGCAAACATGCCGACACACCGGGAAAGGCCGGGAGTTCGGCGTCCCGGCCCTTCTCCGCGATGACGTCGATCAGCCCGCAGAAGCGGAAGAAACGCTGGTCGCAGCGGTCTGCTCGAAGAGCCATTCGGACTTCAGCTCGGCGTATCCGGGCTTGATCACATCGTTGATCATCGCCAGACGCTCATCAAAAGGAATGAATGCCGACTTCATCGCATTGACGGTGAACCACTGCATGTCGTCGAGCGTGTATCCGAAGGTCTCGGTCAGCTTCTCGAATTCGTGGCTCATGCTCGTACCGCTCATCAGCCGGTTGTCCGTGTTCACGGTGGCCCGGAAATGCAGCTTCCGCAGCAGCCCGATGGGGTGCTCGGCGTACGAGGCGGCTGCGCCGGTCTGGAGGTTCGAGGTCGGGCACAGCTCCAGCGGGATGCGCTTGTCCCGTACGTAGGAGGCGAGGCGGCCGAGCTTCACACCGCCGTCCTCGGTGACCTCGATGTCGTCGATGATGCGGACCCCGTGCCCGAGCCGGTCCGCACCGCACCACTGGAGCGCCTGCCAGATCGACGGCAGACCGAAGGCCTCGCCCGCGTGGATGGTGAAGTGGTTGTTCTCGCGCTTGAGGTACTCGAACGCGTCGAGGTGCCTGGTGGGCGGGAAGCCCGCCTCCGCGCCCGCGATGTCGAAGCCGGCGACGCCCTGGTCGCGGTAGCGGTTGGCGAGTTCGGCGATCTCCAGGGAGCGCGCGGCGTGCCGCATCGCGGTGAGGAGGGCGCCCACGCGGATGCGGTGCCCGTCCCGGCGGGCGCGCTGCTCGCCCTCGCGGAAGCCCTCGTTGACCGCCTCGACGACCTCTTCGAGGGTCAGTCCGGCCTCCAGGTGCTGCTCGGGGGCGTACCGCACCTCGGCGTAGACCACGCCGTCCGCGGCCAGGTCCTCGGCGCATTCGGCGGCCACCCGGACCAGCGCCTCGCGGGTCTGCATGACGGCGCAGGTGTGGGCGAACGTCTCCAGATAGCGCTCCAGCGAACCGGAGTCGGCCGCCTCCCGGAACCAGATGCCGAGCTTGTCGGGCTCGGTCTCGGGAAGTCCCTCGTATCCGCTCGCGAGGGCGAGGTCGACGATCGTCCCCGGGCGCAGGCCGCCGTCGAGATGGTCGTGCAGAAGCACCTTGGGTGCACGCCGGATCTGATCCTGGCCGGGCACATGAAGGGTCGGGCTCATCATTTGCGCACTCTAGCGCCTACGCGCGTAGATTGTCGCTTGCCGATGCGTAACAGTGACCGCGAATACGGGTGGAGTACACCTGTCCTTCTGACACTGTTCTGTCATGGCACAGCGCGCACTCCCCCTGCCCGACGCAAGGCTGGGACGGGCCGTCAGGACGGCCGGAGCTCCAACCGCGGTCAGCGGCGTTGTTCTGCTGCTCCCGGACGGCGAGGCCGATTCGCACCGCCGCCCCTCCCCTGTCTCCTACGCACTCCAGCTGCCGCTGGCCCGCGCCCTGGCCCGCGCCGGGCAGGACGACGGGCTCGCCGCGCATGTCGTGCGCTATCGCTGCCGGGGCTGGAACGCCACGGACGCGCAACTCGCGGCGGACGCCGAGTGGGCGGTGGACGAGGTCGTACGGCGCTACGGCGACGTCCCGGTCTGCCTGGCCGGCCACGGCATGGGCGGCCGGGCCGCACTCCGGGCGGGCGGCCACGCGGCGGTCGACTCCGTGCTGGCGATGGCCCCCTGGCTGCCCGAGGACGGGGCGGACGGGGCGGAGCCGGTGAAGCACCTGCTCGGCCGCCAGGTGCTGCTCGTCCACGGCACCAACGACGCCCGTACCGACCCCGAGCTGTCCTTCCGCCTGGCCGAGCGGGCCAAGAAGGCCAACCGTGACACCTGCCGCTTCGAGGTCCACTCGGACGGCCACGGACTGCGCCAGCACCGGGCCGAAGTGACGGCCCTGGCCGCTGACTTCGTGTGCGGTTCGCTGTTCGGCCGGGCGTACGCACGGCCGGTCGCGGACGCGCTGGCCGCGCCACCGCCGCTGGGGCTGCGGATGCCGCTGGCGGCCGGGTTCGGGAAGTCGCTGCGGGGCTATGGAAGTTGACAGGCCGGCAGGTGGGCGCGCGGGGTGTCCGCCTCCTCCGGGGCGCGGTGCGGCAGGCTCGCGAGGCGCCCGCCGTCTCCGGGCGAGGGCCGACAGGGCGCGGTTCCCGCCGCGGCCTGCGGGGACCGCAGCGGGAGCCGGGGCGAAAGAAGGTCAGGCCTTCTTCCACTGGACGTCGTAGGCCCGCAGCGCGTACTTGCCGCAGTCGCCGCCGAACTTCCAGTGGCCCTTGCCGACCCAGGCGCCGTAGATCGTCCTGTTGGAGCACTCCGTCACCGTGCGGGCCTTGCCGCGCGTCACGGCGCAGGAGGCGGTCCAGGCGGAGCTGCCGGTCTTCCAGTTCTTGCACGTGTAGCCGTAGTCGTTGGCGCTCGCCGCGCCCGGCAGGGCGACGATCAGGCCGCCCGCGAGGACCGCGGTGGCGGCGGCGCCCGTCAGGCCGCGCATGACGCGCTTCATGTGCTCTCCCTCGTTTGGATGCTCAGGAACCGGACGGCACGGGATGCGCAGGTCAGGCGCTCCGTACCGGCCGAAATCGATCATGGCACGGCTCCGGGGCGTCCGGGTGGGACCAGGCCGGTCCGGGTCAGTCCGGCAGCAGGTGCCCCCGGCGCGAGAGCAGGAAGCGTTTGAAGGCGGCGACCGGCGGGGTGTCCGGGTGGCCGTCCAGCCAGGCGACGCCGATCTCGCGGGCCGCCCTGGGGGCCGTGACGGTCAGTTCGACGACGCCGGGGCGGGCCACCGCGGGCGGCGGCAGCAGGGCCACGCCGAGCCCGGCCGCGACCAGGCCGCGCAGGGTCTCCGCCTCCTCGCCCTCGAAGGCGACCCGGGGCGTGAAGCCCGCCTCGGCGCACAGGTCGTCGGTGATCCGCCGCAGGCCGTAACCCGGTTCGAGGGTGACGAACTTCTCGTCGGCGGCCTCCGCGAGGCGGATGCGGCGGCGGGTGGCGAGGCGGTGGTCCTCGGGGACGACGAGGCGCAGCCGCTGTTCGTCCAGGCGGCGGGCGACCAGGTCGGGGGCGTCCGGGACGGGTGAGGTGAGGCAGAGGTCGAGGCCGCCCGCGCGGAGGCGCTCGATCATCGCCTCGCCGTAGTTCTGCACGAGCTGGAAGCGGACCCGGGGGTGGTCGGCGCGGAAGGCGCGCAGGAGGGCGGGGACGGTCTCCGAGCCCATGGTGTGGAGGAAGCCGAAGGCGACCTTGCCGGTGGCCGGGTCGGCGTCGGCCCGTACCGAGTCGGCGGCCTTCTCGACCTCGGCGAGGGCCCGCTCCGCGGAGCCGAGGAAGGTGCGGCCCGCCGGGGTGAGCGAGACGGTACGGCCCTTGCGGGCGAACAGGGCGACTCCCAGGTCCTGTTCGAGCCTGACCATCGCCCGCGACAGCGTCGACTGCGGGACGCCGAGCTCCTGCGCGGCGCGCGTGACGTGCTCGTGGCGGGCCACCGCCTCGAAGTGGGCCAGTCGCGGCGCGAGCACTGCGCGAATGTCTTCTTCGTAACTACTCGGTGACAGCCGGGGCTGTGAGCTGCGTTCATGCGCCATGGGATTGATTATCGCCACTTCGTGCATTGGACGCATGAAACCGGAGAGCCTACTTTCGAAGCATGCCTCCTGCCAGTACCGGGGCGTCCACCCTCACCGTGGCCGCCTCGCCCCAGCCGTCCCCCGTCGCCGCCCGTGTCGCCACCACCGACTCCGCCGCGACGGACCGTCTCGAACCGGGCCGCCCCGGCTACCGCCGGATGAGCTTCGCGCTCTTCGCCGCAGGTGTCGCGACCTTCGCACTCCTCTACTCCACGCAGGCCCTGCTGCCCGCCGTCTCCGCCTCCTTCGGCGCCACGGCCGGACAGGCCAGCTGGACGGTCTCCGCGGCGACCGGCGCACTGGCACTGTGCGTACTGCCGATGAGCGCGCTCTCCGAGCGGTTCGGACGGCGGCAGATGATGACCGCCTCGCTGACGGTCGCCGTACTGGTCGGGCTGCTCGTCCCCTTCGCCCCCTCGCTGGGCTGGCTGATCGCGCTGCGCGCCGTCCAGGGCGCGGCACTGGCCGGACTGCCCGCCTCCGCGATGGCGTACCTGGCCGAGGAGGTGCGGCCGAAGGCACTGGTCGCCGCGATCGGACTGTTCGTGGCCGGCAACAGCATCGGCGGCATGAGCGGCCGCATCCTCACCGGCTGGATCGCCCAGCTCTGGGGCTGGCGCGCGGCGCTCGGCGCGGTCGGCCTGCTGGCCGTGGTCTGCGCGGTGGTCTTCCACTTCATGATCCCCCGGGCCCGGAACTTCACCCCCGGGACGCTGAACCCGAAGGCCCTCGCGAAGACCGTCGGCGGACACCTCGCCGATCCGCTGCTGCGCCGGCTGTACGCGATCGGCGCGCTGTTCATGACGGTGTTCGGCGCGGTCTACACGGTGATCGGCTACCGCCTGGTGGAGGCGCCGTTCAACCTCCCGCAGGGCGTCGTCGGCTCGATCTTCCTGGTCTACCTCGTCGGTACGGTCTCCTCCGCCGCGGCCGGCAAGCTGGTCGCCCGGCTCGGCCGCCGGGGCGCGCTGTACCTGGCCGTCTCCACCACGGCCGCCGGTCTGCTGCTCTCGCTCGCCGACCAGCTGGCCGCCGTGCTCCTCGGCCTGGTCCTGATCACGGCGGGCTTCTTCGCCGGTCACGCGGTCGCCTCCTCGTCCGTGAGCCGGACCGCGACGAAGGGCCGCGCCCAGGCGTCGGCGCTCTACCAGTCCGCGTACTACCTGGGCTCCAGCGCGGGCGGCACGCTCGGCGCGGTCGCCTTCCACGCCGGGGGCTGGGCCGGGACCGTCTCGCTGGGACTGCTCGCGGTCCTCGGCGTCGTCTCGATCACCCTGTACGGGACGCGGGCCGCCCGCGCCGAGCGGCGCCGGACGGTGCCGGTGGCGTCCGTACCGCACCGGGGCATGGCCTCCGTGCAGAACTGAGACATACGGCGCACAACCATCCACTCCCCGACGCGCGTCTAGAAGGCAGGATCACCTCACGGCGCGCGAAGGGGAGTTGGCGTACATGGGAGTCGCGGGGAACATACGGGGAGTCCGGCTGCGGCGCGGGCTCGCGCTGTCGGTCGCGGGAATGACCGCGGTACCGGCGCTGGTGCTGGCCACCGGCGGGTCGGCGCAGGCGGCGTCCTGCACGACGTCCACCGGGCCGTACCAGAAGCAGGTCGAGAAGTACCTGAAGCGTCCGGTCGACGGCAAGCAGTCGGCGGCCGACTGCAAGGCGATCAGGTCGTTCCAGAGCACCTACGGGGTCACCCCCACCATCGGGTACGCGGGTCCGGTCACCTGGCGCACGATGAAGACGCTCACCGCCCAGAAGGCGGCCGGCAAGAATCCGAACAAGGACAAGAAGTGCCCCACCAACAAGGGGCGCATCGCGTGCGTGGACCTGACCCGGCAGCTGAGCTGGATCCAGGACGGCAGCAAGCTGAAGTTCGGCCCCGTGCCGGTGCGGACCGGGCGCAACGGGTACGAGACCCGCACCGGGTCGAAGAAGATCTACTGGCGCCACATCGACCACGTCTCGTCGATCTACCACGTGTCGATGCCGTACTCCCAGTTCTTCGACGGGGGGCAGGCGTTCCACGCGGTCGGCGTGAAGATGTGGAACCCGCCGGGGTCGCACGGCTGCGTCAACATGCGTACCGCCGACGCCAAGTCGTACTGGAAACTGCTGAAGAACGGCGACGACGTATACGTGTACGGACGCAAGCCCGGAACGTGACTGAAACAGGGCGGCTTCGGTACTTCACACCCCCGCTGTCAGTGGCCTGCGGTAGCTTCCGAAGTGCCGGGTGAGCGGTGTCACAGCGCAACAGGGGTGGAGCGATGAGTGATCTGACAGCGACGGCGGACGTGGACAGCCGTCTGGAGGGACACCGGGTCGAGCTGACCGGTTACTGCTACCGGATGCTCGGCTCGGCCTTCGAGGCGGAGGACGCGGTACAGGACACGCTGGTGCGTGCCTGGCGCAACTTCGACAAGTTCGAGGGGCGTTCCTCGCTGCGGTCCTGGCTGTACCGCATCGCCACCAACGTCTGCCTGGACATGCTGAACGCGGGCAACAGGCGGGCCCGTCCGGTCGATCTGACGGGCCCGACCCCGCTCGCCCAGGCGGCGCTCAACCCCCTGCCGGAGAACACCTGGCTGGAGCCGATGCCGGACGGCCGCATCCTGCCGACGGTGGCCGACCCGGCGGAGGCCGCCGTGGCGCGGGAGTCGGTGCGCCTGGCGTTCGTCGCCGCGCTCCAGCATCTGCCGCCCAAGCAGCGTGCCGTGCTGATCCTGCGCGAGGTGCTGGCCTGGAAGGCGAGCGAGGTCGCCGAGCTGCTCGACACCACGGTCGCCTCGGTCAACAGCGCCCTCCAGCGGGCACGGGCCACCCTCACCGAACACGAGGGCAGGCCCGCCGACGCCGCGAATCCGCTCGACGAGGAGCAGCGCAAGCTCCTTGAGCGGTACGTGGCGGCCTTCGAGGGCTACGACATGGCTGCGCTGACGGCGCTGCTCCATGAGGACGCCGTGATGACCATGCCGCCGTTCGACCTCTGGCTCCAGGGGCACGACGACATCACCGGCTTCATGCTCTCCATGGGCGCGGGCTGTGCCGGCTCCCGCCTGGTGGCGACGTCGGCGAACGGCACCCCCGCGTTCGCGCACTACAAGCCGAATCCGGACGGGCCCGGGTTCGTGCCGTGGGCGGTGCAGGTCATCGACATCTCGGACGGGGCCATCACCGGGATGCACTGCTTCCTGGACACGCCGCGCTGGTTCCCGCTCTTCGGACTGCCGGACCATCTCGACGACGACGCGGCGGTGTGAGGCCGGACATGAAGCGCGGCATACGCAACGGGCTGGTGGCCGGCTGGGTGGTGCTGGCGGCCGGTGGCTGGGGGGTGACCCAGTGGCTGGGCGAGCCGTCCGCCACCGGCGGTCCGGCGCCCGGGGCGGCCCGGACCCCCGGGCCCGGCGGTGAGCCGGGGCCGCAGCCCGAGTCCGACTGCGACGACCTCATCAGCGCCGCGTCCCGGCGCCCCACCGCCACCGCGGCCCCGCTCCTCAAGGCGTCGGCGGCCCCGGTCGACGGCGGGACCGCCCAGTTCCGGGTGGTGGTCTGCGACGAGGCCAGGATCACGGACTGAACGGGGCGGGGGCGGGGCGGGCGGCCCGTACCGTTCAACCCCCACCCTCCCCCGGCCCCGTCGCGCACTCCAGGTCCACCACATCGGCCAGCCCGACCAGGTCCAGCAGACTCTGCAGCTCGGGCGGCACATTGCGCAGCCGCAGCCTTCGGCCCCCCGCCCGGCGTGCGACGAGCCCCAGCCGGGCTATTGCCTCGACCAGGGCCAGATCCGCGCGTACGACCCCGCCCACGTCGCAGTCCACCCCGGCGCCCGGATCACGGGCGGCGCCGTCGGGGCCGTACAGCAGCGCCTCCAGCTCGGCGCAGAGTCCCGGCACGACGTCCCTGGTGACGCGGCCGGTGACGACGAGAACGATCGGGGTCATGGCTTCCACATCAGGGAGACCGGCCCGGCGGCCGAAACTCATCGCTGCCCGGATACGTGTTTCCCGGCGGACGCCGCGGCCCGGGACGCCGTGCGCGGCCAGGCGGGGCCCGCATCGCCCCTCGTCCGCCTCCGATCACCTCCGACGGCCTCCGACGGCCTCCGACGGCCTCCGACCGGTGATCTTCCGTCAACTCCGTTTATTTATGGGCTTCCTGTGAACCCGTTTGATCAATTCCCCCTCTAGGTACGTGAACCGGCCGGTGCGGCGTCCCCGTCGCGCCGACTGACCAGCGGCCCCCTCGCGGGCCGCCCGATTCTCCAGGGGGAGAGTTGCGCAAACACGTGAGAAACGCGTGTGTTTCGACCATCGCCGCGGCAGCCGCCGTGGCACTCGCGGCCGGGATGACCAGCCCGGCCGTCGCACAGCCCGACGCCGCCCAGCCGTCCGGCACGGGGGCCAGGACCCAGTGGCCCCCGGCCCAGAACCGGCTGACGCTGATCACCGGCGATGTCGTCACGGTGGACGCCAAGGGCCGGGTCATGGGTTTCCGGGCCGCCGAGGGGCGCGAGCACATACCCGTGCAGCGGCAGATAATCGACGGGCACACCCTGCTCGTCCCCGCCGACGCGCACCGCCTGATCAGCTCCGGGAAGCTGGACCGCCGGCTGTTCGACGTCACCGAGCTGAACCGCGCGGAGAACCGCCGGGCCCAGAAGTCGGGCCTGAAGCTGATCGTCTCCTACCGGGGCGCGAAGGCCGCCGCCGCGAAGGCCGAGGTCCGCGAGGCCGGTTCCACCCGGGTCGCCCGGACCCTGAAGACGCTGAACGCCGAGTCGGTGATCACCCCGCAGCGCGACGCCCGGGACATCTGGCAGGCGCTCACCAGCAAGGCGGCGCACGGTGCCCAGCGCACCACCGCCGCCGGGATCGACCGGGTCTGGCTGGACGGCGTACGCCGGGCGAGCCTGGACAAGAGCGTCCCGCAGATCGGCACCCCGGCCGCCTGGAAGGCCGGCTACACGGGCAAGGGCGTCAAGATCGCCGTCCTGGACACCGGTGTGGACGCCACCCACCCGGACCTCCAGGGCCAGATCCTCGACACGAAGAACTTCACCTCCTCACCCGACGCCAAGGACCGGGTCGGCCACGGCACCCATGTCTCGTCGATCGCGGCCGGCACCGGCGCCAAGTCGGGCGGCAAGTTCAAGGGCGTGGCCCCGGACGCCAAGCTGCTGGAAGGCAAGGTGCTCGACGACGACGGCTTCGGCGACGACTCCGGCATCCTGGCCGGCATGGAGTGGGCGGTCGCACAGGGCGCCGACATCATCAACCTGAGCCTCGGCGGCAGTGACACCCCCGAGGTGGACCCGCTCGAAGCGGCGGTCAACAAGCTGTCGGCCGACAAGGGCACCCTGTTCGCCATCGCGGCGGGCAACGATGGCCCCGGCTCCGGCACCGTCGGCTCCCCCGGCAGCGCGGACGCCGCGCTGACCGTCGGCGCCGTCGACGACAAGGACGAGCTGGCCGATTTCTCCAGCCGTGGACCGCGCATCGGCGACAGCGCGATCAAGCCCGATGTCACCGCCCCCGGCGTGGACATCACGGCGGCGGCCGCCCCCGGCTCCGCCATCGATCAGGAGGTCGGCCAGAACCCGCCGGGCTACCTGACGATCTCCGGTACGTCGATGGCGACCCCGCACGTCGCGGGCGCCGCGGCGCTCCTCAAGCAGCAGCACCCCGAGTGGAAGTACGCCGAGCTCAAGGGCGTGCTGGCCGCTTCGACGAAGCCGGGCGCGTACACGCCGTTCGAGCAGGGCACGGGCCGGATCGCGGTGGACCGGGCGATCGAGCAGACCGTCGTCGCCGAGCCGGTCTCGGTGGGCTTCGGGCTGCAGCAGTGGCCGCACACCGACGACACCCCGGTCACCAAGAAGGTGACGTACCGCAACCTCGGCAGCAGCGACGTCACCCTCGACCTCGCGGTCACCGCGACCGGCCCGAAGGGCAAGCCCGCCCCGGCCGGCTTCTTCACCCTCGGCGCCGACAAGGTGACCGTCCCGGCGGGCGGCACCGCGGAAGTGCCGCTGACCGTGAACACCAAGCTCGGCGGCAAGGACGACGGGATCTACTCCGCGTACGTCGTCGGGACCGGCGGCGGCCAGAGTGTCCGTACGGCGGCCGCGGTCGATCGCGAGATCGAGTCGTACGACCTCACCGTCAAGACCATCGGACGGGACGGCAAGCCGGCCGAGTTCGTCGATTCCAACCTCTTCGGGCTCACGGGCTCGGCGGTCGGCCAGTGGCTCTCGCCGACGAGCACCGACGGCACGGCGAAGGTCCGCGTCCCCGCGGGCGGTTACACGCTGAACACCGGCGTCACCGTCGACCCCGAGGACTACACCAAGGGCACGGACTGGCTGTCCCAGCCGAAGCTGGACATCAACAAGAACGTCAGCCTGACGTTCGACGCGCGCAAGGCGAAGCCGGTGAACATCACCGTGCCCGCCACCGGCGCCAAGCCCCTGATGGCGACGACCGAGCTCCAGTACGCGTCCAAGGACAACGCCTACGGGTACGGCTGGCTCCTCGACACGTACAAGAACTTCCGCACCGCGCACTTCGGCCCGAAGGTCACCGACGGCTCGCTCAGCCAGAACTGGATCGGCAGCTGGCTCAAGGGGACCTCGACCCGGTACGACATCGTGGCCGGCGGTCCGGTGACCGGGGCGGCCACCGGCTTCGAGCGCAAGTACACCACCGGCCAGCTGGCCAAGGTCGGCCTCTCCCTCGGCTCGCCCGCCAAGGGCAAGACCGGTGAGATCGCCGCGTCGGGCACGCTGCCCGGCATGGACGGCGGCTGGGCCGCCTGGTCCCTGCACAAGGTCCCCGGCACCGCCACCGCCTATGTCTCCACCGCCGACAAGGCGCGGTGGAGCTTCGACTTCAGCCAGGACGGCCCGGTCGACGAGGACGGCTACCCGGTGACCGAGGCGCAGTACTCCCTCGGCGCCCCGCAGTCCCTGAAGGCCGGCAAGTCCTACACGAAGAAGGTCAACACCGCGGTGTTCGGCCCGGCGGTCAGCTCCGAGTACGGCATTCTGCGCGACGGCGACAACCTCGTCGGCATGCTGCCGATGGTGGCCGACGGACGCGGCAACGTCGGTGATTCGACGTACAGTTCGGCCAGCACCGTCCTGTACCGCAACGGCAAGAAGCTCGCCCGGAACGGCGACCCGCTGACCGGCCTGGCCCCCTTCGCCGTACCGTCCGCCGCCGCCGACTACCGGCTGACGACCTCGATGCGGCGCAGCACCAAGGTCTCCGCGGTCTCCACCCGGATCGACGCGAGCTGGACCTTCCGCTCCAAGCGCACGACCGCCCCGACCATGCTCCCGGTCTCCACGGTTCGGTTCACGCCCAACGTCACCCTCGACAGCAGGGTCACGGCCGGCCGGACCGCTTCCGTACCCGTGACGGTGCAGGGCGCCGCCGCCGGAAAGAACCTCAAGTCGCTTACGGTGTACGTCAGTTACGACGCCGGCAAGACCTGGAAGAAGTCCACGGTCAAGGCGGGCAAGCTCTCCGTGAAGAACCCGGCCAAGGGGAAGTCCATCTCCTACCGGGCGAACGTCACGGACAAGCAGGGCAACAAGTCGTCGGTGTCGATCTACAACGCGTACTTCGGCAAGTGAACGGCACGTCGGTGAGCCGGTAGGCGCACCGACCGCATGAGAGCGGCCCGTCGGGGAGGATTCCTCCGCCCCGACGGGCCGTTCGCACGCCGACGGGACCGGCGCGCGTCGTCTCTCAGCTGACCGGAAACACCCCGGTGTCCAGGACCAGCCCGAACGGCTCGGGCAGCGTCAGCTTCTCCCCGTACTCGACCGTGTCCAGCACGCGGTAGGCGCCGCCGTCGGGCTCCCCGTACAGCGTGGCGGTGGGGCGGCCCGAGTGCCACGGGTCGAGCAGCAGGAACAGCTCGACACCTGCCTTCGCGTATCCGTGCACCTTGCCGATGCGGTCGTGGTTGGCGTTGGCCTGCGAGGTGATCTCCACGACGAGCCGGGCCTCCTCGGCCGGGATGCGGTTGCCTGGTCCGGTCGCCACCGCACGGGGCACGACGACGAGATCGGGGACGTAGATCCCGCCCCGTCCCGGCACGGACACAGCGAGCCGCTGGTAGATTCCCCAGTCCTCCGGAATGACGCCGTAGAGCCTGCGCTGCAGCAGTTCCGCGGTCGTGTTGTGGTCCTTGGACGGCGGTGGCTCCACGGTGACGATCCCCTCGATGATCTGCACCTTGCAGCCCTCGGGGGCGTCCGTCTCCTCCCAGATCCGGACGAGGTCGTCCCATTCCTGACCGTCGCCCGGCACGGGCTCGACGGCGGGTGCGCTCATGGCGGTCTCCTCCTGTCGGAACGTCACCGAGTCCAGCACGCCGAACGGGACCGGCGGTGGTCCACCGGTCCCGTTCACCCGTACGAGGAAACCGCAGGTCAGGCGATACGTTCCCGCACCACCGGTGTGGCGGTGAACGTCGTGCCGGACGGGGCGATGTCGTAGGCGTCGGGCAGGGCCTTCAGGGCGTAGTCGAACTTCTCGGGGGTGTCGGTGTGCAGCGTCAGCAGGGGCTGGCCTGCCGTCACCGTGTCGCCCGGCTTGGCGTGCAGTTCGACGCCCGCGCCGGCCTGGACCGGGTCCTCCTTGCGGGCCCGGCCCGCGCCGAGGCGCCAGGCGGCGACGCCGATGTCGTAGGCGTCCAGGCGGGTAAGTACGCCGGTGGAGGGGGCCGTGACGACGTGCTGCTCGCGGGCGACCGGGAGCGTGGCGTCGGGGTCGCCGCCCTGGGCGGAGATCATCCGGCGCCAGACGTCCATCGCGGAGCCGTCGGCGAGGGCCTTCTCCGGGTCGGCGTCCTTGAGCCCGGCCGCGTCCAGCATTTCGCGGGCCAGGGCGAGGGTGAGGTCGACGACGTCCTTGGGGCCGCCGCCGGCCAGTACCTCGACCGATTCGCGGACCTCCAGGGCGTTGCCCGCGGTCAGGCCGAGCGGGGTGGCCATGTCGGTGAGCAGGGCGACCGTGCGCACTGAGCTGTCGGTGCCCAGGGCGACCATGGTGGAGGCCAGTTCGCGGGCGTCCTCGATGGTCTTCATGAAGGCGCCGGAGCCGACCTTGACGTCCAGGACGAGCGCGCCGGTGCCCTCGGCGATCTTCTTGGACATGATCGAGCTGGCGATCAGCGGGATGGCCTCGACGGTGCCGGTGACATCGCGGAGCGCGTACAGCTTCTTGTCGGCGGGGGCGAGCCCGTCACCGGCGGCGCAGATCACCGCGCCGGTGGTGTCCAGGACGTTCAGCATCTCCTCGTTGGAGAGGTGGGCGCGCCAGCCGGGGATGGACTCCAGCTTGTCGAGCGTGCCGCCGGTGTGGCCGAGGCCCCGGCCGCTGAGCTGCGGCACGGCGGCGCCGCAGGCGGCGACCAGCGGGGCGAGCGGCAGGGTGATCTTGTCGCCGACGCCTCCGGTGGAGTGCTTGTCGGTGGTGGGGCGGGAGAGCGACGCGAAGTCCATGCGCTCGCCGGAGGCGATCATGGCGGCGGTCCAGCGGGCGATCTCCGTGCGGTTCATGCCGTTCAGCAGGATCGCCATGGCCAGTGCGGACATCTGCTCGTCGGCGACCTCACCGCGGGTGTACGCGTCGATGACCCAGTCGATCTGCTCGGGGGTCAGCTCGCCTCGGTCCCGCTTGGTGCGGATGACGGAGATGGCGTCCATGTCCTGGAATTCCTTCCGGCCGGTGCGTACGCAGGAGTCCTGAGTAACTCTACGCGCATAGAGGGTGGAAACGGGGGTGGCCCTCCCGACGTGCGGGAGGGCCACCGGAGTTCTACTTCAGATGGTCCGGGCCGAACGCCTGCGGCAGCATCTCGTCGAGCGTGCGCAGCCCGTCCGGCGTCTCCAGGACGAGCTCGGGGCCGCCGAACTCGTACAGCAGCTGCCTGCACCTGCCGCACGGCACCAGGATCTCGCCCGCCCCGTCCACACAGGTGAAGTGGGTCAGCCGGCCGCCGCCGGTGGCGTGCAGCTGGGAGACCAGCCCGCACTCGGCGCACAGCCCGATGCCGTACGAGGCGTTCTCGACGTTGCAGCCGGAGACCGTACGGCCGTCGTCCACACGCGCCGCGGCGCCGACCGGGTAGTGCGAGTACGGGACGTACGCGCGGGTCATCACGGACCGTGCGGCGCTCCGCAGCGCCGCCCAGTCGACCTCCGCGGCGGCCGTCACTTGCCCTGGCCCTTGCGGTAGCGCATGCCGTCCGCCTTCGGCATCCGCAGCCGCTGGGCGGAGAGCGAGAGGACGAGCAGCGTGACGATGTACGGGGTGGCGCTCACGAACTCGGTGGGCACGGTGTCCGTACCGAGGTACCAGACCAGCACCGCGGCGGCGATGACCGCGCTGACCACGCCCTGCACGAAGCTCTTGCGGTAGAGCTTCCAGGCGGCGAGCGCGGCCAGCACGACGACGAGCAGCAGGAGCAGCGCGTGGACGGACTCGCCGCCGTTGCGCAGCTGGAGCGCGTCGGCGAAGCCGAACAGCCCGGCGCCCATGGCGAGCCCGCCCGGCCGCCAGTTGCCGAAGATCATCGCGGCGAGACCGATGTAGCCGCGGCCGCCGGTCTGGCCCTCGTTGTAGATGTGCGAGGTGACCAGCGAGAGGAAGGCACCGCCGAGGCCTGCCATGCCGCCGGAGATGATCACCGCGATGTACTTGTACGTGTAGACGTTCACGCCGAGCGACTCGGCGGCGACCGGGTTCTCGCCGCAGGAGCGCAGCCGCAGCCCGAACGAGGTCTTCCAGAGCACGAAGAACGTGAGCACGAACAGGACGATGGCCAGGATCGTCAGCAGCGAGACGTTGGTGACCAGGCCGCCGATGACGCCGGCCAGGTCGGAGACGAAGAACCAGTGGTGCTTCTCGATGGAGTGCAGCCAGTCGGACAGCCCCGGGATCGTCACCGAGGTGATCTCGTCGGCCGGTGGGGACTGCTTCGGGCTGCCGCCCTTGGCCGCCGCCTCGCCCGAGTTGAACCAGAGCTTGGCGAAGTAGGTGGTGAAGCCGAGCGCCAGGATGTTGATGGCGATACCGGAGATGATGTGGTCGACGCCGAAGGTGACGGTCGCGACCGCGTGCAGCAGTCCGCCGAGCATGCCGCCGACGACCCCGGCCAGTACGCCGAGCCACGGGTTGGTCTGCCAGCCGGCCCAGGCGCCGAAGAAGGTGCCCAGGATCATCATGCCTTCGAGGCCGATGTTGACCACGCCGGCCCGCTCGGCCCAGAGGCCGCCGAGACCGGCGAGGCCGATCGGTACGGCCATGGCGAGCGCCGCGCTGATCTGGCCGGCGGAGGTGACGTCCTCGGCGCCGGTGATGGCGCGCACGGCGGACAGCGCGAGCAGCACGCCCGCGATGATCAGCAGGACGACGGGGAAGGAGAGGCGGGTGCGGCCGCCCTTGCCGCCGGAGACCTTGGGGGCCGCGGGGGGCGGGGTGGAAGTCGCCGTGGCGCTCACGCCGACACCTCCTGCTGGTCGTTGTTACGGGCGGCGGCCTGTGCGGCGAGTTCCGCGCCGACCTTGCTCTGCTGGCGCTTGAGTCCGTAGCGGCGGACGACTTCGTAGGCGATGACGACGCACAGGACGATGACGCCCTGGATCACGCCGACGATCTCCTTGTCGTAGCCCTCGAATTCGAGCTTGCCGGTGCCGCGCTCCAGGAAGCCCCAGAGCAGCGCGCCGAGCGCGATGCCGATGGGGTGGTTGCGGCCGAGGAGGGCGATGGCGATACCGGTGAAGCCGATGCCGACCGGGAAGTCGCCGCTGTACTCGTAGCTGTCGTTGAGGAGGGTCGGCATGCCGATCAGACCGGCGACGGCGCCGGAGATCAGCATCGAGGTGATGACCATCTTCTTGACGTCGACACCGCTGGCCTCGGCCGCGGAGCCGGACTGACCGACGGTGCGCAGGTCGAAGCCGAAGCGGGTGCGCGAGAGCGTGAACCAGTAGGCGAAGCCCGCGACGACCGCGACCACGATGAAGCCCCAGACGGGCGACGGGGTGGTCGGGAACTCGAAGAAGTGCGAGGACTCCGGGATCGGCTTGGTGGAGATCTTCGTGCCGGCCTCGTCGAGGTGGCCGAGGCGGCCCTGCTGGAGCAGGTAGCCGATGATCGCGGTCGCGATGGCGTTCAGCATGATCGTCGAGACGACCTCGCTGACGCCCCGGGTGACCTTGAGGACACCGGCGATGCCGGCCCACATCGCGCCGACGATCATCGCGGTGAGGATGATCAGCGGGATCTGCAGGGCACCGGGCAGGGTCAGCGCGCCGCCGACCGCGGCGGCGAAGAAGGCGGCGAGGCGGTACTGGCCGTCGACGCCGATGTTGAAGAGGTTCATCCGGAAGCCGACGGCCACCGCGAGACCCGCGAGGTAGTACGTCGTCGCCTTGTTGAGGATGTAGACCTGGCTGTCCGACTTCATCCCGTAGTCGAACATGATGCCGAAGGCGCTGAACGGCTCCTTGCCGGTGGCGGCCAGCACGAGTGCGGTCACCAGGAAGGCGACCACGATCGCGAGTACGGGGGCCGCGATCCCCAGGAGCAGCCGCTCCTTGTCGATCTTCTTCATCGGTCCTCTCCCCCGTCCCGGGGGTCGGTGTCGGTGCTGTCGGCGCCGTCGGAGGTGTCGGTACTGTCCGCGCCGTCGGCGGCCGTGTCCTCGGGTGCCGGTGACTCGTCCGGGGCTTCCAGGTGGCCGGTGGCCGCGCCCGTCATCGCCGAGCCGAGCTCCTCCGGGGTGATGGTCGCCGGGTCGGCGTCCGCCACCAGCCGGCCGCGGTACATGACGCGCAGGGTGTCGGAGAGGCCGATCAGCTCGTCCAGGTCGGCGGAGATCAGCAGCACCGCGAGACCTTCGCGGCGCGCCTCGCGGATCTGGTCCCAGATCTGCGCCTGCGCGCCGACGTCCACGCCCCGGGTCGGGTGCGCGGCGATCAGGAGCTTGGGGGCGTGGCTCATCTCGCGGCCGACGATCAGCTTCTGCTGGTTGCCGCCGGAGAGCGAGGCGGCGGTGACGTCGATGCCGGGGGTGCGCACGTCGTACTCGCGCACGATCCGCTCGGTGTCGGCGCGGGCGCCCTTGAGGTCGAGGAACGCGCCCTTGCTGTTGGGGCGTTCGGTGACGTGGCCGAGGATGCGGTTCTCCCAGAGGGGGGCCTCCAGCAGCAGTCCGTGCCGGTGGCGGTCCTCGGGGATGACGCCCATGCCGTCCTCGCGGCGCTTGCGGGTCGGCGTGCGGGAGATGTCGGCGCCGTCCAGGGTGAGCACTCCGGCGTCGAGGTGGCGCATGCCCATGATGGCGTCGACCAGTTCGGACTGGCCGTTGCCCTCGACGCCCGCGATCCCGAGGACCTCGCCCTTGTGGATGGTGAAGCCGATTCCGTCGAGGACCGAACGCACCACGCCGTCCGGGTCGGTGGCGCTCAGCCGCAGCCCGTCCACGGTCAGCATCGGCACGTCGGTGACGGTCGACTCGCGGGTCTCGGGCGAGGGGAGTTCGCTGCCGACCATCAGTTCGGCGAGCTGCTTGGTCGTGGTGCTCTTCGGGTCGGCGGTGCCCACCGTCGTACCGCGCCGGATGACGGTGATCTCGTCGGCGACCGAGAGGACCTCGCCCAGCTTGTGCGAGATGAAGATGACGGTCAGGCCCTCGGCCTTGAGCTCGCGCAGGTTGTCGAAGAGCGCGTCGACCTCCTGCGGTACGAGGACGGCGGTGGGCTCGTCGAGGATCAGGGTGCGGGCGCCGCGGTAGAGGACCTTGAGGATCTCCACGCGCTGCCGGTCGGCGACCCCGAGGTCCTCGACCATGGCGTCCGGGCGGACCCCGAGACCGTACGAGTCGGAGATCTCCTTGATCTTCGCGCGGGCCCGGTCGCCGATCCCGTACAGCTTCTCCGAGCCGAGAACGACGTTCTCCAGGACGGTGAGGTAGTCGGCGAGCATGAAGTGCTGGTGCACCATGCCGATGCCGCGCGCGATGGCATCACCGGGGTTGTGGAACGAGACCTGCTCGCCGTCCACCGCGATGGTGCCCTCGTCCGGCTTCTGCATGCCGTAAAGGATCTTCATCAGAGTGGACTTGCCGGCCCCGTTCTCGCCGACGAGGGCGTGGACGGTGCCGCGGCGCACGGTGATGTCGATGTCGTGGTTGGCCACGACCCCGGGGAACCGCTTGGTGATGCCGCGGAGCTCCACGGCATGGGGACTGCTGGACGCGTTGATGGCGCACTCTCCTTGGCAGGAGCGGAGGGCGGAGGCGGTGGGAGCGTGAAAGGTATCGCGCCAGGCGGACGCTACGCGCGTAGCGCCACCGAATCGTTGGCCACCTGATGACAGGTGGCGGACCGTGTGCGTACGGCTACGGCAAGTCGGCCGGGCCGGTACGTGAAATCGGGGCCCGAGTGAAGCCGAAGCGGCTCACCCGGGCCCCGATCGACGGTGGATCAGGTCGTGGTCTTGACCTTGATGGTGCCGTCGGCGATCTTCTTCTTCGCCTCGTCGAGCTTGGCCTGGATGTCCTTGATGTGGTCACCCGTGGTGGTCAGGCTGACGCCGTCCTTGGCCAGGGTGTACGTCTGCGTGCCGGTCAGCGGCTTGCCGTCCTTGACGGACTTGACCAGGTCGTAGACACCGCCGTCGACGTTCTTCACGACCGAGGTCATGATCGTGTCCTTGTACTTCGACAGCGACGGGTCGAGGGCCTGGTCGGAGTCGACGCCGATGGACCAGGCGCCCTTCTTGCCCGCGACGGCCTCGATCGAACCGGCACCCGAACCACCGGCGGCGGCGAAGATGACGTCGGCACCCTTGTCAAGCATGCCCTTGGCGGCGGCCATGCCCTTGTCGGGGCTGCCGAAGCCGGACAGGTCCGAACCGGTGGACAGGTACTGGATCTGCACCTTGGCCTTCGGGTTCGTCTCCAGGACGCCCTGCTGGAAGCCCGCGGCGAACTTCTTGATCAGCGGCAGGTCCACACCGCCGATGAAGCCGACCTGGCCGTCCTTCGACTTCAGCGCGGCGGCAACACCGGCGAGGTAGGAGCCCTGCTCCTCGGTGAAGACGATGCTGTCGACGTTCTTCGCGGTGGCGACCGAGTCGACCAGGCCGAAGTTCACCTTCGGGTACTTGGCGGCGACCTTGTCGACCGCGTCCTTGTACGCGAAGCCGACCGCGACGACCGGGTTGTAGCCGCCCTCGGCGAGCGACTCCAGGCGCTGCTCACGGTCGGCGGGGGTCTCACCGGTCTTGGCGGTGAGCTCCTTGGTCTCGGCACCGAACTCGGACTTGGCCTTGTCCAGACCACGCGCGGCGGAGTCGTTGAACGAGTTGTCACCACGGCCGCCCACGTCGTAGGCCATGCCGATCTTCATCTTGCCCTTGTCGGAGCTGGAGCTCTCGGTGGACGACTCACCACATGCGGTGGCGGTGAACGCGAGGGCCGCAGTGACGGTACACGCAGCGGTGATCTTGGATACCCGGCGCAAGGGAAGGCTCCTTCAAACCTGACCGAAGCGCCTCTTCCGGCGCTGGTTTCGCGGCGATCGTAACGCGCGTAGATGTCAGATAAAGCCCTGTACGGAAGCCGTTATCGGATCGTCGCGAACCAGCGGCGACGTCTCCGGTTACGGATGGTTGCGGTCGAGCAACGCGGAGGCAGTGAACAGCTCCACGGCGACCGTGATCGCCTCCTCATCGGCGTCGAAATCACCCCGATGCAGGTCGAGCCGGGCAGTGTCGCCGGGCGTGCGGACCCCGAGCCGGGCCATGGCGCCGGGGACGCGTTCCAGGTACCAGGAGAAGTCCTCGCCGCCCAGGCTCTGTTCGGTGTCCTCGATCGCATACGATCCGCGGCGCGCGGTCATCGCCGTGGCGAGCAGATCGATCACGGCGGCGTCGTTCACGACGGGCGGGACGCCCCGGACGTAGTTGATCAACGTCTTGGCGCCGTGCATCCCGGCCACCTCGTCGATGGCGGCGTGCACCAGGTCGGGGGCCTCCCGCCAGGCGGCCAGCTCCAGGCAGCGGACGGTGCCCGACAGTTCGGCGTGCTGCGGGATCACGTTGCAGGCGTGACCGGACTCCAGCCGCCCCCAGGTGACGGCGAGCCCGGCCCGTGCGTCGACCCGGCGGGCCAGCAGCGCGGGCACCTCGGTGGCGACCTTGGCGGCGGCGGTGACCAGGTCGGTGGTCAGGTGCGGGCGGGCGGTGTGGCCGCCCGGACCGTCGAGCGACACCTCCAGCCGGTCGCAGGCCGAGGTGATCGCCCCGACCCGCAGCCCGATCCGCCCCACGTCGACCTTCGGGTCGCAGTGCACCCCGATGATCCGCCCGACGCCCTCCAGCGCCCCGGACAGGATCGTGTCGGGTGCCCCGCCGGGCAGTACCTCCTCGGCCGGCTGGAAGATCAGCCGTACGGGGTTCGGGAGCAGCCCCCGCCGGTCGAGCTCGGCGAGCACCAGCCCGGCGCCGAGGACCGAGGTGGTGTGGATGTCGTGCCCGCACGCGTGCGCCCGGTCGGGGACGGTGGAGCGGTACGGGACGCCGGCCTTGGTGTCCGGGATGGGCAGGGCGTCGATGTCGGCGCGCAGGGCGAGCATCGGTCGCCGCTCGCCCTCCCTGTTCCCCACGTCACAGATGAGCCCCGTGCCCGTGTCGAGCACCCGGGGTTCCAGCCCCGCCTTCTCCAGCCGGGCCTTGATGGCCGCGGTGGTGCGGAACTCCTGGTTGCCCAGCTCGGGATGCATGTGCAGGTCGCGCCGGAAGGCGATCAGCTCGGCACGCAGGTCCTCGGGCAGGGTGCCGGGCAGTGCCTCGTCACCGGACGACTGGGCATCGGAATCGCGGGACATCAACTGGTTCACCTGGTGAAGGGTAAGGCCCTTCCCCCTTCAACTGACCATGAAACAAGAAAAGTTCAGCCACATAGACGAATAAATGACTGCGCCGTGGCGTGTGAGGTGACGGCCGGGTGGGTACACTCGCCCCCTTTTGCGCCATGATCGGCGGCCGCGACGGGCCACCGGCCTCCATCAGCCGGACAGCCCCCGGCGCACCGGCAGCAGGGCCGCCCCGAGGCACAGGGGTCCGACCGGCAGCAGATCAAGGCTCACGGCCATCACCACCGTCCCCGCCAGCACCAGCACCGGCGCCCACGCCCGGACCACATCACGGCGGAGAAAGGCGAGCAGGGTGACAAGGGCCAGCAGCCCGAGCCAGAACAGCATCGGCACCACCGTGTAGACCAACGGCATCACACCGGGCGCGCCCTGCACCCACTCGAACATCTCACTCATGGCCTCCTTGTCCGCCGCGACGAATCCGGCCCCAGATCGATCACCGCCTGCACCACCACCGCCGCCGCACCGAGCAGCCCGGTCCAGGCAGCCACCCCGCAGGCGACCCGCCCAGCCCCGCGCTCCCCGGCCAGTCCCCGCAGCCCCAGGAAAACCGGCACGAAGGCGAGCACCCCGGCCAGGAACAGCAGATGCGCCACCGTCCACCACACCCCGGGCCCGTAATCCCCGACGCCCCGCCCGGCCAGCCGCACCACCCCGTACCCCGCCATCAGGACCGGCCCTGCCAGGAGGCCCGTTCCCAGCGTCACCCCGGCCACACCATCCGTACCGGCCGCTCCACCCTGTCGCTCCGTCGCCATCCGCATCGTCGTCATGCGTCGATGCTCGTGCCCGGCGGACCCTTCCCGCCATCAGGGCTGCCCCCAACGAACCCTGGTTGTATGCCACTTACGAGTCAGGGTGATCCATGATGTCGAGGGGACGTCCGACCTGCATCAAGTGGAGCTCAACGCCGAAGCCCTCGGCCAACACCCCATTGAGACACCCCGCATGCGCTCCGAACCACTGGCGGGTCGGCAGGTGCTCCACCGCCATTTCCAAGGCGATGCAGTCCGACGCACCGGCCGTGTCGCCGCCGCAGACGCAGCAGCGAAATCTCTGCGGGCATTCCTCTTCGACGCGCATGCCCCACCGCCCCTCGCCGAACGTACAGGTCGTGCGCGGACGTGATACCCCAGGGTGCCGGTGTCACGTTGCCACGGCACCCCCGGCACCTCCTCGACCGGCAGAGGGCCGCGATGCCTGCGCAGCTCCGGCGGACAGAGGCAGGAGGCCAGGCCGCGAGGCGCGGAAATCGCGAGCACGCCGTGACGGCGCCGTCGCGGCGTGCCCCGGCCCTGCGGGGTAGACATGGTGCACTGGTCGGTCCACCTTCTGATCCGTCCCCGCGAGGGAGCCATGGAAGCAGTTCGTCAGTACAACGTCCACGAGTCACGCATCCTGGAGCAGGCGGCCACAGGCGAGAAGATGGTGATCTCCAGGTCTGGAGAGCCAGTGGCGAAGATCGTGCCGCTCCGCACCCGGGTGAAGCGGACCGAACGCGGTTCGCTCCAGGGGCAGATCCACATCAGGAAGGACTTCGACGACCTGCCGGACGGCTTGGCCGACGCCTTCGGGATGCTCTGACGAGATCGTTGCTCGGCGCGTGTGTCGCCATGAGGTCGCCCGACGACTCCGCCGAGCTCACCGACGGGATCACGAGAGTGGTTGTGCTCCCTGGTCGCGCCCTCGCAGCATCTGGGGCACGCCCCGGCTCCACAGTTCCTCGGCGTGCTCCGCGAATCTGTCGAACATCCCGCTGTCGCCCTGGCGACGCAGATGCAGGAGAGGCGAGTCGTGGCCGACGAGCCGGGCCAGGTGAGGTGTGACGAGTGCGTCGTGGTCGAACCTGAACACGGACAGGGACACGTGGTTGACGGCGTCCTCGACGCTGCTGAAACGCGCTTCCAGGCCCTCCATCGGGCCGAGGCGCCCCAGATGCTCCAGGCTGATCCGGATGCGCGTCGCGACGCTCAGAGCGACGTCCTCGATGGCCTCGCGCTGATGGGTCACCTCCCCGTCAGGGTCACCGAGCAGGAAGCGCACTCGGCATCCATCCGCGATCTTCCTGCGCAGTGTGTCGACGAACGCGGGTTGCTCCAGCCACACGAAGTAGTTCGTGTAACCGGCCAGGAAGATGTCCGTCGTGGCGCCTTCGATCAGCTCGCCCCACACCGTCGACGGGCAGGCCGACCGGTACGGGTATGCGTGTACCAACTCGCGGTCATGACCGGTCTTCACGCGTTCCTGTACGGCCTTCGGCCAGATCATCTCTTCGTCCACCTTCAGCGCCCGGCACGCGTCGACACGATTCCTTGCATGAGGTACCAACTCGGCATCAGCCAGCCACCGTTCCACGGTCTTGGGTGCCACGCCGATACGGGCGGCGAGTTTCCGTGGCGAGAGCTCGGCGTCTGCCATAGCCGATCGTAGAGCGACGTTCAAGACTTCCCCCAGCGACGTTTGGGCCTTTTTGAACCGTAGCGCTCGACGGTCCAACTGTCCCTGATTCATGTCGAGATACGTCCGCAAGGGGCGAGCAGCATCACGACCATGACGGCTCACAGGACGACGATGGACAAGCCCGTACACCTTCAGCTCTCCCCGGAGCCCCCGAAACCGGCAGAAGGGTGCGATGTGTGCGCGGCCCTGGCCGAGCAGAGGCAGGAAGCCAGGGCGCGAGGCGACCACTCAGCCGCGACGGACGCGAACGTGGAGATCCGTAACCACCCGCATAGGGCCAGGGGGCGCCGACGATGAGTCAGGGGGAGGGTGTTAGCGCCTTCTGGCAGAGCAAGGCGCCCATCGGCGACCAGCGGTCGTCGTCAGCCCGCGTCATAGGAGCCCTTCGGCCGGACACCTTCCCGTTGCCTCGCCCGGATCCCCTCGTACCGCCCCAGCGCGTGGCACCTGACGCAGCCACGGTTGTGCGCGGACGTGACAGTTCGTGGTGCAAGTGTCACGTTGCCGCGGCACCCCACCCCGTCTCCCTCGGTTCCTACGCCTCCGTCACCGCCGTCGCCCGCCAGGGGGCCAGGCGCTGGACGTCGCGGGCGGTTTCCGTGACGCCGCTCAGGAAGCCCTGGGCGCGTGGGGATGCCGTGTCGCGGAGCCATTCCGGGGCGATGTCGCAGACCGCGACCTTCACCTCGGTGCCGGCCAGGGCCAGGGGGAGGGTGTGGACGACCGTGGAGGGGAAGCTGAGGACCGTGCGGCCGATGGGGCCGCGGCGGGCGATGAGTTCCAGGGGGAGGTCGGGGCGGACGATCTCCAGGCCGGTGGCGGCCTCCAGGGCGTGGAGCTTCTCGGTGGACTCGCGGCGGTGGGCGAAGTAGCGGGTCGCGCCGTGGGTGCGGGACAGGGCCGCGACGGCCTCCAAGTACTGGTCCCGGTCGACCACGCCCGTCTCGACCAGCGAGGTGCCGACCAGGTCGGCGCCCTTGGTGAGCAGCGGCGGGCCGAAGCGGGCGCGGGTCCAGGCGAAGGTGTTGGGGGTGACTCGCACGCCGGGCGGAGCCTCGACCGGCATGGCCGTGAAGACCTCGACCGTACGGGTGGCGGACGGGGTGAAGCGGCTGCGGGCGCGGGCCGTGACCGGGGCCAGGACCAGTTCGCGGGGGCCCGAGCTGCCCTTGCGGTGCCAGCGCACCAGGCGTTCGCCGCGCGCCAGTTGGGCGACGAACTCCATGGTGGCCGTGCCGTCGTCGACCACGGTGAGGCGGCGGGCCCGCACCATGGTGAGCAGGAGTTGTACGTACCGGGAGAACGGGTCGCCGATGACGATGTGCTGCGCCCTGCGGACGAGTCCGGACAGGTCGCGCAGGCTCTTGAGGGGCGCGCCCGCGCCGCCGCGCGCCTCCTGCCAGCGGACGTTGATGCCCTCGTCGCGGGCCAGCTCCGCCATCCGGCGCAGCTGACCGCGCGACATCGGGTCGACCGGGGGGAGGACGACGACCGTGATGTCCGTGAGGACCCGGTCGCCGCCTCCCTCTGCGTAGGCCCACTCCAGGACGTTCAGGAGCTGGACCGGGCTCTCGACGAAGGCGAGGTTCACCGGTCGGCCCGTCAGACCGCGACCGGCTCGGCGGCCGGGGCCGCCTCGGCGCTCTGCGCGACGACGCCCGCGACCCGGCGGAGCTTCTTCATCGGGCCGAGCTCGGACTCGTACACCTTCTTGACGCCGTCGCCGAGCGAGGCCTCGATGGTGCGGATGTCGCGGACCAGGCGGGTCAGGCCCTGCGGCTCGACGGAGGCGGCCTGGTCGGAGCCCCACATGGCGCGGTCCAGGGTGATGTGGCGCTCGACGAACGCGGCGCCGAGCGCGACGGCGGCCAGCGTGGTCTGGAGGCCGGTCTCGTGGCCGCTGTAGCCGATCGGGACGTTGGGGTACTCCTGCTGGAGGGTGTTGATGACCCGGAGGTTCAGCTCCTCGGCCTTGGCCGGGTACGTCGAAGTGGCGTGGCAGAGCAGGATGTTGTCCGAGCCGAGGACCTCGACCGCGTGGCGGATCTGGCGCGGGGTCGACATGCCGGTGGAGAGGATGACCGTGCGGCCGGTGGCGCGCAGGGCGCGCAGCAGTTCGTCGTCGGTGAGGGAGGCCGAGGCGACCTTGTGGGCGGGGACGTCGAACTTCTCCAGGAAGGCGACGGCCTCGGTGTCCCACGGGGAGGCGAACCAGTCGATGCCGCGCTTGGCGCAGTGCTCGGAGATGGCCTGGTACTCGGCCTCGCCGAACTCGACGCGGTGGCGGTAGTCGATGTACGTCATCCGGCCCCAGGGGGTGTCGCGCTCGATGTCCCACTGGTCGCGCGGGGTGCAGATCTCCGGGGTGCGCTTCTGGAACTTGACGGCGTCGCAGCCGGCTTCGGCGGCCACGTCGATCAGGGCGAGGGCGTTGTCGAGGTCGCCGTTGTGGTTGATGCCGATCTCGCCGGTGACGTAGACGGGGTTGCCGGGGCCGGCGGTGCGGGTGCCGAGGGTGCGCAGACGGGAGGTGCTCATGAGGTGTGTTTCCTTAGCTAGAACGGGTTTGGGGGACCCGGGGGTTACTTGGGGGACTGGGCAGTGGGAGTCGTGAGGGTGGGGCCGAGCAGCCAGGCCGCGATCTCGCGGATGGCGCCGAAGCCGCCGGGGGTGGTCGTGACGGCGCGTGCGGCCGCCCGTACCGAGTCGTGGGCACTGGCGACGGCGACGGGCCAGCCGGCGAGTGCGAAGCACGGCAGGTCGTTGACGTCGTTGCCGACGTAGAGGACACGTTCGGGAGCGATGGACTGTTCGTCGCACCACTGCTTGAGCGCCCGGTCCTTGCGGTCGATGCCGTGCAGGACCGGGATGCGCAGCTTGTGGGCGCGGGCGGCGACGACCGGGTTCTGCTCGCTGGAGAGGATCAGCAGCGGCAGTCCGGCCTTGCGCAGGGCGGCGATGCCCAGGCCGTCGCCGCGGTGGACGGCGACGATCTCGCGTCCGTCGGCGTCGATGAGGACCCGGTCGTCGGTCTGCGTGCCGTCGAAGTCGAGGACGACCGCGTCGATGTCGTCGAGGGTGGGCAGCGGCGCGGGGTCGAGCAGCGGCGCGAGGGCGCGGGCGCGGGCCAGGTCGTGCGGGTCGTCGACCTCCAGGACCCGTGCGGCGTCGGTGCGCACCAGGGCGGTGTGGCCGAAGAAGCGGTGGCGGTGGGTACGGAAGCCCGCAACGTCCATGGCGTACGCGGTGCCCGTTTCGAGAAGGTCCTCGGGGCGGTCCTGGCGCATCTGGCGTACGGACTTGTCGTGGTTGACGCCGTAGTTGTCCTCCTCGATCGCGCTGCCGTCGCGCCAGAGGAAGCCGTGGAAGGGGGCGACGGTGACCGCCGTGTCGGCACCGTCACGGGCGACCGCGGCGGCGACGCCGTCGATGTCCTCCCGCAGCACGAAGGGGCTGGTGCACTGGACCAGCAGCACCACGTCGGCGGCCCGCTCGCGCATCGCCTCGTAGGCGTCCAGGGCGTGCAGCACCGCGTCCTCGCTGCTCGACCTGTCGCCGGCGATGGCCGCGGGGCGCTGGACGATGTGCAGCCGCTCGGCGGCGCCGAGCGTGTCACCGGCGGCGCGGGCCGCATCCGCGATGGCCGCGTCGTCGGTCGTCACGACGACGTCGGTGACCTCGCGGGAGGCCAGGCAGGCGCGTACGGCGCGGGCGATCAGCGGTACGCCGCCGACCTGGGCGAGGTTCTTGGCCGGTACGCCCTTGGATCCGCCGCGGGCGGGGATCACGGCGAGCACGGTGGGGGTCGGGGTCATCTCTGCTCCTGAAGTGGTGTTCACAGCTCGCCCATCCGTCGGATCACCGGGGCGACCCGCTGGACGCCCTGCCGGTACGCGCCGCGCGCCGCCTCCCGGACCGCCTCGCGGACCGCGCCGCGCACTCCACCGGTCTCGCGGGGCCGTTCGGCGCCCGGCAGCGGGTGGCCGTCGGGGGCGAGGTGGTGGCGGGCGAGGATGCCGGGGAGGTAGCCGGGGGCGGTGGCGGGTGTGTAGTACGGGGCGAGGTCGGGCAGCCGGGCCGCAGCGAGCAGCGCGTCGACGCGGGCGCGGGCGTGGTCGTAGGCGGTGGCGTACGTGCCGTCGGCGGCGACGCCCTGGCCCGCCAGCCACCGCGGGTCGGGCTCCGGGCGGAAGCCGCCGTCCAGGTGGTCCCAGGAGGTGAGCAGGCCGGAGCCGATGAAGTGGTGGTTGCCCAGCGCCTCGCGGACGCCGAGGTCGGTGAGGACCGCGGTCGGGACACGCCGGTGCAGGGACTCCAGCGCGGCGGTCGAGGAGACCGTGACCAGCAGGTCGGTGCGGTCCAGGACCTCGCCCATGTGCCCGTACACCAGACGGAAGTTGGGCGGCAGTCCGCCGGGCAGCTTCTCGGCGAGCCGCTGGTACGGAAGCTCCTCGATGTGCGTGGTGTGCTCGCCGGGCTTGGAGCGCAGCTTCAGCAGCACCTCGCGGGCCGGGTGCAGTCTGGCGTGCTCGACGAGCCTGCGCAGCAGGTACATGCGGTCGTCGCGGGAGGCCGGCACGGAGGGCTGGGCGGCGAAGACGACGGTGTCGCGGCCCTCCTGCGGGCGGTGCGGCTCGCCGCCGAGGAACGGCAGCGCGGCCTCGGTGACCGCCGAGGCGTCGGCGCCCACTCCCTCGTACACCGCGCGGAAACGCTCCGCGTCGTGGTGGGAGTTGGCGAGGACGATGTCCGCGCCGTGCCGCAGCAGCAGCCCGTCGGCGAGCTTCTCGTAGACGACGCCGACATAGCCGGTGACGACGACGGGCCTGGCGGGCAGCCGCAGTGCGGCGAGTCCGTGCAGCATCGCCTGGACGGCTCCGCCGACGAGGGCGAGGACGACGACGTCGTACCCCTCGTCCCGCACGGTGTGCAGGAACTCGACGGCCGTCACCTCGCGGACCCGGCCGGCCTCGATACCGACGTCGCCGACCTCGGCGAGCTGGCGCGGGGTCGGGGTGGCCCGGCCGCGCAGCAGCAGTCCGCTGATCTCGACGCGCTGCGCCGACGCCCCGGACGCGCCGGCGGTGAGGCGGCGCGCGGTGAGCGCGCCCCATTTCCACCGGGTGTCGGAGTCGGCGAGTACGGCTACCCGGAGGGCGGTCGTCTTTTCGGTACGTGGGGGCACGTCCCAGAACTTAGGAAGGGATTTCGATTCGCGGCCCAACGTGACGGCAACAGATGGTTAACAGCCCGCCGACGCTTGGCGAATCGCCTTCACAAAGGGGACGCAATCGCCCATGAATCGACCCGGTTCATCATTCCGACATTCGCCGTTCACCCGCCGTCCCTCCCGGCGCCAAGGCAAATGACGGGCTCACGCCTAGCGTGAGACGGGTGGTTAAGCTCTCGGTCATCGTGCCGTTCTACAACGTGCAGACATACGCCCCCGACACCTTGAGAAGCCTGCGGGCGAACGCCCGCGAGGACTTCGAATTCATCCTCGTCGACGACTGTTCGACCGACGGGACCGCGGACATACTGCGCCGCGCCGAGGACGAGATTCCGGGGGTGGTCGTACGCAGACACAAGCAGAACGGCGGACTGGCCACCGCCCGCAACACCGGCCTGGACGCCGCGCGCGGCGAGTACCTCGCGTTCCTGGACGGCGACGACTGGCTCGCCCCCGGGTACTACGCCGAACTCCTGGCCCGTACCGAGGTGTTGGGCTGCGACTTCGTCCGTACCGACCATGTCCAGGTCGAGGGCCGCAACCGCAGCGTGCACCGCGTCCCGCACGGCAGGCGCGGCGAGGTGCTGGACCCGCGGGACGCGATCCTGCCCGCCGAGCGATCCACCTCGGTGGACTATCCGTACGCCTGGGCCGGGCTGTACCACCGGCGGCTGCTGGACCGCGGGCTGCTGCATTTCACGGACGGCCTGCGCACCGCGGAGGACCGGCCGTGGATCTGGCGGCTGCACCGTGAGGCCGATTCCTTCGCGGTTCTGGGGATACTCGGAATTTTCTACCGGCGCGGTGTCGCTTCTTCGCTCACTCAGATCGGCGACGTACGCCAGCTCGATTTCATTCGCTCGTTCGACCAGGTCATTCGGGAAACCGCGGAAGACCGCGACGCGCAGGTACTGCTGCCGAAAGCGGTCCGTACCTATTGCGCGATCATTTTTCACCACATGAGCTCGATCGAAAGGTTCGAACCAGCCGTGGCCCGCACCCTGAAGTCCATGAGTGCGGCCGCGCTCGGACGAATGCCGCAGCAGGTGCTCGACGACGCCCTGGACTCGATGGACGCGCAGCGCGCCACCGTGTTGCGCCGGCTGCGCCGCCGCCCGGCCGCCGCGGGCGCCAAGGAGGTGTCGGCCGCGTGAGCACCGCCCGGACCCGCACCACGCAGATCTTCCTCGCCTCCACGCTCTACGGCGCCGCGACGCTCGCCGCCGCGCTCGACGCGGGCTGCTTCCCGGACGCGGACCGCCGCATCCTGCTCGTCTCGAACAACGCGGCCGTGCCGGAGACGACGGCCTCCCTCGACACGATGCCCGGCTTCGACGCGCTGCGCGGCCGGTTCGACGACGTGGTGTCGTGGAACACGACGATCGCCCCCTTCCACCCGGGCGGCTGGGCGCCGCGCCCCGACGACGTACCCCTGTGGGAGCGCCATCTGCGCCTCGCCTGGGAGCTCGGCGACGACGACATCGAGCTCGCCGTCGAGTCGATCCAGGTCAACCCCGCGATGGCCGTCGCGCAGATCTTCACCGGCGCGCCGCTCGATGTGTACGCGGACGGGCTGATGAGCTACGGCCCCACCCGCAACAAGATCGACCCGCTGGTCGGTACGCGGGTGCGCCGGCTGCTCCACCTCGATCTGGTGCCGGGGCTGAAGCCGCTGCTGCTCACGGAGTTCGGGGTGGCGCCGCAGATCGTGCCGGACGAGGTGTTCCTCAAGGTGCTCGGTGAGCTGGCGGACGCGCCCGGGGCCCTGGACGGGATTCCGGCCGTGGAGGCGCCCGCGCTGCTGCTCGGCCAGTACCTGTCGGCGCTCGGGCTGATCAGCGCGGCCGAGGAGGAGGAGCTGCACCTGCGGATGATGCGCGGCGCGGTCGCGCTCGGCCACACCCGCATCGTCTTCAAGCCGCATCCCACGGCCCCGGCGCAGTGGTCGAGGGCGATGGGCGAGGAGGCGGAGAAGCTGGGCGCGGAACTGACGGTGCTGGACGACGGAGTGCTCACCGCGCCGGTCCTCGCCGAGGTGCTCTACCAGCGGATGCGGCCGGCCCTGGTCGTCGGCTGCTTCTCGACGGCGCTGTTCACCGCTTCGCGGTTCTACGGGCTGCCGGTGGCCCGGGTCGGCACCGGGATGCTGCTGGACCGGCTCGCCCCGTACGAGAACAGCAACCGCGTCCCGGTCACTCTGGTGGACGCGCTGCTGCCGGAGGTCACGGACCGGGCGGCCGTCGAGCGGGCGGGGACGGCGCGGGGCGCGGAGGTGGCGGACGCGGGGGCAGGGGATTCGGCCGACCTGACCGGGCTGGTCACCGCGGTCGGCTTCGCGATGCAGCCGAGGATCTACCCGGGGCTGCGGCCGGCCGCCGAGCGGTATCTGGCCGCCCACCTGTCCGCCTCCACCTGGCGGTACTTCAAGCGGAAGCGGCTCACCTCGCTGGCGCTGCCGGGGGCGGTGCCGGCCCAGCTCGCGTTCCTGCCGCGCAACGCGGTGGTGCGCCGGGTGGCGCGGTCGGTGCGGCGCCGGGTCGTACGGCGGTAGGCGCGCCGGGTACGGGGCGGGGCAAGGCGCCGAGCCCCTCCCCCGCACCGGGTACGGGGCGGGACGCCTGATTCGGCGCCCCGCCCCGTACCCATGGCGCCCTCAGACCGGCACGCCGCCCTGGATCACCCGCAGGTCCGCCGCGTTGGCCTCGGTGACCTTCCAGAGTTCCCGCTGCCGGCCGTGCACATCGGCGACGCTCGCCGCGTGGTCGTCGAGCAGTCCGGCGGCCCGCTCGGCGAGCCGGGCCCCGAGGTGCCGGTCGTGGACCGAGATGCCCCACTCCGGGCGGCCGATGTCGGCGAGGAAGTACGCCATCTTCGGGTGCGAGATCAGGCTGATGATCGGCGTACCGCAGCCGAACGGGATCATCCCCGCGTGCCCGCGCATCCCGATGACCAGCCTGGTCCGGGCGTAGGTGTCCCGGATCGCGTCGTTGTCGAAGTCGTACATCGGGATCACCGGCAGCGCGATGCCGTGTTCGCGCCGCAGGTCGAAGGCGATCCGCTCGTCGTCCAGCGAGTGGGCGACGCACCGCACCTCGGCCCGCTTGCCGAGTTCCCGCACCGCGGTCGCCATCTCGGCCAGGAAGTGCCCGTAGTCGTGCCCGAAGCGGAGCCCGGAACGGTCGTACGCGGCGTTGACGAGCACGGTGTCCTCGCGCCGCTCCGGGTCCGTCCAGCCGTCCACCAGCTGCCTGGTGACCGTGGTCGGGCAGGGCTGGAAGCGCACCTTGTCGTGGAGCGGGGCGGGCAGCAGTTCGCGGACCTTCTCGATGGAGCCGTGGTTGCGCAGCCCGAAGAACGAGGCCCGTTCGACGAGCTTTCGCAGGCTGGAGAGGAACCTCTCCCGCCCGTGCCCGTACGCCTGCCCGTCGAAGGCGTTGAAGCCGACTGCATAGACCATGACGGGTACGTCGATCCGGTCGAGCAGTTCGTCCGGGACGTTCCACTGCCAGCCGCTGTTGCCGTTGGGCGCGGTGTCCGGGATGAAGAGGCCGCCGCCGCCGATGACCAGGCCCCGGCGCTCGTTGACCCGCTCCAGCGCGGCCTCGTCGAAGAGCCGGTGGGCGTGGATCGAGTGCCAGCGCCGCGGGCCGGTGTCCCGGCCGAAGGCCAGCCGTACGCTCTCCGGCAGCAGCTTGTCCCCGGCGTTGCCCTGGCGCTCCATGTAGAAGGCGACATGGGCGAGCTGGCCGGCGGCGGGGCCCTCCACGGGCGGGGTGAGGTCGGTGGTGCGCTTGTGCATCAGCCGGTTGGCGCGGTGGGTGGGGTCGACCGCGAGGCCCTTCAGCGCGTACCCGGCCGCCCCGTCGTCGTCGCCGTGGATCCAGGCGATCTGGGCGAGGCGGGCAAAGGCGGTGGCGGCCCGGTTGGGCGAGGCGGTGGCGAGCAGCAGCCGGGCGCGGGCCTCCTCGTAGCGGGAGACGCTCATCAGGGCGTGGCCGAGGACCTCGTGCGGCCAGGACTCGTCGACGGGGATCCGGACCCGGCCCAGCAGATCGGCCGCCTCCTGGTACTCGCCCGCCGCGATGTGGGCGGCGGCGACCTTGCGGGCGTCCTCCGGGGAGCCGGTGCGCGCCACGTGCGGGGTGCCGTAGTGGACCAGCAGATCGTGGTGCTTGGCACCGGGCAGGGCCAGGTACGCGGCGTGGAACTCGGCGTCGGACAGCTCGAATTCGTGCCAGCGGTCCTCGGCCTCGCGGTATCCGGCCTCGCCGCCCTGCCAGGGCTTGTGCCGCCCGGTGAAGTGCAGGATCGCGGTGGAGTCGGGCACCGGGAGGTCGCCGGAGAGCCGCCGCTTGACGAAGTTGTAGCGGGCGTCGAGCTGGACGAATTCGCCGTCGAGCACGGCGTTGAGGATGCCCTGGTCGTGCTTGTCGAGCTCGTACGTACCGGCCCGCCCGACCTCGTCGATCCGCGCGCAGAACGCGTCGCTCAGATACTCGCGCTGGATCACCAGCAGTCCGCTGTTGAGCTTGTGCTGCCCGTAGAAGAACTGCGGTACGGCGGCCAGCCCGTCGCGCAGTTCGAGCAGTTCACCGAGATCGCCGAGGACGACCATGTCGGTGTCCAGGGTGATCACGGTGTCATAGTCGCGGACCCGGAAGATGTCGAGGATGAAGTAGGCCTTGCGGACCAGGTAGTTGTCCTGGTCGCCCTTGGCGTACGAGTCGTAGTGCCCGGCGTCGACGCGGCGGAAGTCGACGCGCGGGTGCAGGGCCCGGATCTGTGCGACGGAGGCGGGGCGCAGTCCGTCGTGCAGGACGAGGAAGTCCTCGCAGACGTTCGGGTTGGACAGGGCCAGGCTGCGCAGCAGGGCGAGGAAGCCGGGCAGGTAGTTCTCGTCGACGAAGCTCGCGAAGGCGACCCGGCGCTTGCCGGTGAGCGGGTTGGCTGGCGCGGGCGAAGCGGGAAGAGCGGAAAAAGGCGCGGCGGTCGTCGTCATCGCAGTCGGATCCTCATGTCGGTGACGCTCTGGGCGCGTTCCATGACCCACGCCTTTTCGCTGGTGTACTCGTGCACGGAGGTGATGGGCATCCGCATCGCGCCGGGCAGCCGGTAGGCGCCGCTCTCGTAGAAGTCGAAGCCGATCAGGTCGAGCCGGCTGCTGACGTCCAGGTGGTCCAGGAGCCACAGCATGTTGAAGCCGGTGGTGGGGATGGCCGGCCAGACGTCGGCGCCGACCCGCCCGATGTCGCGCAGCGGCCAGCGCAGCGACTCGTCGCCCAGGTACTGCTGGGCGCCCGGGACGAGGCGGTTGCGCAGGGAGTGCTTCCAGTCGCCGGAGACCCCGCCGAAGACCAGCCGGGTGTGCACCTTCTGGTCCCAGTTGAACCCGTGCTTGTGGATGGTGGCGTGGATGTCGGTGCGCCGGCCGGTCGCCGCCGGGTCGATCCGGTACGAGTTGAACCGTACGACCAGGTCGTAGCCGTCGATCTCGGCGCCCATCGAACTGCTGCCGACGCGCTGGGAGTTGGCGATCAGGCAGATGGACTTGCCCGCGATCCGGTTGCGGAACTCGCCGACCGTGGTCCACTCGACACCGCCGAAGGTGGGGTCCGCGAGCGGGCCGCGCATCCGGCTGCGGCGCTGTTCGGCGTAGAGGGCGACGATCCCGGTGAGCCCGGCCACGGCAGCGGGGTCCGTTCCGGCCGCCTCCATGGCCAGTGCGAGGTACTGGGAGGTGGCCTCCTGGATCTCGGTCACCGGGGCCCCGGTGCGTTCCTGGGCGAGCAGGGCGCCGACCAGCAGGGGCTCGGCCCGGCGCCAGTCGCCGCGTGCCTGGAGGGCCAGGCCCTCGGCCCAGGACTCGGTGACGGGGCGGGCGGCGTGCTCGGCGGCGGCGGGGCAGTCGCGCTCCAGCCTCCGCAGCAGCTCGTCCTGGAGCCGCGCGCCCGCCCGCAGCCCGACGACCTTGGCCGCGACGCCGAAGCCGTCGTCCTCGGTGAACGAGAGGTAGCGCTCGTACGCCTCGATGGCCGCGGTCTCCGCGCCCATCGCCTCCAGCGTCCTGGCCCTCAGCCGCCAGCCGGCCCGGGAGCCCTTGCGCTGGGTCAGCACGGTGTCGCCGATGAGCACCGCGAGCTTCAGCTCGTCCTCGTAACCGCAGTCCAGCGCCTTGTTGCCGACCGCGAGCAGCGGGTCGAGCAGCTCGTCGGCGAGGGCCGGGGCGGAGCCCGCACCCGCCTTGCCGCCCCGCCGCATCAGCGGGATCGAGGACGCGGCGCCCGCGGCGGCCGCGGGCTGTGTCGCGGCGTGCACGGCCAGCAGGTGGCGCAGCGCCTCGGCGAGTGCCGTACGCCGCCGGTCGAGCCCCGCCACCAGCTTGGTGCTGTGCGCGGCACAGGCCCGCAGGCACACGTCCGCGTCGGTCGGGGTGACGGAGGCGAGCGGCGAGGCGGCGCTCCCGGGCGGGGCCGCGTCACGTTGCCGTGACCAACGGGTGCGGGCTTCTCTCATGGCGCTCCAAGCGTCTGTGCCCGTGGGGGGAGGGGCGTGTGCGGTCGTGCGGTCACCGGAGCACACCGGGGCCCCGCCCCGTCGGGGGGCGGATGCCCGGCGCGCGTGTTCGGTTCCGCTTCACGCTAAGAAAGCTGAACGGCCACCGGATGAACTGACCCTGTCGGTACAGGAAACTGCGCACCGACCGCGCTGGTACGAGCCTTCTCAGCGCACCCCGTACCGCGCCTCGACGCCCGCGACGATCAGCCGCAGCCCGTCCTCGAAGCGTTCGTCGTAGTTGGCGAAGATCTCGGCACCGGCCGCGGCGGCGAGCGGGTACGCGGCCAGGCGCGCGGCCCGCTCGTCGACGTCGTAGCCCTCGCGCCGCTCGTCCGGCATCGGCCGCACGCCCTGCTCCTCGGTGACGAAGCCCATGGTGTACGAGTACGCGGTGGTGCCCGCCCGGACGGCCTGCCACAGCTCGTAACCGGCGTCGACCATCGTCCGCAGATGGGATTCGAGGCCGTCGGCGTGGTCGGTCCCGGTGAATTTGGCCCCGCTGTAGACCTTCGCCCCGTCGCGGTAGCGCAGCAGGGCGGTGCGCAGCGCGGTGTTGTACGCGATGAGCTGGTCCTGCCAGCGCTCCGGGGCCGGGCCGGACAGGCCCTCGGCGAGCATCCGGCGGTACATCACCGTGGCCATCTCGTCGAGGAGTGCCTGCTTGTCCTTGAAGTGCCAGTAGAGCGCGGGCGCCTTGACGTCCAGCTCCCTGGCGATGGCGCGCAGGGTGAGGCCGTCGAGGCCCGTCTCGTTCAGCAGCCGCAGCCCGGTGTCGGCAACCCGTGCCCGGTCGATCTTCGTCGTACCCACCTTGACAATTTAACAGCGTTAAGCACACACTCCGAATCATGGAACTTAACAGCGTTAAGGAAATCGAGGTCCTGATCGTCGGTGCCGGCCCGTGCGGCCTGGCCCTCGCCTGCGATCTGGCCCGCCGCGACGTGCGCGCCCTGGTCGTCGAGCAGGCGCCCGCGCTCTTCCCCGGCTCGCGCGGCAAGGGCATCCAGCCGCGCACCCGGGAGGTGCTGGACGACCTCGGGGTCGGCGACGCGGTGCGCGAGCACGGCGGCCCCGCTCCGGTCGGGATGGTCTGGCAGGACGGGGAGCGGCAGCAGGAGTACGACATGTTCCGCCGCGCGGCCCCGACGGAGGCCGAGCCGTACGGGGAGCCGTGGCTGATGCCGCAGTGGCGCACCCAGGAGATCCTGCTGGCCCGGCTGCGCGAACTGGGCGGCGATGTCGTCCTCTCCACCGCGCTGACCGGGCTCGACCAGGACGCGGACGGCGTCACGGCCCACCTGGGCACGAGCCCGGTCCGGGCCTCCTTCCTGGTCGCGGCGGACGGCGGGCGCAGCACGGTCCGGCGCGCGCTGGGGATCGCGATGACCGGCGAGGAGGTCGACCCGGCACCGATGCTGGTCGCCGACGTCCGGGTGGCCGAGGGCGCACTGGACCGGCTCAACTGGCATGTGATGAACGGGGATCAGGGCTTCCTCGCGCTCTGCCCGCTGCCCGGCACGGCGGACTTCCAGCTGACCGCCCGGTTCGAGGAGGGCGAGCCCGACACATCCCCGGACGGGGTGCGTGCGCTGGTCGCCGCCCGTACGCATCTGACGGCCGGGGACATCACCGAGGTCCGCTGGTCGTCCGACTTCCGGCCGCGCGCCGCGCTGGCCGACCGGTTCCGCGACGGCCGGGTCTTCCTGGCGGGCGACGCCGCGCACGTGCACTCCCCCGCGGGCGGCCAGGGCCTCAACACCAGCGTGCAGGACGCGTACAACCTGGGCTGGAAGCTCGGCCAGGTGCTGCGGCACGGTGCGCCCGGCTCCCTGCTCGACAGCTACGAGCAGGAGCGCCGTCCGGTCGCCGCCGACATGCTCGGCCTGTCCACCCGGATCCACCGGGGCGAACAGGAACGCGACGCTGCGGCCCAGCAGCTCGGCCTCGGCTACCGCGAGGGCCCGCTGTCGGTGGGCCGGGCCGGCACCCTGCACTCCGGCGACCGCGCGCCGGACGGCCCGACGACCGGGGGCCGCCGCCTCTTCGACGTCTTCCGGGGCCCGCACTTCACGCTGCTGGCGGTCGGCACGGACACCGGACTTCCGGCGTTCGACGGCGACGGCGGTCAGGTACTCGTGCACCGCACGGGCGCCTGCGAGGCGTACGGCAAGGGCCTGTTCCTGGTCCGCCCCGACGGCTACATCGGCTGGGCGGGCGAGGACGCCTCGGAGCTGGCGCGGCACCTGCCCCGGTTCGGACTCGCCCCGGTCACCGCCTGCTGAGCGGGGGCGTCACACGCTGCTGAGCGAGAGCTTCGCCGCGAACCCCAGGAAGAGCAGACCGGCCGCCGAAGTGGCCCCGGCCGACAGCCGCTTGCGGCGGCGGAACGCGGCGGACAGCCGGGTGCCGCCGAATATCAGCATCGACAGATAGAGGAAGCTGGCGATCTGCAGCAGGGTGCCCAGCACCAGGAAGGAGAGCGCCGGGTAGGCGTAGTGCGGGTCGACGAACTGCACGAAGAACGAGATCAGGAACAGGATCGCCTTCGGGTTGAAGAGGCTGACCACCAGTGCCCGCCGGTACGGCCGCTCCATCGCCGCCGCGGCCGCGGGCCCGGCGTCCCCCTCGGTCAGCTCGGCCATCCGCCGGTGCCGCTCGCGCCACATGGTCACCGCGGCCCGCAGCATGCCGATCGCCAGCCAGGTCAGATAGCCCGCACCGGCGAACTTGACGACGGCGAAGAGCACCGGCGTCGTCTGCAGCAGCGACGAGGCCCCGAGCGCGGACAGCGTCATCAGGACGGTGTCCCCGGTCCACACCCCGGCCGCCGCCACATACCCGGTCCGCACCCCGCGCCGGGCGGCGACGGAGAGCACGTACAGCGAATTCGGCCCCGGCAGCAGGACGATCAGCACCAGGCCGGCGAGATAGGTCGGAAGATCGGTGACACCCAGCATGAAACGGAGTGTCGCACGCGAGTACGACACTCTGTCCAGGGGGTTCGGGAAGGCGGGGGGTCAGTCCTCGTCGCCGTCGAGGAGGCGGTCGACGGAGAGTTTCATCTCGACTCCGACCACGTCAGGCACGGTGAACGAAGTCCCGCGCTTGTGGTGCGCCTTGTTCTTGTACTCGCCGCCCCGGGGGTCGGTGCAGAGCAGCACCCGGTCGTGCTTGCGGTCGGCCACCACGTAGACCGGAATGCCCGCCTGGGCGTAGTCCTCGACCTTGGGGCCGAGGTCGTCCGCCCAGTTGGTCGACGTCACCTCCACGACCATGCGGAAGACGTGGGCGGCGTAGCAGTTCTTCATGACATGGGCGTCCTTGATGTCGGCCTCGACGACCGACAGGTCGGGAATCGCGTAGTCGTCGGGGCCGGTGGGCAGCCACAGCCCGACGCCCTGGACGAGTCTGAGCCCGACCTTGCGCGCCCGCGCGCCGAACTCCTCACCCAGCCAGGACAGGGCCAGAGCGTGCGATACGTCCGCCGGTGGTGTCGCAGTGAGTCTCCCCTGGAGAATCTCCACGCGATGCCCGGGCAGCGAGCGTGCGAGCTGGTCGGCTGCCTCGCCGAGCGTCAGCTCCGGCTGTTCCTGCACGTGCACCTGCTCCTCGTGCTGTATTACGGCCACGGCATCCTCCTTTCGGGGACCACTGTTCATGAGCTTGTCCAGGGTCGCGGACATTCAGCGAGAGATCACCCGCACGGGTACCCGCCCCCTCAGAACGCGTCCGACGGCACATGCCTCCCCCACACCTCGCGCAGCGCGTCGCACACCTCGCCCACCGTCGCCCGTGCCCTGAGCGCGTCCTTCATCGGGTACAGGACGTTGTCCGTGCCCTCGGCCGCCTTCCGCAGCCGGGCCAGCGCGGTGTCCACCGCGTCCTGGTCGCGCCCGGCGCGCAGCTCCGCCAGGCGGGCCGCCTGCTCGGCCTCGATCGCGGGGTCGACGCGGAGCGGCTCGTACGGCTCCTCCTCGTCGAGCTGGAAGCGGTTCACCCCGACCACCACGCGCTCCGCGCTGTCGGTCTCCAGGGCGATCCGGTACGCGGAGCGCTCGATCTCGCTCTTCTGGAAACCGCGCTCGATCGCGCTGACCGCGCCGCCCATCTCCTCGACCTTGGCCATCAGCTCCAGGGCGGCGGCCTCGACCTCGTCGGTCATCGTCTCGACGACGTACGACCCGGCGAACGGGTCGACGGTCGCGGTGACGTCCGTCTCGTACGCCAGGACCTGCTGGGTGCGCAGGGCCAGCCGGGCGGACTTGTCGGTGGGGAGGGCGATCGCCTCGTCGAAGGAGTTGGTGTGCAGCGACTGGGTTCCGCCGAGGACCGCGGCCAGGCCCTGGACGGCGACGCGGACCAGATTGACCTCGGGCTGCTGGGCGGTGAGCTGGACGCCCGCGGTCTGGGTGTGGAAGCGCAGCATCAGCGACTTGGGGTTCTCGGCGCCGAACTCCTCCCTCATCACCCTGGCCCAGATCCGGCGGGCGGCGCGGAACTTGGCGACCTCTTCGAGGATCGTGGTGCGGGCGACGAAGAAGAAGGAGAGGCGGGGCGCGAAGTCGTCGACGTCCATGCCCGCCGCGACGGCGGTACGCACGTACTCGATGCCGTCGGCGAGGGTGAAGGCGATCTCCTGCGCGGGCGAGGCCCCGGCCTCGGCCATGTGGTAGCCGGAGATCGAGATGGTGTTCCACTTCGGGATCTCGGCCCGGCAGTACTTGAAGATGTCGGCGATCAGCCGCAGCGAGGGGCCGGGCGGGAAGATGTACGTGCCGCGCGCGATGTACTCCTTGAGGACATCGTTCTGGATGGTGCCGGTGAGCTTCTCCGCCGGGACGCCCTGCTCCTCGCCGACCAGCTGGTAGAGCAGCAGGAGCAGCGCGGCCGGGGCGTTGATCGTCATGGACGTGGAGACCCGGTCCAGCGGGATCCCGTCGAACAGGACCCGCATGTCGTCGATCGAGTCGATCGCGACCCCGACCTTGCCGACCTCGCCGGACGCGATCGCCGCGTCCGAGTCGTGGCCCATCTGGGTGGGCAGGTCGAAGGCGACGGACAGGCCCGTCGTCCCGTTGGCGATCAGTTGCTTGTAGCGGGCGTTGGATTCCGTGGCCGTGCCGAATCCCGCGTACTGGCGCATCGTCCACGGCCGGCCGGTGTACATCGTGGGGTAGACGCCGCGCGTGAAGGGGTAGGCGCCCGGCTCCCCCAGCTTCTCGGCGGGGTTCCAGCCGTCGAGTGCGTCCGGCCCGTAGACCGGTTCGATGGGCAGTCCCGACTCCGACTCGCGCGTCATCTGCTGTGCCTCCCGCTGAAGCTGCTCAGTAAAGCTACTTACTGGTAACCACGGTTCCCGCGACGGACTGTAGCGGTGGGCGCGAGACCGTTGGAGGGGCAGGCGCTGGGAGCTTGCTCACAGCGCCTGCCCACGGTCCTCGTCGCCGTTCATCCCCCATCATGCGCGGGCTTTGGCAACCGGGCAGAGCGGGAATCCGTCCAATGGGACACCGGACGCAGCGGACGCACAGGGGGCCGAGATGACAGGCAGCACCACCAGGAGCACCTCACGGAACGCGGAACGGGGCCGGGCGGGGGCGGCGGCGGTGCTCGCCGTCCTCACCGTCGCCACCGCGACGGCCGGCTGCAAGGCGCAGGCCGCCGGCAGCGCACCGGCGGCCTCCTCCTCGCCGCGGGCCACGGCAACCGACGACGGCAAGCCCGCCTCGCCGCCGTCCTCGCCCATCGCCTCGCCGTCCTCAGCGCCGCCGACGGCCACTGCGTCGCCCACGCCGAAGCCCGACCCGCAGGGCACGACGCTCATGGCGAGCGGTTCCGAGGGCAAGAAGGTACGGGAACTGCAGGCCCGGCTGCGGCAGATCGGCCACTTCGACCGCAGCCCCACCGGCTACTACGGCACCGTCACGGTCGCCGCGGTCCAGTCCTTCCAGGGCAAGCGGGGCCTGACCCGTACGGGCAGGGCGGACACCCTCACCTGGCAGAAGCTGCTCGGCATGACGCACGAGCCGACGGCCGCCGAGCTGAATCCGCCGACCACGCGGCAGGTCGCCAAGCCGGACAAGCGCTGCATGACCGGCCGGGTGCTCTGCATCAGCAAGAACAGCCGGACCCTGTCGTGGATGATCGACGGCAAGGTCATGTCGTCGATGGACGTCCGGTTCGGCTCCCAGTACACGCCGACGCGCGAGGGCACCTTCTCCGTCTACTGGAAGTCCCGCCACCACGTGTCGTCGATCTATCACACGGCCATGCCGTACGCGATGTTCTTCAGCGGCGGCCAGGCGGTGCACTACTCGGCGGACTTCGCGGCCCGCGGCTACAACGGCGCCTCGCACGGCTGCGTCAACGTCCGGGACGAGGGGAAGATCGCCTCGCTCTTCGCCCAGGTGAAGAACGGCGACAAGGTCGTGGTCCACGGGTAGGGCCGGTCCGGCCGGAGAAGGAGAAGGGGCGCGGGCGGGACCGGGGGAACGTGTCCCGCCCGCGCCATGTGCGCTGAGCCGTAGGTACGGGGGGAACCCCGGCTCTGTGCGCTGCCGATGACCAGTCGGCTCACTCTGTACTGCGCCGCGGCCTCGAAAAACGTCACACCTGTTGGTGACGGGCCGAAAAAAGCCTGTCGCGGGCGGTCCCGCTCAGCCCTGTGAACCGGCGCGCACGCCGGAGGTACGGGCCGAAGGCGTCAGGGAGACCGGGGTCGAAGGAAGCCGCACACCGTTGGCGAACCGGGCCGACGGAGCGGTGCCGGCGGCGGAGTCGGAGGCGTTGCTCCCGTTCGAGCCCTCGTCGTTCTGCCCGTCGCCGCTGTCGCCGCCCTGGTTGTCCTGGCCCTTCTCGGACCGCTCGATCACGCGGTCGCAGAACCGGTCCAGGTTCTCGGCACCGTTGGCCAGCGCCTCCAGCCTGCGCTTGCGTTTCTCGCTCAGATTGCCGTCGCGGTAGTCGAGGCAGGCCTGGAGCGCCTTGGCGTACCAATCGCCGGAGCTGTTGTTCCCGGGGGGCTCGGGCTGCTTGCTGTTCCGGTTGCCGCCCGGGGAGCCGGTCACGGCGTCGCCGGGCTTCCGCTTGTCGGTGTCGCCCGGCTCCGTCGCCCGGCCGGAACTGCCGCGGTCCTGGCCACCGGTCGGGGCCGAGGGGTCAGTGGGCGACGGGGAGGTGCCCGTTCCCGGGGAGGCGGACGGCGGCGGCTGCGCGGTCTCGTCCGTGGTGAGCCCGTCGGAGCCGAACTCCGCGGGCGTCGCCTCGGCCGAGACGGAGGAGGCCGGCAGGGGGTGCCCGCCGAACGGTCCGGGGAGCATTCCGGTTCCGGCCGCCACGGCCACCCCGCCGAGCGCACAGCCGGCGAGGGAGGCGACCAGGCCATAGCGGACGGGCCTGCTCCAGCGCGAGGGGCGGGTACGTCCGGAGACCGCGGACGCGGTGGCGCGCGGGACGGAGCCGCCGGCGGCGGCCTCGATACGGACCGGGTCGAGCACCTCGGCACCGGCAAGACGGCCGTCCGCGGCGCCCTTGAGCCGCGCGTCCGCCCGCGTCTTCGCCCGCGCGGAGCGGGAGGCGGTGCGGAAGGCGGTGAGCGCCGCGGCCTCGCCGGGCAGTTCACCGGTGGCCGGGCGGGTGGCGCGGGCGGCGGCGTCCAGCGCAGCCACGAGCCTCTCGGCGTCCGTACACGACCGACCGCCGACGGGATCGACCGGCTCGCCGCGGAGCAATCTCTCCGCGGCGTCCTTGTCAAGCCATTCGTACCGCTCGTCGGCCATCACATGTCCTTCTGCGTCCACGGACGCGAATGCGTCACACCGGCCGGCGCCGCCAGACCGTTGCGGGCGGGGCGCTGGGCGGGCACCGCGTCGAGTTCCGCCGTCCGGGCAGCCGTGCCCCGGTGCGGGGCGGACGGGTCCGCCGGATCTCCTTCGGGGGCACCGTCGACGGCGCCGCCCCGGTCGTCGTCGCCGTCGTCGCCGTCCGTGCGCAACAGCTCGGCCAGCCGCTTCAGGCCCCGGTGCGCGGCGGTGCGTACCGCCCCCGGGCGCTTGCCCAGCGTCTGCGCGGCGCCCTTCGCGTCCAGGCCCACGACCACCCGCAGCACCACGGCCTCGGCCTGGTCCTGCGGCAGCTGGGCGATGAGCGACATCGTGCGGCCGGTGGCCAGGGCCTCCATCGCCTCGTCGGCGGTGTCGGACTCGGCCGGCCGCTCGGACAGTTCCGACTCGTCGCCGCCGATCGCGGGGCGTCTGCCACGCATCCGCAGATGGTCCAGCGCACGATTTCGGGCTATCCGCGCCGCCCAGCCGCGGAAGCGGTCGGCGTCGCCGCTGAACCGGTCGAGGTCGCGCGCTATCTGCAACCAGGACTCGGACGCCACGTCCTCGGCGTCCGGCTCCCCGACCAGTGTCCTTATGTAGCCCAGCAGCCGCGGCTGCACAGCGCGGTACACAGTACGGAAGGCGTCCTCGTCCCCGTCCTGCGCCGCGAGTACCGCGGCAGTGAGCTCCGCGTCGTCCCCCAGCACTCCCTCAACCTGCCCTGCTGTCCCGAATCGCAGCTGGTCATCACTGCCGCGCCACCCTGCGCGACTCAGCACGCTACGTCCTCGGCGGGGGTCGCGTCCATGACTTGTACAACCCGCAACGTTCCTCGGACCACGTGCGGTGTGACAGAAAACGCAGCGACGGCGCTGAGAGGAGTACGGGGTCGTCCTACGGCCCCGCGGAAGACGACCGGGGCCTCTCCTGTGGGGGGTGGCGGCCCCGGTCGTCCTCGTTTTTCCCGGCACCGGGCACCTCGCGGCCTCCCCGCACCGCGCACCGCTCAGCCCCGCCCCCGGGCCCGCCGCGAGACCGCCGCGCGCAGCACCCGCTGCCCCTCCGCCGACACCTCCAGCACCTGGCGCAGCCCGGCGCCCGCCGACGAGGCGTCAGCGGCCTTGGCCAGCAGCTCCAGGATCCGGATCTGCCGGTGCAGCTCGCCGGCCGGCAACGGGCCCGCCGCGTCCGGATCGTCCTCGCCGAGCCGCCGCACCGCCTCCGCGGTGGTGCCCGGCGCCGCGTCCGGACCGAGGTGGACCTCCAGGGCCAGCAGGGAGCACGCGTCGGCCCAGTCCCGCAGTTCCGGCGCCGCCCGGTCCGCGGGCGCCTCGCCCAGCAGCTTCCGGATCCGCGGGGCGGCGCCCGTCTCGTCGGCCGCGGCGTCCAGTGCCGTACGGGCCTCGGCGAGGCGGTCCGGCCAGACCGCCGCGTCCGCGCAGCCCGCCCAGAGCGGACGGAGCGGATCCGGGTCCGCTCCGTCCACGGGCTGCGGCAGGCAGCGGTCGAGGCAGGCGACCGCGCTCGCCGCGAGCCCTCGCTCGTCGGCGGCGGCGATCAGTTCCAGCAGGCTCATCGGCGTCTCCCGTCGGCACGCCCCCGTGCGCGCGCATGGGGACGAGGCGCTTCCTGTTACCGCGTTCAGCGCCGAATGGCTCAAAACCGTCACCGTGAGGGCCGAATTGCATCCCTCAGTGGGCGCGACCCCAGTCGGCGCGCCCCGGCACACGCGGGATGCCCAGCGGGTATATGCCGAGCGCCGCTCGCTCCCCCTGCATCCGGGTCAGCTTGCGGACGAAGAGGATGGCCAGCACCGCGGCCACGATGTCGAAGGCGTCGGTGGCCGTCACCAGGTCCGCCGCGTCCAGGATCTCCTGCGGCTGCTCGGCCGCCCGGTACCGCCGGGTCGCGTACTGGGAGCCGACCAGCGAGACGATCCAGCACCCCCACCACAGGTTCATCACGGTGGCCGGGACCGTGCGCCAGCTGCCGTCGGTGTTCGTCTGGGCGCTCGCGGTCCAGACGCCGCCCGCGATCCGGCGTGGCAGCACCAGGTTGGCGATCGGGATGAACCAGGCGCCGACGGCCCAGCCGGGCCGCATCGGCTGCATGCTCGGGTCGAACACCTCGGCATTGAGCCGTACCCGCCGGAACCAGATGATGAAGACGACCGCGGTGGCCAGGATCGCGAGGCTCTGCAGCCCGCCCGCCGCCCCGTACAGATTGTCGGCGAGCGTCGCCTCCGCCTCGTCGTACGTCGCGAAGTCGTTCTCCAGCCCGGCCGCGATCACCCGGCGGGTGTTCAGGCCCGCCGCCACGGCGAGCAGATCCGCCGCCGCGACGACCGCCAGCAGTACGACGACGGCCTTCGCGAGCCCCTCGGGCGAACGCAGGTACTGCTGCGGCGCGTGGAAGGCCGGGGCGGGCGGCATCGGGGCAGGCGCCGGACCGGCCGGACCGGCACAGGTCAGACAGCGTCCGTCGTCGGTGACCGGCGGTCTGAGACGGCAGGTGGAGCAGAGCATGAAGTGGAACCCCCCAAGGTTCTGAGCGCGAACGCGCGAATCCGCACGTTCCTCCCCGGAACGCGCGGCATGCGGAACCTAGCCCCCCGCCACCTGGCTGTCCACGAGGAATCCCGCCCGGCCGGCCACGGCGGTCGCGCTCAGCCCGCCTTGTCGATCCGTGCGGCCAGTGCCCGGAACTGTTCCCAGCTCAGCGCAGGTTTGCCCGGGACCCACAGCTTCTGGGCGGTCGCGCGCAACGGCATCCGGATGCCCTGCGCCACCTGCGCCGGGGTCTGTGCCTGCGGGAGGTCGCCCCAGACCGCGAACCGGCCGCCGAGGATCTGACCGGAGTAGCGCGCCGGTACCGGCTGGGTGCCGCGCAGGACGAGCGGGGTCCACTGCTCGTAGATCCGCTCGCCCGTCGGGTAGACGAACTGGTTGGGCTGGCCGAGCACGTAATAGAGGTACTCGTCGTTGAGGTTCACCACGCGCCGGCCCTCGCGCAGGTACTCCTCCGGCAGCCGGGCACCGTACTCCTTGCCCGTCCAGTACTCGACCTCGATGTCCTTGTCGGCGTGCACGGTCCCGTCGCGGAAGAAGCCGTCGTTCCACGCCTTGGGCCGCTTGCCGTGCGGGCGCACCACCGCCGCGCGGTCGTTCAGCCAGCCGGTCGCCAGGTCCTTGATGCTCGCCCCCGCCCCGTACTTCTGCTGGGCGGCGCGTTGCAGCTGCGGGTACGAGGCGGCCGGGTCCCGCACCGTCAGCGCGAGGTACTCGTCGGCGCCCAGGTGCCAGTACGCGCCGTGAAACAGCTCGGTGAACTCGCCGAGGAGCTGGTCGACGAGCTTGGCCGAGCCCGGGTCGGAGATGTCGAGCGACCCGGGCGAGCGCGTGCCCGACACATTGCGCAGCTGGAGCTCGGGGTGGGCCCGCAGCACCGCGCCGAGATGGCCCGGGGAGTCGATCTCCGGGACGACCTCGATGTGCAGCCGGGACGCGAGGCCGACGATCCGCCGCACTTCCGCCTGGCTCAGGTGCTCCGGCGACACCACCTCGGGGTGGGTGCGGGACTCGATGCGGAAGGCCTGGTCGTCGGAGAAGTGCAGGCCGAGCTGGTTGAGCTTGAGGTCGGCCATCTCCCGCAGCCGGTCCTCGATCCAGGCCGGGGTGTAGTACTTGCGTGCGATGTCGAGGTTGAGTCCGCGCTGCGGCCGGTCGGGGCGGTCGCGCACCTCGCCCTCCGGCATCGCACCGTCGGCGCGCACCGACTGTTTCAGGGTGCGGGTCCCGTAGAAGACCCCGGCCTGGTCGGGCCCGCTGATGGTGACCCGTCCGTCGTGGACGCCGAGGGTGTACGACTCGGGGGCGCCCTTGCCCGGGGCGAGGGCCAGCTCCACGTCGCCCGCGCGGGCGGGGACGTCGCCCCGGTAACGGATCTTCAGCTCCTGGGCCAGCAGCTGCCCCTCGTCGGCGAGCGTCCCGCTGCCGCGGGCGATGACGACCCCGGCGTCCGGGCCGGGGCGCCAGCCGGGACCCCGGGCCGCGATGTGCTCGCGTACCGCGGGGATGGTGCGCGGGGCCGTGGAGAGCGGGTAGCTCCGGGTGGGCGAAGGGGCCGGCGAGGCGGCGGCCGAGGAGGACTCGGGGGTGCGGGCGTTCGAGGACTGTCCGGCGAGTCCGCTGTCGGAGCCTTCCGGCCAGACGACGACGGCGATCGTCGCGGCGGCCGCCGCGGTGAGGGCCGCACCGGCCACGAGAGCGCCACGTGAGGGCGACATCGGTCAGAAACCTCCGATATTTACGGACAACGAAGCAGAAGAAGGGAGACAGCCGGGCATTCTCCTTGGAATACGGCACGTCAGACGGTCCGAAACTCTCCCGTCCGGGTGAAGTTCGCGCATCTGTCGGACGTCCGTTGCCCTGTCTCGCTAGCTTTGAGGCACATTCGTCTCTCCCTTCACCCACGCATCTGCCTGGTTTCATCCCCCCTTCCCTCCCCAGGGTCACAGATGCCGTTGACCCGCCGAGGAGCCCACGCTGTCCAGGTCCAGCGAGTCCCCCGCCGGCCTCCCGGAGCAACTGCGCCAGCCGGCCACCCGGACGGCCGTACCCGTCCAGAATTCCGCCGCCGAGCAGGTCCCCGCCCATGTCCCGGGCCTCGACCGCTTCAACGCCGTGCCGGCCGCCGAGGCCGAGGCCGCCCTGCTGGAGTGCTGCGGCAGCCGCCGCTGGGCGCAGCGGCTGGCCGCCCACCGCCCCTATCCCGACCTGGACGCGCTGCTGGCCGCGGCCGACGAGGCGGGCTACGACCTGGCCCCGGCGGACCTCGCCGAGGCGCTCACCGCCGAGGTCTCCCCCGGGCTGCACCACGCCGCGCCGCACTCCGCCCATCTGGCGCTGCGGGCCGCGCACGCCGCGTACGAGTCGCGCTTCGGGCATGTCTTCGTGATCTGCCTGGACGGCCTGGGGCCGGCCGAGCAGCCGGACCAGGTGCTCGCCGGGATCCGGGCCAGGCTGGCCCACGAGCCCGACCAGGAGCGGGTGGTGACCGCGGAGGAGATGCGCCGGCTCGCCCGGGGCCGCATCATCGAGCTGGTATCGGGTTCATAACGGAACGGGCTCGGTAAAGGCGTGCAGCAGCCCTTTCTAGCCCGTCCGTGCCTGTTTGATTGCCACTTTGATCACACCGCGGGCCCCCGCGCGAACGAACCGACAAACCGTCGCTACGATGGCCGGGGCCGGTGGACCGTACCCGGCCGGGTCAGACCGACAGCAAGCCGGCCGGCCCCAATCCCCGCTCCCGGAGGGTTCTTCCGTGCCGGCTGGAACGCTGTACCGCGGCCGGGAAGGCATGTGGTCCTGGGTGGCTCATCGAGTCACCGGTGTCCTCATTTTCTTCTTCCTGTTCGTACACGTCCTGGACACCGCTCTCGTCCGCGTCTCCCCCGAGGCCTACGACGAAGTCGTGGCCACGTACAAGACGCCGATCGTCGCGCTCCTCGAATACGGCCTGGTGGCCGCGATTCTCTTCCACGCGCTGAACGGTCTCCGGATCGTCGCCGTGGACTTCTGGGCCAAGGGCCCGCGCTACCAGAAGCAGATGCTCTGGTCGGTCGTGGGCATCTGGGTCGTGCTGATGGTCGGGGCGCTGTACCCGGTCCTCGGCCACGCCGTACGCGAAGTATTCGGGAGCTGAGGCCAATGTCCACCGAGTCCTCCGCCGCGATCGGCTCCGTCGAGGGCGTCAGCCTGTACGACGCAGACAACCCGGCCCCGGTCATCGAGCCGCCGCGCAAGCGGACCGGCAAGACCCCCAAGGGTTCGCGCACCAACTTCGAGATGTACGCCTGGCTCTTCATGCGCCTGTCGGGCATCGTCCTGGTCGTCCTGGTCCTGGGCCACCTGCTGATCCAGCTGGTGCTGGACGGCGGCGTCTCCAAGATCGGCTTCGCCTTCGTGGCGGGCCGCTGGGCCTCGCCGTTCTGGCAGCTCTGGGACCTCGGGATGCTGTGGCTGGCCATGCTGCACGGCGCCAATGGTCTCCGTACGGTCATCAACGACTACGCCGAGCGGGAGAACACCCGTTTCTGGCTGAAGATGCTGCTGTACACCGCCACGGTGTTCACCGTCCTGCTGGGCACGCTGGTGATCTTCACCTTCGACCCGAACATCCGCTAGGCGCCGGGCCAGAGGGACCAGAGGAAATCATGCAGATCCACAAGTACGACACCGTCATCGTCGGCGCCGGCGGCGCCGGTATGCGCGCGGCCATCGAGTCCACGAAGCGCAGCCGTACCGCCGTGCTCACGAAGCTGTACCCGACCCGCTCCCACACGGGCGCCGCGCAGGGCGGCATGGCCGCCGCGCTCGCCAACGTGGAGGAGGACAACTGGGAGTGGCACACCTTCGACACCATCAAGGGCGGCGACTACCTGGTCGACCAGGACGCCGCCGAGATCCTGTCGAAGGAGGCCATCGACGCCGTCCTCGACCTGGAGAAGATGGGCCTGCCGTTCAACCGCACGCCCGAGGGCAAGATCGACCAGCGCCGGTTCGGCGGTCACACCCGTAACCACGGCGAGGCCCCGGTCCGCCGGTCCTGCTACGCCGCGGACCGCACCGGCCACATGATCCTCCAGACGCTGTACCAGAACTGCGTCAAGGAGGGCGTGGAGTTCTTCAACGAGTTCTACGTCCTGGACCAGCTGATCACCGAGGTCGACGGCGTCAAGCACTCCGCGGGTGTCGTGGCCTACGAGCTGGCCACCGGCGAGATCCACGTCTTCCAGGCGAAGTCGGTCATCTACGCCTCCGGTGGCACCGGCAAGTTCTTCAAGGTGACCTCCAACGCGCACACCCTGACCGGTGACGGCCAGGCCGCGTGCTACCGCCGGGGCCTGCCGCTGGAGGACATGGAGTTCTTCCAGTTCCACCCGACGGGCATCTGGCGCATGGGCATCCTGCTGACGGAGGGCGCCCGCGGTGAGGGCGGCATCCTCCGCAACAAGGACGGCGAGCGCTTCATGGAGAAGTACGCGCCGGTCATGAAGGACCTCGCGTCCCGTGACGTCGTGTCCCGCTCCATCTACACGGAGATCCGTGAAGGCCGCGGCTGCGGTCCCGAGGGCGACCACGTCTACCTCGACCTCACGCACCTCCCGCCGGAGCAGCTGGACGCCAAGCTCCCGGACATCACCGAGTTCGCGCGTACGTACCTCGGCATCGAGCCCTACACGGACCCGATCCCGATCCAGCCGACCGCGCACTACGCCATGGGCGGCATCCCGACCAACGTCGAGGGCGAGGTGCTGGCCGACAACACCACCGTCGTCCCGGGCCTGTACGCCGCCGGCGAGGTCGCGTGCGTCTCCGTGCACGGCGCCAACCGGCTGGGCACCAACTCGCTGCTCGACATCAACGTCTTCGGGCGCCGTTCGGGCATTGCCGCCGCCGAGTACTCCGCCAAGCACGACTTCGTCGAGCTTCCCGAGAACCCGGCGCAGATGGTCGAGGAGCAGGTCGAGCGGCTGCTCTCCTCGACGGGCACCGAGCGGGTCGCGGCACTCCGTCTGGAGCTGCAGGAGTGCATGGACGCCAATGTGATGGTGTTCCGCACCGAGCAGACCATCAAGACGGCCGTCGACAAGATCGCCGAGCTGCGCGAGCGCTACCTCAACGTGTCCGTCCAGGACAAGGGCAAGCGGTTCAACACCGATCTCCTGGAGGCCATCGAGCTGGGCAACCTGCTCGACCTGGCCGAGGTCATGGCGACCTCCGCGCTGGCCCGCAAGGAGTCCCGCGGCGGTCACTACCGCGAGGACTTCCCGAACCGCGACGACGTCAACTTCATGCGCCACACCATGGCGTACCGCGAGGTCTCGGCCGACGGCACCGAGTCGATCCGGCTCGACTACAAGCCGGTCGTCCAGACCCGCTACCAGCCGATGGAGCGTAAGTACTGATGGCAACCCCGACTCTGGACAAGGTGGAGGCGGAGTCCGCCGCCTCCCCGTACATCACGGTCACCCTCCGGATCCGCCGCTTCAACCCCGAGGTCTCCGACGAGGCCCAGTGGCAGGACTTCCAGATCGAGATCGACCCGAAGGAGCGTGTGCTCGACGCCCTTCACAAGATCAAGTGGGACCTCGACGGCACGCTGACGTTCCGCCGCTCCTGCGCGCACGGCATCTGCGGCTCCGACGCGATGCGGATCAACGGCAAGAACAGGCTCGCCTGCAAGACGCTGATCAAGGACGTCAACCCGGAGAAGCCGGTCACGGTCGAGGCCATCAAGGGCCTGACGGTCCTCAAGGACCTCGTGGTCGACATGGACCCGTTCTTCCAGGCGTACCGCGACGTCATGCCCTTCCTCATCACCAAGGGGAACGAGCCGACCCGCGAGCGCCTGCAGTCCGCCGAGGACCGCGAGCGCTTCGACGACACCACCAAGTGCATCCTCTGCGCCGCGTGCACGTCCTCGTGCCCGGTGTTCTGGAACGACGGCCAGTACTTCGGCCCGGCGGCGATCGTCAACGCGCACCGCTTCATCTTCGACTCGCGCGACGAGGGCGGCGAGCAGCGCCTGGAGATCCTCAACGACCGTGACGGTGTGTGGCGCTGCCGCACCACCTTCAACTGCACGGACGCCTGCCCGCGTGGCATCGAGGTCACCAAGGCGATCCAGGAGGTCAAGCGGGCGCTGATCACGCGCCGCTTCTGACCGCCACCGGCACAGCAGTCGCATCCGGCCCCGTTCTCCGCGGCAACACCGCGGGGAACGGGGCCGCTTGCTGCGCCGCCGGGGGCTTGACGGTACGGTCGTGCGGAACCGGAAGCGGTTCGCCGCCGGCGCAGCAGGCCCGGGGCGCACAGCCTGATCGAGAGCGGGGAACGTTGAGCGATCCGAATCCGTACGCGGACGACTCATACAAGTGGGGGCCGGCTCCCCAGCAGCCGGGCAATCCGCCCACCGTCGCGGACGGCCAGGCGCAGCCCGGTCCGGGTGCCCCGGCGTACGGCTACCCGCAGCCGCTGCCCGAGTCCGCGGTCGAGCCCGGCCCCGGTTACGGCTACCCGCAGGGCGTCGCGGCCCAGCCGACCATGCCCGGTCACGGCTTCCCGCAGCAGCCGGGCGCCCCGATGGGCGGCTCCGGGATGCCGGTCATGACGTTCGGTGACATCGCCGTGATGCAGGACCAGATCGTGACCCCGTCCGGCCCGATGCCGCTCAAGGGCGCGGTGTGGACGGCGACCGACCTCACCCGCACCGAGGAGAAGATCCCGACGGTGGCGATCGTGCTCGCGATCGTCTTCGCGCTGTTCTGCCTGGTCGGTCTGCTGTTCCTGCTGATGAAGGAGAAGCAGACGACCGGCTTCGTCCAGGTCTCGGTGTCCAGCGGCGGCCGGCACCACTCGACGATGATCCCGGCGGCCGACCAGAACACCTTCCCCCTGGTGATGGCCCAGCTCAACACGGCCCGTGCGATGAGCATCTGACGGCCGGCCGCGCCGGCCCGCCTCAGCCACACCGTCACCGTCCTCGCACCGGACCGCGAGCTGCTCCACACCTGCCGCCACGTGCGATCGCCGTCGAGCAGCTGATGCGGTCACCGGAGCTGTCCGGGCGGATGTCCGTGCGGCTGCGCGGACCGGACCGTCCGGCGGCGCTGGAAATCGCGGGGCGGGTCCGGGGTCCCGAGGGCTCGGGTTCGCTGCACCGCCTGGCGGGCGGCGGCCGCCCTGGCGCCCGGGGCGCCCCCGGTGGCCCGCGCACCGGCCGAGGCGCGGCTTGAAGCACCGGCTGAGCGCCCGTCAGTCCCAGGCGGCGGCGCCCCGGTCCTCGGCGACCAACATGATGCGCCGCAGCATGTCGTTGAGCAGGGTGCGTTCGTCCTTGCCGAGGACGCCGAGCAGCCGGTACTCCTCGTGGCCGAGCACGTCCATGGCGCCCAGCCAGGTCGAGCGGCCCGCGTCGGTGAGTTCCACATCGACCCGTCGGCGGTCGGTGGTGGAGGGGGTGCGGCGGACGAAGCCGCGCCGTTCGAGTGCGTCCAGCCGGCCGGTGACGGAGGCGGGCGCGAGGTCCAGGTCGGCGGCGAGCTCGGAGGGGGCCGCCTTGCCGCCGCGTCCGGCCAGCTTGTGGAGGGTGTCGAACTCCTGGCGGTCCAGGTCGAAGTCGACCAGGGACTGCTCGCGTACCCGGCGCAGGTGGACGGAGAGTTTCTTCATGCGGGTCACGGCACCCTCGACATCGGGGTCGAGGCCGGGAAGGACGGGCTTCCAGCGCTCCACATGTCCGTCGGTCCAGTCGCGTCGCTCCATGGGGAAAGCGTACGCCGGGACTCCAACTACCCTTCGGTATCAAATACTTCGTTGACGAATAGTTCGGTAACGAAATAGATTCCCGCGCATGCCGCATCCTCTGCGCACGCGCGCCTTCCGCCTGCTCTTCATCGGCCGCTCCCTCTCCCTCCTCGGCGACGCCGTCATCCCCACCGCCCTCTCACTGGCCGTCTACCTGGCCACCGGCTCGACCGGGGCGCTCGCGCTGGTCCTGGGCTGTGCGATGGTCCCCAAGCTGCTCCTGCTGCCGCTGGGCGGCGTCGTGGGCGACCGCTTCAATGCCCGTACGGTCGCGCTCACCACGGATCTCGTGCGGTGCGCGACCCAGCTCTTCGTCGGCGCGGAGCTTCTCGGCGGCTCCCCCGAGCTCTGGCAGATCGCGCTCGCCGAGGCGGTCGGAGGCGCCGCCGGGGCGTTCGCGATGCCGACCGTGTCACCGCTGATCCGCGGCACCGTGGCGGAGTCCGGGCTGCTGCGCGCCAACTCCCTGATGGCGGTGGTCAGCAGCGCCACCCGGCTCGGCGGCCCGGCCCTCGCCGGGGTACTGATCCTCACCGCGGGGCCGGGCTGGGCCTTCGTGCTGGACGGCGCCAGCTTCGCGGTGAGCGCCGCGCTGCTGTCCGCCGTCGAGGTCCGGCACGTACCCATCCCCCGGCGCTCGCTGTTCACCGACCTCAAGGAGGGCTGGGGCGAGGTCCGCAGCCGCGACTGGTACTGGACGAGCCTGATCGGGCACGCCACCTGGAACGGCGCGGCGGCCGTCCTGATGACCGTCGGCCCGGCACTCTTCGTCCGGGAGCTGGGCGGCAAGGGCGTCTGGGTCGCCCTGCTCCAGACCGGCGCGGTCGGCCTGCTCCTCGGCTCGCTGCTGGCCGGCCGGGCCCGCCCCCGCCGCCCGATCCTGGTGGCCAACCTGGGGCTCGCCACGTACGCCCTGCCGCTCGGCCTGCTGGCCGCCCACGCGCCCGTCGCGCTCTCCATCGCCGCGTACGGCGTCGCCCAGGCCGGCCTCGGCTTCCTCGGCCCGGTCTGGGAGACCTCGGTCCAGTCCGCCGTACCGGCCCACGCCCTGGCCCGGGTGACCTCGTACGACTGGCTGCTCTCCCTCGGCGCGATGCCGCTCGGCTACGCCCTGGCCCCGCTCGCGGCCTCGGCCTGGGGCGCCGAAGTGCCGCTGGCCGTCGCCGCGGTGGCGGTCGGCGCAGCCTGCCTGGGGACGGCGGCGGTGCCGGGCGTACGGCGCTTCGCGGCGCCCGCCGAGAAGCCCGGGCGAGCCGCCGGACTCCCCGCTTGAACATGTTCAATTACAGGTCTACAGTCCATGACAACAGCTTTTGAACGCGTTCAAGGGAGGGTGGGGCATGGACCTCACTGTTGTCGCGTACGTCATCTATCTGCTGATCAGCGTGGCGCTGACCGTCTGGGTCGCACGCACGCTCAGCCGCAACGGCAAGGTGTTCCTCGCCGATGTGCTGCACGGGAACGAGAAGCTCGCCGATGCCGTCAACCACCTGCTGGTGGTCGGCTTCTACCTGGTCAACCTGGGCTTCGTCACCCTCTACCTGAGGAACTCCGACGCCGTCACCGACGCCCGCGGACTCTTCGAGGCGCTGTCGGTGAAGCTCGGCGTCGTCCTGCTCGTCCTCGGTGTGATGCACCTCGGCAATGTCTATGTGCTCAACAAGATCCGCCGCCGCGGTCTGATGGAGCGCGAGCAGACCCCGCCCGTGGCCCCGCAGGGCTGGACGGGACCGGGCACCGGCCCGTGGGCGGCGCCCGCCCCGAGGGCCTGAGCGCCATGACGGCCCGGCCCGGCGGGCAGCGGCTCTCCGTCGAGCGGCTGACGGTGCTGTACGACGCCCGGTGCTCGCTCTGCCTCCATCTGCGGCAGTGGCTGATGAAGCAGCGTCAGCTCGTCCCGCTCGACCTCGTCCCGGCGGCCTCCGAGGAGGCGCGCCGCCGCTTCCCCGGGCTCGACCACGCCGGGACGCTGGACGAGATCACGGTGATCGGCGACCGGGGGCAGATCTACCGCGGGACCTCCGCGTGGATCGTCTGCCTCTGGGCGCTGGCCGAGCACCGGCCCAGGGCCCACTGGCTGACCACCCCGGCGGGCCGCCCGTTCGCGCGGGCCACCGTGCTCGCCGCCGCGAAGTACCGTTCCCTGACCGCCGCACCGTGCGGCCGGGAGGGCGGGGACGGTGCCTGTACGGTCCCCGGATCCGAGGGCTGACCGCGACGGATACCCTCGGGACTGTGGTGAAGGAAGCGAAGGACGTGAAGGAAGTCAAGGCTCCCAAGAGCGAGCAGACCCGCACACTCATCCTCGAAACGGCGCTCCGGCTCTTCCAGGAACGCGGTTACGACAAGACGACGATGCGGGCCATCGCCCAGGAGGCCGGCGTCTCCGTGGGGAACGCCTACTACTACTTCACGAACAAGGAACACCTCGTCCAGGGCTTCTACGACCGGCTCGCGGCGGAGCACGCGGCGGCCGTGCAACCGGTCCTGGACGGCGACAAGGACCTCGCGGTGCGCATGCGCGGGGTCCTGCTCACCTGGCTGGACGTGGCGGAGCCGTACCACCGCTTCGCCGCCCAGTTCTTCAAGAACGCCGCCGACCCGGAGAGCCCGCTCAGCCCGTTCTCGGCGGATTCGGTCGCGGCCCGCGAGGCGGCGATCTCCATCCACCGGCGGTGCCTGGCCGGGTCCGACACCAAGACCGACCCCGAACTGGCCGAACTGCTGCCGGAGTTGATGTGGCTGATACAGATGGGCCTGGTGCTGTACTGGGTGTACGACCGCACGGAGCACACCGAACGCAGCCGCCGCCTGGTCGAACGCTCCGCCCCGATCGGCGCCCGCGCCATCGCCCTCTCCCGGTTCCGGGTGCTTCGGCCGCTGGTGCGGCAGATCCACGAGGTGCTGGAGGAGTTCCTGCCCGGCGCCGTGAAGGCCCGGGACCGGGGCCGGACAGGCCCTGACAAGCCCTGACGAGCCCTCGCAGGACGACGGGGCGGCCGGCCGGCGAACGCCGGCGGACCGCCCCGTGTGCTGCCTTGCGGACCGTCAGATCCGCCTCAGTTCCCAGAGCCGCCAGAGGCCGGTGCCGTCCGAGAGGTACTGCGAACCGGAGACGTCCGTCGTGCTGACGACGTAGTCCTTCTTCTGCCACAGCGGGACCAGCGGCACGTCCTCGCCGACCTGCGCCTGGAGCTCCTTGAAGTCGGCCGCGGTGCGCCCGCGGTCGCCGTACTGGAGCGTGGAGCCGATGAGGCTGTCCACCTTCTTGCTGGAGTAGCCGTTGTGGAGGCTGTTGTTCCGGCCGACCAGCGGCTGGCTGAAGGTGTCGGGGTCCGGGTAGTCGGGGAGCCAGCCGACCGTGTACGCGTCGTACTTGCCGGCCGCGTAGTCCTTCTGGAACTTCTGCCAGTCGACGGCGTGGACCGTGACCTTGAAGAGCCCGTCGGCCTCCAGCTGGCGGCGGAGCTCCGCGGTCTCCTTCGCTTGGGTCTCGTTCCCGCCGCCGTAGCCGAAGCTGATGTTCACCGGGGTCTGCACGCCGGCGTCCTTCATCAGCTGCTTGGCGCGCTCCGGGTCGGGCGTGGGGTAGGCGTCGAAGAACGGCGTGCTGTGCCCGATGTAGCCCTGCGGGATCAGCGAGTAGAGCGGCTCGACCGTGCCCTTGTAGACGCCGGTCACCAGCGGCCCGCGGTCGATGAGCGAGGCGATGGCCTGCCGGACCTTCTTGTCGGCCAGCGGCGAACCCGGCCGGACGTTGAAGACGAGATTGCGGATCTCGGCGCTGTCCGCCTCGGTGACGCGCAGGTCGGGGTCGCCGGGGTTCAGCTCGGCGAGCGTGGCCGGCGGCAGTTCGCGGTGCGTGACGTCGACCTGCTTGGCGTTCCAGGCGGCCAGGAGCTCGTCCGACTTGCCGTAGTAGTGCACGGTGACCGGGACACCGGTCTTGCTCAGCGCGCCCTTGTAGAGCGGGTTGGGCACCAGTTCGGCGATCTCGCCCGACCGGTACGACTTCAGGAGGTACGGGCCCGAGCCGTCGATGGTGCTGCCCTTGCGGAGCTTGTCCGCCGGGTACGACTCGCGGTCGACGATCGAACCGGCGCCGGTGGCGAGCTTCTGCGGGAAGGTCGCGTCGCGCGAGGAGAGGTTGAAGGTGACGGTGCGGCCGTCCGCCACCACGTTCTTGAGGTTCGGGAAGAGCACCCAGGGACCGACGTCCGTCTTGATCCTGATCATGCGCTCGATGGAGTACTTGACGTCCTCGGCCGTGATCTTGCGGCCGTTGGAGAACGTCAGGTCGTCACGGAGCTTGCACTGGTACGTCTGGAGCTTCTGGCCGATGAACCCACAGCTCTCGGCGGCGTCCGGCTCGGGCACGACCGCACCCGACTTGAACGTCAGCAGGGACTGGTAGATGTTGCTGTACATCGCCCAGGAACCCGCGTCGTACGCGCCGGCCGGGTCGAGCGAGGTGACCTCGTCCGTGGTGCCGACCGCGATGGGGTCCTTCTTCGCCTCGTCCGAGGGGAGCAACTGCCAGGCGACAACGCCTGCGATGACCAAAACCGCGAGAATCGCGAGAATCCGTAGCCGGATCGACCGCATTGACGTGCTCTCCCTTACCAGCCCCACCTCGGCAATCGCGCCCAGATACGCACATCACCGCATGCTCACGATCAGCCAATCACACGATATTCACATCTGGAAGAGCGAAACTGTGATTCATAGCCTTTTGTTCGACAGTTGAAACCTTGGGTGCATCCGAACGTCTGAAACCTGTTGTCGACGGAGAGTTACGCCTGCCGCGAGGCGAGTTCCACGACGGTGATGTCGGACGGTGCGCCGACCCGTACCGGCGGGCCCCAGGCGCCCGCGCCCCGTGAGACGTACAGCTGGGTGTCGCCGTAGCGGTCGAGCCCGGCGCCGGTGGGATTGGCCAGATCCGCGATGAAGTTGCCCGGCCAGAGCTGGCCGCCGTGGGTGTGTCCGGAGAGCTGGAGGTCCACGCCGTGGGCGACGGCGTCATGGATGACGACGGGCTGGTGGGCCAGCAGGACGGCGGCGCGGTCACGGTCCCGGTCGCCGAGCGCACGGGCGAAATCAGGACCCTGCCCCTCGCTCTCCCCGGCGACGTCATTGACGCCCGCAAGATCGAATCCGTCGATCTCGACCCGGGCGTTCTCCAGTGGATGAAGACCCAATTCCCTTACCTGGTCGACCCATTGGGCGGCGCCGGAGTAGTACTCATGATTTCCGGTGACGAAGTAATTCCCGTGCCGGCCCTTCAGCCGGGCGAGCGGCTCAGCGGCCGGCCCGAGGTCGGCGACGGTTCCGTCGACGAGATCGCCCACGACGGCGACCAGATCCGGCTGGGTCCGGTTGATCGTGTCGACGATCCGCCGGGTGTGGTCGCGGCCGAGGATCGGGCCGAGGTGGATGTCGCTGACGACGGCGATCCGGAAGCCGTGCGCGGAGCGGGGCAGCTTGGCGAGCGGGACGGTGATCCGCTTCACCCGCGGCCCGCGCAGCACCCCGTAGGTGCCGTAGCCGACCGTGCCGAGCCCGGCGACGGCGGCGGCCCCGCCGACGGCCCGCGCGACGAACAGCCGTCGGGTGGGGGCGTCGGTGCGGGGCGGGGCGGGGGCGTCGGCGACGAGGGTGCCCGGGGCGCCGGAAGCGCTCGCACTCGACGGGATCTCCGGTTCTTTTACGTCATTTGCCGGGTCCGCGCCGGATGCACCGTCCGCTGACGCCGCGTCCGTACCCGTACCCGCGTCCGTGCCCTCCGGCCGCCCGGCCCGGTCCGCCCGGCGCGCCAGTACCCGGCGCAGAACCGGCCGTACCGCCTCGCCCACCAGCAGAGCCAGCGTCAGGTACAGCACGGCGGCCAGCCACAGATAGCCCGGCCAGGCCAGTACCTTCTGGAGCCAGAAGGGCGCGCCCGCACGGCCGGAGACCAGCGCGCCGACGCTGAGCAGCGGCAGCACGTACGCGGCCGCCGTGCCGGTCCTGCGCAGGGCACTGCCCTCGGACGTGGTATCACCGACGAAGCGGCGCCACAGATAGCGGTGCACGCCGGCCAGCAGCGCGAGCACCACGATCACCATCAGCACGAGACCGGCCACTGCCACTTGCACTCCTCCGCCTGCCGTACGGCCGGTTATGCGCGTTCGCGGCGCAGGGCCCTGACGCCACGGAACCCGATCACTCCAACCGCCGTCCCCAGGAGAAAGGACGTGATGGCGAGCAGCAGATGCACCCAGAAGTACGCAGTCGGGTCACCCGCGTCGTCGAAGGCGAGTCCGCTGCCGTCCTTCCACAGGTTCTTGACGAAAGTGATCCAGATGAACCAGCTCCACACCCCGAAGGCGAGCAGGAACCAGGAGACGGGGCGGCTGAGCTTCATGGACTCAGTATCGCCGCCGCCCTCCGGTGGAGCCGCCCGGGGTGGGCTGTCCTGGCGGTACGCCCGGCGGGTCAAGGCGTCCGCACCCATTTCCATATCGTCTGCATGTACGTTTTCGACCGTGCCTGCTCTCAAAAAGACCGCGATGACGGTCATCTCTGCCGCGCTGTTGTCCACTTTTGTTGTCAGCCCGGCATCGGCGGTCGGCAAGGACGCCTCCGACGACCAGCCGAAGCCGCCCGCGGGCATGTCCAAGGTCGGCGGCGAACTACTGGGCCGGGCCGGTACGCAGGTGCAGCTGGGACCGGACGCCCCGGTGCTGCCGAAGGACCTCACGGGCCGGTCCTGGATCGTCGCGGACGCGGAGAACGGCGAGGTCCTCGCCTCGCACAACCCGCACTGGCGGCTGCCTCCCGCCTCCACCCTGAAGATGCTCTTCGCGGACACCGTGATGCCCGCGCTCCAGCCCAAGACCCGGAAGTACACCGTCAAGGAAGAGGATCTGGCCGACCTCGGCGAGGGCAGCAGTCTGGTCGGCGTCAAGGAGAAGCTCACCTACACGGTCCACGACCTGTGGCTCGGGGTGTTCCTGCGTTCGGGCAACGACGCGGTGCATGTGCTCTCCGCGATGTACGGCGGCGTCCCCAGGACCGTCGACGCGATGCAGGCGCACGCCGAGGAGTTGCAGGCCCTCGACACCAAGGTGGTCTCGCCCGACGGGTACGACGCGCCCGACCAGGTCTCCAGCGCGTACGACCTGACGCTGTTCGCCCGCAGCGGGCTGCAGAAGGCGGACTTCCGGGAGTACTGCTCCACGGCCGAGGCGCAGTTCCCCGGCGCGGAGAAGGACGGGAAGCGCGAGAGCTTCGCCATCCAGAACACCAACAAGCTGCTCACCGGCGCGGGCGGCGTCGACCCGTACAAGGGCATCGCGGGCGTCAAGAACGGCTACACCACGCACGCCGGCAACACCTTCACCGGTGTCGCGGAACGCGACGGCAAGGTGCTGCTCGTCACCGTCATGAACCCGTCGTCCGAGAAGCCCCACGCCGTCTACGACGAGGCCGCCAGCCTCCTCGACTGGGGCTTCGACGCGAGCGGCAAGGTGACCCCGGTCGGCGAGCTGGTGCCCCCGAAGTCCGCCGACACCGGCACCGGGTCCGGCAAGGGACCCGCGGCCGAGCAGGGGAAGGGTGAGGGCCGCAACGGCCCCGCGCAGTCCGCGAAGGCCACCGCGTCCGAGGGCGGCGGCGGGGGCGCCGGGATCGCGCTGGGCATCGCCGGCGGCGCCCTGGTGCTGCTGGCGGGTGCGGTGTTCCTGATCAACCGGCGCTGGCCGCTGCCGGACCTGGTGCGTCGCCTTCCTCGCCGCTGACGGCCCCGGACGCCCAGGGCCTCTCGTTCAGATCATGCCGGGCTCGCGTGCCCCGGTGCCTGATCCGGCATGATCCAAACGAAAGGCCCTAGTCCCCTCTGTTCTGCGTCGCCGTCCAGGCGGCGCAGAACAGCAGCAGTTTCGCCGAGAGGTTGATCCACAGCAGCAGCGCGACCGGCACCCCGAAGGCGCCGTACATGCTCTTCGCCGCCACGTCCTTCATGTAGCTGCCGAGCAGCAGCTTGAGCAGTTCGAAGCCGATCGCGCCGATCGCCGCGGCGACCAGCAGCGCGCGCCGCGGGGGCTCGACGCCGGGCAGCAGGGTCAGCAGATAGAGCAGCAGCAGGAATCCGGCGAGTGCGGCCACGACCAGGGTGGCCACCTGGAGCACCACACCGCCGGCGCCTCGGTCCGAGATGCCGACCAGGTCCGCCGTCCAGCCCACCGCGACGGAGCCGGCCGACGACACGGCGAGCGTCGCGAGCACCGCCCCGCCCAGGCCCAGCAGCAGCCCCGCGTCCTTGAGTTTGCGCAGGACCGGATTGCCCAGGCCCGCGTCGTCCAGGTCCCAGACGGCACGCAGACAGTCCCGCATCGAGCCGATCCAGCCGATGCCGGTGAGGAGCAGCACCGCACCGGCCACCACGCCCACCGTGCCCGCGTGGGCCACCAGGCTCCCGATGCCGAGCTGGTCGGAGATGCCCGGCACCTGCTCGGCCAGCTTGTCCTCGATCTTGTGGAGCTGCTCGGTGGAGAGCAGCGCGGCACCGATCGCCGCACCGACCGCGATCAGCGGAAAGAGCGCCAGAAAGCTGATGAAGGTAATCGCGGCGGAGAGTCTGGCCCAATGGACCCGCTCCAGCGTCTCGTAGGAGCGCCAGGCGTGCGTCGCCATCAGCCGGGAGACGATCGGCCCGATGACGGGGAGGTTCTTCAGCCAGTCCATGACGTACGGCTTACCGTTCCGGGCGCGGAAAACCGGCACCGGGCCTCGTTGCCGCAGGGCCTGACACTTCTTCAATCACCCATACCGGTGAGTGTTGTAACAAATACCTCGAAAGGGTTTTCTCGGGCGATACGGTCACCGTCATGTCCGTCGACACCGTGTCCCTGACCGGCTGGGGCCGCACCGCCCCGACAACCGCCCTGCGTTTCCGCCCCCGTTCGTACGAGGAGGCGGCGGCGACGGTACGCGGCTGCGGACCCCGCGGCTCCATCGCCCGGGGCCTCGGCCGGGCGCACGGCGACGCGGCCCAGAACGCGGGCGGCTCCGTCCTCGACATGACCGCGCTGAACCGGATCCGCACCATCGAGGCCGGCACCGGACTCGTGGTCTGCGACGCCGGGGTCAGCCTGCACCGGCTGATGGAAGTCCTGCTGCCGCTCGGCTGGTTCGTCCCCGTCACACCCACGACCCGCTACGTCACCGTGGGCGGCGCGATCGGCGCCGACATCCACGGTCACAACCAGCACGTCGCGGGCTCCTTCTCCCGGCACGTCCAGGAGCTGGAGCTGCTGACCGCCGGGGGCGAGATCCGTACGGTCCGGCCCGGCACCGATCTCTTCGAGGCGACCGCGGGCGGCCTCGGCCTGACCGGGGTGATCCTCTCGGCCACGCTCCGCTGCCACCGCGTCACCAGCTCGTGGATGTCGGTCGACACCGAACGCGCCGTCGACCTGGACGACCTGCTGGAACGGCTCGTCGCCGGGGACCACCGCTACCGCTACTCGGCCGCCTGGATCGACCTCCACGCCCGCGGCCGGGCCACCGGGCGCTCCGTACTCACCCGGGGGGAGCACGTACCCCGGTACGCGCTCCCGGCGCGCGCCCGGCGCACACCGCTCTCGTTCCGCCCGGGTCCGATCCCGGCCGCCCCCGCCCTCGTACCGGAGGCGCTGCTCGGCAGCGCCCCGGCCGCGATGCTGAGCGAGCTCCGGTACCGCGGCGCGCCCAAGTACCGGATCGGCGAACTCCAGCGGATCGCCGCGTTCTTCCACCCCCTGGACGGCCTGCCGCACCGGCACCGGGTCCACGGGCGGGCCGGGTCCGTGCGGTACCAGTTCGCCGTCGGCCACGGCCAGGAGGAGACGCTGCGCCGGATCGTGCACCGGATCGCCCGGCGGCGCCTCCCGGCGACGAACGCCGTGCTCAAACGGTTCGGCGCCGGGGACCCCGGCTGGCTGTCGTTCCCGGTGCCCGGCTGGTCGCTCGCCCTCGGCCTGCCCGCCGCCCTGCCCGGACTGGCCGGGTTCCTGGACTCGCTGGACGAGGAGGTGGCGGCGGCCGGCGGCCGGGTCTGCCTGGCGAAGGACTCCCGGCTCCGGCCGGAGCTGCTGGCCGCGATGTATCCGAGGCTGGCGGACTTCCGGTCGCTGCGCGCCGAGCTGGACCCGGACGGGGCCTTCCGCTCGGACCTGTCGCGCCGCCTGTCGCTCTGACCACCGCCGCCACCGCCGCCGCTCTTTCCCCTCCCCCACGTCGCAAGGAGTGTTCCCGTGAAGGACGCCTTCGGAGCCCCGCAGTCCCTGCTCGTCCTCGGTGGCACGTCGGAGATCGCGCTGGCCACCGCCCGGCGGCTGATCGCCCTGCGGACCCGCACGGTCCGGCTGGCCGGGCGCCCCGGCCCCGCCCTGGACGCGGCCGCCGCCGAACTGCGCGCCCGCGGCGCCGACGTCCGCACCGTCGGCTTCGACGCCCTGGACATCGAGTCGCACGAGAGTGCCCTCGGCAAGATCTTCGCCGAGGGCGACATCGACATGGTGCTGCTCGCCTTCGGCATCGCCGGCGACCAGGGACGCGACGAGGAGGAGCCGCTCGCCGCGGCCCGGGTCGCCCAGACCAACTACACCGGAGCCGTCTCCGCCGGGCTGGTGTGCGCCGGCGCACTCCAGGCGCAGGGGCACGGCTCGCTGGTGGTGCTCTCCTCGGTCGCGGGCGAACGAGCCCGCCGCGCCGACTTCATCTACGGGTCCAGCAAGGCGGGCCTGGACGCGTTCACGCAGGGGCTGGGGGACGCGCTGCACGGGACCGGGGTGCATGTGATGGTCGTGCGCCCCGGCGTCGTACGACCGGAGCGAGCGGCAAAGACGGTGCCGGTCGCGGGAACGGTGCCTGCCGGGTCACCGGTGGGAGCCCGGATCGCCGCGGCGCGGTCGGCCTCGGCCCGGTTCGCCTCGGCGCCGCTGGAGGCGCCGGCCCTCACCACGACGCCGGACGCGGTCGCGGAGGCCATCGTGACGGGGTTGCGGCGGCGCTCGGAGACCGTGTGGGTGCCGGGCTCGCTCCGTGCGGTGATGTCGGCGCTGCGGCACGTGCCGCGACCGTTGTTCCGGCGGCTGCCGATCTGAGCCGGAGCCACCGGGAGACGGTCAGGAGTGCAGGGAGGGCTCGTCCACGGAGGAGCTGCCCTGCGCGGGCACGGCGGGCGCGCAGCCCCCGGCGCCGAACGGGAACTCGTTGATCTTGCGCCAGACGCTGTCCGAGCCCTGCTCGTACAGCGCGAAGGAACCGCAGGTCCAGGCCGCCTCGTAGTCGGCGAGCTCGGCGTACGCCCGGTCCATCGCCTCCTCGGCGATGTCGTGCGCCACGGTCACGTGCGGGTGGTACGGGAACTGGAGCTCGCGCACCAGCGGCCCGGAGGCGTCCCGGACCCGCTTCTGCAGCCAGGTGCAGGCCGAGGCGCCCTCGACGACCTGGACGAAGACGACCGGCGAGAGGGGACGGAAGGTCCCCGTGCCGGACAGCCGCATCGGGAAGGGGCGGCCGCCCGTCGCGATCTGGGCGAGGTGCGCCTCGATCGCGGGCAGGTCGGCCGCCTCGGCCTCGGTCGGCGGGAGAAGGGTGACGTGTGTGGGAATGCCGTACGCGGCAGGGTCCCCGAAGCTCGCGCGCCGCTCCTGGAGCAGGCTGCCGTAGGGCTCCGGGACCGCGATCGAAACGCCGAGCGTTACGGTCCCCACGTCGTCCTCCTCAATGCTCGATGGTCGGTGGCCTGCTTGCGGCCACCCACCGGGTTCAGCTTCCCGTCGCCAGTGTGACGCCTGCGGCGGCGAAACCGCCAGGGTCCTTGGACTCAGTGCTTCGCGGGCAGAAAGCCCATCCGGTCGTACGTCAGGGCCAAGGTCTCGGCCGCGACGGCACGGGCCTTCTCCGCGCCCTTGGCCAGGATCGAGTCCAGCGTCTCCGGGTCGTCCAGGTATTCCTGGGTGCGGGTCCGGAAGGGTGTGACGAACTCGACCACGACCTCGGCGAGGTCGGTCTTGAGCGCACCGTAGCCCTTGCCCTCGTACTTCTGCTCCAGATCCGCGATACCGGTGCCCGTGAGTGTCGAGTAGATGGTCAGAAGATTGCTGACGCCGGGCTTCTCCACCTGGTCGAAGCGGATGACCGTGTCCGTGTCGGTGACCGCGCTCTTCACCTTCTTGGCGGTGACCTTCGGCTCGTCCAGAAGGTTGATCAGGCCCTTCGGGGTGGCCGCCGACTTGCTCATCTTCGCCGACGGGTCCTGGAGGTCGTAGATCTTCGCCGTCTCCTTGAGGATGTACGGGTTCGGCACGGTGAACGTCTCGCCGTAGCTGCCGTTGAACCGCTCGGCCAGGTCGCGGGTCAGCTCCAGGTGCTGGCGCTGGTCCCCGCCGACCGGAACCTGGTCGGCCTGGTACAGCAGGATGTCGGCCACCATCAGCATCGGGTACGTGAAGAGACCGACCGTGGTCCGGTCGGCGCCCTGGTTGGCGGACTTGTCCTTGAACTGCGTCATCCGCGAGGCCTCGCCGAAGCCGGTGAGGCAGTTCATGACCCAGCCGAGCTGGGCGTGCTCGGGGACGTGGCTCTGGACGAAGAGCGTGCAGCGCTCCGGGTCGAGACCGGCGGCGAGGAGCTGGGCGGCGGCGAGCCTGGTGTTCGCGCGCAGTTGCGCGGGGTCCTGCGGGACAGTGATCGCGTGCAGGTCCACGACCATGTAGAAGGCGTCGTGGGATTCCTGCAGCGCCACCCACTGGCGGACCGCGCCGAGGTAGTTGCCGAGGTGGATCGAGCCTGAGGTGGGCTGGATCCCGGAGAGCACACGGGGGCGTTCAGAGGCCATGGAACTCATTGTCTCAGGTGCGGGCAGCTGGCCCCGACCGGCCTGGCGCGCCGGGGAACACAGGTTTCCTCGCCGCTGATCCGACCAACGATACAAAGTGGGCACCACCCCCGCCCACGCCGCACGACGAACGGAGATCCCGTGTCGACCACGGAAACCGCCATCGCCTCCGCCGAGGCGCACAGCGCGCACAACTACCATCCGCTGCCCGTCGTCGTCGCCACGGCGGACGGGGCCTGGATGACCGATGTCGAGGGCCGCCGCTACCTCGACATGCTCGCCGGCTACTCCGCGCTCAACTTCGGTCACGGCAACCGGCGCCTGATCGACGCGGCCAAGGCGCAGCTGGAGCGGGTGACGCTCACCTCACGTGCTTTCCACCACGACCGGTTCGCCGACTTCTGCACGCAGCTCGCCCAGCTGTGCGGCATGGAGTCGGTGCTGCCGATGAACACGGGCGCCGAGGCCGTGGAGACGGCGGTGAAGACGGCCCGCAAGTGGGGTTACCGGGTGAAGGGCGTCCCGGACGGCATGGCGAAGATCATCGTCGCCGCGAACAACTTCCACGGCCGGACGACCACGATCATCAGCTTCTCCACGGACCCGGAGGCGCGCGAGGACTTCGGCCCGTACACGCCGGGGTTCGAGATCGTGCCGTACGGGGATCTCACGGCGCTGCGGGAGGCGATGACCGAGAACACCGTGGCGGTGCTCATGGAGCCGATCCAGGGCGAGGCCGGGGTGCTGGTGCCGCCGCCCGGCTATCTCCCCGGGGTGCGGGCGCTCACCCGCGAGCGGAACGTGCTGTTCATCGCGGACGAGATCCAGTCGGGCCTGGGCCGCACCGGCCGGACCTTCGCCTGCGAGCACGAGGGTGTGGTGCCGGACATGTACGTGCTCGGCAAGGCGCTGGGCGGTGGTGTGGTGCCGGTGTCGGCGGTGGTCTCGTCGCAGGAGGTGCTCGGGGTGTTCCGGCCCGGTGAGCACGGTTCGACCTTCGGCGGCAATCCGCTCGCCTGCGCGGTCGCGCTGGAGGTCATCGCGATGCTGCGGACCGGCGAGTTCCAGCAGCGGGCGACCGAGCTGGGCGAACACCTGCACCAGGAGCTCGGGCTGCTGGTGGGCGGCGGTGCGGTGGAGGAGGTGCGCGGCCGCGGGCTGTGGGCGGGGGTCGACATCGCCCCGGGCCGCGGCACCGGCCGGGAGATCTCCGAGAAGCTGATGGAGCGCGGGGTGCTGGTCAAGGACACCCATGGCTCAACGATCCGGATCGCCCCGCCGCTGGTGATCAGCAAGGAGGATCTGGACTGGGGCCTCGAACAGCTCCGGGCCGTCCTGCGCGGCTGAGCCTCCGGGCGGCCGGGCGGGCCCGGGGCCGTCCGGCCGCCCGGCCTGGCAGACTCCGCACCGTGAGACCCGACCTGACACTGCTGCGGGAACTGATCGAAGCATCACCGGGGTTCGGCCGCGGGCGCGCGGGCGCCGTGCCGGAACCCCTGATCCGCGAGGCCGAGGCACGCGTCGGCCCGCTGCCGCCCTCGTACCGGTGGTGGCTGGCCGAGTACGGCCACGGCCGGGCCGGGGACGCGGACATCGCTACGGTCGGGCCCGCCGGATCCGCCGACGACATGTACGAGGCCGTCACCGCCGGGTGGCGGCTGGACGGCGACCGGCTCTGCTTCGCCGTCGAGCCGGACTGCGGCGACGGCTACCACTTCGTCCTCGGCCGGGCGGGCGAGGCCGGGGACGGGGCCGGGACCGGGACCGAGGCCGGGACCGGGGAGTACCCGGTGGTGTGCCGTGACGGTACGGACGGCTGCGAGTACCCGGTGGCGGAGTCCTTCGCCGGGTTCCTGGCCGTCCGGGCGGCCCGGTCGCGCGGGCTGCGGGACGGGCCCAATCCCGCGGTCGCCCGGCTGTGGCGGTCGACGCCGGGCGTGCTGCTCGACAACGGCGTGCACATCTACGGTCCGCACCTGATCCAGGAACGCAACGAGACCTTCGAGGTGCCCCGGTACGCGCCCGGCTGGGTGCTGGTCGGGGACGACAGCGGGGGCGACGGGCTCCTCATGCGCCGCCACGGCCGCGACCGCGCCTCCGTCCACCGGCTCGGCCTGGGCGCGCTCTGCGAGGACGTCGCGTCGGAGGGCGAGTGGGCCACGGACGACCTGCTCGGCTGGCTGCGCGCGGGCGGGATCCCCGGGCCTGTCCGGCCCTGAGGGCTGTCCCGTAATCCCTCAGAGGATGACGTGCGGCAGGAAGCGGGCGTACTCGTCCGTGACCAGGCCGGCCGATTCGCGGATGCCGAGCCCGGCCGCCTCGTCCTCGACGACCCACGCGCCCAGCACCACACGGTTGCCGTCGAAGTCGGGCAGCGGTGCCAGCTCCTGGTAGCAGCACGGCTCGTCCCGCGGCACCGCCGGGCTTCCCGGCTCGTGGATCGTGACCCCGTCCCCCTCGCGGCCGAGCAGGGGCTTGGCGACGTAGCCGCCCGACTCCGCGAGTTCGCGGGGGCCGTCGAGGTAGGAGGGCAGCAGGTTGGGGTGGCCGGGGTAGAGCTCCCAGAGGATCGCCAGCAGCGCCTTGTTGGACAGCAGCATCTTCCAGGCGGGCTCGATCCAGCAGGTGGTGCCCGTACCGCCGCCGTTGTCGAGGGTGTCGAGCACATGCGGGCCGAACCGGTCGGTCGCCAGCCACTCCCACGGATACAGCTTGAAGCAGCTCCGGATGAAACGGAGCCGCTCGTCCACGAACCGCCCGCTCAGCCGGTCCCAGCCGATCTGCTCGACGGAGAGCGCCTCCGTGTCGATGCCGGCCTGTTCCGCGGTCTCCCGCAGATACGCGACCGTCATCAGGTCCTCGCCCAGCTCGTCGCCGTCGGAGTGCGCGAAGTGCAGCGGGCCCGGCGGCAGCAGGGGTGCCTGCCGCTTCCATGCCTCGACGAGCCGTTCGTGCAGCGAGTTCCACTGGTCGGCGCCCGGGAAGCGGTCCTCCATCCAGAACCACTGGGCGCTCGCGGCCTCCACCAGGGAGGTGGGGGTGTCCGCGTTGTACTCCAGCATCTTCGCCGGGCCGGTGCCGTCGTAGCGCAGGTCGAACCTGCCGTACAGGGAGGGAAGTTCGTGCCGCCGCTGCCAGGACTGGGTGATCAGATCCGTCAACCGCCGGTCGGTGATGCCGAGTTCGGCGAACCGGTCCCGTTCCACGATGTGCGCGGCGGCGGCCAGGCACATGGTGTGCAGTTCCTCGACGACGTCCTCCAGCGCCTCGACCTCGGGCAGCGAGAAGACGTAGTAGGCGCTCTCGTCCCAGTACGGGCGCAGCGATCCGTCCGGGTAGCGGGTGAGCGGGAAGACGATCCCCTGCTCCTCCACCGTCCGCTGCCAGTCGGGGCGGGGCGTTGCGGTGCGACGTTCCATGCCGGTTCAGCCGCCGCCGGTGCCCGAGCAGCCGAAACCGCCGCGGTCGACCGCGGACTTGTCGAAACTTCCGCCTTCCACCTTGCCGTTCTTGCTGCTGCCGCCGTAGTAGTACGAGCCCTTGCCGTTCTTGCACTCGTAGCTCGGCAGCTTGTCGCGGGTCAGCGGGTCGACGCACCGCTTGTCCGGCTCCGAACCGCAGGAGGTGATCATCGCCGCGAGCACCCCCATGCCGCCGAGCACGACCGTGCTCGACCTCAGCCTGCGTGCCATGTTTCCGACTCCCCCGTCGTACGAATCAAGCCAATGCGACCATCCGTCAGATTAAATGCCGGCCGATGGCGACGGGAAGCCGGTGCACCGGATGTCCACAAGTAGAGTCGCTATGTGGTCTTCGGGATGATCTGCGCACTCGGCGCCGCCGTCTGCTTCGGCACCGCCTCGGTCCTCCAGGCCGTCGCCGCGCGGGCCGCCGCCGAGCCGGGGTCGGACGCGGGGGTCGATCCGGCGCTGCTGCTGCGCGCCCTGCGCCAGTGGCGGTACGTCGCCGGACTCGCCCTGGACGGCTGCGGTTTCGTCCTCCAGATCATCGCCCTGCGGTCCCTGCCGATCTACGCGGTCGGCGCCGCCCTGGCCGCGAGCCTCGCGGTGACGGCGGTGGTCGCCGCGCGGCTCCTCGGGGTGCGGCTGAGCGGCGTCGAGTGGACCGCGGTCGGTGTCGTCTGCGCCGGGCTCGGCATGCTGGGGCTCGCGTCCGGCGGTGAGGGCCACGGGAGCGGTTCCGCCGCCCTGGCCTGGTCGATGCTCGGGATCGCCCTGGGCATCCTGCTGATCGGCACGGCGGCCGGCCGCCTCCCGGAGCGGCCACGGGCGCTCGTGCTCGGGCTCGGCGCGGGATGCGGCTTCGGGGTGGTGGAGGTCACGGTCCGGCTGATCGACGACGTGTCCCCGGCGGCGCTGCTCGCCGACCCGGCCGCGTACGCGCTGCTGCTGGGCGGCGGTTCGGCGTTCCTGCTGCTCACCTCGGCCCTGCAGCGTGGTTCGGTGACGACGGCGACGGCCGGCATGGTGCTCGGCGAGACGGTCGGCCCGGCGCTGGTCGGCGTCGTCTGGCTCGGCGACCGCACCCGCGAGGGCCTGGAGTGGGTGGCGGTCGCCGGTTTCGTGGTGGCGGTGGCGGGCGCACTGGCCCTGGCCCGCTTCGGCGAGGCCCCGGCACAGGCCCCGGGTCCGGCAGAGGGCGCGGGCGAGCGGGACCGCTGCGGGAAGTGACCCGCACCGGTGCCCGGCCGGCCGGGCCGCGAAAAGGTGACGTAAGCTGGCCATCCATGGCAATTAGCACTGCGCTGTGGTCCTTCGCCCTCGTAGTAGGGCTTCTCACTCTCACTCCCGGACTCGACACCGCTCTGATCCTGCGCACCTCGGCCCTCGGCCGGCGCAGAAGAGCCTGGGGCGTCGTCCTCGGAATCCAGTCCGGCACCCTGCTGTGGGGTGCGCTCACCTCCCTCGGGGTCACCGCACTCTTCACGGCCTCCCATCTCGCCTATGTGACGTTGCGCTGGGTCGGCGCGGCATACCTGGTCTGGATGGGTCTGCGGATGCTCCGCGACACCTTCCGGGGGCTGCCCGGCGGCGGCACGGACGAATCCGCCCTCCTGGCCGACACGGACTCGTTCGCCGGCGGATGGCGGCAGGGGCTGCTCACCAATCTCCTCAACCCGAAGATGGGCGCCTTCTACGTCGCCGTCCTGCCCCAGTTCATCCCGGCCGGCACCAGCCACTTCACGATGGGCCTCCTGCTCACCTCCGTACACATCCTGATGGGCCTGGTGTGGTCGGCCGTGCTCGTCGGCTTCGCCCGCGTACTGCACGGCTGGCTCCGCAAACCGCAGGCCCGCCGGCTGCTCGACCGGATCACCGGGACCGTCATCGCCGCCTTCGGTGTCCGGCTGGCGCTCGGCGACTGAGCTCCCGGCGGCCGGGCATCCCGCCCCGTCGCCCGGAGGCCGTCGGGGCGGGCGGAGGTCACCCGGCGGCCTCCCGGGGCAGCACCCGGCAGAGCGCGTCCAGCGCACTCGACCAGGCGCTGTCGGTGGGTGTCCCGTAGCCGATGACCAGCGCGTCGCGGCCCGGCGCCGCGTCCGGGTGCCGGAAGCGCGAGATCCCCTCCAGCGCCAGGCCCTGCCAGGCCGCCGCCCGGAGCACCGACGGCTCGGTGCCCTCGGGCAGTTCGAGCACGGCGTGCAGCCCGGCCGCGATGCCGCTGACCCGGACACCCGGGGCCCGTTCCGCCAGTGCCGCGACGAGCTGGTCGCGGCGGTGCCGGTAGCGCAGCCGCATCGAGCGCACATGACGGTCGTACGCACCCGACCCGATGAACTCCGCGAGCGTCAGCTGGTCCAGCGCGCTCGACGACCAGTCGCTCGCTCCCTTGGCCTCGCACACCTCCCCCACCAGCGCATCCGGCAGCACCATCCAGCCCAGCCGCAGCCCGGGTGCCAGCGATTTGCTCGTCGTGCCCAGGTGCACCACGCGTTCGGGGTCGAGGCCCTGGAGCGCGCCCACCGGCTGCCGGTCGTACCGGAACTCGCCGTCGTAGTCGTCCTCCAGGATCAGCCCGCCCGTGGAGCGCGCCCAGTCCACGGCCGCGGCCCGCCGGTCGGGGTGGAGCGGCACACCCGTGGGGAACTGGTGCGCGGGCGTCATCAGGACCGCGCCCACGCCCCGCATTCCGGCCAGCTCGCCGGTCCGCGCCCCGAGTGGGTCGACCGGCAGGCAGGGCAGCCGCAGCCCGGCGTCCGCGAGCAGGTTCCGGTGGATGTCCAGCCCGTACGACTCGACGGCCACTTCCCGCACCCGCCGCTTGCGCAGCACCGGCCCCATCAGCTTCAGCGCGTGCACGAAGCCGGCGCAGATCATGATCCGCTCCGGGTCCGCGTACACGCCGCGGGCCCGTGCCAGATAGCCGGCGAGCACGGTGCGCAGTTCGATGCGCCCGCGCGGATCCCCGTACCCGAACGCGTCGTTCGGCGCCGCCGTCAGGGCGCGCCGGGACGCCTTGAGCCAGTCGGCGCGCGGGAACGTCGAGAGGTCGGGCGAGCCGCCCAGCAGGTTGTGGACGGGCCGGGACCGGGCCGCGCGGGCCCGCACGGCCCGGGTGGACGGCCGGCGCGGCTCGGCCCGCTGCGCCACCCGGGTGCCCGAGCCCTGCCGGGCGGTGAGCCAGCCCTCGGCGACCAGTTCGGCGTAGGCGTCGGCGACGGTGTTCCGGGCGATGCCCAGGTCGGTGGCGAGGCTGCGGGACGACGGCAGCCGGGTGCCGGGCGTCAGGCGCCCCGTCCGTACGGCCTCGCGCAGCGCATCCATGAGCCCGGCCCGCAGCCCTGCCGCACCGGTCGTCTCAAGATGCAGGTCGGCACCGAAAGTGGCCCATGAATCTGTCATGGAAATGGACCATACCCGTGCGCCACCCACCCCGTAACGTCGTACCCATGACGACGAACGAGCACAGCCACCCGACTTCCGAGCTCAACTCCGAGTACACCCCCCGCCTGCAGAACTGGGCCGGGCTCGCCCCCGATGTCTACAGGGCGATGGTCCGTCTGGACGCGGCGTCCCGAAAGGGCCTCGACCCGGTCATCGGGGAACTGGTGAAGATCCGCGCCTCGCAGCTGAACCACTGCGCGTTCTGCCTGGACATGCACACCAAGGACGCGCTCGCGGCCGGTGAGTCCGTCCAGCGGATCGTCCAGCTCAGCGCCTGGGAGGAGTCGCAGCACTTCTACACGCCCAAGGAGATCGCGGCCATCGAGCTGACCGAGGCCGTGACGGTGCTGACCGACGGTTTCGTGCCTGACGAGGTGTGGGAGAAGGCAGCGAAGCACTTCGACGAGACGGAGCTCGCCCACCTCGTCGCGGCGATCACGACGATCAACGCCTGGAACCGCTTCGCGGTGACCACCCGCATGGTCCCCGGTCACTACCAGCCGGGCGACATCAAGCACTGACACCCCGCAGGCCCCGACACGCACCGCCACTGCCCCGACACACCCACAGGAGCCCCGCGTGACCGCATCCGTCCTCCGCGCCCTGCATCACGACCGCGCCCCCGGCGACCCACTGGTCGTCCCCGGCCCGTGGGACGCGGGGAGTGCGCGGGTCTTCGTCGAGGCGGGCTTCCCGACGCTCGCCACCCCGAGCGCCGGGGTCGCGGCCTCGCTCGGTTACGAGGACGGGGCGACGCCCGCCGACGAGATGTTCGCGGCCGTGGCCCGGATCGTGCGGGCCGTCCCGGCCTCCGTGCCCGTCTCGGCGGACATCGAGGCGGGGTACGGACTGGACCCGCAGGAGCTGGTGGAGCGGCTCCTCGGCACCGGGGCGGTCGGCTGCAATCTGGAGGACTCGGCCGACGGCACCCTCGTCGACGCCCAGCGGCAGGCGGACCGGCTCGCGCAGGTGCGGGCGGTGGCGGGCGACGCGCTCTTCATCAACGCCCGCGTCGACACCTACGTCCGGGGCGTCCCCGAGGGCACCGACCAGGAGGCGGAGACGGTCCGCCGCGCGCTGCTGTACGTGGCGGCGGGGGCGGACTGCGTCTACCCGATCATGGCCCCGCCCGAGGCGCTGCCCGCCCTGGCCGCCGCCGTCCCGGCCCCGCTCAACGCCCTGGCCCGGCCGGACGGCCCGGCCCCGCGCCGGCTCGGCGAGCTGGGCGCCACCCGGATCACCTTCGGCCCCGGACTGCAGCGCCGGACCATGGCGGCGCTGCGCGAGACCGCGGACGAGCTGCGGAAGCGCTGAGCGTACGGAGCTGAGCGCTCAGGCCCGTCTGCCGCCGAAGGCCGCCAGGGTCCGTTCCAGCATCGGCATGGCCCGGACCACCCGGCGGGAACGGATCAGGGCGTCCCAGGCCGGCTCGAACTTCTTCCAGCCGCCCGAGTACGCCAGGTGCCTGAGCCGTTCGTGCGTGCCGGGCTGGGCTGCCGCCCCGCGCCAGATGTTGGACCACCGGTAGAAGTCGCGGTACGCCCGCCAGTACCCGTCCTCCAGCTGGCGCGGCGTCATGCCCTTCGGGCGGTAGACGACATGGCGGGTGTCGTAGAGGTCCCAGTCCCGGTGGACGATCCGGTCCTCGGCCTCCATCTGTTTCCACAGACCGGTGGAGGGATACGGCGTCATGATGTGGAAGGTGGCCGTCTCGATGCCCTGCTCGACGGCCCACTCCACCGTACGGTCGAAGACGTCCGGGCCGTCGTGGTCGAGCCCGAAGACGAAGCTGGCGTTGACCATGACCCCGGCGTCGTGGAGCCGTCGGACGGCGGCCGCGTAGTCCTTGCCTATGTTCTGGTCCTTGCGCCGCTCGGCGAGGTTCGCGCTGTTGACGGTCTCGAAGCCGACGAACAGGCTGCGCAGCCCCGCGTCCACGGCGCGCTCCAGCAGATCCGGCTGGAGCACGGACTTCACGGTGCCGGCGGCCTGCCAGAGCCGTCCCATGCCGGCCATCCCGTCGAAGAGCGCCTCGGCGAAGCGCCGGTTGCCGAGCAGATGGTCGTCGAGGAAGTACAGGTGCCTGCCGGGCAGCCGCTCGATCTCGGCGAGCGCGTCGTCCACGGCCTGGGTGTAGAAGGACTTCCCGCCCTCGAAGAAGGCGTCCTTGTAGCAGAAGTCGCAGTGGTGCGGGCAGCCGCGCGAGACGACGATCGAGTTCGGTACGAGATACAGCTGCCGCTTGATCAGGTCGCGCCGCACTGGCGGCAGCCCGGCCAGCGTGCGCAGCTTCGAGTCGTACCGACGGGCCGGCGCCCCGTCGCGGAACTCCTTGAGGAACACCGGCCAGGTGTCCTCGCCCGGCCCGGTGAAGATCGTGTCGGCGTGGGCCGCGGCCTCGTCCGGGAGCGAGGTCACATGGAGGCCGCCCATGGCCACGTGGACGCCCCGGGCGCGGAAGTGGTCGGCGATCTCGTAGCCGCGCCGGGCGGAGGTGATGTACGGCTGGACGACCAGCAGGTCGGGGGTGTCGAGCGCCTCGATGTCCACCCGTTCGACGTGTTCGTCGAGGAGCGTCACCTCGTCGTCCGGGTCGAGGTACCCGGCGAGGGTCGCCAGGCCGAGCGGCGGGAAGAGCGAGTACTTGATGGGGCGGAACAGCGGGCTGGTCGCCTCGGTCAGTGCCGGAAGGATCATCGTCACGCGCATGACAGCGCAGACTCGCGAAGGGGTGCGGTCAGTTCCCGGCCGCCGCCCGGACACGCCACCGCCCCCGGCAACGGGTGCGGCCGGGGGCGTGGGGTGCGCCTGGAGAGGCGTACGGATCAGGCAGATCCGATCAGATCAGGCCGAGCTCGCGAACGGCGTCGCGCTCCTCGGTGAGCTCCTTCACCGAGGCGTCGATGCGCGCACGGGAGAAGTCGTTGATCTCCAGGCCCTGGACGATCTCGTACTTGCCGTCCTTGACGGTGACCGGGAAGGAGGAGATGAGGCCCTCGGGGACGCCGTAGGAGCCGTCCGACGGGATGCCCATCGAGGTCCAGTCGCCCTCGGCGGTGCCGTTGACCCAGGTGTGCACGTGGTCGATGGCGGCGTTGGCGGCCGAGGCGGCCGAGGACGCGCCACGGGCCTCGATGATCGCGGCGCCGCGCTTGGCGACGGTCGGGATGAAGGTGTCGGCCAGCCACACCTCGTCGTTGACGACCTCGGCGGCGTTCTTGCCCGCGATCTCCGCGTGGAAGATGTCCGGGTACTGGGTCGCCGAGTGGTTGCCCCAGATGGTCAGGCGCTTGATGTCGGAGACCGTGGTGCCGGTCTTCTTCGCCAGCTGCGTCAGCGCCCGGTTGTGGTCCAGACGGGTCATCGCGGTGAAGCGCTCGGCCGGAACGTCCGGGGCCGAGGCCTGCGCGATGAGCGCGTTGGTGTTGGCCGGGTTGCCGACGACGAGGACCTTGATGTCGTCCGCGGCGTTGTCGTTGATGGCCTTGCCCTGCGGCTTGAAGATGCCGCCGTTGGCGGAGAGCAGGTCGCCGCGCTCCATGCCCTTGGTGCGCGGGCGGGCGCCGACCAGCAGGGCGACGTTGGCACCGTCGAACGCCTTGTCGGCGTCGTCGGTGATCTCGATGCCGCGCAGCAGCGGGAAGGCGCAGTCGTCGAGCTCCATGGCGGTGCCCTCGGCGGCCTTCAGGGCCGGGGTGATCTCCAGGAGGCGCAGGTTGACCGGCACGTCCGGGCCGAGCAGGTGGCCGGAGGCGATGCGGAAGAGCAGCGCGTAGCCGATCTGGCCGGCTGCGCCGGTCACGGTGACATTCACGGGAGTGCGGGTCATGGCGATCTCCGTTAGACAGCTGGCGGTGGGGGTCCCTGCCCCTGGTGCTGGACATCCCTCGCCATCTGAATCTTGATGTGAAGAGATATCCAGCGATCAGGCTATCCGACCCGGAACCTCCCGGCGGCCCTGCCCCCTGTGGCACCGCACACAACCCGTCACACAGCGCTCACCCGGCCGAATCCCGGTCACCCGCCCCGGTCGCTCCGAAGGCGGCGGCCCGGTGGCAACCGGGTGGCGGCTCCCGTACGGCCCGCCGTCAGAGCCCCGGCCCGGTCAGCAGCAGCACCGCGGCCAGCGCCAGCAGGGCGCCGACCACACCCGCGAGGAGCACGACCGACCGTCTCCGGCCGCCGTCGAAGCGGACCGTGACCGGGCCACGGGGCGGTATCCCCGCGCTGCGCGCCGGGGCTGTTGACGTTCAGCACCGTCACGTCCTGGCGCGGCTCGGAACGGCTCCAGGCCCGCTCCGCCAGCTCCCACATGGTCGCCAGATGCGCCTGGCTGGTGCCCGCCGCCTCGGCGAGCGCGACGACCGCCCCCTTCGGCGCGAGCTGCCGCCCGTTCAGATACCGCTCCCACGAGGTCCTGCTGCAGGCGGCGCGGTCGGCCACCGCGGCGACGCTCAGCCCTCTGCGGTCGACGAGCCTGCGCAACTGGCCGGCGAACTCCCTGACCTGTGGATCGAGTTCATCCGACAGCGCCTTCCAACGAGGCATTGCTTCCCCTTGCCCGGATCCGGTGATTCTTCCGTTCCGGACTGCCCAGGCGCGGGCCCCAACGAGGGGCGGCGGGTCATCGTCACGGGGCGCAGGGAGGTATTCGGAACCTCGCACCCGGCTACCGCGCGCCCCCGCTCCGAGCCCCGTTCCACGCCCTCGGGCCGGGACTCCGTTGCCGGACGATCACACGGTGGCGGAATGGTCACTTCCGTGCCACAGGCGACAGGCATCCCTTGAACCGCCTCACCCCGTCGACCAGGCTGAATCCCGGCCGGGGCAAGGCCGCTCAAGTCACCGCGTTCCGGAGCGTTCACGTTCCGGCGGGCCCCGGTACCGGTGTCCGTCCCTTCTCGGGGGAGGGGACGGACACCGCCTTCGCCGCGAGCGCGGCGGAACCGCGAGCGCGACGGACCGCGGGCTCAGCGGATGGTGAAGTGGACCGCCTGCTCCAGGAACGGAATGTCCAGCCACGGCTTGGGCTGCGCCACCAGCGCGAGCATCACGATGAGGAAGCCGAGCAGCCCGTAGGTCACCAGGTCGGTGAAGCGGGAACGTACCGCCAGCATGCCCACCGACGGCACCACGAGCCGCAGCACGGCACCCCCGATGAGGGCCACGCCGATCAGTATCGTGCCGACCCGGAATGCCTCGGCGAACGGGTCGACGGCCACGATCAGCAGCCCGATCCCGGCCGTGCAGAGCACGGCGAGCAGAGGCCACTGACGGGCCGGTGCGGGGGCGTCCCCGGACGCGGCCCTGCCCCCGCCCTCGGGACGCGCGGTGTCCCGGGTGAGCGACGGGAAGCGCCGCGAAGGACGCGGACCGGTGCCCGTACCGCCGTCGCCCGCACCTTCACGAGCGGCGTCGTCAGGACTCGCGGCGTCGTCACGCGCGTCGCCGTCACGGGTCGCGGCCTGGTCCGGTGCGGCCCCGTCCGCCGCCTTCTCACCCGTGCCCGGCGCGTCCGCGCGGGACGGCTCCGCGGACGTGCCGTCCGCCGAGGCGGACGGGTCGGCCGGACTCGTACCAGCACCCATGGGGTTCCCTCCGGATCGGGTCGGCCGGCTCAGACGGCCGCGGCCGCGTTGCGCTCGGCCGCCTCGACCACGTTGACGAGCAGCTGGGCGCGGGTCATCGGGCCGACACCGCCCGGGTTCGGGGAGAGCCAGGCGGCGACCTCGGCCACGCCCGGGTGGACGTCCCCGACGATCTTGCCGTTCTCGTCCCGGCTGACGCCGACGTCGAGCACGGCGGCGCCCGGCTTCACGTCCTCGGGCTTGACGATGTGCGGCACCCCGGCGGCGGCGACGATGATGTCGGCCTGCTTGAGCTGGGCGGAGAGGTCACGCGTACCGGTGTGGCACTGGGTGACGGTGGCGTTCTCGGACTTACGGGTCAGCAGCAGCGGGATGGAACGGCCGATGGTGACACCGCGGCCGACGACCACGACGTGCGCCCCGTTGATCTCCACGCCGTGGTGGCGGAGCAGCTGGACGACACCCTGCGGGGTGCAGGGCAGCGGGCCCGTCTCGTTCAGCACGAGGCGGCCGAGGTTCATCGGGTGGAGGCCGTCGGCGTCCTTGGCCGGGTCCATCAGCTCCAGGACGCGGTTGGTGTCGATCCCCTTGGGGAGGGGCAGCTGCACGATGTAACCGGTGCAGTCCGGGTTGGCGTTGAGCTCCCGTACGACGTCCTCGATCTCCTCCTGGGTGGCGGTGTCGGGGAGTTCGCGCTGGATGGAGGCGATGCCGACCTGGGCGCAGTCGCGGTGCTTGCCGTTCACGTACCACCGGCTGCCCGGGTCGTCCCCGACGAGCAGGGTTCCCAGGCCAGGGGTGATGCCCTGCGCCTTGAGGGCCGCCACGCGGACGGTGAGATCGGACTTGATCGCGGCTGCGGTGGCCTTGCCATCGAGAATCTGGGCAGTCATGTCTCCATACTCGCGGATGACCCCGCCCGCATACCAATTCAGGCCGCAGGCGGTGGCTCGATGTTGCACTTGCGCAACAACCACCGTCACAGCTGGACAAACTTACATTGCGCTTATAACGATTATGGCCGCAGTGCCGCAGAAGTACCGGGGGGCGGACCACTGACTCTTCTTTCCTCCGTGCGGCCGCATCGTCCCCGCACGCACGTTGGAGGAACGCCCAGATGAGTTTCGGCGACCCGAACCAGAATCCGAACAACCCGTACGGCCAGCAGCCGGGCCAGCCGCCGCAGGGCCAGCCCGGTTACGGCTACCCGCAGGCACCGCAGGGCGTACCGCCGCAGGGTCAGCCGGGCTACGGCTACCCGCAGCAGCCGGGCGAGCAGCCGGGCTACGGCTACCCGCAGCAGCCGGGCCAGCAGCCGGGCGGCACCCTCCAGGCCAACAACGGCTACATAAACGTCGCGGGCCTCGGCACCGTCGAACTCGCCACGATGGGGCGCCGCCTGGGCGCGCGTGCGCTGGACGGTGTCGCGTACTTCATCCTCTACATGATCTTCTCGGCGATCGGCGTCGCGGGCCTCGTGGGCGCCTCGGAGTCCATCGACGACTGCAGCAGCTACTCGTACGGCACCGAGTCCTACACCCAGTGCATGAACGACGCGACCGAAGCCAGCGTCGGCATCGTCGCGGGCTTCTTCGGCTTCATCGCCGTGTTCGCGCTGATCGCGCTGCTCTACGAGTGGCTGATGGTCTCCATCTGGGGCGCCACGCTCGGCAAGATGGTCCTCAAGGTCAAGGTCGTCAAGGAGAGCACCGGCCAGGCCCCGGGTCTGGGTGCGGGCTTCATCCGCTGGATCATCCCGATGGTCGGCTCGCTCTTCTGCGGTCTCGGCACGCTGCTGGTCTACCTCTCCCCCTTCTTCGACAACTCGGGCAAGCTCCAGGGCTGGCACGACCGCGCGGGCAGCACGATCGTCATCAAGACGAAGTGAGCATGCTGAAGGTGTAACCACCCTCACCGCATGGCGAAGGCCGCCAATCCCCCGCTCATTCCGGGGGGTTGGCGGCCTTCCGTCTTGCCCGGGCTGCCCGGGTGCGACTCGTGTCAGTGGAAGAAGTGGCGCGTACCCGTGAAGTACATCGTCACGCCCGCCTTCTTCGCGGCCTCGACGACCAGCTCGTCACGGACCGAACCGCCGGGCTGGGCCACGGCCTTGATGCCCGCGGCGGTCAGGATCTCCAGCCCGTCCGGGAACGGGAAGAACGCGTCGGAGGCGGCGTACGAGCCGCGCGCCCGCTCCTCGCCGGCCCGCTCGACGGCCAGCTTCGCGGAGTCGACGCGGTTGACCTGGCCCATGCCGACGCCTACCGAGGCTCCGCCCTTGGCGAGCAGGATCGCGTTGGACTTGACCGCGCGGCAGGCCTTCCACGCGAAGGCGAGCTCCTTCAGCTCGTCCTCGGTCAGGGCCTCACCGGTGGCGAGGGTCCAGTTGGCCGGGTCGTCACCGTCGGCCTGGAGGCGGTCGGTGACCTGGAGCAGCGCGCCGCCGTCGATCGGCTTGACCTCGACCGGGGCGGTCGGGGCGTCGGGGCAGCGCAGCACGCGGATGTTCTTCTTGCGGGCCAGGACCTCGACTGCGCCGTCCTCGTACGCCGGGGCGACGATGACCTCGGTGAAGATCTCCGCGACCTGCTCGGCCATGGCGACGGTCACCGGACGGTTGACGGCGATGACACCGCCGAAGGCCGACAGCGGGTCGCAGGCGTGCGCGTTGCGGTGCGCCTCGGCGACGTCGTCGGCGATCGCGATGCCGCACGGGTTGGCGTGCTTGATGATCGCGACGCACGGCTCGGCGTGGTCGTACGCGGCCCGGCGCGCGGCGTCGGTGTCCGTGTAGTTGTTGTACGACATCTCCTTGCCGTGCAGCTGCTCCGCCTCGGCCAGGCCACCGGTGCCGGAGGTGTAGAGCGCGGCGGGCTGGTGCGGGTTCTCGCCGTAGCGCAGGACGTTCTTGCGCTCGTACGTCGCACCGAAGAAGTCGGGGAAGCCCGAGTCGTCGGCGGCGGCGTAGTCGTCGGCGAACCAGGAGGCCACGGCCACGTCGTACGCGGCCGTGTGCTGGAACGCCTCGGCGGCCAGGCGCTTGCGGGCGGTCAGGTCGAAGCCGCCCGCCTTGACCGCGGCGAGAACGTCGGCGTACCGCTCGGGGCTGGTGACGACGGCCACGGACGGGTGGTTCTTGGCGGCGGCGCGGACCATGGACGGGCCGCCGATGTCGATCTGCTCCACGCACTCGTCGGCCGAGGCGCCGGAGGCGACGGTCTCCTTGAACGGGTAGAGGTTGACGACCACCAGGTCGAACGGCTCCACGCCCAGTTCGGCGAGCTGCTCGCGGTGGGCGTCCAGACGGAGGTCGGCGAGGATGCCGGCGTGGACGCGGGGGTGCAGCGTCTTGACGCGGCCGTCGAGGCACTCGGGGAAGCCGGTGAGCTCCTCGACCTTGGTGACCGGCACCCCGGCGGCGGCGATCCTCCCGGCGGTGGAGCCGGTGGAGACCAGCTCGACACCGGCCTCGTGCAGACCGCGGGCGAGGTCTTCGAGCCCCGTCTTGTCGTAGACACTGACCAGGGCGCGGCGGATGGGCTTATTCACCGACATGACCGAGATGAACCTTTCGTCCCTCAATGCGATAGCCGTCACGGGCGAGCCGCCCCACGGCCTCGACGAGCAGCTTGCGCTCGACTTTCTTGATGCGTTCATGGAGGGCCTCTTCGCCCTCCGCCGTGTCCTCTTCGGTCACCTCGACCACGCCCTGCGCGATGATCGGACCGGTGTCGACGCCGTCGTCGACGAAGTGGACGGTGCACCCGGTGACCTTCACGCCGTACGCGAGCGCGTCGCGCACTCCGTGGGCACCGGGAAAGCTGGGAAGCAGGGCGGGGTGGGTGTTGATGAACCGGCCGCCGAACCGGGCGAGGAACTCCTTGCCCACGATCTTCATGAATCCGGCGGACACCACGAGGTCGGGGCGGTGCTCGGCCGTCGCGGCCGCGAGCGCCGCGTCCCATTCCTCGCGGGTGGCGTGGTCCTTGACCCGGCACACGAAGGTCGGCAGTCCGGCGCGCTCCGCCCGTTCCAGGCCGACGATGCCGGGGCGGTCGGCGCCGACCGCGACGATCCGTGCGCCGAAGCCCTCGGGATCGTCACCGATGGCGTCGAGCAGGGCTTGAAGGTTCGTGCCTGAACCGGAGACCAGTACGACCAGGCGCACCGGGGCGGCTGAGGGGGGCGGGGAGGCCACTGCTGGGCCCTTTCTCGCGTGGTGGTTCTCGCATGGTGGAGCAGAGCGACGCTGATTTTGTATGGTCGTACGAAAGAACTGAGCCCCTCGATACGGGGAACTCTACGAACAAGCCGACCGTCAGCAACGATACCGGCACCTCGGAGGACCCCCACGGGACGGGGGTGGACGGCGGCCGGCCGGACTCCGGGGAGGAACGGCGGGTCCGGGGGACGGATATCGGCTGCTCGGGCCCCGCTCCCAGCTTTCGGCCGCTCCTGGGCGGGAGGTAGCGTCAGGGGACAGCGAACCGTCCACAGGGCGGAAATGACGAGATGGGGAAGACGTTCACCACATGCCGGACCGACGCCGCCGCACCGCCTTCCGCCACCCGCTGCCCGAGCGGGCCTCACTGCTGATGCGAGAACGCCAGTCCCCCACGGGCTCCTCCTCTTCTTCCTCTTCCTCTTCCTCCGGTACGTCCGGGGCCTCCGGCCGGGCGGAGGAGAACCCGTTCGCCGCACCGCCCGAGAACCGGCCCGACCAGCCCTGGCAGCCCCGCCGCCCCTCGAACACCGGAAACGGCGCCGGCAACGGCAACGGCAACGGGGACGACTCCTCCGAGGGCGGCTCCTCCGAGGACCGGCCCGCCTGGGGCAGCCAGTGGAGCAGCCGGCAGCCCGGCCGCCAGAGCGGCGGCTTCGGCGGCCGCCCCGGGGGCCAGGGCGGTTCGAACGGACAGGGCGGACCCGAGGGCAGCCCCGGCGGGCTGCGCTGGGACCCGACCGACCCCGCCCAGCGCCGTGCTCGTTACGCCCTGCTCGGCGGCATGTGGGCCTTCTTCTTCGCCCTCTTCGACCTGCCCGAGGTCGCCCTGCTGCTCGGCGCGCTCTCCGTGTACTGGGCGATCAGCTCGCTCCGGGCGAAGCCGAGGAGCGCCTCCGCCACGGCGGCCGACGGCTCCGGCCGGGCGTCGGACCCGGCTCGGGCATCCGGTCCGGACCGGGCGACCGGTGCCGCCGCAGCCGGGCGCGCTCCGGCGGCCGGCTCCGCGCCGGGTACGCCCGCCGCTCCCGGTGGTGGCCGGCAGCAGACCACGGCCGCGGTCAGCGGCCTGGTGACGGCGCTGCTCGCGCTCTCGATCGTCGCGACGACCTACACCGTGCAGCTGGTCTACCGCGACTACTACACCTGCGTGAACGACGCCCTGACCAAGACCGGTCAGCTCTCCTGCAACGACCTGCTGCCGAAGCCGCTGGAACCCTTCTTCGGCGTCAAGAACTAGGAACTCGCGCCCCGGGCGTCTCAGGTGTTTCCGGACGGTCCGGCCTCTCCAGGCCGGGCCGTCCGCTCGTGCCAGGGGTCGGTCGGCAGGAAATCGTACGGTACGAAGTCGTCGTTCTCGTCCGTGTCCGCGTCCGCTTCCGCGTCCGGATCGGACATGCGGGCGGCGGGCTGCGCGGGCGCCGACGGCGCTGCGGCGGGCGTGGGCCGGGAAGGGCTTACGGACACGGCGTCGGACTCGCCTCCCTGCACCGGCACCGATTCCGGCACCGGAACCGTTTGCGGCACCGGCTTCCCGGCTTCCTGCCCCTTCTCCCCCTCCTCCGCTCCCGCCTTCGCCTTCCTCCGTACCGCGCCCGTGACCCACCCCCACGTGCCCGCGCCGCGCTCCCGCAGCCGCCAGGACCGGAGCAGCAGCGCACCGGGAACGCCGATCAGCGCCGTCCACAGCAGGGCCGCCGCGCCCGTGACCCACCCCCACGTGCCCGCGCCGCGCTCCCGCAGCCGCCAGGACCGGAGCAGCAGCGCACCGGGAACGCCGATCAGCGCCGTCCACAGCAGGGCCGCCGCACCCGTGAGCCACCACACCGGCCCGAACTCCGCCAGCGCCCGGGTACCGAGCGGCCCCCCGGCAGCCGCGGCGAGCACCGCCGTACCGGCCCCGCACCCCAGCGCGGCCAGGGCGGCCGTCAGCGCGGTCTCCCGCAGGCTCCAGGCCTCCTCCGGTGCGGCGTGCGCGGGCGCGGCCCGCCGCACCGTGAACCAGGCGATCGTCACCCCGGCCGCGACCGGCACCGCGGCAGCCGTCCAGTTCAGGGCCGTTCCCGGACCCGCGGCGGGCAGCGCGGCGAGCAACGGGAAGCCGGGCAGCGCCGGACGCCCCGAAAAGGCGAGCGGGGTGACCGTGGACGCCGTACCGAGGGCGAAGCCCGGCCCGAGCCCGTACGCCGCACCCCATACCGCCGCGTTCGGCACCAGCACCAGCGCGAGCAGGAAGACCGAGGCCCGGCCCGCCCAGTCGCCCGAGAGCCGGACGAACGACTGCTGGGCGGGGTGCGCGTGCCACACCAGCGCCACCGCGACGAGCAGTGCCCCGCTGCCGAGCAGCACCGTCACTCCAGCGGCCGCCGCCCGCCAGGCCGTCTCCGCGTGCTCCCGGAACCGGCCGCGTGCCAACGCCTCGTGCAGGCTCACCGGCGCCCAGGACGGCAGCGGCCCGACCGGGCGCCCGGCCGCTGTCCAGACCCCGGCCGCCGCCGCGCCCGCCACCACAATGGCCGACGGGAAGAGGAGCGACGGCGGGTGCACGGACAGCGAACCGTCCCACCCGTAGTACGCGACAGCCGCTCCGACCAGCAGATATCCGGTGACGACCATGACGAACGCCCCCGCCGCCGAGAGGACCGGGCGCCCCTCCTCCTCCACCAGGAGGTCCCGCGCCGCACGGTGGACCAGCCACACCGGCACCACGGCGAGCAGCAGCGGAACGAGGCCGATCGGGGCGGGCACCCCGCTGAGCGTGTCGGCTCTGATCAGCTCCGCGCCGTGGGCGAGCAGCCAGAGCCCGGCCGCCGCGTGGAGCGCCTCGCCGGAGCTGCTGTCGGAGGTGGGCGAGCTGATCCACAGCACCAGGACGAGGACGGCGGTGGATCCCAGTCCCAGTCCGGCCGCAACGGCTCCGCGCAGAAGGGCGAACGCCAGCACGGCGGACCGGCTCTGCTCTGCCGACAACGACGGGCTGCTTCCGGTCACTTGGGTCACACGGCCATGCTCCCAACGACACGCGCTCATTCCTCGTAACAGGCGAATGGCCGCCGTGTCGCTCAATATACGTTTATGTACTTTTTTACCCAGTGCAGCTCGGTCGGGGGGCCTGCATGACAGAGAGCTCGGCCGATTCGGCCTCCGCGCATCCGCTTCCCTCCCCCAAGGAACGACGCAGACTGCGCGAGGCGAAGTCACTGAGTGAAGAGCAGGTCGCCGCGGCGATGGGCGTCACCCGCGCCACGGTCCGGTCCTGGGAGACCGGCCGCACCACGCCCCGGGGGCGGAAACGCGAGGCGTACGCCAGGCTGATAAGCGGTGGCCGGCCGAGCCAGCAGGCCACCCCGCCGAGCGCCCGGTTTGGTCCGGGCGCCCTGAACATCCGGCCGAAGGCCGCGGTCAAACGTGCGGCCCGCCCGGCGGCGCCGAAGACGGTCGCGAGGCTGTCGAAGCCGGTGACGTCCACGAAGCCGCCGCCACGTCCGCCGACCCCCGTCGAAGCCACCGGGAGCACCGACATGGCCCCGACCGAGCCCGGCACCACCCCCGATCCGCCCAACACATCCGTGATGCCCGAACCGGCCCCCGCGGCCGAAACCGCCGGACCGGCCCAAGCCGGACCGACCCCTGCCGTCCTCTCCCCCGACGAGGCCTTCGATGCCTTGTACGCGCACGCCGCCGACGCCCTGTTCCGCCAGACGTTTCTGCTGACCGGGCGCCGGAACCTCTCCCGGGAGTCCGTCGCACGGGCCTTCGCGCTGGCCTGGGAGCGCTGGCCCGAGGTCGCGGTGGACCGGGACCCGGCCGGCTGGGTGCGGGCCGCCGCGTACGAGTACGCCATGTCGCCGTGGCACCGGCTGCGCCGCGCCCGCCGCCGGCTCGACCCGCCGCAGGCCGAACCCGGTCCGCGGGCCCTGCTCGACGCGCTGCTGGAGCTGCCGCCGTCGTACCGCCGCACCCTGCTGCTCTACGACGGTGTCGGCCTGGACCTGCCGGAGACGGCGGCGGAGACGGAGGCGAGCACCCCTGCGGCGGCGGGCAGGCTGATGAACGCCCGCGCCGCGGTGGCCGAGCGGCTGCCCGAGCTGGCGGCGGACTCGTCGCCCGCCGAGCAGTCGGCGCTGCTGCACGAGCGGCTCGGCGCGCTCGCCCTGGCCCAGCCCTCCGGCTCGCTGCCCCCGTCCGCCGTGATCCGCACGGACAGCGAACGCAAGGCCCAGCTGTGGACCCGGGCGGCCATCTCGTTCACGGTGCTGATCATCGGGCTGGCGCTGTTCACGCTGGCTACGGCCCCGACCCGGTACGAGACCCCGGAGTCGCCCGCCCAGCAGGTCGGCGGGGTGCCGCCGCGCGGCGGTCCGCAAAAGCTGACGCCGCAGGACCTGAAGCTGCAGAAGCAGCTCCACGGCGAGCTCGTGCGGGGCCCGGCCCGGCTGGTCCCCCGGGTGGGCTGACCCCCTCCGGGGCGCGGAGGAGCTCCGGGGACGCGGAGCGGAGAAGACACGAAACGGCGCGGGTCCGTACCCCTTGACCGGGTACGGACCCGCGCCGTCTGTGCGGTGACGCGTTGCTGCTGTCCTGCGGTACTGCTCCGACGCGGTGAAGCGATCAGGCGCCGAGGATCTCGCGAGCCAGCTTGGCGGTCTCGGTCGGCGTCTTGCCGACCTTGACGCCGGCGGCCTCGAGGGCCTCCTTCTTCGCCTGGGCGGTGCCGGAGGAGCCGGAGACGATGGCGCCGGCGTGGCCCATGGTCTTGCCCTCGGGGGCGGTGAAGCCCGCGACGTAACCGACGACCGGCTTGGTGACGTTGGCCTTGATGAAGTCGGCCGCACGCTCCTCGGCGTCGCCGCCGATCTCACCGATCATCACGATCAGGTCGGTCTCGGGGTCGGCCTCGAACGCCGCGAGGGCGTCGATGTGCGTCGTACCGATGACCGGGTCGCCACCGATGCCAACGGCGGAGGAGAAGCCGATGTCACGGAGCTCGTACATCATCTGGTAGGTCAGCGTGCCGGACTTGGACACGAGACCGATGCGGCCGGGCTTGGTGATGTCGCCCGGGATGATGCCGGCGTTGGACTGGCCGGGGGTGATCAGGCCGGGGCAGTTCGGGCCGATGATCCGGGTCTTGTTGCCCTTCGAGCTCGCGTACGCCCAGAAGGCGGCCGAGTCGTGGACGGCGATGCCCTCGGTGATGACGACCGCGAGGGGGATCTCGGCGTCGATCGCCTCGACGACGGCGGCCTTGGCGAAGGCCGGCGGCACGAAGAGGACGGACACGTTCGCGCCGGTCTTCTCCATCGCCTCGGCGACGGAGCCGAAGACCGGTACCTCGGTGCCGTCGAAGTCGACGGAGGTGCCGGCCTTGCGCGGGTTCACGCCGCCGACGATGTTGGTGCCGTCACCGAGCATGAGCTTGGTGTGCTTCATGCCCGTGGCACCGGTCATGCCCTGGACGATGACCTTGCTGTCCTTGGTGAGGAAGATAGCCATGGTGGTCTGAGTCCCTCTTCCTTACTTCGCAGCCGCGGCGAGCTCGGCGGCCTTGTCGGCCGCGCCGTCCATGGTGTCCACGCGCTGGACCAGCGGGTGGTTGGCGTCGGAGAGGATCTTGCGACCCAGCTCCGCGTTGTTGCCGTCGAGGCGCACGACCAGCGGCTTGGTGACTTCCTCACCCTTGGACTTGAGCAGCGCGAGCGCCTGGACGATGCCGTTGGCGACCTCGTCGCAGGCGGTGATGCCACCGAAGACGTTGACGAAGACGGACTTGACGTCCGGGTCGCCGAGGATGATCTCCAGGCCGTTCGCCATGACCTCGGCGGAGGCGCCGCCACCGATGTCGAGGAAGTTGGCGGGCTTCACGTTGCCGTGGTTCTCACCGGCGTACGCGACGACGTCCAGGGTCGACATGACCAGACCGGCGCCGTTGCCGATGATGCCGACCTCGCCGTCGAGCTTGACGTAGTTGAGGTTCTTGGCCTTGGCGGCAGCCTCGAGCGGGTTGGCTGCGGCCTTGTCCTCAAGGGCCTCGTGGTCGGGCTGCCGGAAGTCGGCGTTCTCGTCGAGAGACACCTTGCCGTCCAGCGCGATGATGTCGCCGGAGGCGACCTTGGCGAGCGGGTTCACCTCGACGAGGAGCGCGTCCTCGGCGACGAAGGTGTCCCACAGCGTCACCAGGACCTCGGCGACCTTCTCGGCGACCTCGGCCGGGAACTTCGCCTGGGCGACGATCTCGCGGGCCTTCTCGATCGTGACGCCGTCGACGGCGTTGACCGGGACCTTCGCGAGGGCCTCGGGGGTCTTCTCCGCGACCTCCTCGATGTCCATGCCGCCCTGCACCGAGGCCATGGCCAGGAAGGTGCGGTTGGTGCGGTCGAGGAGGTACGAGACGTAGTACTCCTCAAGGATCTCCGGCGCGGTCTCGGCGATCATCACCTTGTGGACCGTGTGGCCCTTGATGTCCATGCCGAGGATGTCGGTCGCGCGGGCGACCGCCTCGTCGGGGGTGGCGGCCAGCTTGACGCCACCGGCCTTGCCGCGGCCACCGACCTTCACCTGCGCCTTGACGACAGACTTGCCGCCCAGCCGCTCGGTCGCCTCGCGGGCTGCCTCAGGCGTGTTGATGACTTCACCGGCCAGCACCGGTACACCGTGCTTGGCGAAGAGGTCCCTCGCCTGGTACTCGAACAGGTCCACGCGCGTCCGTCCCTTAATCAATGGTCTCGCGGTTGGTTTTCTGCGTGGGCGTGCCGCGAGGGGCAACGTGACTGTTCTGTCACCAGGAAGGCGCACACGGTGACCCCGGGTACGCGGCATGTCCATCTCGCAGGTTATCCCCGTGGTCCGCAGGACCCTAAATCAGAGATCGCAACCGAGCGGTGATTACGGTCACAGATCATGCCGGTGGCCGTGTGTGAGTGGACCGCACGGCACCGTGTCACCGGTGGTTCTCCTTGTCCGGCACGGGAAGCGGACGCTTCTCGACGGCCGCCGCCATCACCTCCGGGAAGAGGTCCGGGGTGCACGCGAAGGCCGGTGCGCCCAGGGCCCCGAGCGCTGCCGCGTGGTCGCGGTCGTAGGCGGGCGCACCCTCGTCGGACAGCGCGAGCAGCGCCACGAACTGCACGCCGGAGGCCTTCATCGCGGCGACCCGCTTCAGCATCTCGTTGCGTATGCCGCCCTCGTAGAGGTCGCTGATGAGCACGACCACGGTCTCGGCCGGGCGGGTGATCCTCGACTGGCAGTAGGCGAGCGCGCGGTTGATGTCGGTGCCGCCGCCGAGCTGGGTGCCGAAGAGTACGTCGACGGGGTCGTCGAGCTGGTCGGTGAGGTCGACCACCGCCGTGTCGAAGACGACGAGCCTCGTCCGCAGGGTGCGCATGGAGGCGAGCACCGCGCCGAAGACGGAGGCGTGGACGACGGAGGCGGCCATCGACCCCGACTGGTCGATGCAGAGGATGACGTCCTTCTTCACGGACCGGGCGGCCCGCCCGTAGCCGATGAGCCGCTCGGGGACGACGGTGCCGAATTCGGGGAGGTAGTTCTTGAGGTTGGCCCGGATGGTGCGGTCCCAGTCGATGTCGTGGTGACGGGGCCGGTCGATCCTGGCCGAGCGGTCCAGCGCGCCGGTGAGCGTGGCCCGGGTGCGGGCGGCGAGCCGCTTCTCCAGATCCTCGACGACCTTGCGCACGACCGCTCTCGCGGTCTCCTTCGTCGTCTCGGGCATGACCTTGTTGAGCGAGAGGAGCGTGCCCACGAGATGGACGTCGGCCTCGACCGCCTCCAGCATCTCCGGTTCGAGGAGCAGTGCGGAGAGACCGAGCCGGTCGATCGCGTCGCGCTGCATGACCTGGACGACGGAGCTGGGGAAGTACGTGCGGATGTCGCCGAGCCAGCGGGCCACGGAGGGGGCGGAGGCCCCGAGTCCGGCCGTGCGGCTGCTCCTGCCGCGGCCACCCTGCTTGGCTCCGTCGCCGTAGAGCGCGGTCAGTGCGCCGTCCATCGCGGCGTCGCGCCCGGTGAGGGTGCAGCCGGTGCTCTCGGCGCTGTCCCCGCCCAGGACCAGCCGCCACCTGCGCAGCCGCTCTTCGTTCGCCGGGCCGGGCTGCGGCGTGCGCGGTGCGTGCGGCGGGTGCGGTGGGTGCGCTGTGCCGGCCGGGTGCGGTGGGGTCGGCGTGGGGCCGGCCGCACCCTCGCCCGTGGTCGTGGTCGTGTCCGTGGTCATCCCGTTGCCCCCAGCGGTTCCTCGGCGTTCGCGGCTCTCCCGGCCCGCCCGGACCGGGCCTGGCCGTCCGGGCCCGGATCGTTGTGCAGTCCGAGCAGCAGGCGCAGCACCGGCTCGACCGCGTCGGCCCGCGCTTCGTCCAGCCCCGGGCCGAATCCGGGTGCCGTCGCGCCGCCCGTGCCGGTACCGGTGGCCGACGGTCCTCCGGCGGCCGGGCCGCGCCGCACGAGCTCGCCCAGGGTGCGCCGTACGCCGGCTTCGTACGCCGAGAACGTGCGGCGCAGCAGCGGCAGCACATCGGCGAACCGGTCGGCGGGCACCCCGGTGAGCCAGGCGTCGACCAGGCCGAGCAGCTGCTCGTCGTGGACCAGCAGCATGCCTCCGCCGGCGGATCCGCCGACGAATCCCTCGATCCACTCCGCGGCGTCGGCAGGGGGCGTGCCGGGCGAGAGGGCCAGCCCCATCAGCCGTGCCGCGCCGTCCTGCGCGAGCCGTCCGTCGTCGAGCAGCAGGCGGGTCGCGCGCCCCCGGACGACTCCGGCGACCGTGTCCCGGGCGGCGAGCTTGTGCAGTACGGCCGTCCAGCGTTCGCGCAGCCCGTCCGCGTCCGTACCGGCGTCGGCCGGTGCGGCCCCGGTGAGCAGCCCGATCGCGGTGTGGACTCCGTCCACCCGGCCGCGCAGTTCGGCGGCTCCGTCGGCGTCGAGCCCGGTGCAGGCGGCCGGCAGTGCGACGCAGATCCGCTCGGCGAGCCCGGCCGCGACCTCGGCGAGCGCCGTGGTGTCCGTGGACCGCACATCGCCGTAGCGCAGGGTGCGGGCCAGCGCGGGCAGCGCGTCGGCGAGACGGCCGACGTCCGTGTCGAGCGCGGCCCGGTCGGCGAGGGCCCGCATCACGACGGGGAGCGCGTCGGGCAGTTCGGCCAGGAGGCACTGTTCGGCGAGCGCCGTGACCTCGGCGAGCGCGGTCGCCGAGGCCGCCTGCGCCCCGGCCCTGGCGGTGGCCGCGGAGAGCACGGTGGTGCCCCAGGTACCGGCCTCCGCGACCTGTACGTACAGCTCGGGCTCCCAGCGCAGCCGCCAGCTCTCCCGGAAGGTGCCGGTGCTCGACCGGCCGGCGGCGGGCTCGCCCCAGCCGACGGCGAGAACACGCAGCCGGTGCAGAAGTCTGCTGCGGGCCGCGTCGTTGTCCTTGCGCAGGTCGAGCTCCAGCTCCCGCTCCTGCGCCTCCGGTTTGAGCCGCAGCGTGCGCTGCAGGCGGGTGAGGTCGCGCTGCAGGGGCACGGCGGGGGCGGTGTCCGGCACTTCGCCGAGGGTCTCGCCGACGATCAGCCGGTCCTGGACGAGGGCGAGCGGCACATCGGAGCCCTCGCACATCACGGCACGGACCGCGTCGGTCGTCTCGCTCAGTCCGGCGAGCGGGCGCCCGCGCATGGCGGCCAGGGTCTCGGCGAGCCGCACGGCCTCGATGACATGGGCCGACGACACGAACCGGTCCTCGTCGCGCATGAGTCCGGCGACCTTGGTCATCCACCGCTCGATCGGGCGGTCCGGGGCGTCGAAGAGGTGTCCGTACCAGCCGGGCGAGTCGATGCCCGCTCCGTAGCCGCTGTGCCGGGCCAGCCGCCGGTGCGACCAGGGCACCCAGGTCAGCTCGGCCTTGACCTTGGGCAGCCCCTTGAGCAGGGCGCGGTCGGCGGTGAGCGTGGTCCCCGTACCGAGCGCGGGCACGTGCCAGGCACCGCAGACGACCGCGACGCCGTCGCCGAACTCCTTGCGCGCCTTGCGCAGTTGGATGCGCATGTGTGCCTCGCGGACGGCGTCCCGGGGGTGGCCGCCGTCCCCGTACACCTCGCGCAGTGCGGTCATCGCCTCGGCGAGGGCGGCGAACGGCGCCAGCGGGTCGACGGCTCCGCCGTCCTGGGCGCGGTGTTCGACGACGTCCTCCCACCAGCGCTCCGGGTCGTCGTAACCCGCCGCCTCGGCGAGCACACCGATGGGGTCGATCGGGGCCGGCGCGGCAGCCGGGCCATCGGCGCCGGTGTCGGCATCGGCATCGGCATCGGGTGCGTGCTCGCCGTTCTCGTCCGCTTCGTTTTCGTTCTCCGCTGCCTGCGCCATGGCCAGGGAGTTCGCCGCGGGCAGGTCGATGAACCGGAGCGGAACGCCGTGCTCAAGGGCCCAGCGGATCGCGATCCACTCTGGCGAGAACGCGGCCAGCGGCCAGAAGGCAGCCTGCCCCGGGTCGTCGACGGCATGGGCGAGCAGCGCGACCGGTGGCCGCATCCGTTCGTCGGCGGCCAGCGGCAGCAGTGCGTCGGCCTCCGGGGGCCCTTCGACGAGCACGGCACGCGGGCGGGCGGCGTCCAGCGCCGCGCGGACGGCCCTGGCCGAGCCCGGCCCGTGGTGCCGCACCCCCAGCAGCAGTGGTCCCGCAGGACGCCCGGCGCCGGTCATGCGGACACCTCGCGGCAGGCGCGGTAGAAGTCCTTCCACCCGTCCCGCTCCCGGACCACGGTCTCCAGATACTCCTGCCAGACCACGCGGTCGGCAGCGGGATCACGGACGACCGCGCCGAGGATGCCCGCCGCCACATCGCCGGGGCGCAGCATCCCGTCGCCGAAGTGCGCGGCCAGCGCGAGGCCGTTGGTGACGACGGAGATCGCCTCGGCCGTCGACAGCGTCCCCGAGGGGGACTTGAGCTTGGTGCGGCCGTCCGTGGTGACTCCGTCGCGCAGTTCACGGAAGACCGTGACGACGCGCCGGATCTCGGTCATGCCGTCCGGTGCGGCCGGGAGGTCGAGCGAGCGCCCAATCTGGTCGACGCGCCGGGACACGATGTCGACCTCGGCGTCCGGGGTGGCGGGCAGCGGGAGCACGACGGTGTTGAACCGGCGGCGCAGCGCGCTGGACAGTTCGTTGACGCCTCGGTCGCGGTCGTTGGCGGTGGCGATGACGTTGAAGCCGCGGACCGCCTGGACCTCCTGTCCCAGCTCGGGGACGGGGAGCGTCTTCTCCGAAAGGATCGTGATGAGCGAGTCCTGCACATCGGCGGGGATGCGGGTGAGTTCCTCGATCCGCGCCGTCATGCCGTCGGACATGGCGCGCATGAGCGGGCTGGGCACCAGGGCGTCGCGGCTGGGCCCGTGCGCGAGCAGCTGCGCGTAGTTCCACCCGTAGCGGACCGCTTCTTCCGGGGTGCCCGCCGTGCCCTGGACGAGCAGTGTCGAATCGCCGCTGACGGCGGCCGCGAGGTGCTCCGAGACCCAGGTCTTGGCGGTGCCCGGAACGCCGAGGAGCAGCAGGGCCCGGTCGGTGGCGAGCGTGGTCACGGCGACCTCGACGAGACGGCGCGGGCCCACGTACTTCGGTGTGATCACGGTGCCGTCCGGCAGGGTGCCACCGAGCAGGTAGGTGGCGACGGCCCACGGGGAAAGATTCCAACGGGCGGGCCGCGGGCGGTCGTCGGCCGCGGCGAGGGCCTTCAGCTCATGGGCGAAGGCGTCCTCGGCATGCGGTCGCAGAGCCTGTACGTCGACGGCGGCAGTGGTTTCGGACACGGTCATGGATCCCCCTCCGGATCGGTCGACCCGATGTGGTTCCCACCGTGCACCATGGCACTGACAATCGGCCCCGACCGCAGGTCAGGGCCGATTTCCCGGCTGCGGGCGAAGAGTTGCGGGCCGACGGTTCAGCCGGCCACCGGCGAGACGGCCACGCAGCCGCCCGCGGCGAGCATGCCCTCGCCCTTCGCCTCCTTGATCACCTTGCCCTTGTGCGTGATCGAGCAGGAGATGTCGGCCCCGTCCGCGTCGACGGCGATCGGCATGACCGCGGGCGGCATGATCCCGCGCAGTGTGACGGTCTTCCGCCAGGGCAGGGTGGGCGACTTGACCGTCTCGATCTTCGGTTCCATCGCCTTGCCCCCGCCGCCGTGGAACTGGATCTCGTCGACGCCCGTGCCGGTGACCTCGTAGGTGACCTCGTACGTCTCGTCCATCACCTCGTCCACGGCCTTGTCCACCTGGCCGGCCGTCCCGGAGCAGCCGGCGAGGCCCAGACCGAGGCCGAGCACGACGGCCGCACAGGCGGCGGTCCGGACGGAGCGAAGCTTACGGACGCTGCGGGTGTTGCGGGTGTTGCGAACGGTGTGGCTCATCGGCTGGTCCCCCCGGATCCATGGTTCGGCCAATCGCAGCGAATCGCAAAGGACGAGTAAAGTCAAGATGCGTGCGTGACGACGAATCAGCAGGTCAGGGTGATTGTCAGTGGGGCGCTCTACCGTCGTCCCCATGCTGCTATCTCACGGGGGAGAACCCTTGCGCACCGCAGGCCCGGTGGCGCGCTGGACGGTGGAGCAGGTACTGGCCCTTGCTCCTGACGATGCGTCACGCAAGGCCGGGAGCAGGCTCGGTACGGCCGGCCCGTGGTCGGGCGGCGGGTGCGACGGCTCGGGTGCGGTGTGGGGGCAGTGCAAGGGGAGCGGGAGCAAGCCGTATCTGACGGTGATCGACACCACCGGCCCCGCGTACAAGTGCAGTTGCCCCAGCCGGAAGTTCCCGTGCAAGCACGCGCTGGGCCTGCTGCTGGTCTGGGCGTCGGGCGAGTCGGCCCTGCCCGGGGGCGAGGTGCCGGACTGGGCCGGAGAGTGGCTGACGGGCCGCCGTGAACGGTCGGCCGAGAAGGCGGAGCAGCGTACGGGGGCGGATGGCGCCCCGCCCACGGGCCCGGCGGACCCGGAGGCCGCCCGGCGGCGGGCCGAGCGCCGGGCCGAGCGGATCACCGGCGGCGCGCAGGAGTTGGAGGAGCGGCTGACCGATCTGCTGCGCGGGGGGCTGGCGGCGGCCGATCAGCCGGGGTACGGGCTCTGGGAGGAGACGGCGGCCCGCATGGTCGATGCCCAGGCGCCCGGACTGGCGGGCCGGGTGCGGGAGCTGGGCTCCATACCGGCATCCGGTCCGGGCTGGCCGGCCCGGCTGCTGGAGGAGTGCGCGCTGTTGCATCTGCTGGACAGCGCCTGGCTGGGGATCGACCGGCTGCCGGAGCCGCTGGCGGCCACGGTCCGTACCCGGGTGGGGCTGACGACCCCCGCCGAGGGCCCGCCGGTCCGCGACCACTGGCTGGTCCTCGCCCAGTACGACACCCCGGACGGCAAGATCGTCGCCCGCCGCATCTGGCTGTACGGGAGGGAGACGGGCCGCACGGCCCTGCTGCTCTCCTTCGGAGCGGCCGGGCGCTCCCCCGGCCTGGCACTGCCGGTGGGCGTCACGATCGACGCCGAGCTGACACCCCATCCGGGTTCCGGCCGGCTGCGGGCGGAGCTGGGCCGGCAGTTCGGTGTGCCCTCGCCGACCGGCACACCGCCACCGGGCGACACGGCCGCGGCCGCGACGCGCGCGTACGGAGACGCCCTGCGTGAGGACCCCTGGCTGGACGCCTGGCCGGTGACCTTGCGCGACGTCATACCCGTGCCGTCCGGGGACGGCTGGCAACTTGCGGACGCGGCGGGCGATGCGGCTCTGCCCATCGCCCCGGCGGCTCTGTCCCGGCCCGGACTGTGGAAGCTCGTCGCGCTCTCCGGCGGCTCTCCGGTCACGGTCTTCGGCGAATGCGGCCACCGCGGCTTCGACCCGTTCGCGGCCTGGTCCGACGACGGTACGGGAGCCGGGATCGGTCGTGCCGACGCGGCGTCCGGGACCGTGCCGCTCATCTGACGATGGACTCGAAACCCGCAGGGGGATCAATGCAAGGGGGACCGATGCCTCGCACCATCACACCCGCACCGTGGGAAGAGCTCGTCACCACGGCGCTGCTCGGCACCGACCGCCGCCCGACGGCGGGAGACGGCGGCCCTGCCGGGCTGCTGGACGCGGCGGCGCTCCACACCGTGCGGCGCAGGGCGGGTCTGCTGCCCGCCGCCCCCGCCGCCCGGCCCGCACCGGCGCCCGTCGACCCGCGGCCGCCGCTGCCCCCGGCCGCCCGGCGCAGGCTCGCCCAACTGCTGGCGGACCGGGCGGCATCGGGCGGCTCGGGCGGCCGTCGCGGTACGGCGCCCGACCTCACGGAGCTGATCCCGCAGTGGCTGGCCACCGCCAACCAGCGGGGCTTCCGGGCCCCGGCCGCGCTGCTCCCCGCCCTGCTCGACGCGGCCAGGGCGCGGACGGACCTGCGACCGCAGGCCCTGGCCTTCGCCGGGCCGCGAGGACTCTGGCTGGCCGGGCTGAACCCCGAGTGGAAGTTCGCGCTGCGCGGTTCGTCCGGCGGCTCGTCGCTGCCCGACCCGACGGAGCCGGAAGCGGTCACCCGGCTGTGGGAGGAGGGGCTGTTCGCCGAGCGGGTCGCCCTGCTCGGAGCCGTTCGCGCACACGATCCCTCGGCGGCGCTCGCACTGCTCGCGACCACCTGGGCCACCGAGCGGGCCGAGGACCGGCTGATGTTCCTGGACTCGCTGCGCACCGGACTGTCCGCGGTCGACGAGCCCTTCCTGGAACAGGCACTCTCCGACCGGAGCCGCAATGTCCGCTCGACAGCCGCCGAACTGCTCTCCGCACTGCCGGAGTCGGCGTTCGCCGGCCGGATGGCGGCCCGCGCGCTGTCCTGCGTGAGCCCGGACCTCACCGGCGACGAGGCCTCGATCGCCGTGGAGGCACCGCACGAATGCGACGCCGCGATGGAGCGTGACGGCGTGGTGGCGGCGCCGCCCTCCGGGCGGGGGGAACGGTCGTGGTGGCTCGGCCAGTTGGTGGAGGCGACCCCGCTCGCCACCTGGCCGACGCGGTTCGCCGGCCGCTCCGCCCGGGAGGTCGTCGGCCTGCCCGTCGCGGACGGCTGGGCCGAGGAACTGCACGCGGCATGGTGCCGGGCGACGGTGCGACAGCGGGACCCCGAGTGGGCCCGCGCGCTGCTCGGCGCCCCCTCCGCACCTCCGTCGAACGGCCCCGGCACGGCATCGCTCGCCGAACGGTCGAAGCTCCTCGGCATACTCCCGGCGGCCGAACGGGCCGGCTGGGTGGCCGACTTCGTAGCCGCGCACGGGCTGTCGGAGGCCTTCCAGCTCCTGGGGGTCTGCCCGACCCCCTGGGCCGAGCCGCTGGGCCGCGCGGTCGTCGACGCCCTGGACATCGCCCGGGACGCGGGCAGCTACCCCTGGAGCTTCAGCGGCGTGATGGGCCTCGCCGAACGCTGTCTGAACCCGGCCGAGGCGGACCGTCTGGAGGTCCTCACCACCACCCCGGACGAACCGGAGAACGCCTCACCGGGCGCGAACGGCTACTGGTCCGAGGCCTTCCAACGGCTGGTCTCCACTTTGCGGCTGCGCGCGGCGATGGACTCGGAGCTGACCCCGGCCTGACGGGGCCGACGGCAGAACGGGCCGGACGGGGCCCGCCCATCCCCCGCGACGCGACACGCGGGAACGCGACGGGCCGGGACGGGACGGGGCAGGCCCGAGAGCGAGGCCCGGGACCGACGGGGTCAGGCTTCCGCGGGGTGGCGGACGTTCGCGTTGACCCAGTCGACGATCGACGTCGTCGTGGCACCCGGGGTGAAGATCTCCGCGACGCCCTGGTCCTTCAGCGGTGCGATGTCCGCCTCCGGGATGATGCCGCCGCCGAAGACCTTGATGTCCTCCGCCTCGCGCTCCTTCAACAGCTCGATCACCTTGGCGAAGAGCGTGTTGTGTGCACCCGAGAGGATCGAGAGGCCGATCGCGTCGGCATCCTCCTGGATCGCGGTGTCCACGATCTGCTCGGGCGTCTGGTGGAGCCCGGTGTAGATGACCTCCATGCCCGCATCGCGCAGCGCCCTCGCGATCACCTTGGCCCCGCGATCATGGCCGTCCAGGCCCGGCTTCGCCACCACCACACGGATCGGACCGGTCACACCCATCACTGCCTCCACATGCGTCTCCCGTGCCTGAAGGGCCGGGGATGTGAACGAACGTTATCTACAGCATCCCGCAAGCCGTCGTTTCGCGGTGGACGGGGAGGGGGAAATCACACGTGGGACATGTTCACCGGGCGCCGTTCCCGTAATCACGCGGCAGACCTGCCGTGCGGGACCGGCCACCAGGGGAGCCGCTACGAGGTCGCCGTACCACCGCGCCGTCAGCCGCGCGGCACGGTGGTACGGCCGGTCCGGCGATCCGGCCGACCGGGCGACCGGGCGACCGCGCCTTCGTGACGGCGCCCCATGAGAGGGCATCCGGGGCCGGAGCCGCCTCCCCCCGCCTGCCGAAGCAGGAGGTCGGCCATGAAGGACCTGCCTTTTCTCCCCCCGCTGCTGCGCCGACCGTGTCCGCTCCCCACCGTCCAGCTGTCAGCCGCGCTGCTGAAGGCCACCGCACTGGAGCTGGCGGTTCTCGCCGGGCATGTACTCATCTATCCCACCGGCATCCCGGGTGAACGGCGGGCCGCGCCCCGCCCCGCCGGGCCGCAGACCACACCCCCCGGCGCCACCGCACCTCCCGAAGCCGCCGCACCCCCCGTCGCCCCCGCCCCGGCCGGGGCCTCCGTCCTCCCCACCGAGGACGACGAGCACCCCCCGGTCGTCCTGCTGCACGGCTTCATCGACAACCGTTCGGTCTTCGTCCTGCTGCGCCGCTGCCTCGCCCGGCACGGCTGGCGCCACCTGGAATCGCTCAACTACTCACCGCTGACCTGCGACATCCGGACGGCGGCCGAACTGCTCGGGCGGCATGTCGAGGAGATCTGCGCCCGCACCGGACACCGCGAGGTCGACATCGTCGGGCACAGCCTCGGCGGTCTGATCGCCCGCTACTACGTACAGCGACTCGGCGGTGACCAGCGGGTCCGTACGCTGATCACCCTCGGCACACCGCACGGGGGCACCGCCGTCGCCCCCCTGGCGAGTGCCCATCCCATCGTGCGGCAGATGCGCACGGGCTCCGCGCCGATCGAGGAGCTGCGCAGACCCGCGCCCGGCTGCCGCACCCGGTTCGTGAGCTTCTGGAGCGAGCTCGACCGGGTGATCGTCCCGGCCGAGGCGGCCTGCATCGACCATCCGGATCTGGACGCGCGGAACGTACGCGTCACCGGGATCGGCCATCTCGCGCTGCCGGTGCACCCGGCCGTCGCCGCCGCCGTCCGACAGGCCCTGGAATCCCGCGAACCGACGGCCGAGGCCACCGGAACCATAGGAGCCGCGTGAACCGGCGGGACCGGACGGGCCCACGGAGCCAACAGAGACCCCACAAATAGAACGGGTTTCGAACAAAAGGCCAAGGCTGTGTGCACAGTCCGTCGAAAGACGGCCGATTGCCCGTTTCCTGAGCCGCCCGCGCCCGCCGAAGATTGTCGGCGTCACGTACCGCCGGGTACAGTCGCGGCCACTGCTCCCCCTGGGATCCCCCTGCCGGACTCCAGAGCACAGGTCCTGCTGCCGAGGCGAGAGAGAAGTTGGTGAACGACCAGCACCCCCACGCCGGGTACGCCGGATACGACAGCGATGCGACCGGCAGCTTCGACAGCGATCCGCTCTTCGGCTCGCTCCCCGGCGGCCACGACGGCGCGTACGGCAGCGGCTACGGCGCCGGACAGTCCGGGTACAGCGGCCAGTACGACTCCACGCAGTGGGACACGGGCGCACACCCGACCACCTCGTACGACGCCTACACCGCGTACCCCGCGCAGCCCCAGCAGCAGTACGAGGCGGGGCCGACGTACGACACCACGGCCACCTGGACGCCCGCGGCCGACTACGGCACGGAGACGGCCACCGCGACCGCCACGTTCGCCGGGATCCCGGCACAGGGCGGCGCCCCGGACGCCACGGGCCAGTGGGACACCAGCGGCTGGCAGACGAACGACCCGTGGGCCACGGGCGAAACGGCCGTCCACGACTCCGGCGTGTACGACGCCACCGCCTGGAACACCGGCGCCACGCCCGAGCACGAGCAGCAAATCGCGCAACCCTCACAAACCGCAGAAACCGCACAGGTGTCCTACGAGGCACAGTCGGCACATTCGGCACATGAGGCGCTCGGAACCCACGAGACCTACGCCGACCCGGGCTCCTACGACCTCTACGACCCGTACGCGCCCTACGCCACCGCCGCCGCCACTGACGCGGGCATCGCGGCCGACACGGACGGCATCGCAGCAGACGCCGCGGCAGCGGACGATGTCCATGACGCGGCCACCATCAGTGTCGCGGCCATCACGGACGTCGCGGAGGCCGTGCCCGAACCGCGCCGCTCCGTCGGACGCTCCGCAACCCGCGGCGGCGGCGCCGGCCGCAGCCGGCGGCGTTCCCCCGCGAAGCGTTCCGCGCTCCTCACCGTCGCCATCCCCTCCGCCTGCGTGATGAGCGTGGCCGGAATCGCCGCGGCCTCGGTCGGCGGGCTGGGCGGCGAGGACAAGAAGGACGACAACACCACGATGGCGGCGGCCGACCCCGGCTCCGTCAAGCCGGTCGCCGCCAACAACAAGCTGGACACCCAGCTCGCCAACCTCAGCGCCGACGCGGAGAACTTCGCCGACCGCGCCAGCCGCACCCAGGAGCGCATCGACCTGCGGGAGCGGCAGGCCGCCGAGAAGAAGAAGCGCGAGGAAGAGGCCGCCCGCAAGGAGGCCCTGCGCCCCAAGTTCGTCATGCCGGTCGAGCGGCACGGCCTCAGCGCGTACTTCGGCCAGGCGGGCGTCAACTGGATGTCCGTGCACACGGGCATCGACTTCCCCGTCATGCAGGGCACGCCCGTGATGGCCGCGACGGACGGCACCGTGCGCACCCAGCTGAACAGCGCCTACGGGAACATGGCCATCGTCACCATGGCCGACGGGACCGAGACCTGGTACTGCCACCTCAGCGCCACCAAGATCCGCTCGGGCCCGGTCAAGGCCGGTGACGTCATCGCGTACTCCGGCGACACCGGGAACTCGACCGGCCCGCACCTGCACTTCGAGGTGCGCCCCGGTGGCGGAGCGGCAGTGGACCCGCTGCCCTGGCTCCGCAGCCACGGCGTCAACCCCACCTGAGACCTGAGCCCGGCGGGGCGGGGGCCACAACCCCCGCCCGCACGCTCGCTCGCCTCGCCCCGTCTACAGCTTCTCGACCGGCGCGTACCGCAGCAGCAGCTTCTTCGGCCGTTCGTCGCCGAAGTCGACCGTGGCCTTCGCCTGGTCACCGATGCCCTCGACCGCCGTGACCGTGCCGAGCCCGAACTGGTCGTGCGTGACCCGGTCCCCGACGGCCAGCGTGACCGTCGGCTTGTCGGAGGTGCGCCGGGTCGCGAAGCCCGAGGGCCCGGAGCGCGAACGCGACGAGGACAGCGACGAGGTGATCCCCGACGTCGGTCCGGCCGGCGCCGCCATCGGCCCGGTCCGCTTCCACTCCAGGTGCTGGTCCGGGATCTCCTCCAGGAACCGCGACGGCGGGTTGTACGAGGGCTGCCCCCACGCGCTGCGCATGGCGGCCCGGGTCAGGTAGAGCCGCTCGCGGGCCCGGGTGATGCCGACGTAGGCGAGGCGCCGCTCCTCCTCCAGCTCCTTCACCTGTCCCAGCGCCCGCATGTGCGGGAAAACGCCGTCCTCCATGCCGGTCAGGAAGACGACCGGGAATTCGAGGCCCTTCGCGGTGTGCAGCGTCATCAGCGTGATGACGCCGGAGCCGTCCTCGTCCTCGTCGGGGATCTGGTCGGAATCGGCGACGAGGGCGACCTTCTCCAGGAACTCGGCGAGCGTGCCCGTGCCGGGGGCCGTGCCCGCGCCCGCACCGGGGGCCGTGTCCGCGCCCTCCTCGCCGGCCGCTCCGCGCTCCTGCTCGAATTCGAGCGCCACGGCGGCCAGTTCCTGAAGGTTCTCGATCCGGGTCTCGTCCTGCGGGTCGGTGGACGCCTGGAGCTCGGCGAGATAGCCCGTGCGCTCCAGCACGGCCTCCAGGACCACCGCGGGGCCCGCGCCCGACTCGACGATCGTGCGCAGCTCCTCCATCAGCGTGTTGAACCGCTTGACGGCGTTGGCCGACCGGGCCGCCATGCCGTACGCCTCGTCGACCCGCCGCAGCGCCTGCGGGAAGGTGATCTTCTCGCGCATCGACAGCGCGTCGACCATCGCCTCGGCGCGCTCGCCGATGCCTCGCTTGGGCACGTTGAGGATGCGGCGCAGCGGGACGGTGTCCTCCGGATTGGCGAGGACGCGCAGGTAGGCCAGGATGTCCCGGACCTCCTTGCGCTCGTAGAAGCGCACGCCGCCGACGACCTTGTAGGGCAGGCCGACGCGGATGAAGATCTCTTCGAAGACGCGGGACTGCGCGTTCGTACGGTAGAAGATCGCGACGTCACCGGCCTTGGCGTCGCCCGCGTCGGTGAGCCGGTCGATCTCGTCGGCGACGAACTGCGCCTCGTCGTGCTCGGTGTCGGCTACGTAGCCAGTGATCCGGGCGCCCGTCCCGGCGTTGGTCCAGAGGTTCTTGGGGCGGCGGCTCTCATTGCGCTCGATGACCGCGTTGGCGGCGGACAGGATCGTCTGCGTGGAGCGGTAGTTCTGCTCCAGGAGGATCGTCGTCGCGTTCGGGTAGTCCTCCTCGAACTGGAGGATGTTGCGGATGGTCGCGCCGCGGAAGGCGTAGATCGACTGGTCCGCGTCACCCACGACGCACAGCTCGGCCGGGGCGTCGCCCTCGCCCGCCGGGCCGACCAGCTCGCGTACGAGGGTGTACTGGGCGTGGTTGGTGTCCTGGTACTCGTCGACCAGGACGTGCCGGAAGCGGCGGCGGTAGTGCTCGGCGACGTCCGGGAACGCCTGGAGCAGGTGGACCGTCGTCATGATGATGTCGTCGAAGTCGAGCGCGTTGGCCTCGCGCAGCCGGGACTGGTACATCGCGTAGGCCTGGGCGAGGGTCTTCTCGAAGCCGTCCGCGGCCTGGCCGGCGAAGGTCTCCTCGTCGATCAGCTCGTTCTTCAGGTTGGAGACCTTGGCCGTGAACGACTTCGGCGGGAAGCGCTTCGGATCCAGGTCGAGATCGCGGCAGACCAGGGCCATCAGCCGCTTGGAGTCGGCGGCGTCGTAGATCGAGAACGACGACGTGAAGCCGAGCCGCTTCGACTCGCGGCGCAGGATGCGTACGCACGCGCTGTGGAAGGTCATGACCCACATCGCGTTGGCGCGCGGTCCGACGAGCTGCTCGACGCGCTCCTTCATCTCGCCGGCGGCCTTGTTGGTGAAGGTGATCGCCAGGATCTGGCCGGGGTGCACCCCGCGCTCCGCGAGGAGGTGGGCGATCCGGTGGGTCAGCACCCGGGTCTTGCCCGAGCCGGCCCCGGCGACGATGAGCAGCGGGGAGCCCGCGTGGACGACGGCGGCGCGCTGCTCGGTGTTCAGCCCGTCGAGGAGCGCCGCCGAGTCGATGACGGGGCGGTGCGCGCCGTCGCGGTAGTAGGCGTCCCTGGGCGGCGGGGGCCCGTCGAACACGCCCGAGAAGAGGTCCTCCGGCACCGCTTCGGGTGCGGAGTCCTCGGGGGGCGGCGGGGGCTCTTCCTCCGAGTGCTGGAGGCCGGCCAGGAAGCTGTCGTCAAAGAGGCTGCTCATCGCTTGTCGAGTCTAGGCCGCCGCACCGACACCCGGAGGCCGCATGACCAACCGCACACGGCACGGCGGACACGCGGCGGACACACAGCGGGACCGATCACCCACTCCACGTGAGGAATTCCGGGCCCCGGCCGTCCGTCGCGGCAAGGTCACGAAAATGTATCGGGCATATCGAACATCAACCTTCCCAGCAGCACCATGGGTTGGCTAGCGTGCTCGACCGGGCGGCCCGTACCCCCTTGAGGCGAACCACGCCGAGCGGGCGCCTCCGCCGAATCCGGGCTGCCCCCACGGGAGTTCGGAACCGGGGACCCATACGCAGTACCGGGGTGAATCGGTCCATATCCCCCACTCGGACCGTAGGGCAGCCTTCCGTTCCGCCCGAACCCGACAGCTAACCCGGTAGGCGGTCCACGGAAGGAGATGCCGGCCTTGGCATCCCATCGCAAGCCGCGCACCCGGGTGCGCACCACCGCACCGGCCATCGGTCTCACCACGGCGGCCCTGGCGTCCGTGACCCTGCTCTCCACGCAGAGCGCGGTCGCCGCGCCCGACCCGAAGCCCAGCGTCGAGGACGTCCAGAAGAAGGTCGACGACCTCTACCGGCAGGCGGGCACCGCGACCCAGCGGTACAACCAGGCGAAGGAAGCCTCCGCCGCCCAGCGCGCCAAGGTCGACGCCCTGCTGGACGACGTCGCGAAGCGCGCCGACAAGCTCAACGACGCCCGCAGGACGCTCGGCACCTACGCGGCCGCGCAGTACCGCAACGGTTCCATAGCGCCGAGCGCCACGTTCTTCCTGGCCGACGACCCGCAGTCGTACTTCGACCAGAGCCAGCTGATGGACCGGATGACCAGCCGGCAGCAGAAAGCGATCACGGATTTCCGTACGCAGCAGGCCAAGGCGGCCAAGAAGCGCGCCGAGGCGGTACGGAGCCTGGAGACGCTGACGACGACGCAGGCCACGCTGCGCACCAGCAAGCAGGACGTCCAGACGAAGCTGGGCGAGGCACGCACGCTGCTGTCGAAGCTCACCGCCGAGGAGAAGGCGCGGCTCGCGGAGATCGAGCGCAAGAAGGAGGCGGAGGCGAAGCGCAAGGCCCAGGAGCTGGCGAAGCAGCAGTCCGCCGCGAAGGCCGAGGCGGACCGCAAGGCCGAGGAGGCCGCGAAGGAGCCGGGGAGCGGCAGCGGCGCGGGAACGGGCACCGGCTCGGACAGCGGCGCCACCACCAAGGCGGAGCAGGTCCTCGCCTTCGCCAGGGCCCAGATCGGCAAGCCGTACGTCTGGGGCGCGACGGGCCCGGCGTCGTACGACTGCTCCGGGCTCACCCAGGCCGCGTGGAAGGCGGCGGGGGTCGACATCCCGCGCACCACCTGGGACCAGGTCGAGATCGGCACCCGGGTCGCCACGGCGGACCTGCGGCCGGGGGACCTCGTCTTCTTCTACGACGACATCAGCCACGTCGGCATCTACAAGGGCGACGGGATGATGATCCACGCGCCGAAGCCCGGGGCGAACGTGCGCGAGGAGTCGATCTACTACATGCCGATCTACGGCAGCGTGCGGCCCGCGTAGCGGGCCTCAGCACGCCGCGCCGCCCCGGTGTCCGGGGCGGCGCGGTGCGGTACGGCGGGATCAGACCCAGAGGGTCGCGATGAAGATGTTGAGGAGCGTCAGCCCGCCCACCGCCGCGAAGGCGCCCTTGTCGACCTTCTCCTCGTCCCGCTTGATGTAGACGAGCGCGAGGACGACGATCAGGACCAGCATCTTGACGCCGATCTTGATGTTGTTGACGTGGTTGCCGTCGGCCTCGTTGAGCCCGACCAGTGCGACACCGGTGACCAGCATGGTCAGCGCGCCGTGCAGCATCGCCGGGACGAACCGGGCCGTGCCCGCGCCCATCGCCTTCATCTGGGTCAGGAAACCGCCCAGCAAGGAGGCGATACCGATGATGTGCAGGGCGACGAAGACATGAATGAGTACGTCCATGAGCCGCAGCCTAGCCCCGGCCACATCACCGCCCGGAGGGCAGGTGCGCCTTCGCTGCTCCCCGGCCACTTCACTCGCGTCTGTACCAATTGCCTGACTCTGGCGTAATTTTTCCGATCGTTCGACGACAGCGCCGCGCCAAATTCGGACAATAAGCGTCATTACGACTCCTGCCCGTGCCCCGGGTTTAGCGTCGCTGACCAGACGGCCGGATCGCCGCCGCTCCGTACGCGGACGGTGCACCGGTCGCCCCGCCGAGAGTTGTGGCGGGCCCGCCGGTATCCCCCGGCGGGCAGTCGTCAGGAAGGACGCACGCCCTCGTGGCAGCGCATCGAAAACCCAAGCAGCGCTTGTACACCGGCCCTGCTGCCCGCACCGCGGCGACCCTCGCCCTCACCGGGGCCGCCACCGCCGCCGCCCTGCCCGGCCCGGCGCACGCCGACCCGCAGCGCACCCCCGCCCAGGTCAAGGCCGAGGTGGACCGGCTGTACCACGACGCGGAGGTCGCCACCGAGCAGTACAACGGCGCGAAGGAGAAGGCGACCGCCGCCGAGCACGCCCTCGACACCCTGCGCGACGAGGCCGCCCGCCGGACCGATCGCCTCAACGCCTCGCGCGACGCACTGGGTTCGTTCGCCGCGGCGCAGTACCGCGCCGGCGGCCTCTCCACCTCCGTGCAGCTGGCGCTCTCCTCCGACCCCGACCAGTACCTGGAACGGGCGTCGTACGTGGACCGCATCGGCGACCGCCAGGCCGCCGCGCTCGCCAAGGTCCGGCGTCAGATCGCCCAGATCGCCACGCTGCGCTCGCAGGCCGAGGGGGAGCTGGCCACGCTCACCTCCCGCCGGGCCGAGCTGAAGAAGCACAAGGCGACGATCACCACCAAACTGGCGGAGGCACAGCGGCTGCTCGACCGGCTCACCCCGCCCGAGCGCACCGCCTACGAGAACGCCGGCCACGGGTCGGCCGACGGCGCCGGTTCCGCCGACCGCGCCGACCGCTCCGCAGCGCGCGGCCCCGTCCGCGCCCCGAACGCCCGCGCCGCCGAGGCCGTCGCGTTCGCGTACGGAGCGCTCGGCAAGCCGTACGTCTGGGGCGCCACCGGCCCCTCCTCGTTCGACTGTTCCGGGCTCACCCAGGCCGCCTGGCGCTCCGCCGGTGTCTCGCTCCCCCGGACCACGTACACCCAGATCAACGCCGGGCAGCGCGTATCGCGCTCCGAACTCGCCCCGGGCGACCTGGTGTTCTTCTACTCCGGCATCAGCCACGTCGGGCTGTACATCGGCAACGGGCAGATGATCCACGCCCCGCGCACCGGGTCACCGGTCCGGATCGCGCCGATCGACCAAATGCCCTTCGCCGGGGCCACCCGGGTGGCATAGGCTCCCGTCTCCGGTCCGGGTCGGCCCGCCATCGGATCAGCGCGCCCTCGGTCCGACCCACAATCGGAGCAACCGCCTTCGGGCCGGACCGCCGTCGGACCGGCTCGCCGTCGCCCACCCGGTCGGAGGACCACCCCACATGCCCATGGACGCCGAGGTCCAGAACCACGCCCGTACGCTCGCCCAGCGCTCCCCGGACCACCTCCGGGTCGGGCCCTTCACGGTGCGTCACAACCCCAACTGGTCACTCAAGTACGCCAATTACGCCATACCCGACCAGGACGCCGATCCGACGCCCGCCGATCTCGACGCGCTGGTCGCGGCGTTCCGCGAGCACGACCGGCTGCCCCGGCTGGAGTTCCTGCCCGGCACGGCGCCCGCGGTCGAACCCGCGCTGCTCGCCGCCGGGTTCACCGTCGAGAACCGGGCCCCGATCATGGCCTGCGCACCGGACGACCTGCTGACGCCGAAGCAGGTCGACTCCCTCGCGATCACCGAGCCGGCCACCGACGCCGAGCTGGCCGCCGCCGCGCTCGTCCAGCACCACGGATACGGCGGCACCGGCGAACCCGAGGCCGGTGTGGCGGACTGGCTGCGCACCGCGGCCCGGGACGGCGGGGTCGCCGCCCTCGCCATGGTCGACGGCGTACCGGCGGGCGCGGGCGGCTGCTCCGTCCCGGTCGACGGCCTCACCGAACTGGCCGGTCTCGCCGTCGCCGACGCCTACCGCCGCCGCGGCATCGGCGCCGCGCTCTCCGCCCATCTGACCGCGACCGCCTTCGGGCGCGGCTGCCGGGTGGTGTGGCTGGAGCCGGGCGACGCCGATGTGGAGCGGATCTACGCGGGCATCGGCTTCCGCAGGATCGGCGAGAAGCTGAACATCTCGCTCGAACCGGCCTGACGCGACCGCCGCCCGACGCCCGCCGGCGTACTCAGACCAGCCGCCGGGCCGTCGCCCACCGGGTCAGCTCGTGGCGGTTGGACAGCTGGAGCTTGCGCAGCACCGCCGAGACGTGCGACTCGACGGTCTTCACCGAGATGAAGAGCTGCTTGGCGATCTCCTTGTAGGCGTAGCCGCGGGCGATCAGCCGCAGCACCTCGCGCTCACGCTGGGTGAGGCGGTCCAGGTCCTCGTCGACCGGCGGCGCGTCGGTGGAGGCGAAGGCGTCGAGGACGAAGCCGGCCAGCCGGGGCGAGAAGACCGCGTCGCCGTCCTGGACCCGGAAGACCGAGTCGACCAGGTCGGTGCCGGTGATGGTCTTGGTGACATAGCCGCGGGCGCCGCCGCGGATGACGCCGATGACGTCCTCGGCGGCGTCCGACACGGACAGCGCCAGGAACCGCACCGGGTTCTCGACCGCTCCCATCAGCGGGGCGCAGCGGCGCAGCACCTCGACGCCGCCGCCGCCGGGCAGGTGCACGTCGAGCAGGACGACCTCGGGGCGGGTCGCCGTGATGACGGTGACCGCCTGGTCGACGTCGGCGGCCTCGCCGACCACCTCGACGCCGGTCTCCTCGGTGCGGCCGATCTCGGCCTGGACGCCCGTGCGGAACATCCGGTGGTCGTCGACGAGCACGACCCGTACCCGGCGCTCCGGGCCCCCGGTCGCCTCAGTGGTCTTGGTCATCGCTCGCCCTCTCCATCTCCAGCTCGACTTCCGTACCCCCACCGGGCACCGAACGCAGCCGCGCCGTACCGCCGTTGCGCTGCATCCGGCCGATGATCGATTCTCGTACGCCCATTCTGTCCCCCGGTACGGAGTCCAGGTCGAATCCCGGACCCCGGTCGCGGACCGAGACGAAGACCGTGCGGCCCTCGACCTCCGCGTAGACCTGCACGGCACCGCCCTCGCCACCGTACTTGGCGGCGTTGACCATCGCCTCGCGCGCGGCCTGCATCTGTGCGGCCAGCTTCTCGTCCAGCGGGCAGTCGCCGACGACGACCACCTCCAGCGGGACGCCGTGCTTGTCCTCGACCTCGGCGGCGGCGCGCTTGACCGCCTCGGCGAGGGTCTCGGGTTCGTCGTCCTCGTCCTTGCCGGTGCCCTCGGGGTTGTACAGCCAGTTGCGCAGTTCGCGTTCCTGGGCGCGGGCGAGCCTGCGGACCTCGCCGGCGTCCTCCGCGTTGCGCTGGATCAGGGTGAGGGTGTGCAGCACCGAGTCGTGGACGTGGGCGGCCACCTCGGCGCGCTCCTGGGCCCGGATGCGCATCAGGCGTTCCTCGGAGAGGTCCTGGGTCATGCGGACGAGGTAGGGGCCGGCCAGCAGCGCGATGCCGGTGAGGACGGCGATGGCCGCGGTCATGACGTTGCCGAGCTGGGCCGCGGAGCCGCGCACCACCATGAAGACGGCCAGGCCCAGGCCGACCAGGGCGACCCCGGCGAGGCCCCGGGCCAGGTGCAGCACCCGGCGGCGGCTGCCGACCTCCATCCAGCGGGCGCGCCGGGCGTTGTCGGCCTGCCGCCACACCAGTACGGAACCGGCGCCGATCAGCAGCGTGGGCCAGATGTAGCGGTTGGCCCCGCTGCCCATGTCGACGTTGCCGACGAAGATCATGGCGCCGAAGAGCAGCGCGATCAGGGCGAAGACCTGGCCCCGGTCGGGTTTGCGGAGCCGGCGGCTGCCGTCCGGGGCGGTCTCGAAGACCGAGCGCGGTGCCTCGACGCCGCCGACGCCGAGCGGGACGACGATCCAGAACACGGCGTAGAGCAGCGCGCCGAGGCCGTCCGCGAAGAAGAGGCCGAGGAAGACGAACCGCACCCAGACGACGGGCAGCCCGAGATGCCCGGCGAGGCCGCGCGCGACGCCGCCCAGCAGCCGTCCGTCGGCGCTGCGGTACAGCCTGCGCAGCGGCGGCTCCTCCGGAGCGGGGTTGCGGGAGCTGGCGGCTCGGGTCGTGGCGGCTGGCATGCCCCGATCGTCACATGTCCGTACGGGTGGAGGCATCAGGGTCGGCCCCCGAATCGACCCTGAGAGCCCGGGGCCGGGATGGCCCCCAGGGGTGCGGCGGGCCAATATCAGGGATCGGCCAGGGTCGGCTCGGGTCCCGGACGGGCTCCCGGCCCGTCACCATGGAGCCATGACCGTTCCCCAGGACACCGCCCCCGGTGTCGCTCCGCCCCCCGAACCGGCCCCGCTGCTGCGGCGCAGTCCGCAGCACAAGGTCGTGGCCGGGGTGTGCGGCGGGCTCGGCCGGTACTGCGACGTCGACCCGGTGATCTTCCGGATCGTGCTCGGTGTGCTGTCCGTGACCGGCGGCATCGGGCTGATCTTCTACGGCTTCGCCTGGCTGCTGGTCCCGGTGGACGGCGAGGAGGAGAACGAGGCGCGCAGGCTGCTGTCCGGCCGGGTGGAGGGGGCGTCGCTGATCGCGGTGCTGCTCGCGCTGATCGGCTGCGGTCTCTTCCTGTCGATGCTGGGCAACGGCGGCACGCTGGCGTTCTCCGCGATGCTGTCGCTCGCGGTCGTCGGCTTCGCCGTGTGGACGCAGCACCGCAGGACCGCGGCGCCCGAGGACCCGCTGCATCCGGCGACCGCGCAGGCGGTGGCGGACGCGCCCCCCGAGGTGAAGGCGCCGCCGACGCCGGGCAGCCCCTCGTGGTGGCGGGACCCGATCGTCAAGGACGGTACGACGGGGCCGGTGGGCGCGGGCTATCTGTGGGGTCCGGCCGACGCGGTGGTCCCGCCCCGTGCGGCACGCCCCGCGGGTGCCGCGCCGAAGGATCCGTTCCGCACGCCCCGGCGGGAGGCCGGCACCAGGGGCCCGACCTCGATCGGCGGTGTGGTGTTCCTGTTCGCGCTGATCGCGGGCGGGCTGGGCACCTCGCTGAGCTGGGAGTCCCAGCCGCTCGGTACGAGCCTGCAGTTCGGCCTGGCCGCCGCGCTCGCGGTGTTCGGGCTCGGCATGCTGGTCAGCGCGTTCCTGGGGCGGACCGGGTTCGGCACGGTCATGCTGTCGATGGTCACGGCCGTCCTGCTGGCGTGCGCCTCCGCGCTGCCCAAGGACATCTCGACCCAGTGGGTGCGCGAGGGCTGGCGCCCCGCCTCGGTGGCCGCCGTCCAGCCGCGGTACGAGCTGGGCACCGGGGTGGCCCGGCTGGACCTCACCGGGATCGAGGTGCCTCGGGGCGAGACCCTCGCGACCGAGGTGGGCGTCGGGGCCGGCCGCGTGGTCGTGGTCGTGCCGAAGGAGGTGACGGTGAAGGTGGACGCGCGAGCGAGCCTCGGCGACATCACCCTGCCGGTCAGCCGTCCCGGCGCGGCCCCGGCCACCGAGGCGCCGGTCGACGTGGACATCAGGCCGTCCCAGAACGAGCACCGGACGCTGCCGCCGTCCCCGGGCAGCAGGCCGGCGGGCACGGTGGAGCTCACTCTCGAAGTCGGCATCGGACAGGTGGAGGTCACCCGTGCTGCGTCATGAGATCCGTCCGGGGCGGGCGGTGGCGGGCCTCGTCATGCTCGCGCTGGCGGCGGGATACGCGGCGGACGCCGCGGGGGTCTGGGACGCCCCGTGGGTGTTCTTCTTCCCGCTGTTCTTCGGCGGCCTCTGGCTGGCCGCCACCGCGACCTGGGTGAACTACCGGATCCGTCGCCGCCGTGACGCGAGAAAGGCGTCCGCGGAGAACGCCGCGGCCCCGCCGAGCAGCAGCGGCAGCCAGGCCATGAGGTAGACCAGGTCGTTGCCGAAGTAGTACGGCGAGACCTGCCAGCTCACGGTCAGCCACAGGCTCAGCGAGATCAGCGCCCCGCCGAGCGCGGCGAGCCGTGCCCACAGCCCAACGAGGGTGCCGAGGCCGACGAGGAGTTCGCCGATGGCGATGGCGTACCCGAAGGCGCCGGGGCTCTTCAGCGCGAGGTCGACGAGGGCCGGGATCGCGGACGAGTCGCGTACCGCGTGCAGGGTCTCGCCGATGGAGCCGGCGCCGCTCGCCCGGAAGAAGCCGCTGTCCGTGAGCTTGTCGAGCCCGGCGTAGACGAAGGTCACGCCGAGGAAGATCCGCAACGGCAGCAGGGCGTGCTCCCGCGCCAAGTCCTTGAGCCCTCTCGACTCACCCAGACCCCGTACGTTCGTGCCCCGTACGTTCGTGCCCCGTACGTTCGTGCCGTATCCCTGCATGTGCCTGCACCGCCTTCCGTAGACCCGTCACCTGACGATACGTAGACAGGAACCGGGCTGCTCAACCGGTGGGTCACCCGGCCGGATTCCACCGCCGGCCGGGGCGGTCGCGGGGCCATGGGGCCCGGAAGCCGCGAGGTCCTGCAGCGGCAGGGGCCCGGCGGTCAGTCCGTCACATCGATCTCGACCCGGTTCGTCTCCACCCCGGCGGCGGTCACCACCTGCACCTCCACCACCCCCGGTTCGACCTCCACCGGCACCGGCACGGTGAGCACACCGTCCGTCGGGTTGGCGAAGCCTCCGGCGACCGGGATCAGCGGCACATGCACATGGACCCGGCCGATCCGGACGACCAGGCGGGCCAGCCGCTCCGGGGTCCCGGCGCCGGGCGGCACGAAGCCCGCGCCCCGGATCTCGATGTCGTCGCCGGTGCGGACCGGCGCGTCCAGGTCCCCGGCCTCGCGGGCCCGGACCACCGAGAGGATCACCGGCCGCCCGCCCTCCGCGTACTTCCCGGCGAAGTAGGCGAGCGCCGAGACGGTCACCAGCAGCGCCAGGCCCCAGGGCAGGTCCGGCAGCTGCTCGGGCCGGCGGGCGAGGCGGACCGCGGCGAACAGCACGGCGACGGTGCTCACCAGCACGTACTGCACATCCGTGAAGCTGCCCCGCCCGGAGTCGTCGGTGAGCAGATCGGCGGCACGCGGCCGGACGGCCCGCAGCTTCTGGAGCCGCCCGGACAGCGTCCGTACGGTCACCACCCGGCGTACGACGACGGCGACGGCGCAGACCAGCGCGAGCACCGTCACCACCCCGGCGCCCCGGGCCAGGTCCAGCCCCTCGATCAGCTCGTCCCGCTCGCCGTGGCCGGAGGCGCCCGCCAGCTGGAGCGCCAGCACCAGTACGGAGAAGACCGCGAGCAGGACCCATGAGGCGGCGACCGCCCGGGAGGTGGAGAGCCGGTGGTCCTCGCCGATCAGCGGGGCGAGGAGGCCGCCCCGGGCGCGGTGGACATGGGCGGCGCCGGTCAGCAGGCCCGCGGTGACGAGCCCGGCGACCAGCCCGGCCGTGCGGGCGTTGGTCCAGCCCGCTCCGATGGCGGTAAGGGCCTCGCCGATGACCAGCAGGGCGACGCCTGCCCACACCGCGATCAGGGTGCGCCGCCAGACCCGGTACAGCCATGCCTCGCCCGCCTCCCGGCCCCGTTCGGCGACGGTCCTGGCGGACTGGGTCAGCTCGTCCGAGACCCACTGCCGGGTCGCCGAGGCGGACTGGGCGACCCCGGGCGGCAGCCCCTGCCCGGCGGCGAGTTCGTCCCGCTTGGCCAGGAACGCGGCCACCGCGCGCCGGTGGCCCTCGCGCGCCCCGTGCGGGCAGTCGCCGCACGTGCAGCCGCCCCCGTGCGTGCTGCCCGCCCTCGCCTCGTCCAACGCCACTGGGAACGCCGCCCTTTCAACCCCCGGTACAGCCAACTCTGCTGTGATTGCTGCGAATTGTGCCGTACGACGGGGCTCCGGACCGCATCGGGGCGACCCCTGGGCGGCGACCGCCCAAATGTGCGACCGAATCGTCAGAACGCGCGACTGATCCGGCGCCACAGGGGCTGGTAGTTGATCCAGGCCACCAGGTCGCTGCCCAGCTGTTCACGGGTGGCGAGCGCGTCCGGGTGCTCGATCAGCACCGGCTTCCCGGCCGCCCGCGCGGCCAGCTGCACCTGGCAGGAGCGCTCCAGCGCGATGAACCACCAGGCGGCCGCGTCGACCGAATCACCGACGGTCAGCAGCCCGTGGTTGCGCAGCACGATCGCCTTGTGCCCGCCGAGCGCGGCGGCGATCCGACGCCCCTCCTCCTCGTCCACGACGACCCCGGTGTACGCGTCATAAAGGACGTGGTCCTCGTAGAAGGCGCAGGATTCCTGGGTGATCGGCTCGATGAGCTCGCCGAGCGCGGACAGGGCCCGCCCGTGCACGGAGTGGGTGTGGGCGACGGCCACGACGTCCGGGCGGGCCCGGTGCACCTGCGCGTGGACGGCGAACGCGGCCTGATTGACGTGGTGGTGCCCCTCGACGACCTGGCCCTCGCCGTTGACCAGGATCAGTTCGTCCGGCGCGAGCCCGGCGAACGGGGCCCCGAAGGGGTTGACCCAGAAGCAGTCGGAGAATTCCGGGTCCCGCGCGGTGATGTGCCCGGAGACGCCGTCCTCGTACCCGTACTCCCCGAACAGCCGGAGCGCCCCGGCCAGCCGTTCCTTGCGGTATGCGCGCTCGTCGGCCACGGATTCGTGGACGGGCGGCATCGCGAAGTGGAGCTGGTCCACGGGTATGGGTGTGGGCTCGGACATGGCGGCTCCTCGTGGCTCCCAGGACGTACGGGATCGGAAGTTACCGCCGGTTGCCGCAAGTGGCCAGGGGTGCGAGGGGACGGCCGGCTGCGGGGCCACCCCCTCGCGTCGCCTATCGCCGCCGCTCGTTGATCGCGGTGAGGTCGATTTCGAGGGGGAAGGGAACGTCCAGCTTCAGCTTGTTGTGGTGGATGCCCGTGGGTGTGTAGGCCTTCAGCGCCGGATCGAGCTCGTACACGTACACGATGGGCAGACCGTCCGCGCCCGCCTCCACCCTCCAGAAGTGCACGACCCCGGCAGCTGCGTACTTCCGGGGCTTGACCTCCCGGTCCCTGTCCGCAGACTCTTCCGAGACGACCTCCACCGCCAGGATCACGTCCTCCGGCCTGAGCGATGTCTGCTTGGGACCGGTATCCGCCCCCAGCGGCACCACGAGTACGTCCGGCTCCGGCCGGTTCCGGCTGTCCAGTCTGACGCTGAATTCGCGAAAGACATCGAAATCGTCCGGCGCCTGCTCAAGGAGGGAATTCTCCAGCAGACGCATCGTCCGCATGTGAAACCTGGTCTGCGGACTCATGAAGACGAGACTCCCGTCGATCAGCTCAGTGCGCCGCGGCAGATCCGGAAGCCGGTCGAGATCGTCCGCGGTCCAGCCCTCGGGCGGGGGGACGGGGTAGTTGTACTTCTCGTCCAGCTCATATTCGGGTGCGGCACTCATGATTGCTCCCATGGGGCAGAGTCTCGTCTCCACAGCCAGCGTACCCAGCTCATACGACGATGCCGCCGCCCAAACGAATGAGCGACGGCATCGGCATTGACCTTGCGGGAGGGGTCACTCCCACTCGATGGTGCCCGGCGGCTTGCTCGTCACGTCGAGCACGACGCGGTTGACGTCGGCCACCTCGTTGGTGATGCGGGTCGAGATCCGGGCGAGGGTCTCGTAGGGCAGGCGCGACCAGTCGGCCGTCATGGCGTCCTCGGAGGAGACCGGGCGCAGGACGATCGGGTGGCCGTAGGTGCGGCCGTCGCCCTGGACGCCGACCGAGCGGACGTCGGCGAGCAGGACCACCGGGCACTGCCAGATGTCGCGGTCCAGGCCGGCCGCGGTCAGCTCCTCGCGGGCGATGGCGTCGGCATCGCGGAGCAGGTCGAGCCGCTCCTTGGTGACCTCGCCGACGATCCGGATGCCGAGGCCGGGGCCGGGGAACGGCTGGCGCTGGACGATCTCCTCCGGCAGGCCGAGCTCCTGGCCGACCATGCGGACCTCGTCCTTGAACAGCTGGCGCAGCGGCTCGACGAGCGAGAACTCGATGTCCTCGGGGAGGCCGCCCACGTTGTGGTGCGACTTGATGTTGGCGGTGCCGGTGCCGCCGCCGGACTCGACGACGTCCGGGTAGAGGGTGCCCTGGACGAGGAAGGCGACTTCCTCGCCGTCGGCGGCGCCCTCGGCGACGATCTCGGCCTGGGCCTGCTCGAAGACCCGGATGAACTCGCGGCCGATGATCTTCCGCTTCTGCTCGGGGTCGGAGACCCCGGCCAGCGCGGCCAGGAAGCGCTCCTCGGCGTCGACGACCTTCAGCTGGACTCCGGTGGAGGCCACGAAGTCCTTCTCGACCTGCTCGCTCTCGCCCTTGCGCATCAGACCGTGGTCGACGTACACGCAGGTCAGCTGGGAGCCGATGGCCTTCTGAACGAGGGCCGCGGCGACCGCCGAGTCCACCCCGCCGGACAGGCCGCAGATGGCGCGCTTGGTGCCGACCTGCTCGCGGATCAGCGCGATCTGCTCCTCGACCACATTGGTCGTGGTCCAGGTGGGCTCGATGCCGGCGCCCCGGTAGAGGAAGTGCTCCAGGACCTGCTGGCCGTGCGTGGAGTGCAGGACCTCGGGGTGGTACTGGACGCCGTAGAGCTTCTTCTCGTCGTTCTCGAAGGCGGCGACCGGTACGACGTCGGTGGACGCGGTGACGGTGAAGCCCTCGGGGGCGGCGGAGCAGGCGTCGCCGTGCGACATCCAGACCGACTGCTCGGCGGGCGTGCCCTCGAAGAGCGTGGAGCCGGTCTTGGAGACGGTGAGCGGGGTACGGCCGTACTCGCGGGCACCGTTGTCGTCGACGGTGCCGCCGAGCGTGGTGGCCATCAGCTGGAAGCCGTAGCACATGCCGAAGACCGGGACCCCGGCCTCGAACAGCGCACGGTCGAGCGACGGCGCGCCCTCGGCGTACACCGAGGAGGGGCCGCCGGACAGGATGATCGCCCGGGGGTTCTTGGCCAGCATCTCGGCCACCGGCATGGTGGACGGAACGATCTCGCTGTAGACCCGGGCCTCACGGACGCGTCGGGCGATGAGCTGGGCGTACTGCGCGCCGAAGTCGACAACCAGAACCACGTCGGTGGTGGTGTCGGGGGCGGCGGGGGGTGCTGCTGGCACGGGCGGCCTTCCGGCGGTGAAGGGGGGCGAAAAGGGGGGTCTGTTCTGTCGATTCTACCGGGGCCGCGGAGTCCGCCGTCGTCCCGCTCGTGCTCGGATGTGGGGCCACCGCCTCCCGGACCCGGCGTCTCAGCATCCGGGCGCCGTGTTGGTCCGCCCACGGCGACCGGGCCATACTGGTTCCATGCTTCAGCACACGACCTTCGTCTTTACCTATGGCATCCGGCCCGCCGGCTGCCATGGTCGTGCTGCTTGATCCCACCGACAAGCAACGTTCCAGGCGCCCCGGGCCGAAAGGCCCGGGGCGCCTTGGCGTTACGGACCGGCCGGCCTCGGGGACCACACCCCACGAGGAGTCACCACCATGACCAGCACCGCCCCCACCAAGAGCACCGCCCCTGCGAAGAGCACCGCCACGAAGACCGCCGCCGAGAAGACCGGCGCGGGCACCGAGGAGGCCGCCGCGCTGATCGATGACGCGCGGACCCGGATCGACACCCTCGACGACCGGATCATCGGGCTCGTCCAGGAGCGGATGGCCGTCTCGGCGGTCATCCAGGAGGCCCGGATCACCTCGGGCGGCCGCCGGATCAACCTCGCCCGCGAGATGGAGATCCTGGGCTCGTACCGGGACGCGCTCGGCAGGCCCGGCACCTCCCTCGCCATGACGCTGCTGGAGCTGTGCCGCGGCCGGGCGTGACACCCCGCGGGCCGGGGGTACTCCGGCGTATCCCAGTTCGGGCCGACTCTCACCCGTACGGCGCGTGACCGGGTCCGGCGCGGCTTCGTTGGTCCCGGTGTCCGTGCCAGCCAGGGGCGGCTCTGGAAAGAAACCACGCGTGGCTCCGCTGGTGCGTGTGGCGTACCGCAGGTACGCCGTGGGACCGCGCTCCAGCGTGCGTGACCGGTCGGCAGGGGACAGCAGCCCGGTCACCCCAGGAAACGGCCGGCTCCGGGGACGCCCGGGGCCGGCCGTTTCCGTTCGAGATCCGGTCGGCCTGTCTGCTTGAGCGGTCGGCCTGTCTGCTTGAGCAGCAGTCGAACCGTCTGCTGCTCAATATGCGGTCGAACCGTCTGCTGCTCAGCATGCGGTCGAGCCCTCTGCGCGATGCGGGCCGCGCCCGGCACCGACGTACGAGGTCCCGGCATACGAGGGCTCCGCCGGCCGAATCCCGGTCCGCGGGGCCCTTTCCCTTACCTGCCCACGTCAGGCGCGCCCCGGGGACGTGAGGGGCGTCACATAAAGGTTCTGTGAGTATCCGGACAACCATTGCGGCGGACCACGGGTCAACCATGCGGAACCACCGGCCCCGCTAGTGCTGCCGCACGGCGGGCCCGTCCCGATACCCGTATCGCTCATCGCGGTACGCCGGACTTCTGAGGTCACCATGAAGCTTCGCCGAGCCCTGGCGCTCGCCGCCGCCACGGCAGTCATCGCGCCTGCCACGCTCCTGGCCTCCACCGCCGCGTTCGCCGAGACCACGGACGGCACCGCTGCCGCCGAGACCACCGTCTCGCCCTCGCCCAGCGACTCCGACTCCCCGGCGACCGAGCCGGCCCCGTCCGCCTCCGAATCCTCCTCCGCCCCTGCGGAGGAGCCCGGCGAGCCCGGTCCCGGCGAGGAGTCCGAGTCCGCCGAGGGCTCCGCTCCGGACCCGGACGAGGCCGTCGGCGCGACCCCGAGCGATTCGGCGAGCGCCTCGTCGTCCGCCTCCGCGTCCGCCTCCGCCACCCCGTCGGAGTCCGAGGACCCGGAGGAGCCGACGGAGTGCGCCAAGTCCGACCTGGACATCTCCATCACCGGCCTGCCGGGACAGATCGTCCGGGGCAGCGGCTGGCACAAGTTCAAGATGAACGTCTACAACTCCTCGAAGTCCACCGTGAAGGAGATCGACTACTTCGCGGGCGCCTCCTCCGACAAGGCGGGCAACGACCTCTTCCGCTCGAAGCAGGTCAGCCTCCAGGCCCTGGACCAGGAGACCGGTAAGTGGGAGGAGCTCAGCGAGGACGGCCGCGCGGTCGGTTACGTGGGCCAGTCCGACGAGATCCCCGCGGGCTACGAGGTCGACATCCCGCTGCGCATCAATGTGAAGCCGACCGCCCCCGTCGGCGCCGGTTTCACGCTCGGTGCCGGTCTGTACGTGGGCGACAAGGACTGCATGGGCGTCAGCGACGTCGCGTACAAGTTCAAGATCGTGAAGTCCGGCGGGGGCGGCTCGGTGCCGCAGACCGGTGGCAGTGCCCCGGTCCCGGCCACGAAGCCGGCCGACAACACGGCGGGCAAGGTGTCCGGCAGCCTCGCGGAGACCGGTTCGTCCTCCGCGCTGCCGGTGTTCGCCACCGCGGGCGGCGCGGCCGTGGTGCTCGGCGCGGGCGCGATGTTCATCGTGCGGCGCCGCAGGAACGGTGACGCCGGCGTGTGACGCGTCCGCTCACCGTGAGCGTGAGGGGCTGCACTCGGAGGGGGGTGCAGCCCCTTTCTGCTGCGCGTCCACTACGGCTTCCACTACGGCTTCTTCTTCGGCGGGACGGCCGGCAGCCCGAGGAACGGCAGCTTCAGCGCGCCGAACGCATCCTTCGGCACCGCCGGTGACCGCGGTTCGACCGCGGTCAGCCGCTCGTACTCCTCGCCCTGCGCCGGACGCGGGTCCGCCTCGCCCTTGTTGGGCCAGAAGGACATCGCGCGCTCGGCCTGCGCGGTGATGGTGAGCGACGGGTTGACGCCGAGGTTCGCGGAGACCGCCGAGCCGTCGACGACCGAGATGCCGGGGTGTCCGTAGAGCCGGTGGTACGGGTCGATCACCCCGTCCTCGGCGGTGGCGCCGATGGGGCAGCCGCCGAGGAAGTGCGCGGTGAGCGGGGTGCCCATCAGCTCGCCCACGTTCGAACCCGCGAATCCGTTGATCTCCTCGGCGAGCAGCGTGGCACTGCGCGTCGCCGCCTCGATCTGGGTCGGGTTGGGCGCGCCGTGCCCCTGCCGGGCGGTGAGCAGGCCCTTCCCCACGCCGCCCGGCTTGCGGTACGTCGTCAGGGAGTTGTCGAGCGACTGCATGACGAGCCCGATGATGGTCCGCTCCGACCAGCGGCGGTTGGAGAGCGACCGGGCCGCGAGCGTGGGGTGCTTGACCAGTTCCAGCAGCCACCTGCGCACCCGGTGCGCGCCGTACGGCACCTGGAGGATGGTCAGCGCGCCCATCGAGTTGGAGCCCTTGCCGTAGCGGACCGGCTCGATGTGCGTGTTCTCGTCCGGGTGGATCGAGGAGGTGATGGCGACACCGCGGGTGAAGTCGGCCCGCGCGGTCCCGTGCTTCTTGCGGTAGCGCCGGTCGCTGGTCTGCGAGCCGACCAGGCCCTCGGAGTTGGTGCGGGTCAGCTCGCCGAGCCGGGACGAGATCCGGGGCAGCAGGCCGGTGTCCTTCATCCGGTGCAGCAGTGTCTGGGTGCCGTACGTGCCCGCGGCGACGACGACCCTGCGGGCGGTGAACGTGCGGCCCTTGCCCTTCTTCCGGTTGTCGGTGGGGAGGGTCTTGACCGCGTAGCCGCCCGTGGAGTTCTCGGTGACCGCGACGACCGAGGTCATCGGGTGGACGACCGCACCGGCCTTCTGCGCGAGGTGGAGGTAGTTCTCGTTGAGGGTGTTCTTCGCGCCGTGCCGGCAGCCGGTCATGCATTCGCCGCACTCGGTGCAGGCCTTGCGGGAGGGCCCCGCCCCGCCGAAGAACGGGTCGGCGACCTCGCCGCCCGGCCGGGCCTTCGCCGTGCCGTCGCCGTCCTCGCCGTCCCCGAAGAAGACGCCCACCGGCGCCATGTGGAACGTGTCGCCGATGCCCATGGCCTGCGCGGTCGCCTTCAGGTGGACGTCCGACGGGGTCATGGTCGGGTTGAGCCGGACCCCCAGCATCCGCTTGGCCTGGTCGTAGTACGGGCCCAGCTCCTCGCGCCAGTCGGTGATGTCCTTCCACTGCGGGTCCTCGAAGAACGGCGCGAGCGGCTCGTACAGGGTGTTGGCGTAGTTCAGCGAACCACCGCCGACGCCCGCGCCGGCCAGCACCATGACGTTGCCCAGCAGGTGGATGCGCTGGATGCCGTACAGGCCGAGCGTCGGGGCCCACAGGAAGTTCTTCAGGTCCCAGGAGTTCTTGGGCAGTTCGGACCGGGTGAAGCGGCGGCCCGCCTCCAGGACCCCGACCCGGTAGCCCTTCTCGGTCAGCCGCAGCGCCGACACCGCACCGCCGAAGCCCGAGCCGACGACCAGCACGTCGTAGTCGTACGCGGCGTTGTCGTCGGCCGTTTCCGGGCCGGCGGGCCGATTCTGGGCAGGGCTGTCCTGGGACATGGCTCTCCTCGGTGCGAAACGGGCGGAAAGGGCTGCGGTACCACCGGTGTTCAGCGCAGGCGGAACGCCTTCATCGCCTTGAGGCTGACGCTCATGAACGCCGCGTACTTCTCGTCGTCCATGCCGAAGGACGGGGCGAGCGGCATCAGCCGCTGCTGGGCGACGGTCTGTGCCTCGGTGTACTTGAGGATGCCCTCGGAGCCGTGCCGTCGGCCGAGGCCGGATTCCTTCATGCCGCCCATCGGGGACTGCACGCTGCCGTACGCGGGGGCGTACCCCTCGTTGATGTTGACGGTGCCGGTGCGCAGCCGGGCGGCGACCTGGTGGCCGCGCCTGGAGTCCTTGGTCCAGACGCTGGAGTTCAGGCCGTAGGGGGTGGCGTTGGCGAGGGCGACGACCTCGTCCTCGTCGGTGAAGCGGTAGATGGAAACGACCGGGCCGAAGGTCTCCTCGCTGCACACGGCCATCGGTGCCTCGACGCCGTCGAGGATGGTCGGCTCGTAGAACAGCGGGCCGATGTCGGGGCGGGCGACGCCGCCCGCGACGAGCTTGGCGCCCTTCTCGACGGCCTCCGCGACGTGCCGGGTGACGGTCTCCAGCTGGCGCTCGCCCACCAGGGAGCCCATGTCCGCGCCGTAGGCGAGGGAGTTGCCGAGCCGCATGGCCTTCGTGCGGGCGGCGAAGCGGGCCACGAAGTCGTCGGCGATCGACTCGTGGACGTACAGCCGCTCGATGGAGATGCAGAGCTGGCCGGCGGAGGAGAAGCAGGCGCGGACGGCGCCCGCGGCGGCCTTCTCCACGTCGGCGTCCTTGAGGACCAGCATGGCGTTCTTGCCGCCGAGCTCCAGCGAGACGCCGACGAGCCGGGCCGCCGCGCCCTGCGCGACCTCGCGGCCGGTGCGGGTGGAGCCGGTGAACGAGACGTAGTCGGCGTGCTTGACGACCTCGGGGCCGACGACGGGGCCCTCGCCGAGGACGACCTGGAAGACCTCGGCGGGCAGTCCGGCCTCGATCAGCAGGTCACGGGCCCACAGCGCGGTCAGCGCGGTCTCCGTGTCGGGCTTCATCACGACGGCGTTGCCGGAGACGAACGCGGGCAGCGCGTCGCCGACGGACAGTTCGAGCGGGTAGTTCCACGGCGCGATCTGCCCGATGACGCCGCGCGGCTGGCGCAGCTCGGTGACCTTGGTGAGGGTCGGTACGACCCCGGTGTGCCGCTTCGGCTTCAGGTACGAGCCGGCCCTGCGCCCGTAGTGGCGGGCCGCGACGGCGACGGCCTGCACCTCCTCGTGGGCGTGCAGCCGGGCCTTGCCGGTCTCCAGCTGGATGAGGTCGAGCACCTCGGCCTGGCGGCTGAGCACCAGGTCGTGGAAACGGAGCAGCACGGCGGCCCTGGCGCGTACGGGCGTCGCGGCCCAGGCGGGCTGGGCGGCACGGGCCCGCTCGAAGGCGCCCGCCACGTCCTCGGGGGTGGACTCCGGCAGGTCGGCCAGCTTCTCCCCGGTGAAGGGGGTGTGGTTGGCCGTGCGGCCCGAGCCGGCCACGCCCCGGGTCAGCTGGGCGATCACCTCGGGAGTCACCACATCGGCGGCGGTGCGTACGCCCGCGGGCGCGGCGGCCACCGGGTTGGTGCCGACCGGGGCTGCGGAGGTGGATGTGGAGGCCTGCGAGTCCGTCATGAGGGCGAGAGTACGTCCAGCCGCACACTTTGGGTACCCGTGGGTAACGGGTTTTCACAGTCCCCACAAACAAGCCAGCGATCACTGGCAACAAAGCCCCTGATCAGGACCCCTTCCGTCGGGGAAGGGGTCGGGGAGCCTCAGCCGGAGCCGCCCGGCGCGCGCCAGCCGCGCAGCATCGTGTCGAACTGTGCCCGGGTCGTGTCCCAGTCGTCCGCCGGGCCCGTCATGTACAGCGCGTACTCCGGGCCGCCCTCCTCGCCGAAGTACATCTGGTCGATGGCGTGGCGCGGGCCCGGATGGTCCTTGGTCTCGGTCCAGGTGAACTCCCAGAGCGAACCCGGACGGTCCCGGTAGGTGTTGGAGTGCAGGGTCTTGCGCTCGTAGCCGGGAAGCCTCGTCGAGAGCTGCGTCTCCAGGCTCAGCATGTGCATGTACGGGTTGTCGAAGTCGGGCGCCGGGTCGATGCTGATCCGGATGTAGTGCACGCCGTTGTCCGGGGTGTAGTCGATCTGATTGCCGTCCGCCCGGCGCTCCCAGCCCTCGGGCACGGTCAGGCTGAAGCCCTCGGGGTCCTCCACCCGCTTCCAGCCGTCGGGCACGTCCTTCACCCGCACGTCGGGCTTGTCCGACGGCGGGGCGCCGGTATCGGTGTCGGTGTCGGCGCCGGGCTTCCCGGGGTCGACGGACGCGTGCGTGCCCGTGCCGCCGCGCCCGGTGTTGTCCTCCGTCCGGTCGCCGTACTTCATCGCGGCGAGTCCCGCGCCGCCGCCGATCAGTGCCGCCGCCGCGATGACCAGGACCGCGGTGCGCCAGCGGCCGCGGCCGCGCCGGGTCGTCGGGGCCGGTGCGGCGGTGGTGGGGTAGGGCAGCTGGGTGGTGCCGGGGGCGGGCGGGCCGGACGGGCCGTCCTGGCCCAGGGAGCGCAGGACCTCGTCGGGGACGCTCTGCGTCGGTACGAACGCCTGCGCGGCCACGGGCTTGCGGCCCTCCATGGCCTCCAGCAGCATCCGCTCCGTCTCCGCGGCCGACGGACGCTCGTCCGGCTCCTTGCGGAGCAGCGCGGTGATCACGGGGGCCAGCGGGCCCGCCCGGCCGGGCGGCGGGGGCTCGTCGGCGACGACGGCCTGCATGGTGGAGATCGGGGACGTACGGCGGAACGGCGAGCGGCCCTCGACCGCGGTGTAGAGCGTGGCGCCGAGCGACCACAGGTCGGAGGCCGGTCCCGGGTCGCTGCCGCGTACCCGTTCGGGTGCCAGGTAGTCGATGGAGCCGACCAGTTCACCGGTCCGGGTGATGGTCGAGTCACCCTCGATGGCGGCGATCCCGAAGTCGGTGAGCAGCACCTGGCCGTCCTTGGCGAGGAGCACGTTGCCCGGCTTCACGTCACGGTGCAGGACCCCCGCCCCGTGCGCGGCACGCAGGGCGCTCAGCACATGGAGGCCGATCCTGGCGGCCTCGCGCGGCTCGATCTCACCGGACTCCTTGGCGGCGTCGGCGAGGGACGGGCCGTCGACGTACTGCATGACGATCCAGGGCCGGTTGTCGTACTCGATCACGTCGTGCACGGTGACCACGCCCGGGTGCGTGATCCGGGCGGCCGCGCGGGCCTCCTTCTGCGTGCGGGCGTGCAGCACGATCCGGTCGGCCTCCGCGACGTACTGGCCGGCGGTCAGCTCCTTGACCGCGACCGTGCGGTGCAACACCTCGTCGTGGGCCCGCCAGACCTTGCCCATGCCGCCGCGCCCGAGGACCTCGCCCAGCCGGTACCTTCCGGCCAGCACCAGTCCCGCGTCCGTGCCCTGTGATCGATCCACGTATCCCCGCCCCGTTCCTCGGCTGCCAGATTACGGAGCGGACGCACGGCCACGGAACCTCGCACCGCCCACGAGACCGCACTGTGATGCTTGTCGCTCCCTCCCCCGCCCGGGAGTTGTACGGAGAGGATTCAGCGCGTCACGCGGTAGGAGGCGATGGCCTGTTCGTAGATGTCGGACACCTTGTCGCGCCGGTCCTCCGGGCCGATGACCTGGATGACGTGGTAGCGGCCCTCGACGATCATCACGAGGTTGCGGGCGTACACCTCGCGCCCCGAGGCGTCCTGCCAGGTGAACTGGCCCTCCGCCATGGCCTGTCGCCCGACGTCGATCCGGCGCAGCCCGCTCGACCCCGACCAGCTGGAGTCGCGGAACGGCTGCAACTCCAGCTCCTTGCCGGCCTGGTACGCCAGCGGGTCGTCGCCGTTGGCCTTCACCGTGTCGCGGCCCGGGACGATCAGCAGGCTGAAGCCGTCGCTGCCGTAGCGGATCTGACGGTCCGCGTTGGCGGGGCTGCGCTGCCAGCCCTTGAGCACACCGACCTCGAAGCCCTCCTTGTCCTTGCGCAGGGTGTAGCCGGGGGCGAGCGCGACGGCGGAGCGGCTGGTCTGCGGCTGCTGGGCGCCGGGCGACCCGGAGGACTCCTGACCGCCGGACTCCCCCGTGCCGGGATCCGGCGAACCGGATACCGAGGAGGCCGGGCCCGAGGAGCCGCTGCCCGGTTCTCCGTCCGACTTGGGCATGAACATCACGGCGTACGCGATGGCCGCGGCGAGGGCCAGCAGGATCAGCACCAGGAGCAGCCTCCCGAGCCGCCGCGGCGCCCGGCCCCCGCCCTCGTGGGGGCGGGGCGGGGTGCGCAGCGCCTTGGGGCCCTTGGGCTCACGCGGCGCCCGGGGGGCCCGCTCGGCCCTGGGCATGTCCAGCCCGGCCTGCCGGTCCTGATGGTCGTGCCGGTCCTGATGGTCCTGTCGGTCCTGATGGTTCTGTCGGCCGGGCTTGTCCTTGGTGTGGCGGTGACGGCCGTGGGCCGCGCTCCGGCCGCGTCGCCTGCGGACCAATTCGCCCCGGCGGCGTACGACGGGGAGCCGGGCCGTGTCGGCGGACGGCAGGGGTACGACGTCCAGACCGGCCTCGGGCTCGGGCGCCGACCGCACGAGGGAGCGCAGCCAGCCGCTCAGCTCCTCGAAGTCCGGCCGTTCGGTGGGGTCCTGGCGCAGCAGGGACTCGACGACGGGGCGCAGCGGACCGCACTCCTCGGCGAAGGCGGGCGGCTCCCCGCACACCATCTGGACGAGCTCGGCCGCGTTCTCCTCGGGGTAGGGGGCGTGGCCCTGGACGGCGCGGTAGAGCAGCGCGCCCAGTGCCCAGAGGTCGGTGACGGGCCCGATCGGCGGTGCCAGCCGCCAGTTCTCGTGGACGGGGCCGGCCTGCTCGGGCGCCCAGCGCTCGGTGACCGCGCCGACCACGGCGATCCGGGTCTGCCGGGCGCGCTCGGCGGCGAGCGGGGTGGCGGGGCCCCGGTAGACGGAATCCGTACGGTCGCTCGCGGACGCCTCGTCCCAGCGGCCCGGCTGCTGCTGCCGACCCGTGCGGTGCGCGGGCAGCGCCGGGGATTCGCCGTGGCGCCGGGCGTCGGCGCGCAGGGCGTCCTCGCCGGAGCCCCCGGCGGGGACGGGGCGGCCGGAACCGGGGCCGTCGCTCCAGGAACCGGTGAGATGCAGCCGCCGCGGGGGCGGCCGGCCGTCTTCGCCGTCGTCGTTGTCGTGGCCGTCGCTGTCGTGGCCGTCGCTGTCGTAGCCGTGGCCGCCGGTCTCGTGGCCGTCGTCGTCCGGGTCGGGCAGGTACGCGTCCTCCGGCCGTGCGGGACGCTGGACCGGCAGGCTTCCGGTGTCCTCCGCATCGCCCGGACCGGCGCGCCGCCGGTCCTCGTTGACGCGGGCGGCGGCGCGGGCGCCCTCGCGGTAGGCGGCGATCGCCCCGGCGCGCTCGGCCCGCAGCTGTGCGGCGTCTCCCGGGCCGCCGCCACGGAGGGCGTCGGGATCGTCGTCGTACGGACCGTCGTAGGGGTCGTCCGCGTACGGGTCGTCGTCCGCGTACGGGTCGTCGTCGCCGTGGGGCGCGTCGGCCCCCCGGTCCGTCTCGATCGCCGCCGGACCGCGTGAGGCCGGCACCTCGGCCGGAGGGGCGGGCAGGGGCGGCATGGCGGGCGGGGGCGGCGCGAAGGCGCTCGCGGAGCCCGTGCCGAGCGCCGGGCGGGCGAACCCGTCCTCGTATCCGTGGCCGTCGTCGTGCCCGTAACCGCCCCGGCCCGCGTAGCCGCCCTGGCTCTCGCCCTCGTCCTCGTCCTCGTCGAGCCGCGGTGTCGTCACGTACCCGCAGAGCGCCTCCTCCGCCGCCCCGGCCGCGAGGCCGGTCAGCACGACCCGGCCGTCGTCGCAGATCAGCACCGTGCGGACGGTGATGTTCCGGTGGGTCCAGCCGTGGGCGTGCAGCACGCGCAGCGCGGTCAGCACGTCGGAGCCGATCTCTGCGGCCCGGAAGGGGTTGAGCGGCCGTTCCGCGAGGAGCGAGGCGAGCGGGCGGGCCGCGACGAGTTCGCTCACGATCCAGAGCGAACCCTCTTCGGCGAACACGTCGAAGACCTGGTCGAGCCTGGGGTGGTCGGGCACCTGGGCCGCCGCCTGCGCCGCCTCCACGGCGCGCCGGACCACCGGGTCGGCGGGAACGCGCACGGCCCGCCCGGCGGCTCGCCGGGCCCACGGGTCCGGGCCCTCGGCGTCGAGCACCTCGGCGTCCACCACCTCGGGCAACGGCACCTGCCGGACCAGGACTTCCTGCCCGCTGTAGGTGTCGAACGCCCGGGTCTCGACCGTTTCGTACCCATCGTGCGGAGACAGCGGAAGGCGGTAGCGGTCGGCAAGTACCCGACCCGCGTAGTCGTCCACGACGCCTCCCCAGAGCGCGCTGTCCCCCCGGCCACGAAAGCCGGAATCAATCCATCAATTGCGGCCACTCACCGTGCAATTGACCCATCGTTCCGGCTGCGTACGGTCTTCAGGCTCTCACGATACGTGGCAAGTGCCGGACGCGCGGCCGGGTCGGCGCATCCCGGCCCCTTCCGCCCACGGATCCGCCGGTGCGACCGAAGCCCGAATGCCGCCCGGAGCCTGGATGTTCAGTCGATGGGCTTGAACGTGTCGAACGCTGTCTTGCGCAGCGTCCGGCACTCCTTGCTGTCCCACTCGTCGACCCCGCAGCTGATCATGATCGCGTAGCCGTGCTTGCCGTCGACCTTGAAGCCCCGGTTGATCACATGGACCCGCTGGCCGTTCTGGGTGCGCTCGAACTGCCAGTCGGCGACGGTCGGGTAGCCGTTGTACTGGACCTTGTTGATGCCGAGATGGTGGTAGCCGTTGCTGCCGGCCGCGACGCCGGCCTTCGCGGCGTTCCAGGCCGCGGCCGCGTCGCCGCCGGGCGAATCGGTGTAGTCGACCTGGATACGGGGGAAGCCGCCGCTGACGTTGTAGATGCCGCCGGAGTTCTCACCCGCCGTCTTGTAGAAGCGGAAGTCCTCGGGCATGGCCATCTGGAAGTGGAACTTCTTGTTCGTGACCATCCGGAATCCGGCGGGCAGCGCGTCGCCCGGCTTGTCGCCCTTGCCGCTGCCCTTGTCGTCGCCCGTGCCCTTGTCCTCGCCCTGGCCCTGGCCCTGGCCCTGGTTACCGTTCTGGTCCTGGTCCTGGCCGTTGCCCTGGTCCTTGCCGCTGCCACTGCCGCTGTCGGTCTCCGGGGAGCCGCCGGTCGACGCCGAGGGCCCGGCGGAGGTGGACTTGTCGTCCTTGCCGCCTTCGTTGCCCGCGTTGTTCTTGTCGTCCCCGCCGAGCGTGAGCGCGAGGACCGTGCCGAGCACGGCGAGCACGATCACGGCCGCGATGATCGCCAGGGTGCGGCGCGGCACCACGTCCGTGATGGACGCCCGGGGCGCGGCGGCCAAGGACGTGGCCGGGCGCGGCGGCGGTACGGCCGCGGCGGCCGCAGAGGCCGGGGCGGTCGCGGGCTCGGCGGGGGTGCCCGCGCCGGCGGACGAGGGGGAGACCGACGGGGGTGCCGAGGGCGGGGGCGGCGTGGTGGTCGCCGCCGCGGCGGCCGGTGCCGTCTTCGCGTTCCGTACGGAGCGCAGGGCGCCCCGCAGCCGGTCCCGCGCGCCCTCGCCCTGTTCCGCGGCCTTCGGCGCCGCCTTGGCGCGGGGCTCGTCGGTCTTCCCGGGCAGCGCCATGACCTGGGTGGCGTCGGCGGGCGGCACCACCACCGGGTCCGGCTTCTCGGGGGCGTGGATCACATCGTTGAGCAGGGCACGGGCGCCCGCGTCGTCGAGCCGCTGCTCGGGGTCCTTGGCGAGCAGGCCGTAGATGACCTCCTCCAGCGGACCGGCGTTCTTCGGCGGGTCGAGCGGCTCGGTCATCACCGCGGTCAGGGTGGCGATGGCCGACCCCTTGTCGTACGGCGGGGAGCCCTCGACGCTGGCGTACAGCAGTCCGCCGAGCGACCAGAGGTCGGCGGGCGGCCCCGGCTTGTGGCCACGGGCGCGCTCCGGCGAGATGTACGAGGGGGCGCCGACGAGCATGCCCGTGGAGGTGACCGACGGGTCGCCCTCGACCTGGGCGATACCGAAGTCGGTCAGCACGACCCGGCCGTCCTCGGCGATCAGCACGTTGGACGGCTTCACGTCGCGGTGCAGGATGCCCTCGCGGTGCGCCGAGCGCAGCACGTCGAGGATGGCGAGGCCGACCTCGGCGGCGCGCTTCGGCGTCAGGACACCGTCCTCTCGCACGGCTTCGGCGAGGGACTTGCCCTCGATGAGCTCCATCACGATCCACGGCCGGTCGTCCTCGTCGACCACGTCGTAGACCGTCACCGCGCCGTTGTTGCGGATCCTGGCGATCGCCTTCGCCTCACGCAGCGTGCGCGTGATGAGCCGGCGCTTCTCGTCCTCGTCGATGGCCGTGGGGAACCGCAGTTCCTTGACCGCGACCGTGCGGCCCAGCGTCTCGTCGACGGCACGCCAGACCGTGCCCATACCGCCCCGGCCGAGCACCTCCCCGAGCCGGTAGCGCCCCGCAAGGAGACGTCCGTCCTTGTCCCGTTGGGGCTCCCGTGCCTGTTCCGCCTCCGACATGCGTCCCCTCTGCGATCAACCCGCCCTGGCAGAGCGTTCATTGTCCCTCACCCCGGCACGGGTCATGGTGCCGGGTCCACGGGCCCGCCATGATGTGCCCCGAGGAAGGGAATCCCCGCCATGCCGATGCCCAGGGCACTGCTCGCCGCCCCGTTGCTGCTGGTGCTGCTCGGCCTGGGAACGGTGCCCCTGCCCAGCGAACCACACCTCACGCCCGCGGCCGCCTACCTTCCCCGGCTCGTCGCCGAGGGCGGTGCCCCCACGGCGGCGCTGCTGGCCCGCCGCGCCTCCACCGCACCGTACGACACCTATCGCTCGACAGGCCCCGGAATCCGGCGGGCGGACCGGTTCCGGGCGGGCAGCATCACCAAGACCTTCGTCGCCACGGTCGTGCTCCAACTCGCCCGGGAACGACGGCTCCAGCTGACGGACACGGTCGAGCGGCTGCTGCCGGGGCTGGTGCGCGGCAACGGCAACGACGGCCGCCGCATCACCCTGCGCGCCCTGCTCAGCCACACCAGCGGCCTCCACGACTACACCGCCGATCCATCCGCCCACCCCCTCACGGCCGTCGCGGCGGTCCGCGTCGCCCTGACTCACCGTCCGACGAGCGCCCCCGGCCGCTACGCCTACTCCAACACCAATTACGCCGTACTCGGACTCGTCGTTCAACGGGTCACCGGACACAGCTACGCCACCGAGATCCGCGACCGCATCATCACCCCCCTCCACCTCACGGGCACCTCCCTCCCCGGCTCCCGTACCGCCCTGCCCTCCCCGCACGGCCGTGCCTACACCCGCGATCCGGCCGACGGCACTCTGCGCGACGTCACCGCGCTGGACCCCCGCACGGCGGGCGCGGCCGGTGAGCTGATCTCCACGCTCGACGATCTGAACCGCTTCTACTCGGCCCTGCTGGGCGGCCGTCTCCTCGCGCCCGCCCAGCTGGCGATCCTGCTGAACACCCGGGCCACGCACGGCGTCTACGGACTGGGCATCTATCCGCAGAAGCTCTCCTGCGGCACCACCGTCTGGGGGCACAACGGCCACATAGCGGGCAGTTACGTCCGTACCGCCGCGACGCGCGACGGGCTCCACACCCTGACGTACCGCATCGACACGGACACGCTGGCCGACGCGCGGACCCTCGAACCCGCACTGCTCGAAGCGGAGTTCTGCGACCGGCCGGAGAGTCCCCGGAGCTCCTAGATGGGCACGATGTCCGGCGCCCCGAGCCGCGCCGCGTCCGCCGTGAGGTCGTCCGGCTGGCGCTGCGACTCGCGCTCCGCCTGCACCCGCTTCTCGTAGTGCTCGACCTCCCGGTCGATCTGGCCCTCGTCCCAGCCCAGCACCGGTGCCATCAGTTCCGCGCAGAGCCGGGCGCTGCGCGTGCCCCGGTCGAAGGTCTCGATGGAGATCCGGGTCCGGCGGGTCAGTACGTCGTCGAGATGGCGGGCCCCCTCGTGCGAGGCGGCGTAGACGATCTCGGCCTTCAGGTAGTCGTCGGCCGAGGGCAGCGGCTCCCCCAGCACCGGATCGGCGAGGATCAGTTCGAGGATCTGCTCGGTCGCCGAGCCGTACCGGTTGAGCAGATGTTCCACCCGGGCGACATGGAGTCCGGACCGGGCCGCGATCCTCGCCCTGGCGTTCCACATCGCCGGGTATCCCTCCGCGCCCAGCAGCGGGATCTCCTCGGTGACGCAGGCCGCCACCCGCTGGTCCAGGCCGTGCACCGCCTCGTCCACGGCGTCCTTGGCCATCACCCGGTACGTCGTGTACTTGCCGCCCGCCACCACCACGAGGCCCGGCAGCGGATGCGCCACCGTGTGCTCGCGCGAGAGCTTGCTGGTCGCGTCGGACTCACCGGCCAGCAGCGGCCGCAGCCCGGCGTACACGCCCTGGACGTCGTCCCGGCTCAGGGGCGTGGCCAGGACCGAATTGACGTGTTCGAGCAGGTAGTCGATGTCGGCGCTGGACGCCGCCGGGTGGGCCTTGTCCAGGTCCCAGTCGGTGTCCGTGGTCCCGATGATCCAGTGCCGCCCCCACGGGATGACGAAGAGGACGGACTTCTCGGTCCGCAGGATCAGGCCGGTCGAGGAGTGGATGCGGTCCTTCGGGACGACCAGGTGAATGCCCTTGGACGCCCGGACGTGGAACTGCCCGCGCTCCCCTATCAGCGCCTGGGTGTCGTCCGTCCAGACCCCCGTCGCGTTGACCACCTGCTTGGCCCTGACCTCGTACTCACCGCCCGCCTCGACATCCTCCACCCGGGCGCCGACGACCCGCTCGCCCTCCCGGAGGAAGCCGACCACCCGCGCACGGTTGGCCACGTGCGCGCCGTAACCGGCGGCGGTGCGCACCAGGGTCGCCACATAGCGGGCGTCGTCCATCTGTGCGTCGTAGTACTGCAACGCCCCGACCAGGGCGTCCTTCCTCAGCGCCGGGGCGACGCGCAGGGCGTGGCGGCGGGAGAGATGGCGGTGCACGGGCAGGCCGCGGCCGTGGCCCGACGACACCGACATCGCGTCGTAGAGCGCCACGCCGGAACCGGCGTAGAACCGCTCCCAGCCCTTGTGCTGCAACGGGTAGAGGAACGGCACCGGCTTCACCAGGTGCGGGGCCAGCCGCTCCAGGAGCAGCCCGCGCTCCTTCAGCGCCTCGCGGACGAGCGCGAAGTCGAGCATCTCCAGATACCGCAGCCCGCCATGGATCAGCTTGCTCGACCTGCTCGATGTGCCCGACGCCCAGTCGCGTGCCTCGACCAGCCCGGTCGAGAGCCCTCTCGTCGCCGCGTCCAGCGCCGTGCCGGCGCCGACCACGCCCGCTCCCACGACCAGCACGTCCAGTTCGCGCTCGGCCATGGCGTCCAGCGCCTCGGCGCGCTCCGCAGGTCCCAGTGTCGCTGTCCTCACTGCTGCCTCCCGGGTAGATCGGGGTGGTCCGGCACGGGGACGCGACCCGGCACGGCGGCCGGGGCTGCCCGCGCCCACCTCTCGATTCTGTCCGGCGTCCACGACTTCGGCCACCGCCTGTGGACAACACCGGGACGACAGAAGCTCACAATGCGACATATAGGTCATATATAAGCCTAGTGTGACATTGCGCTGTCCACAGCGGTTGCGCTTTCTGCCCTCATGGTCATAGTCCGACGGGAAGGACGGCCCATCCACATGCCCGCAGACCTCGCAGTCATCGGACTCGGCCACCTCGGCCTGCCGCTCGCCCAGGCCGCCGTGGCCGCGGGCGTGCAGACCGTCGGCTACGACACCGACCCGAGCGCCTACACGGAACTCTCCGCGGGCCGCACCCCCGTCGAGGGATCGCTCACCGCCTCGGAGATCCGCCGGATGCTCTCGGGGGGCTTCCGGCCCACCACCAACCCGGTCGAACTGGGCCGGGTCCGCACCGCGGTGATCTGCGCGCCCGCCCCCCTCGGCGCCGACCGCACCATCGACCTCACTGCTGTCGGCGACGCCGCCCGCGCACTCGCCGCCCGGCTGCGCCCGCACACCACCGTGCTGCTCGAATCGGCCGTACCGCCCGGCACCACCGAGAACTACCTGCTGCCGCTGCTCGAAGAGGGCTCGGGGCTGCGCGCCGGCCGCGACTTCCACCTGGCCTGCTCCCCCAGCCGCCTCGACCCCGGCAACCGGACCCACGTCTACGCCAACACCCCCAAGGTCATCGGCGGCCTCACCCCCGCCTGCACCGAATCCGCCGCCGCCTTCTACGGCCGGCTCACCGACAAGGTCGTCCGGGCGCGCGGACCGCGCGAGGCCGAGATGACCAAGGTCCTGGAGACCAACTTCCGGCACGTCAACATCGCCCTGGTCAACGAGATGGCGGTGCTCTGCCACGACCTCGGCGTCGACCTGTGGGACGTCATCCGCTGCGCCGAGACCAAGCCCTTCGGCTTCCAGCCGTTCCGCCCCGGCCCCGGCGTCGGCGGCCACGGCGCACCCGTCGACCCGGGCTACCTCCCGTACAACAGCCGCACCCCCGGCCACCCCCTGCGGATGGTCTCGCTCGCCCAGGAGATCAACGGCCGGATGCCGCAGTACGTGATCCAGCGCTGCGCCACCCTGCTGAACGAACACGGCAAGTCCGTCCGCAGCGCCCGGGTACTGCTGCTCGGGGTCACCTACAAGCCCGACCTCGCCGACCAGGAGGGCTCCCCCGCCCGGGAGATCGCGACCCGGCTGATGGACATGGGTGCCCAGATCGGCTACCACGACCCGCACGTCCTGGACTGGCGGGTACGCGAGCGCCCGGTCCCGCGCGCCGACTCGCTGTACGAGGCGGCGTCCAGCGCAGACCTCACGGTGCTGCTCCAGCACCACCGGACGTACGACCTCCAGGGCCTCGCCGTGAAGGCCCAGCTCCTCCTGGACACCCGGGGAGCGACCCCGGCGGGGGCCGCACACCGGCTTTAAACATCTCTCCCCAGGATTTCGGTAGGAGATGTCACAGGCTGCTGCTAGCCTGCGGCGTCACTTCTCGCACAGTCGTGCGCTTCCGTCCCAGGGGGGATATCAACATGAGCCAGCCCGTGCCGCCGCCGAACCAGCCGCACGACGCCCAGCCCGGCGGCAACCCGTTCGCGGGCCAGCAGCCAGGCAACCCGGGCGGCAACCCGTTCGCGGGCCAGCAGCCGGGCGCCCCGTTCGGCGGCGCGCCGTTCACCCCGCCGGCCCCGGTACGCAACAACATCGGCCTCGGCCTGGCCGCCGCCGTCGTCGCGGCCGTCGTCGCCGCGGCCGTCTACGGCGCCATCATCGGCGCCACCAAGCACGAGATCGGCTACGCGGCCGTGGGTGTCGGCTTCGTCGTCGGCTTCGCCTCGGGCAAGGTCGGCGGCCGCAACCCCGCGCTGCCGGTCGTCAGCGCCCTGCTCTCGCTGGTCGCCGTCTACTTCGGCCAGCTGCTCGGCGAGGCGATGATCGCGGCCAAGGAGCTCCCGGTCACCGTCTCCGAGCTGTTCTTCGACCACTTCGGCGCGCTGAACGAGTTGTGGAAGGCCGACTCGAACTTCATCTCGTACCTCTTCTTCGCCATCGCGGCGGTCGCCGCGTTCTCCGGCGCCAAGAAGGCCGCCGGCTAGTCGCGCGGACACATACGGGTGGGCCCGGACCGCCGCTGCGGTCCGGGCCCACCTCCGTCTGCACCTTCCGTCGACGGCGCAATTACTTCGCAGAGTGCTTGTAGCGATACCCAATCGCCTTGCGTGCCGTGCCCTTACCCACGTAGCTGCCGTCGAGCTTGCTGTAGATCTTGAAGGAGTACGACTTGTAGAGCGGGTATGCCTTCAGCGTCCCGAACTTGCCCTTCGGAACGTCCCAGCTGCCCGACATGCTCTTCGTGCGGGACTTCGTGACGTCGAACCCGACTGCACCCGAGACGGCCCCCGCAGTTACCGTGACCGTCGAGCTTTTGGTGTTGCTCACGGTCTCGATGGAAGTCAGTGTGAGCGTCATGGGCCCCCGCCCCTGAACCATGGCGATGGCCGCCTTCCCCTGGACCACACCCTCGTACTTGACGTTCTTGAGCTTGCAGTAGACGAAGTGCCCACCGCTGCTCAGGCAAGCCCGCTTGCTGACGGCCTGGGCTTCACCAGCCATGCCCATCGTCGCAAGGACGATAGCAAGAACGGTAGTTGCAGCGCCTATCCCTCGGGCGACAGTCGAATTCGTGAATCGCAAAGCTTTCCCCTCGTCGTGGCTGCCGGTCACAGCAGCGCCACCGACGCTAGTCCCGCTCGCGGCTCCGCACACGAATCTCCCACCAGAATTGAGCGAGATCTGAGCTCCGTCACAACACTGGCGAGCGGGGAACCACTTCCCAAGGCACGCACGTGATTGGGGCCCCACCGACCCGGTGGGGCCCCAATCACGTCCTGAAACGACACAGCCCGCTACGACACAGCGTCAGCGGCGGTGCTGCGAGTCCGCCACCGTGACCTCGACGCGCTGGAACTCCTTGAGGTCGCTGTACCCCGTCGTCGCCATCGCACGGCGCAGCGCGCCGAAGATGTTCATCGAGCCGTCGGGGGTGTGCGAAGGACCGGTCAGGACCTCCTCGGTGGTGCCGACCGAGCCCAGGTCCACCAGCTTGCCGCGCGGCACGTCCTCGTGGACGGCCTCCATGCCCCAGTGCCGGCCGCGGCCCGGCGCGTCCGTCGCACGGGCCAGCGGGGAGCCCATCATCACGGCGTCCGCACCGCAGGCGATGGCCTTCGGCAGGTCGCCGGACCAGCCGACGCCGCCGTCCGCGATCACGTGCACGTACCGGCCGCCGGACTCGTCCATGTAGTCACGGCGGGCGCCGGCCACATCGGCGACCGCGGTCGCCATCGGGACCTGGATGCCGAAGACGTTGCGCGTGGTGTGCGCGGCGCCGCCGCCGAAGCCGACGAGGACACCGGCCGCACCGGTACGCATCAGGTGCAGGGCGGCGGTGTACGTGGCGCAGCCGCCGACGATCACCGGGACGTCCAGCTCGTAGATGAACTGCTTGAGGTTGAGCGGCTCGGCAGCACCCGAGACGTGCTCGGCGGAGACCGTCGTACCGCGGATGACGAAGATGTCCACGCCCGCGTCGACGACGGCCTTGGAGAACTGCGCGGTGCGCTGCGGGGAGAGCGCGGCGGCGGTGACGACACCGGAGTCGCGCACCTCCTTGATGCGCTGCCCGATCAGCTCCTCCTGGATCGGCGCGGAGTAGATTTCCTGGAGGCGGCGGGTCGCCGACTCGACGGGCATCTCGGCGATCTCGTCGAGCAGCGGCTGCGGGTCGGCGTGCCGGGTCCACAGGCCCTCGAGGTTGAGGACGCCGAGGCCGCCGAGCTCACCGATGCGGATCGCGGTCTGCGGGGAGACCACGGAGTCCATGGGAGCGGCCAGGAACGGCAGCTCGAAACGGTAGGCGTCGATCTGCCAGGCGATCGAGACCTCCTTCGGGTCGCGGGTACGGCGGCTCGGAACGACGGCGATGTCGTCGAATGCGTACGCCCGGCGGCCGCGCTTGCCGCGCCCGATCTCGATCTCAGTCACGTGTGTGGCCTTTCCCTCTGCGTTTCAGCGCCTTCCAGTATCCCCGACATACGCGCCAGGGGCGGCCCCGGGAGTCCCCGGGCCGCCCCTGGCACCGTCGGCGACTACTTGCTGCGGCTGTAGTTCGGCGCCTCGACCGTCATCTGGATGTCGTGCGGGTGGCTCTCCTTGAGCCCCGCGGACGTGATGCGGACGAAGCGGCCCTTGGTCTCCATCTCGTCGATGGAGGCGGCGCCCACGTAGCCCATCGTCTGGCGGAGGCCGCCGACGAGCTGGTGCAGCACGTTGGCCAGCGGGCCGCGGTAGGGCACCTGGCCCTCGATGCCCTCGGGGACGAGCTTGTCGTCCGAGGCCACGTCGGCCTGGAAGTAGCGGTCCTTGGAGTACGAGCGGCCCTGTCCACGGGACTGCATCGCCCCGAGGGAACCCATGCCGCGGTACGACTTGAACTGCTTGCCGTTGATGAAGAGCAGCTCGCCGGGAGACTCCTCGCAGCCCGCGAGGAGGCTGCCCAGCATGACCGTGTCGGCACCGGCGGCGAGCGCCTTGCCGATGTCGCCGGAGTACTGCAGACCGCCGTCCCCGATGACCGGGACACCGGCCGCGCGGGCGGCGAGAGCGGCCTCGTAGATCGCGGTGACCTGCGGGACGCCGATACCGGCGACCACGCGCGTGGTGCAGATGGAGCCGGGGCCCACGCCGACCTTGACGCCGTCGACACCGGCGTCGATCAGGGCCTGCGCGCCGTCACGCGTCGCGACGTTGCCGCCGATGACGTCGACGCCGACGCTGGACTTGATCTTCGCCATCCAGTTCAGCGCGTTGCTGTTGTGGCCGTGCGAGGTGTCGACGATGAGGAAGTCCACGCCCGCCCCGGCCAGCGCCTGAGCGCGCTCCAGGGCCTCGGGGCTCGCGCCGACCGCCGCGCCGACGAGGAGCCGGCCCTCGGCGTCCTTCGCCGCGTTCGGGTACTGCTCGGCCTTCACGAAGTCCTTGACCGTGATGAGGCCCTTGAGGACGCCCGCGTCGTCGACCAGCGGAAGCTTCTCGATCTTGTGGCGGCGCAGCAGCTCCATGGCGTCGACGCCGGAGATGCCGACCTTGCCGGTCACGAGCGGCATCGGCGTCATGACCTCGCGCACCTGGCGGCTGCGGTCGGACTCGAACGCCATGTCGCGGTTGGTGACGATGCCGAGCAGCTTGCCCGCCGGGTCGGTCACCGGGACACCGCTGATGCGGAACTTGGCACACAGCGCGTCGGCCTCGGCCAGCGTCGCGTCCGGGTGCACGGTGATCGGGTCGGTCACCATGCCGGACTCGGAACGCTTCACGAGGTCGACCTGGTTGACCTGGTCCTCGATCGACAGGTTGCGGTGCAGGACACCGACGCCGCCCTGCCGCGCCATGGCGATGGCCATGCGGGACTCGGTGACCTTGTCCATCGCTGCGGAGAGCAGCGGGATGTTCACGCGTACATTGCGGGAGATACGGGACGAGGTGTCGACCGCGTTCGGCAGCACCTCGGATGCGCCGGGCAGCAGCAGCACGTCGTCGTATGTCAGCCCGAGCGTCGCGAATTTCTCGGGCACTCCGTCGACGTTTGCAGTCATGACACCTTCCCCATATGGCCTTGATCGGTGCGGATGTCCATGCTAACGGCCTGCGGGGGTGTCTCATTCCACGAGCAAGATCACCTGGAGGTTCTGTAGCTTCGTACGGAACCTCGCGGACGGCACCGACCGCGTCCGCTCACTGCTCCGCGAGCGCCCGCAGCCTGCTCAGGGCCCGGTGCTGGGCGACCCGGACCGCGCCCGGCGACATGCCCAGCATCTGCCCGGTCTCCTCGGCGGTGAGCCCGACGGCGACCCGCAGGACCAGCAGCTCGCGCTGGTTCTCCGGGAGGTTGGCCAGGAGCTTCTTCGCCCAGGCGGCATCGCTGCTGAGCAGGGCCCGCTCCTCGGGCCCGAGCGAATCGTCCGGCCGCTCGGGCATCTCGTCGGACGGCACGGCCGTCGACCCCGGGTACCGCATGGCGGCGCGCTGGAGATCGGCGACCTTGTGGCCCGCGATGGCGAACACGAAGGCCTCGAAGGGTCTGCCGGTGTCCTTGTAGCGCGGCAGCGCCATCAGCACCGCGACACAGACCTCCTGCGCCAGGTCCTCCACGAAGTGGCGAGCATCACCGGGCAGCCGGTTCAGCCGCGACCTGCAGTAGCGCAGCGCGAGGGGGTGGACATGGGCCAGCAGATCATGGGTGGCCTGCGCGTCGCCCTCGACGGCACGGTGCACCAGGGCACCGATCGCCGTCGTCTCGTCGTCGCGCATCGGACCATGGTGCCCCGGAGCCGCATCATCCGTGCCGCCGCGTCCGTAGTTGTGCACCGAAGCGTTATGAGCGGGTGCGCCGGAAGTCATGTCCTGCGCCCTCCCCTTCCGCTCGACCGAATCGTTCCCGAGGAACTCCACATCTCAAGGATGCGGCATCGGCCGGGAAGCGTCACATAGCGTCGGCGCGACGGGCTCCGCCGGTCGGGCGGAACCCGTCGCGCGCATGTCGGTCACGTCGCCCCGCCCGCCGCTGCGCGGGCGGGGAATCGATCGACTGCCGGCCATGGCCGGACCTCAGCGGACCAGGCCCCAGCGGAAGCCGAGCGCCACGGCATGCGCCCGGTCCGAGGCGCCGAGCTTCTTGAACAGACGCCTGGCGTGCGTCTTCACCGTGTCCTCGGAGAGGAACAGCTCACGGCCGATCTCGGCGTTCGAACGGCCGTGGCTCATTCCTTCGAGCACCTGGATCTCACGTGCGGTGAGCGTCGGCGCCGCGCCCATCTCGGCCGACCGCAGCCGGCGCGGGGCGAGCCGCCACGTCGGATCGGCCAGCGCCTGGGTGACGGTGGCGCGCAGCTCCGCGCGGGAGGCGTCCTTGTGCAGATAGCCGCGGGCACCGGCGGCGACCGCGAGCGCGACACCGTCCAGGTCCTCGGCGACGGTCAGCATGATGATCCTGGCTCCGGGGTCGGCGGAGAGCAGCCGCCGGACCGTCTCCACACCTCCGAGACCGGGCATGCGTACGTCCATCAGAATCAGATCCGAACGGTCGGCGCCCCAGCGGCGGAGGACTTCCTCGCCGTTGGCCGCCGTCGTCACCCGCTCCACGCCGGGCACGGTCGCGACCGCGCGACGAAGCGCTTCTCGGGCAAGCGGGGAGTCGTCGCAGACGAGGACGGATGTCATGACCGTCCTCCGAAGCCGATGCGCGTCACCTTGAGCCTCCAGGCTGTTACAAGTCGTCACCTGTGCGGTTGACACTCTCGGACACCTGCCCGATCGCTTTTTCCGTCAACCGCCTCCGCCTTCTCAACGACGGTCACTCGAAAGAGTTACGGGCCGAGAAACCGAGTTCGGCACTCTACGTGAGGGGCCGCACACGGAGGAGAACGACGCGGATCATCCGATCGTCAACCGGAACTTCAGATGAAGGTATGCCCCATTTAGCGGGTTTTCTTCCCTTTTGCTGGTGTCTGTGGATAGATTCGCAATCAGTCATATTTACATCTACTTACACAGCAGATGTACGGTCGTGGGCACGGTCGATGACGGACGACAACGACGTTTCCGACTCAGCAAGGTTTCGAGGGGACAAGCAATGGCAGATTTCTCCCGCCTTCCCGGACCCAACGCCGATCTCTGGGACTGGCAGCTGCTGGCGGCCTGTCGCGGGGTGGACAGCTCACTGTTCTTCCACCCGGAGGGTGAACGCGGGGCGGCACGGAGCGCCCGCGAGAACTCGGCGAAAGAGGTCTGCATGCGATGCCCGGTACGCGCCGAGTGCGCGGCGCACGCCCTGGCGGTGCGAGAACCCTACGGAGTGTGGGGCGGACTGACCGAGGACGAACGCGAGGAGCTCATGGGACGGGCCCGCAGCCGGCTGATCGCGGCCGCGGCGCCGTCGGGCGCCCCGGGGCACGACTGATCCCGCCAGGCGCACAAGAACAAGAAAAACGTTTCCGCGGCGGGGTCCTTCCGACCCTGGTCCGCCGGACAGGCCCCGAGGGGGCCGAGCACCCGGCCACCGACTGGCGGCCGGGGTACAGGCAGGCCCCTCAGCGGGCGGCCGCCAGGGACAGCCGGTCCAGGGTGGCGGCCACCGCCGGGACCTGGGCCAGGTCGGGCAGGGTCAGCGCGACGATCTCGCGCTCGATGGCCGGCTCCACCGTCACGGTGCACGCACCCTTGGGGCGTACGGACTCGATCGCCAGCTCCGGGAGTACGGCGACCCCGAGTCCGGCGCCGACCAGGCCGACCACCGCCGGGTAGTCGTCGGTGGCGAAGTCGATCCGGGGGGTGAAGCCCGACGCCTCGCAGACCTCCACGAGCTGGCGGCGGCAGCGCGGACAGCCCGCGATCCAGGACTCCTCGGCGAGCTCGGCGATCCCCACCGTGGCGGACCCCGACAGCCGGTGCCCCTCGGGGACCAGGCCGATCAGCCGGTCGGTGAGCAGCGGGCGCACCACCAGGTCGTCCCATTCGGCGCCGGAGGCTCCGTAGCGGAACGCCAGCGCGATGTCGCAGTCGCCCTCGCGCAGCATCTCGACCGAGCGCGGCGGCTCGGCCTCCACCAGCGAGACCCGGGTGCCGGGGTGGGCGGCGCGCAGCGCGGCGAGGGCGCCTGGGACCAGGGTGGAGCTGCCGCTGGGGAACGAGACGAGCCGGACCCGCCCGGCCCGCAGCCCGGCGATGGCGGCGACCTCCTCCTCGGCGGCGGTGAGACCGGCGAGGATGCCCGAGGCGTGCCGGACGAGGGCCTCACCGGCCTGGGTGAGCCGCATCTCGCGTCCGGTACGGATCAGCAGCGTGGTGCCCGCCGAGGCCTCCAGGGCCTTCATCTGCTGGCTGACTGCGGGCTGGGTGCAGCCCAGTTCGCGGGCGGCGGCGGAGAACGAGCCGGTGGCGGCCACGGCACGCAGGACACGGAGATGACGGGCTTCGATCACCCTTCAACCATAAGCGGCTCTTGGATCGGATGTGAATAATTGGCGCACATCTTTGAGGGTGGAGTAGTTAGCGTTCTCGGTATGAAGTCCATGGAACCGACCGGGCCGATGCGGCTGCTGACCGTGAACACGGGGCGCCCGAAGGCCGCCTCCTGCACCGACGCCCCCGGCGGGGTGACCGGCATCGACAAGCGGCCGGCCGACGGGCCGGTCCGGGTCGCCGATCCCGGGCCCAAGGGCACCGGCGGCAGCGGTCTGGCCGGGGACTCGGTGTGCGATCTGCGCCATCACGGCGGCTCCGACCAGGCGGTGTACGCCTTCGCCCGCGAGGAGCTCGACGCGTGGGAGCGGGAGCTCGGGCGCCCGCTGGCCAACGGCGCGTTCGGCGAGAACCTGACGACCGGCGGGGTCGATGTGAGCGGCGCGAGGATCGGCGAGCGCTGGCGGATCGGCGCGGACCTGGTGCTGGAGGTGACGTCGGGCCGGATTCCGTGCCGTACGTTCGCCGGTCATGTCGGGGAGGAACGCTGGGTCAAGCGGTTCACGCAGGCGGCGGCTCCCGGCGCCTATCTGCGGGTGATCGAGCCGGGCGAGATCCGGGCCGGGGATCCGGTCGAGATCGTGTACCGCCCGGACCACGACGTCACCGTGCGGATGGAGTTCCTGGCCACCACCACGCGGCGGGACCTGCTGCCGGAGCTGCTCGCCGCCGGGGAGGCGCTGCATCCCGAGGCGCTGCGCGCCGCTCTGAAGTACGCCGGGAAGCCGGCGGCGGACGGCTGATCGCCGCGTGCCGGACAGGCACTAACGTGCCGCGTATGACGACTGCACTGATTACGGGCGCGACCGCGGGGATCGGTGCCGCCTTCGCGCGGCGGCTCGCGGCGGACGGGCACAACCTGGTGCTGGTGGCGCGCGACACCGAGCGGCTGCGCGAGCAGGCGACGGAGCTGCACGACCGGCACGGCATCGAGGCGGAGGTGCTGAGGGCCGATCTCTCCGAGGACGACGGGATCGCCTCGGTCGAGGACCGGTTGACGGACCGTCGCCATCCGGTCGACCTGCTGGTCAACAATGCCGGGTTCGGCAACAAGGGCCACTATCTGGACGTGCCCATGGCCGATGAGCTGAAGATGCTGAAGGTGCACTGCGAGGCGGTGCTGCGGCTGACCTCGGCGGCGGCGGCCGGGATGCGGGAGCGCGGCCGGGGCGGCGTGGTCAACGTGGCCTCGGTGGCCGCGTTCGTGCCGCGCGGCACGTACGGCGCTTCCAAGGCGTGGGTCGTGCAGTTCACCCAGGGCGCGGCGAAGGACATGGCCGGTACGGGAGTTCGGCTGATGGCGCTGTGCCCCGGGTTCGTACGGACGGAGTTCCACCAGCGGGCCGGGATGGGGACCGGCAACATCCCGGGCTGGATGTGGCTCGACGCGGACAAGCTGGTGGCGACGGCCCTGGCGGACCTGGCGCGCGGCAAGTCGGTCTCGGTCCCCGATCCCCGGTACAAGGCGCTGATGGGCATCGTGAAGGTGACGCCGCGCGGCCTGCTCGGAGGGATGACCTCCAAGACAGGCCGCAAGTACGGTCCTCAGTGAGCTGCGGTTTACCGGACCCCGCGGCCCGCGTAGGCGCCGATGTTGGGGGCGCCGGGCTTCAGTTCGTTGCCGAAGTAGTCCTTGCCGCCGTTGTTCTCGATGACGGCTCCGGCGGCGAGGGCGGGCGAGCCGGCGCCGAGCCGGAAGTCGGCCCGGAGCTTCGGGTCGGCCGTGATGCCGCCCGGGTTGGGCCGGGTCATGTCGATGCCGTAGAAGGCGTTGTGGTCGAAGGAGAGCCCGGGGGTCGGGTTCTTGAAGGCGTAGCCGCCGCTGCCCTCGCTCACGAAGATGTTGTTGCGGATGGACAGTTCGTGCTGGGTGGTGGCGGGGCTGCCGGCGTCGTCCTGGACGAGGTAGCCGGGGATCTGCTCCTTGTTGTGGAAGGTGTTGTTGTAGATCTCGGTGCCCAGGATCGGGCCCCAGCAGTTCTGGATGAGCCGGGCGCCGTCGTTGCGGCTGACGTTGTAGCGGGCGACCGTGCCGATGGTCTTGGCGCCGCTGTACGGGCAGATCAGCAGGAAGCCGCCCTTGTTGTCGTGGCTGTAGTTGTACTGGAAGACGGTGTTCTGGGAGGCGCCGTCGGCGTCGAAGGACATGCCGTCGTGGGTGTTGCCGCCGCCGGAGACCTCGTTGTACTCGACGGTCGTGTCGTCGGTGTTGAAGGTCCAGATGCCCGCGTTGGCGGAGGGCGAACGGAGCTGGAAGCCGTCGACCCGGTTGTGGTCGACGCGGGCGCCGCTGGTGGTGTCGAGCTTCATCCCGTCACCGGCCAGGGACTTGAGCGTGTTGTGGTGGATGCGGACCCCGGTGCTGGGCGTCCACTCCCCCGGGTACACGTTCGGGTCCTGCTGCTGGCCGACCAGGTCGCGCTTGGAGAAGGTCGACTTGAAGTAGATGCCCTCGCGGTCGACGTCCTCGATGCGGTTGTGAGAGATGTCCAGACCGTCGTACCAGCTGGCCTTCGCCTTCCCCTCGACCGCGATGTGGATCGCGCTGGAGCCGGAGACCGTCTTGTAGTCGCCGCCGCGCACATCGTGGATGTAGAGGCCGGAGATGTCGAAACCGCGGGCGACGCCGTAGTCGGTGAGGCGGAGGCGGACGCCGTTGCGCTCGCTGCTGGGGTTGTCGGCGTTGGTGATCTCCAGCGCCCTGAGGTGCACGTACTGCGTGTCGGCGAGCAGGACCACGTCATGGGCGCCCGCGCCGTCGAGCCTGGCTCGGGCCGGGCCGCCGCCGTAGTCGGCGATGGTGAACGGGGCATGGGCGGAGCCGGAGCCGGTGGGGGCGAGGGTGCCGGTGCAGGTGGCGCCGCGCTTGAACAGAAGCCGGTCGCCGGGGCCGTAGGTGTGCGCGTTGGCCTCGGCGAGCGAGGTCCAGGGGTGTGCCTTGCTGCCGGTGGCACCGGCCGGGTCCGCGGCGCAGTCGACGTGGAAGGTACGGCCGGTGGGCGCGGCCTGCGCGGCGGTCTGGCCGGCGACGGTCAGGCCGCCCGCGGCAGTCAGGGCCGCGAGCGCCGCAGCGGTGACGCGATGTCTCACAATTCCTCCGTACGAACAGTCAGGGTCGGGACGGACGGTCGGGGTGGGGGCGGACCGTCGGGGTGGGACGGGACGCGTCCGCATCGCCGGGAATCCTGGACTCGGATTGATCGAACGTCAATGGATCACATTTGAATGATCGAAACTCCCATCGTTCGATCACGTTGGTCTAGGGTCGGACAACGGCCGCCGGCACCGGCCGGACCGGGGGCCGGGCCACACACTGCGAGGGGACTGCTGCCGTGCGCGAGAGTGCTGCTGAACGTCATGACCGCCTGCTCGGGCTGGTACGGGAACGGGGTTCGGCCCGGGTCTCGGACCTGGCCTCGCTGCTGGGGGTCTCGCCCGTCACGGCGCGCCGTGACGTGGAGGAGCTGGCCGGCCGCGGCCTGCTCGACCGGGTCCACGGATCGGTGTCCTGGCCGCAGGACGCCGCTCCGGGCGCCGCCGCCGGACCCGGCGCCACGGGCGGCGGGCTGGTCCTCGGCATGCTCGCGCCCTCGTCGACCTACTACTTCGCCGAGGTCATCCGCGGTGCCCACGAGGCCGCCGCCAGGGCCGGGGCCAGGCTCATCCTGCGGATCTCCGACTACCGGCCGCAGGAGGACCACGCCCGCACCGAGGGCCTGCTCTCCGCGGGCGCCGAGGGGCTGCTGGTCGCGCCCGGCTGGCAGGACCCGGGCGACCCCGCCGCGTTCGGCGACTGGATCGCCTCGCTGCCCGTGCCGACCGTGCTGCTGGAGCGCAGGCCCACCGCGGGCTCCCCGCTGGACGGCCTGGACCGGGTCTGCTCGGACCACGCGCACGGTGTGCTGCTGGCCGTCCGCCACCTGGTGGAGCTCGGGCACGGGGCCCCGCTGCTGATGGCCCGCGCGGACTCCCCGACCGCCGTCGCGGTGCGGTCCGGGTACGCGGAGGCGCTGGCCGTGCTCGGGCTGCGCGCACCGCAGGACGTGATCGATTCCGTACCGGCCGAACTCGCCCCGGACGCCTTCGAGGAGGCGGTGCGGGCGCTGCGCGAGGCGGTCCTGTCGGGGGTGGCGACGGCGGCGCTGATCCACAACGACGTGGACGCGATCCAGGTGGTGCAGCGTCTGGCCGAGCTGGGTGTGCGGGTGCCGGAGAACCTGGCGCTGATCGCCTACGACGACGAGGTGGCGGCCCTCGCGGACACCCCGCTCACGGCGGTGGCGCCGCCCAAGCGCGAGGTGGGCCGCCATGCGACGGAGCTGCTGGTGGAGCGGCTGGGCCAGAGCACGGGCGCTCCCCGGCGGCATCTGACGCTGCTGCCGCAGCTGAGGGTCAGGGACTCGTGCGGGGCGCGCCTGCCGTAGGCGCGGGAGCGGGCCCCGGAGCGGGCGCTCCCGCGGCCCTCGCACCCGATTTCGCAGGATATCTCATGCCCTTCCGTACGTAACTTATCTGATCTTTTTTCGATCAATCGATCTTTCGCTCTTGACTTCGGTCACGACTGGTCCAAGGATCACGGCCAACGCCAATGTCGCCGCCAGTTCAGGAGCCTCGCTGTGAGCCGCAGTCCGAGCAGAACGTCCCTCGCCGTTGTCGGCACCGCCACCGCCCTCGCCCTTCTCACGGCCTGTGGCGGCAGCGGTGACGACGACTCCGCCGCCGGAAGCGACGGCAAGCCCGTCAGCATCACCTTCTGGGGCTGGGCCAAGGGATCCAAGGAGGTCGTTGACGCGTTCAACGCCTCGCACAAGAACATCAAGGTGGTCTACGAGGAGATCCCGTCCGGTAACGCGGGCGGTTACGCCAAGATCTCCAACGCGGTGAAGGCGGGCAACGCCCCCGACCTGGTCTCCATCGAGTACCCGCAGCTTCCGGAGTACGTCAGCCAGGGCGCGCTCCAGGACATCGGCCAGTACTTCACCGAGGACATCCGCAAGAAGCTGCTGCCGCAGGCGGTCGAGCTGACGACGCTCGGCGGCAAGAACTGGGCCGTTCCGTTCGACGCCTCGCCGCAGTCCTTCTACTACCGCAAGGACCTCTTCGAGAAGTACGGCGTCGAGGTCCCCAAGACCTGGGACGAGTTCCGCAAGGCCGCCGAGAAGATCAAGAAGGCCGACAAGAAGGCCCGGATCGGCACCTTCTTCCCCGATGACCCGACCACGTTCCAGGCGATGGCCTGGCAGGCCGGCGCCCAGTGGTACAAGCCCGAGGGCGACACCTGGAAGGTCAGCACCGCCGACGCGGCCACCAACAAGGTCGCCGACTACTGGCAGGGTCTGCTCGACGACGACCTGATCCGCTCCAACGCCTCGTTCAGCCCCGAGTGGACCAACTCCCTCAAGAACGGCGGCACCGTCGGCTACCTCGGCGCCGCCTGGGGTGCGGGTGTCCTCAAGGGCACGCTGCCCGAGCAGAGCGGCAAGTGGGCCGTCGCCCCGATGCCCAGCTGGGACGGCAAGCCCGCCAGCGGCATGCTCGGCGGCTCCACCTTCGCGGTGACCAAGACCAGCAAGAAGGCGGAGGCCGCGGTCGAGTTCGCCACCTGGATGTCGACCACCGAGGAAGGCATCAAGGCCCGCATCGAGTCCGGCACTTCGAGCGCCTTCCCGGCCGCGGCCGCCCTGCGCCCGGTCGCCAAGAAGTCCTTCGACGCGGGGTTCTACGGCGGCGAGGACATCTACCAGGTGTTCGAGGGCGCCGCGACGTCGATCGGCCAGAACTGGAGCTGGGGTCCGACGACCGGCACCACGAACACCACCATGAAGGACCAGTTCGGCAAGGTCGCCAGCGGTGGCACCACCATCAAGGACGCCGTGAAGGCCGGGCACGACGCCACTGTCGCCGAGCTGAAGAAGCGCGGTCTGAAGGTCGAGGACGCAGGCTGATGAAGCGCGCCCGGACGACCAGAGCCGCCGCCATCCTGCTGGGGCCCTTCTTCGTACTGTTCACCGTGGCCATGGTGCTGCCGATCGGTTACGCGGTCTGGCTCAGCCTGTTCACCGAGAAGCAGTCCGGCCTGGGCTTCGGCGGCACCGAGACCGTCTTCAGCGGACTCGACAACTACACGGCGGCCCTGGGCGACCGGGCGTTCCGCGAGGGCTTCGGCGTACTCCTCGGATACTGCCTGTTCTACATTCCGCTGCTGCTCATCGGAGCCCTCGCCCTCGCCCTGCTGCTGGACTCCACGCTGGCCCGTGCCCGCCGGTTCTTCCAGCTCGCGCTCTTCCTGCCGCACGCCGTGCCCGGCATCATCGCCGCGCTGATCTGGGTGTACCTCTACACACCGCAGCTCAGCCCGGTGGTCAGCGCCATGGAGTCCGGCGGGATCGGCTTCGACTTCTTCTCCCCCGAAGGCGCCCTTCCCTCGATCGTGAACATCGCCCTGTGGGAGTGGCTCGGCTACAACATGGTGATCTTCTACGCCGCGTTGCAGGCGATCGACCGCTCCGTGCTCGAAGCGGCGACGGTCGACGGGGCCGGCGCCTGGCGCGTCGCGCTCAGCATCAAGGTTCCGCTGATCCGCGCCTCCGTCGTGATGGTCGCGCTGTTCACGGTCATCGGCTCGCTCCAGCTGTTCACCGAGCCGCTGATCCTCAACAAGGGGACCGGCTCCGCCGTCACCTCCACCTGGACGCCGAACATGTACGCGTACACCGCGGCCTTCGAACGCAACGACTACGGTCTCGCCGCGGCCGCCTCCATCCTGCTGGCGCTCACGGCCGCGCTGCTGTCCTTCGTCGTCACCCGCTTCACCGGCCGGAAGGGCAAGAAAGCATGAACTCCCCCGCCTCCCGCAGCCGCTGGATGTCGAAGACCGCGGTCAACGGCTTTCTCCTGCTCGCCGTCGTATACATGCTCTTCCCCCTCGTCTGGCTGGTCACCGCCGCCACGAAGGACACCGGCGGCCTGCTCGCGGGCAACGCCTTCTCCTTCGAGGGCTTCAACCTCGGCGAGAACCTGTCGAACCTGGCCTCCTACGGCGACGGCATCTACTTCCGCTGGTACCTCAACAGCCTCATGTACGCGGGCGGCGGGGCGATCGTCTGCTCGCTGATCTGCGTCGCCGCGGGATACGCCTTCGACAAGTACGAATTCCGGGGCAAGGAGAAGCTGTTCGCCCTCGTGCTGATGGGTGTGCTGGTGCCCACCACGGCGCTCGCCCTGCCGATGTACCTCCTGGCCTCCAAGACCGGCCTGGTCAACACCTACTGGTCGGTGCTGATCCCGGTGCTGGTCAACCCGTTCGGCGTGTATCTCGCCCGGGTGTTCAGCACCGGCTACATACCGAACGAGGCCCTGGAGGCCGCCCGTATCGACGGGGCCGGCGAGCTGCGCGTCTTCTGGTCCATCGGACTGCGCATGGTCATGCCGGGCTTCGTGACGGTCTTCCTCTTCCAGTTCACCGCGATCTGGAACAACTTCTTCCTCCCCCTCGTGATGCTCTCGGACCGCAAGCTCTTCCCGCTGAGCCTCGGTCTGTACTCCTGGAACACCAACACCCACGGCGAGCCGAGCTTCTACCCGCTCGTCGTCACCGGGTCCCTCCTCGCCGTCATCCCCCTGATCGTCGCCTTCGTCTCGCTGCAGCGGCACTGGAAGGCCGGACTGACCGCCGGCAGCGTCAAGTGACCTCACCGCGAGCCCTGAGGAGTACGAGTCCCACCATGCCCCACGCCACTGACAACCGGCCGACGGCCCTGCTCGCGATGGGGCCCGGCATCGCCGACCGTCTCCTCGCCGACCGCCACCGCACCCGGCTGGCCGCCCTCACCCGCACCGACCCGCACTTCGTCGCCCACGACCTGGCCGACCCGACGCCCGAGGTGGCCGCCGCGCTCGCCGAGGCCGAGGTGCTGTTCACCTGCTGGGGCGCGACCCCGCTCACCGCCGGGGTACTGGCGGGCGCGCCCCGGCTGCGGGCCGTCGTGCACGCCGCGGGCTCCGTGAAGCACCACATCACCGACGCCTGCTGGGAACGCGGCATCACCGTCACCTCGGCGGCCGGGGCCAACGCCCTGCCGGTCGCCGAATTCACCCTCGCCGCGATCCTGTTCGCCGGCAAGCGGGTGCTGCGCTCCGCGGAGCGCTACCGCGGTCTGCGCACCGAGCACGACTGGCTCGCGGAGCTCGACGGGGCCGGCAACTACCGCCGTACCGTCGGCATCGTCGGCGCCTCCCGGATCGGCCGGCGCGTGATCGAGCTGCTGCGCCCCTTCGACCTGGACGTGCTGCTGTACGACCCGTACGTGGACGGCCCGGAGGCGGCACGGCTCGGCGTACGGCTCACCTCGCTCGACGAGCTGTGCGCGAGCAGCTCCGTCGTCTCGGTGCACGCCCCCCAGCTCCCGGAGACCCACCATCTGATCGGTGCGGCGCAGCTGGCCGCCATGGCGGACGGGACGACGCTGATCAACACGGCGCGGGGTTCGCTGATCGACGAGGGCGCGCTGCTGCCCGAGCTGACGGCCGGGCGGCTCCAGGCGGTGCTGGACGTGACGGACCCCGAACTCCCGCCCGCCGACTCGCCGTTGTACACCTTGCCGAACGTGCTGCTCACCCCGCACGTCGCGGGTTCGCTGGGCGACGAGCTGCACCGGATGGCCGACCAGGCGCTGGACGAGCTGGAGCGGTTCGCGGCCGGCCTGCCCTTCGCGGACCCGGTGCACTCCGGCAGCCTGAGCCACTCGGCCTGAACGCCCGAAGGCCCCCTGTCCCACCGTCGAGCGGTGGGGCAGGGGGCCTTCTGCTGCCTTCGGTCTTCCGAGGGCTGCCCGGCCTTCCGGGGGCGGTGAGCCCTCAGTGGCCAGGCGCCGGTGACCAGGCGTCAGTGCGAGTGGCCGTGACCGCCGTGGCCGGCCTCGGCCTCTTCCTCGGCCGGCTTCTCGACGACCAGGGTCTCGGTCGTGAGCAGCAGCGACGCGATGGACGCGGCGTTCTCCAGCGCGGAGCGGGTGACCTTGACCGGGTCGATGACGCCGGCCTTCACCAGGTCGCCGTACTCGCCGGTCGCGGCGTTGAAGCCCTGGCCCTTGTCGAGCTCGGAGACCTTCGAGGTGATGACGTAGCCCTCGAGGCCCGCGTTCTCGGCGATCCAGCGCAGCGGCTCGACGGCGGCGCGGCGCACGACCGCGACACCGGTGGCCTCGTCGCCGGTCTTGCCGAGGTTGCCGTCCAGCACCTTGACGGCGTGGACGATGGCGGAGCCACCACCGGAGACGATGCCCTCCTCGACCGCGGCGCGGGTCGCGGAGATGGCGTCCTCCAGACGGTGCTTCTTCTCCTTGAGCTCCACCTCGGTGGCGGCACCGACGCGGATCACGCACACGCCGCCGGCCAGCTTCGCGAGGCGCTCCTGGAGCTTCTCGCGGTCCCAGTCGGAGTCGGTGGCGTCGATCTCGGCCTTGATCTGGTTGACCCGGCCCTTGACGTCGCCGGGCTCGCCGCCGCCGTCCACGATCGTGGTGTCGTCCTTGGAGACGGTGACGCGGCGGGCGGTGCCCAGCACGTCCAGACCGGCCTGGTCGAGCTTGAGGCCGACCTCCTCGGCGATGACGGTCGCACCGGTGAGGGTTGCGATGTCGCCGAGCATGGCCTTGCGGCGGTCACCGAAGCCCGGGGCCTTCACCGCGACGGCGTTGAAGGTGCCACGGATCTTGTTGACGACGAGGGTCGACAGCGCCTCGCCCTCGACGTCCTCGGCGATGATCAGCAGCGGCTTGGAGCCACCGGCCTGGATGACCTTCTCCAGCAGCGGGAGCAGCTCCTGGATCGAGCCGATCTTGCCCTGGTGGATCAGGATGTACGGGTCGTCGAGGACGGCCTCCATACGCTCCTGGTCGGTCACCATGTACGGGGACAGGTAGCCCTTGTCGAAGGCCATGCCCTCGGTGAAGTCGAGGTCCAGACCGAAGGTGTTGGACTCCTCGACGGTGATGACACCGTCCTTGCCGACCTTGTCCATCGCGTCCGCGATGAGCTCGCCGACCTGCGGGTCCTGCGCGGAGAGCGCGGCCACGGCGGCGATGTCGGTCTTGTCCTCGATCGGGCGGGCGGTCGCGAGGAGCTCCTCGGACACGGCCTTGACCGCGGCGTCGATGCCCTTCTTCAGGGCGGCCGGGGAAGCACCGGCGGCGACGTTGCGCAGACCCTCGCGGACGAGCGCCTGGGCCAGCACGGTGGCGGTGGTCGTACCGTCACCCGCGACGTCGTTGGTCTTGGTCGCCACCTCCTTCACCAGCTGGGCACCGAGGTTCTCGTACGGGTCGTCGAGCTCGACCTCGCGCGCGATGGTGACACCGTCGTTGGTGATGGTGGGAGCGCCGAACTTCTTGTCGATGACGACGTTGCGGCCCTTGGGGCCGATCGTCACCTTGACCGTGTCGGCAAGCTTGTTGACGCCGCGCTCAAGGGCGCGACGGGCGTCCTCGTCGAACTTCAGGATCTTCGCCATGGGAGCTGAGCTTTCCTCTCGAACGAACTGCGCCCCCGACCACCCGGCTGGTTATTCGCGGGGGCCAGGGGCGCAGAACAGAAGCAAACGTGGGTGAATTACTTCTCGACGATCGCGAGCACGTCGCGAGCCGAGAGGACGAGGTACTCCTCGCCGTTGTACTTCACCTCGGTGCCGCCGTACTTGCTGTACAGCACGACGTCGCCGGTCTTGACGTCGAGCGGAAGGCGCTCGCCGTTCTCGAAGCGGCCCGGGCCCACGGCCAGGACGACGCCCTCCTGGGGCTTCTCCTTGGCGGTGTCCGGAATGACCAGGCCGGAGGCCGTGGTCTGCTCGGCGTCGAGCGGCTGGACCACAATGCGGTCCTCGAGCGGCTTGATCGCAACCTTGGTGCTGGCGGTCGACACGATCCGGTCTCCCCCTTCGGAGATCTCACGGGGTAACAGTCTTTGGGTGGCGACCAGGTCGATCCGTCGTCGCGGGTGCCGGACCTGCCAGTCGCGCAGTACTGCTGGCACTCTCCAGTGGTGAGTGCCAGCACCGAGACTATGACCGGGATTAGCACTCGGTCAAGCGGAGTGCCAATTCAGACGATCGTGGCGCGGCACTTCCGGACACCGGGCCGGACAACAGTCCGGACAACATGGAGGCAACGTACGGACGGACCGGACCGTTCCGTACGACGGTGGGGAGATGGCCCGCCCTTCTCCGTACCGGCAGCCGGACCCCGCGTCCGGGCGGCGCCCGTACCGATCGCGCACCGTGAACGGCTGCCTGGATGTGGTGCTCGGTCTGCTGCTGATCCTCCTGGAGGTGCTGATCTGCGCGGTCGCCACCATCCAGCCGGCCTTCTCGCGAACGGACCTGGACGGCTCGGAGGCCTCGGGCCCGCCGCCGATGGACTGGACACCCGTCCTCGTCCTCGGCTCGATCGCCGCGGTGATCTGCCTGATCGCCGTCGTGCTGATCCGCAGCAACTGGCCCTGGGCGGGCGCGCTCCAGGTGCTGGCGGCGCTGGCGCTGTGCGTCGTCACCGTGCAGGTCGGCCACGAGGACTACCGCCGCTCGCACCCGGCGCCCGCGCCCGCTCCCTCGTACGATCCCGGCCGGACCGGCCACCAGTGCCTCAGCGGCGGCGACAGCCGCGAGTGCCGGGACTCCGGCAGCTGACCGCAGGAGATCACGACCATCGGCCCCGACTCACCGTGATCGCCGTGCGCGGGCGGGCCCGCCTCGGGCGCCCGCTGCGGGTGATGCACCTTCTGGGCGGCCTTGCGGCCCAGCCGTTCGATCGGGTCCACCGACTGGGCGCAGCCGGTGGCGGCCAGGAGCGCACCGGCCGCCAGCAGTCCGGCCAGCAGCCGGTGCGCCCTTCTCATACGTAGTCCTCCAGCCGGGCCACGGCGTATCCCCGGTCCGTGACGGTCTTCATGACCGCCCGGACCAGGTCGGCCATGCTGCCGCCCCATTCACCGCGCCCCCGGAAGTGGGTGAGGATGATGTCGCCCGGGTGCAGGTCCTGGTCGTCCTCGCGCCACTCCATGTGGTCCGGGAACGCCTCGGCGTTCCAGAGGGGCACGGCCTTGATCCCGCAGGACTGCGCGATGCGGAGGGTGTCGCCGTTGTAGTTGCCGTACGGCGGGCGGAAGAGGACGGGCCGTTTGCCGAACTGCTTCTCGATGATCTCCTGCTGGTGGCAGATCTCGCGTTTCTGCTCGTCGTACGGGAGTCCGGGCAGATAGGGGTGGTTGAGCGTGTGGTTGTTGATGGAGACGCCCAGCCGCTGGGCCTCGCCGAAGTACCCGTAGTTGTCGCTCACCTCGTAGTCGCTGAGGAAGGCGCTGTACGGGATGTCCAGCTCGTCCATCATCTGCAGCAGCTCGGGGTCCTTCTCGGAGCCGTCGTCCATCGTCAGGAAGACGATCCGGTCCTTGGTCGGGACGGTGGTGAAGACCGGCGGCAGCGAGTCGTCGCCGCCCTCCACCTCGAACCCCTCGCGGGTGGTGATGCGCGGCTTCACGGCGGGTGGCGGCGGTGCGATCAGCGGCGTCTTCTCCAGCCCCCACTTCTTGGCGAGCGCCGCCCGCACGGCCGGAGCGAACTGCGCGTTCTCATGGGACCCGTCGGGTGCGCGGCCCTGGCCGGGCCGCTGTCCGGGGCCGCCCGGGTGCCCGGCGGCGGGGTTCGAACCGGGGTTCGGCTCCGGGTTCGCCCCCGGGTTCCCGGCCAGGGGCCGGTCCCGGTGTTCGGTGTCGCCCGCCTGTTCGCCGGCCCCGGAGGCGCAGCCGGAGCCGACCGCGGCGATCAGGAGTGCGGCCAGGACGGCGCAGGCGGGCCGGTACGCACCCGAGCCCCGGTCGCGCCCGGACCGGGGCATGCCCGGCTCGCTCAGTTTTGTAGTGTTTTTTTCGTTTTGTCGTACAAGCTGCATGGCGTCGCATACTGCCAGCACGGGACTGGCCTCCCGGTCCGACACCGCCGCCCGGGCCCGCCGCTCTACCCGGCTGGCTCACAATGGGGCGGGTGAACGCTCTCGCCCCGAACGACCCGTCCGACGCCAGCGACCCCATCGCCGCCTTCCAGGCCCTGCGCACCCCCGAGGGCACCGCGCTCCTGGACGGGCTGCGGTCGTACGACCCCTCCCAGGAACTCGCCACCGCCACCCGGCTGCGCCGCTCCCACCCGGCCGCCCTGGTCTCGGCTGCGCTGGGCCAGGCGCGGCTGCGGCAGCGGGCGGTGGCGAAGTTCGGCGCCGAGGACGCGTACCGGATGTTCTTCACGCCCAACGGCGTCGAGCAGGCGACCCGTACGTCGGTGGCCACCCATCGCGCGCGGCGGTTCGCCGCGGGCGGGGTGCGCAGCGTCGCCGATCTCTGCTGCGGAATCGGCGGCGACGCGATCGCGCTCGCGCGGGCGGGCATCCGCGTGCTCGCCGTCGACCGCGACCCGCTGACCGCGGAGGTGGCCCGTGCCAACGCCGCCGCGCTGGGCCTGGACGGTCTGATCGAGGTGCGGTGCGCCGATGTCTCGGGCGTCGACACCTCGTCGTACGACGCGGTCTTCGTCGACCCGGCCCGGCGCGGCGGCCGGGGCCGGATCTTCGACCCCGAGGCGTACTCGCCGCCGCTCTCCTGGGCGACCGGTGCCGCGCTCGCGGCGCCCCGGGCCGCCCTGAAGATCGCCCCCGGCATCCCGCACGAGGCGATCCCGGCGCAGGCGGAGGCCGAGTGGATCTCGGACGGCGGCGACGTGAAGGAGGCGGTGCTCTGGTTCGGCGAGGGCTTCGCGGCCGGTTCGTACCGCGCCACCGTGCTCCCGGCCGGGGCCACCCTGTGGTCCGCGGCCCCGCCGCCCGCCCCGCCGGTCGGCCCGGTGGGCCGCTATCTGTACGAGCCGGACGGCGCCGTCATCCGCGCCCATCTGGTCGCCGACCTCGTCGAGCAGTGCGAGGGCCGGCTGCTCGACGAGACGATCGCGTACATCACCAGCGACGAGCCGTACGAGTCCCCGTACACCTCCGGGTACGAGATCACCGACCAGCTCCCCTTCAACATGAAGAAGCTGAAGGCGCTGCTGCGGGAGCGGAAGGTGGGCGTACTGACCGTCAAGAAGCGCGGCTCGGCGGTCGAACCGGAGGAACTGCGCCGCAGGATGAAGCTCCAGGGGCCCGAGTCCGCGACGGTCTTCCTGACCCGGATGGCCGGAGCGCCGACGATGCTGATCGGCCACCCGCTGGCCCGCCCGGCCTGACCGGACGGGCGGACGGGCGGCCGTCAGGCGAGGTCGGTCAGGTCCTCGGCGTACACCTGCGAGAGCGGCTGAGGGCCCACGTACTGCTGGCAGTTGCACTGTCCGGACTCGAAACGGACCGGCTTCCTGGCCTCGTCCCAGGCCGTCGGCACCTCGACCCGCTCATGGCACTTGCCCTGCTTGTCGTGCTTGGCGAGATGGTGCGTGCAGCCGCAGACCGGCTCCGGCGGCCTGTTCGCCGCTTCGAGCGCCAGCCGCTCCTGCTTGGCCGCGTCGAGCAGTTCCAGCTTGCGGTCGTGCCGGTTGCGCAGCGCCGTACGGACGTTGTCGACGGCCCACCCGAAGCCGCCCGTCCAGAAGATGATGAGCACCCACCAGTACCACTCCATGTCGCCCTCCCCCGGCGTGACCCATGTGTCCCGTCAGGATAGAGACCGCCCCCGATTGCCGGTCGGTCTCAGTCCGCGGTCAGCGGTGGGCGCCGCCCCCGACGGAGATCAGCGGCTGCGGGGCGGGCGCCCCGGCCAGTACCCGCCGCACCCAGCGCCGGTGGGCGAACGCCTTGACGAGGCCGATGAGTCCGACGAGCCAGCTGATCAGCCCGAGCCCCATGACCAGGGCGACCATGCTGTAGGTGGACCTGCCCGGGGTGGCGGTCGCCGGGACCACGAAGCACGTGACCGCCCCGACCCCGCACAGCACGGAGGACATCAGCATCCAGGCGGTGCCTGCGCCCGGCATCCGCAGCGCCGCGTCACCTGCCGGATCGCGGTCCAACCCGCCCCAGACGTCGAGCAGTCGGCGGATCCTGCGGTCCCGGCGCAGGCCGATGACGACGAGGACGACCGCGGGCACCATGCAGCAGACGCCCATGGCGGCGATGATCACACCGATCCCGGCGCTGATGACGTCGTACGACTCCTCGAAGGTGACGAGCGCCGTGCCCACCAGGAGCCAGCCGAGCGCGCAGATCGCACCCCACAGCCACAGCATCGCCAGCCGCCCCGGCGAGACATGGGCCCTCACCAGCGCCCCGAGCACCGCGGCCCGGTCGGCGAGCAGCGCCTCCCGGTCGGGCCAGGAGCGTATTTCCACGGGCGGCGGCGGAGGCGGCAGCTGTGCGCGACGAGACATGGGCATGACCCTACCGACCGTGCCCGCAGGCCGGTTCAGGCGTTGCTCACGCGTTGCGCAACGCCTCGATGTCCAGCTTCCGCATGCCCGTCATCGCCTTCATGGCCCGCGCTGCCTTGTCGGGGTCCGGGTCGGACAGCGCCTCTTCGAACCCGTGGGGCACGAGCTGCCAGGACAGGCCGTACCTGTCCTTGAGCCAGCCGCACTGCCCCTCCTCGCCGTCCGCGGTGAACTCGGCCCACAGGGTGTCCACCTCTCCCTGCGTGGCGCAGTCCACGGAGAGCGAGATCGCCTCGGTGAAGGGGAACTGCGGGCCGCCGTTGAGCGCGACGTACTCCTGGCCGGCCAGCCGGAACCGGACGGTCATGACCGATCCCGTCTCCCCGGGCCCGGCCCCGGGGTAGTACGTCGTCCTGAGCACCTCGGAGTCGCCGCCGAAGACGGACACGTAGTAGTTCGCGGCTTCCTCGGCCTGGGTGTCGAACCACAGGAAGGTGGTGATCTTCTGCATGGTCTGCTCCTGTCGGGTGGTACGGGAGGCTGTGGAAGGCAGATCCCTGCGACGGCCGGAACTCATCGGCCGTCGCGGACCGGATGTTCCGCGCGCTCCAGGAGCATCGTCCGTTCCCGTTCGTTGCGGGCCAGTCCGGCCGCCCGTACGAACTCCGCCCGCGCCTCGTCCGTACGCCCCGTCCTGGCCAGCAGGTCCCCGCGCACGCTGGGCAGCAGGTGGTAGTCCCGGAGCGCCGGGTCGTCGGTCAGGGCGTCGACCAGGGCGAGTCCGGCGGCCGGGCCCCGCGCCATCGAGACGGCCACGGCCCGGTTCAGCTCGACGACCGGGGACGGGGCGATCGCGGCGAGGCGGTCGTAGAGGGCGGCGATGGTGGTCCAGTCGGTGTCCTGGTACGTCACGGCGCGCGCGTGGCAGGCGGCGATCGCGGCCTGCACGGTGTACGGGCCGAGCCCGGCCCCCTGGCCGGTCGCCGCCACGGCCCGCTCCAGGGCCGCGATCCCGCGCCGGATCAGCAGGCGGTCCCAGCGGGCCCGGTTCTGGTCGGCGAGCAGCACCGGCGCACCGTCCGGACCGGTCCTGGCGGCGGTGCGCGAGGCCTGGAGCTCCAGCAGCGCCGCCAGTCCGTGGACCTCGGGCTCCCGCTCCATCAGGCCGGCGAGCACCCGGGCCAGCCGCAGCGCGTCCTCGCAGAGCGCCGGGCGCAGCCAGTCCTCGCCCGCGGTCGCCGCGTAGCCCTCGTTGAAGATCAGGTAGATGACTTCGAGCACGGAGCCGAGGCGGGCGGCGCGCTCGGGTCCGTACGGCACCTCGAAGGGGATGCCCTCGCGGCCCAGGGTCCGTTTCGCCCGGACGATGCGCTGGGCGACGGTCGGTTCGGGGGCCAGGAACGCGCGGGCGATCTCCTCGGTGGTGAGTCCGCCCAGCAGCCGCAGGGTGAGGGCGATCCGGGCCTCGGTGGAGAGCACCGGGTGGCAGGCGGTGAAGATCAGCCGGAGGAGATCGTCGTCGATGTCGTCGGCTTCCGGCGGCTCGGGCGGCGGCACGTCCTCCAGGGACCGCCCCACCTCGGCGAGCTTGCGTGCGTAGGTCTCCTTGCGGCGTACGAGGTCGATCGCGCGGTGTCTGGAGGTGGCCATGAGCCAGGCGCCCGGCCGGTCCGGGACACCTGACTCGGGCCACTGCTCCAGTGCGGCCACCAGGGCGTCCTGCGCGAGTTCCTCGGCGATGCCCACGTCCCGCACGATGCGGGTGACACCTGCGATGATCCGCGCCGACTCGATCCTGAAGACCGCCTCGACCGCTTCGGCCGCCGGCTCCGGGCTTGCTGCCGTCATGATCACTCATCACAGCAGCCGTGCCGGGGCGGGGCAAGCAGGCCGGTCGGACAGGTCTCAGGCGCCCGGGGTGGTCTCGTCGATCTGGCGGACCTCGGAGGTCACGGTCCAGTTCTCCGGGTGGGTCCGCAGGAACCGCCGGGTCCACTCCAGGGCCTCCTCCTTGTCCTTGGTCTGGAGGATGGCGTAGCCGCCGACGACCTCCTTGGTCTCGGTGAAGGGCCCGTCGGTGTGGGTGAGCTTCCCGCCGGACCAGGTGACCCTGGTCCCCTGGGAGGTCGGCGTGAGCCCGGCCGTCTCCAGCATGACGCCGGCCTTGGTGATCTCCTCGAACAGCGCACCCATGCGTGCCTCGAACTCGGGGTCCGGGTCGTCGAAGGGGAGGTTCTGCTCGTCGATGCGGATCAGTGACATGAAGCGCGGCATGGTGACTCCTAGGTCGGGAGGGCGGGGGCTCTCCCCGCCTCTCACCCTTGCGTCGAACGGGACCCGGCCGGATCGACAGCTCCCGGGGAATTCTTCTGAGAATCTTCCGGCCCGGCCACCGGAGCGGTCTCGGGGGCGGCCACCGGCACCTTCGGGAGCAGCACCAGGGCCACCAGCGCCGCGGCCACGAGCAGCCCGGCGCAGACCCAGAACGCCGCCGAGTACCCGGCCGCCAGGTCGGCCGGGCGGTGCCCGTCGCCGGTGACCCGGGCGGCGACGGTGACCAGGACCGCGAGGCCCAGCGAGCCGCCCACCTGGCGGGCGCTGTTCAGCAGCCCGGAGGCCATGCCCGTCTCGTCGGGCGCCACATCGGTCGTGGCCGCCGTGCCGAGCGGTACGAAGCACATCCCGACGCCGATGCTGCAGACCAGTGACGGGCCCAGGATCGAGAGCAGGAAGCCGCCGTCGGCCCGCGCGGTCGCCGCGTATCCGGCGAGGCCGAGCGCGGCCAGGAAGGCGCCGAGCGCCAGCAGCCGTCCGGTGCCGAGCGCCGCGACCGTACGGGTGGCGACGACGGAGCCGACGACGACGCCCACCGGGAACGGCAGGAAGGCGACACCGGCGGCGGTCGGCCCGTAGTCGAGCACCTGCTGCATGTAGAGCGAGACGAAGTAGAACGCGGCGAACTGCCCGGAGCTCAGCAACAGGCAGATGAGGTTCGCGCCCAGGACCGGCCGCTGTGCCAGCAGCCCGGGACGGAGCAGCGGGGAGCGGGTGCGCAGCTCGACGGCGACGAAGGCGGTCAGCAGCAGCGCGGCGGCGCCGAGCGTGCCCAGCGTCCGGGGCGACCCCCAGGAGTCGGTCGAGGTGCTTACCAGCCCGAGGACGAGCAGCGTCGTACCCGTGGTGGCCAGCAGCGCGCCCAGCACGTCGAGCCGGGCGCCGGTCCGGGCCCGTTCGCCCCGCAGCCCGGCGCGCACGGCCCCCACCAGCGCGAAGCCCACGATCGGCACGTTCACCAGCATCACCGCGCGCCAGCCCGCGGCGTCGGTGAGCACCCCGCCGGCGAGGACGCCGACCGCGCCGCCCGCCGCGCCCGCCATGCCCCACAGCCCCAGGGCGCGGGAGCGGGCGGGCCCGGCCGGGAAGGCCAGGGCGATCAGCGCGAAGGCGACCGGGGCGAGCGCCGCGGCGCCGACGCCCTGCACCGCCCGCGCGGCAATCAGCGTGCCGGGCGACCGGGCGAACCCGCCGGCCAGGCTCGCCGCGCCGAACAGCACCAGGCCCGCCATCAGGACCCGGCGGCTGCCGAGCAGATCGGCGAGCCGCCCGCCGAGCATCAGCAGCCCGCCGAAGGCCAGCGCGTAGGCGTTCACCACCCAGAGCAGCCCCTGGGGCGTGAAGCCGAGGTCGCCGCGCATGTCCGGCAGCGCCACGTTCACCACCGACATGTCCAGCGCCACCATGAACTGCACGACGAGGGCCACCACCAGCAGCCAACGCGTGTGCCGTGACTGTTCGTCCACGACCCGCCCCTTCCTTCGCGATCATCCGGTCGGATCATTACTATACGCGTATAGAAATTAATCGCCAGGGAACCCGAAAGGCACGGGGACAGTGGGACGGGAGACAATGCCGAGGTGTCAGGGACAGAGAAGAAGCGGGCGCCGGCGGCGAACCGGGCTCCTGCGAAACGATCCGTGGGGCGGCCGCGCAGGCTCGACCCGGACGCGATGGTCGCCACCGCGCGCCGCATCATCGAGGAAGAGGGCGTGGACGCCCTGAGCATGCGGCGGGTGGCGAAGGAACTCGGCTCCACGCCGATGGCGCTCTACCACTACGTGCAGGACAAGGACGAGCTGCTGATGCTCACCCTGTCGGGCACCGCGGCCGCCTTCCCCCGCCCCGAGCTGCCCGAGGACCCGCGCGAGCGGCTGCTGGCCGTGGCCGTGCACATGCACGGCATCCTGGAGCGGATCCCGTGGGTGCTGGACATCCTGGCGCTGGGCGAGCTGACCGACAGGAACGCGCTGTGGATGGTCGAGGAGATCATCGACTCGGCGCTCGCCTGCGGCCTCTCCCCCGCCCGGGCGGTACGCGTGTACCGGACGATCTGGAGCTACGTCTACGGCGACCTGATATTCCGCCGGGCCGCCGAACGCCGCGCGCAGACCCCGCCGAGCAGGCGCTACTTCCCCGAGATGGTCACGGAACAGGACGCGGCGACGCTGCCCCGGCTCGCCGCGATCAAGGACGACTGGCGCGCGTACGCCGCCGACTACGACGTGGCGGACGAACTCGCCGCGATCATCCGGGGGCTGATACCCCGGGACGCCGCTTCCGGCTGAGGAACCGGGGGCAGGTCACCCGGTGGCGGCCCCGGCGTCCCCCAGCGACTCGAAACGCCAGCGGTGCACCGGACGGGCGATCAGCTCGGCGTCCGGTTCCGGGAGTTCGGGCAGTTCGTCGCCGTACGCGCCCTCCCACCAGGTGATGACCAGGACCCGGTCCTGCGGGGCGCGCAACAGCTCGCGGCGGAGCGGCTCGCGGGCCAGCTCCGCCGAACGGGCCCGCGCCCACTCCAGGAGTTCGGCGCCCCGGCCGCCGGTGGCGCGGGCCTCCCACATGAGTGCGACGGTCATGAGTAGAGGTTGTCCTTGCTGATCTCGTGGACGTGGTCGTGGTCGTGGGTGTGCGCGTGGGCACCCGGTACGTGGGTGTCGGTCACCGGCAGCGAGGAGTCCGCGGACAGCTCCAGGTCCGAGGCCGGCCGGTTCCGGGCGACCATCTCCGCGCCCAGCGCCGCGACCATCGCGCCGTTGTCCGTGCACAGCCCGGGGCGCGGCACCCGCAGCCGGATGCCGGCCCGTTCGCACCGCTCCTCGGCCAGCGCCCGCAGCCGCGAGTTGGCCGCGACCCCGCCGCCGATCATCAGGTGGTCGACGCCCTCGTCCTTGCAGGCCCGGACGGCCTTGCGGGTGAGCACGTCCACCACGGCCTCCTGGAAGGACGCCGCCACGTCCCGTACCGGCACCTCCTCGCCCGCCGCGCGCTTGGCCTCGATCCACCGGGCCACCGAGGTCTTCAGGCCCGAGAAGGAGAAGTCGTAGGCGGGGTCGCGCGAACCGGTGAGCCCGCGCGGGAACGCGATCGCGGCCGGGTCGCCCTCCTTCGCCAGCCGGTCGATGACCGGGCCGCCGGGGAAGCCCAGGTTCAGCACCCGGGCGATCTTGTCGAAGGCCTCGCCCGCCGCGTCGTCGATGGTCGCGCCGAGCGGCCGTACGTCATTGGTGATGTCCGGCGCGAGCAGCAGCGAGGAGTGGCCGCCGCTGACCAGCAGCGCCATCGTCGGCTCGGGCAGCGGGCCGTGCTCCAGCTGGTCCACGCAGATGTGCGAGGCGAGGTGGTTCACCCCGTAGAGCGGCTTGTTCAGCGCGTACGCGTACGCCTTCGCCGCCGACACCCCGACCAGCAGCGCGCCCGCGAGCCCGGGGCCCGCGGTGACGGCGATGCCGTCGAGGTCGCGGGCGCTGATCCCGGCGTCCTTCAGGGCGCGCTCGATGGTGGGGACCATCGCCTCCAGGTGGGCGCGGGAGGCGATCTCCGGGACGACGCCGCCGAAGCGGGCGTGGGTGTCGACGCTGGACGCGACGGCGTCGGCGAGCAGGGTGGTGCCCCGGACGATGCCGACGCCGGTCTCGTCGCAGGAGGTCTCGATGCCGAGTACGAGCGGTTCGTCAGCCATCAGTCAGTCTCTGTTCCCTGTGCGTGCTCTTGCACATGTTCTTGTACGTGGAGGCGCATGACGAGTGCGTCGATGTTGCCCGGCTGGTAGTAGCCGCGCCGGAAGCCGATCGGTTCGAAGCCGAAGCGTTCGTACAGCTTCTGGGCCCGGGTGTTGTCGACGCGGACTTCGAGGAGCACCTCGGCGCACTCGAAGGCCGTGGCGTGCTTCAGCAGGTCGGTCAGGAGCACCGAGCCGAGGCCGCCGCCCCAGTGGCCGCGGGTGACGCCGATCGTCTGCACGTCGGCGAGGTCGCCGGCCGCGGCGAGGCCCGCGTAGCCGACGATCCGGCCGGTGACGGGGTCCTCGGCGACGACGTAGCGGCGGGTGGCCCGGGGGCCCCGGGAGTGCGCCAGCTCGGACCAGAACATGCCGGCCGACCAGGCGTCGTCCGGGAACAGCTCGTGTTCGAGCTCCAGCACCGGATCGATGTCCCACCAGCGCATCTCGCGCAGAACGGCAGTCGTGGTCGTCACTTCGGAGTGACCACCTTGTAGTTCTTCGGCACCTGGGCGTCGGGCCTGCGGAGGTAGAGCGGCTGCGGCGGCAGCAGTTCCGCGCCCGCGGCGAGCCGCTCGGCGGCCAGAGCGGCCAGCGCTCCGGCGCTGACGTGCTCGGGTCCCCGGGCGTCCGGGAACGCCTCGGGGTAGAGCACCGCGCCCGCACCGACGACGGGCAGTCCGGCGAGCTGTCCGGCGATGTCGGCGGGCCGGTCGACGGCGGGCCCAGTGACCCGGGTGCGCGCGTCGTCGTATCTCGCCCAGTAGACCTCCTTGCGGCGGGCGTCCGTCGCGACGACGAACGGCCCCTCCAGCCCGGCCAGCCCCGCGGCGTACGCGAGACCGTCCAGGGTGCACAGCCCGTGCACCGGCACGGAGAGGGCGGAGCCGAAGGTCGCGGCGGTGACCAGGCCGACCCGGAGCCCGGTGTACGGACCGGGGCCGACGCCGACGACCACGTCCGTCACGGCGTCGAGTTTCACCCCGGCCTCGGCGAGGACCCGGTCGACGGCGGGCAGCAGCAGCTCCCCGTGCCTTCGGGCATCGACCTGACCGGACTCGGCGACGACGGAGGTCCCGTCGTGCAGGGCGACGGTGACGGCGGGGGTTGCGGTATCCACGGCGAGCAAGAGCACGCAAACAGCCTACGGCTCCGCCGACGGGGGTACGGCGCCCCGTACGGCGTCCCGGCACGCCCGGCCCCGGCTGCTACCGTCACCGTGCACACGCGGGTACGACGTAAACGCTAAACGCTTGTACGACATACGGAAGCGAAAGGGGCGCGCACGGTGTCTAGGGGCAGCTCGGGAATCGTGGCCGGGCTCACTGCGGCGGCGCTGGTCGCCGTCGGCGTCCTGGCCTTCCAGGCGTCGGCGAACGTCCCCGACAACCTCGCGGCCCCCAGGCCGAAGCCTTCCGCCACCGCCACCGCCACCGAGCACGCGAAGCCGAAGGAGAAGTCGCGCCCGGCCGCGCTCCCCAAGGGCTCCGGTACCGGGAAGCGGGTCGTGTACGCCCTGGAGGACCGTCGTGTGTGGCTCGTCGACGCGGACGGCAAGGTGGCCCGGACCTTCGAGGTCATGCCGAGCGCGCTGAGCCCGCTGCCCGGGACCTACAGCGTGGGCACCCGCCAGGGCGCCGCCACCAAGGGCTCGGACGGCGTGATGATCGAGCACGTGGTGCGGTTCGCGATGGTGGACGACGCGGCCGTCGGGTTCAGCGCGGCGGTGGACGGCTCGATGGAGAGCCCGGACCCGACGCTGAAGACGGGTGGCGTGCGGATGTTCCGGCCCGACGGGGACGCCATGTGGGACTTCGCGACGGTCGGCACGAAGGTGGTCGTCGTCCCGTAGCGGCCGGCCCCGCCGCTGTTCCGCAGCGGTTCGCCGCCGCCGTTCCGCCCCGCCCCGTCCCGTGGCGGGGCGCCGCGCATGCGCTATGCCGCGTCGCGCCGGGACGGCAGCTCCTCCGCCTCTTCCCCGGCCGGCTCGACCGGTGGTGTGGACACCGCCGTGGCGGCGGCGCACGAGGCCAGCAGATCCTTCATCGACGGGGCGGACGGCGGCTGCGTCCGCGGCTGCGAGTCACGCTCGGGCGTCGGCATGGATGCCTCCTGGAGCTCCGGTGGAGGTCGTGGTTAGGCGAACCTAACCAGGTCTCCCGTCCATGTGACCACGACCGCCGCTCTCCGCGCAACAATTTACCGACGGCTTGTCGGAAAGAATTCCGGACGGCCGGACCCGGACGGCCGGATCCGCACACGGACGGCGCTCAGAAGACCGGCAGTGCGGTGAGCGAGGGACCGTCCAGCAGGAAGACCCGCCCGCCGTCCGCCGCGAGCCAGTAGCGGTCGGGGTGCTTGATGAGCGGGAAGACCCACGCCTCCCGGTCACCGACCAGGTCGAGGACGTTCACCCCGCCCCTCGACTTGTTGACGGCCACCGACCAGAGACCGTCGCCCGCTACGACGAGCGGGCTCGGCGGGTCGCACTGGAAAAGGCCCTCGTACACCCAGCCGCTCGGTTTCCCGTCAGCGACGCCCAGACGCCGGGGATACCCGAGGACCGCCGAGAACACATGGGGGCCGTGGACCGTGGGTGGGCCCCACGAGACCGGGACCCCGGACACCTCCTTCGGGCTGTCCGCGACCCAGCGCTCCTTGCCGTCACCGGCGCCCAGCGCGGCCAGCCGGGAACCGCTCACGATGACGGCGTCCCCCGCGACGGCGAGACCGGGGCGCCCCACGGACCGTCCTTCACGTCCCCATACCCTGCGGCCGTCACCAGTGGCGAATGCGACGACGTCATGGTTCCCGGCCACCACGAGCCGCCCGTGCACGGTGACTGCGCGCGCCCCGGACTCCGTGGTGAGACCGGTTCCGGCCGCGACGGTCCAGCGCACCTCGGCGTCGGACCGGCCGATGCTCCGTACCCGGCCATCCCCCGTGACCACGTACACCGCCTCGTCGTCCGCGGCGAGGACGGCGGCAACGTCCGCGTCCGCCGTCCACTTCGGCTCCCCTGTGGAGGCCACGAAGGTACGCAGCACCCCGTCCTTGTCGACCGCTGCCACCAACCGGTCCGAGAGCGACACATACCGGCGGCCCGCCACCACCTCGGGCGCCTTCCACACCACCGAACCGTCCACGACGCTGCGCGCCACGAGACCTCCTGCCGCGCCCCCGGCGACGATCACATCGCGCACCGGCAGCGGCGCCGGGGTCGCCTCGGCGAGCGCCGAAGCCACGCTCCACAGCGGTTCGGGCGTCTGCCCGCGGGCGTAGTCGCCCCGCTCCGGGGACAGGGCGCGGGCCGTCGGCGTCCTCGCCGCGGGCGGGATGTCGAACGGCCCGTCGCCACGCCCCCGCACGTTCCACCACACCGCTCCGCCACCAACCGCCACCACTCCACCGGCCACGAGCGCGGTCAGCAGACGGCGGCGGGAGACAGAACCGCCGCTGCCGCGGTCCGCGGCGGACAGGGTGGTGAGCTGGTGCAGGCTGCGCTCCCGCGCCATGACGTCCCGCGCGAGCGGCCCTTGCCGCCAGACCCGCTCCGCGCCCCGGGGCGGGGCGAAGACGGCGGCTATCTGCTCGGGCGCGGGCCGGTGCGCGGGCTCCTTGGCCAGACAGGGAGCGATGAGCGGCCGGAGCGCGGCCGGAACCCGGTCCAGCCGCGGTTCGCCATGGACGACCTCGTACTGCACGGCGGCGACGTGCTCACCCTCGTAGGCACGCTGCCCGCTCGACGCGTACACGAGCACCGCGCCGAGCGAGAAGACGTCGGCCGGCGGGCCGGTACGCAGGCCCAGCACCTGCTCGGGGGCGCCGTAGCCGGGCGTCACCGGGACCTGTCCGGTCACCGTCAGGGTGAACCCGTGCTCGGGCCGGGCGATGCCGAAATCGATGATCCGGGGACCCGCCGAGGTGAGCACGATGTTGGCCGGTTTCAGGTCTCGGTGGACAAGGGCCGAGGCATGGATGACGTTCAGCGCACGGGCCAACGCCACCGCGAGGACCCGGACGGCGGTCTCGTCGAGCGGCCCGTGGGAGCGGACCGTCTCTTCGAGAGTCGGGCCAATGAGGAACTCGGTGGCGATCCAGGGCCGTCCGCCGTCAGTACGGGCGTCCAGGACCCGGGCCACGCCCTCGCCGGTGACGGCCTGCGCCATCTGCGCCTCGCGGACGAACCGCTGCGCGAGGTGGGTGTCGTGCGCCAGATGGGAGTGCAGGACCTTCACCGCGGCGGCACGGCCCTGCGCGTCCTGTCCCACGTACACCTTGCCCATGCCGCCCTCGCCCAGGACGCCGCGCAGGTGGTACGGGCCGAGCCGGATCGGATCACCGGATTCCAGTGGCTTCATTTCCGCAGCGCTTTCCGTGAGTTCACAGCAGGGGGTATCCGGCGGCGTACGCGTCACCGAGCGCGATGAGCACCCCGGATGCCTCGTGGGGGTGATAGCCCCCGACCGCGGCCTTGAAGGGGCGGGACGAGACCCCGGTGCGCAGCCGGGTGGCGGTGAGCCCGGACGTGGAGGCGCTGTAGACGTAGTCGACGCCCACGGCGGGTGCCACGTCGAGGACGGTCCGGGTATCGGCCCGGTCCTTCTCCTCCCAGCGCAGCTTTCCGTCCGGGGCGCCGACCGCGACGACGCCCCGGCCCTCCTCCACTGCGTAGACCACCCCGCCGTCCACCACCGGCGGGCTGAAGGCCGCCCCGGAGCGGCCCTGCGCGAACCGCCACGCCTGCCCGCCGTCGGCCAGCCGGAGCGCGCGCAGGCCTCCGGACGCGGTGTACACGTGCCGGTCGTCCACCGCGAGCCGGGCCCGGGTGAACGCGTGCTGCTCCCCGTCGAGCGGGGTGTCCCACAGCCGCCGTCCGGTGCCGGTGTCGAGGACGGCCAGCGTCAGGCGGCCCGCCGCGGACTGCTGGACGAGGACCAGATGCGTGCCCCGGACCTGTGCGGTCAGGAAGTGCAGCCGCTCGGACCCGTCCGGCCGCGCGGGCAGCGGCCGGGTCCAGCGGGTCTCTCCCGTACGGCTGTCGACGGCCAGCAGGGACCATGTCTGGTCCTTGCGGAACCCCTGGTCCGAAAAGCGCCCGCGGCCGCCCACCACGTACACGGTGCCGTCGAAGACGCCGAGCACCTGATTCTCCAGATGCCTGCCCTGCAGATCCGGGAGCCGGGCGAAGGGTTCGGTGACTTTCCCATCGCCCGGGCCCATGGTGCACAGGGTGAGCGGGTCGGTTTCCTGGGCGGAGTAGTCGATGACGTAGATCTGCTTGCCGTCCGTGGCGGCCTGGTGCGGGCGGCACACGTCGGGGTCCGTCCAGCGGCCCTTGCCCGACACCGGTTCCAGGGCCTGGAACCGACTGGCACTGACCGCCACGACGGCCAGTTCCTCCAGCAGGAGCGGCACGGGCGGAACCAGGGGGCTGATCCCGTAGTCCGCCTTCACCTGCCAGCGCATGTCCCACGCGCGGCTCTTGGCAGACGGGGCACTCCTGCCCGGAGCCGGGTCGTCCCGGTCCGGCAGGTACCGGAGTCCCGCCGCGACCGCGGCCCCGCCGAGCAGGGTGCCACCACCCAGGGTCAGCAGCCCGCGGCGGGACAGGCCCCTGCGGCGGCGGGCGCCGTCGGACACGGTCTCGGCAAGTGCGTGGTCCGGTGGGGGCGGGAGGCGGTACGGGGGGACGGCCCAGACCTCCGCCGCGCGACGGGCGATCTCCAGGAGCAGCGGCTCGGGGAGGTACTCGGCGAAGGTCCCCGGGGACGGGGCGAGCGCGGCCTCGAGTGCCGTGGTGGTGGGACGTTCGGCGGGGTCCTTGCGCAGGCAGCCGGCGAGGACCGGAAGCAGACCCTCCGGCACGCCGGTGAGGTCCGGTTCGCCGTATCGGACCCGGTAGAGGAGGTCCGCTGGCTGTCCCGAGCCGAAGGGGCCGTGCCCGCTCACCGCCCGGGTGAGCACCCCGGCGAGCGCGAAGACGTCACCGGCCGCTGTGTGCTCCTGGCCGGTCGCCTGCTCGGGGGACATGAACGCGGGCGTTCCGGCGGCGGCTCCGGTACGGGTGAGCCGCTCGTCCCCGATGGCACGGGCAATGCCGAAGTCGATGACCTTGGGGCCATCCGCCGTGAGCATGATGTTGGAGGGCTTGAGGTCCCGGTGGACGACGCCCGACAGGTGCAGCTGGGTCAGGGCCCGGCACAGCAGGGCACCCAGAGCCCGTACGGCAGTCTCCGGGAGGGGGCCCGCCTGATCGAGCGCCTCGTCGAGCGACGGACCGAGAACGTACTCGGTCGCCAGCCAGGGCGTGGCGGCCGCGGGGTCGGCGGCGAAGACCCGGGCGCCGTGGACGGGGCCGATGACCCGGGCGGCCTCGGCTTCGAGCCGGAAGCGGGTGCGGGCGACGGGGTCGGACGCGATGCGGGCGTGCATCGTCTTGAGTGCGACGAGACGGCCGCCGTCCGAACGGGCCAGGTAGACGGTGCCCATGCCGCCGCTGCCGAGCCGGGCGACCGGGCGGTAACCGCCGAGGTCCAGGGGATCGTCGTGGCCGAGAGGAGTGAACACCGGCCGTCAGCCCCGCCCGATGTGAGCGGCCGGGCCGGCCGGTATCAGCCGGCGGGGCAGCTCGGCGGCGAGAACGGCAGCCGACTGCCGAGCGAGCTCCGCGAGGCTCCGGGGCGGAAGCGGAACGGGGAATGCCGCGTCGAGCACGGTGGCCTGCGGGGCGGGCGAGGTCCCGTCGAGCACGGTGGCCGGTGGCGCCCACGACGCGGGTGAGTTCTGCGAGCCGGGCGGCACCTGCGGCGCCGCTGACGCCGGTACCGAGCCCGTACCTCCCGTAAGCTCCGCCGCCACCCGGGCCGCGGCCGGCCGGGCGGCCGGGTCGCGGGCCAGGCAGGCGGTGATCACGGGGCGCAGCGCGGCGGGCAGTTCCCCGTTCTCGGGAACGACCTGACCGGTGCTCGCGTACGAGAGCACCGCCCCCAGGCCGTACACGTCACCGAGGGGGCGCGGCAGGCCGCCGGACAACTGCTCCGGAGCGAGCGCGGCGGGCTCCAGGCCCGCGAGGTCCGGGCGCCTCAACCCGTCCGGCCCTGCGGCCCGTACCGCTCCGAAACCCGCGAGCCGGGGCCCGTCGGCCATCAGCAGGACCGCGGACGGGGTCACTCCGGCGTGCGCCACGCCCTGCGCGTGGGCGGTCGCCAGCGATTGCGCCAGGGCTGCGCCCAGGGCCCGTACGAACCGTTCCGGGAGCGGCCCGCCGTTCGCCGCGAGGGCGGCGGGCAGCGGAAGCGCGGGGGCGTACGCCGTCGCGTACCAGGGAATCGGGTCCGTACCGTCCGCCGCGTCCGACACCCGCAGGAAGCCCGGGACGGACGACCGGCGTGCCTGCCGCGCTTCCTCGGCCCAGCGCGACGGGTCGGCGGTGGCACGCGGGACGCAGACGAGAACGGTGCGTTCGCCGTCGGCGCTGCGTGCGATGTAGCGGCGATCGGGGACCGGGCGGGCGCCGTCGCTCTCGTCCAGCCGGGCCAGGGGGACGTACGGTCCGATCCGGCCGGGGTCGTCCCGGCGTAGGTGTTCCATGCGCGTGTCCCCCGTGGTCAGTGCCGAACGGGTTCACCCTACTGAGCGCACACATCGGTCCCCCTGCGGGCCCGCCCGCCCCGACGGTTCAGTGGCCCATGGCCTCGCGCAGTCCCGCCCAGCGCGCGCCGATCCCGACCAGCGTCACCTCGCGCCGTTCGTCGTCCGTGTCGCCGACCGCGCGGTGGATCACCACCTGGAGCCGGTCCTCGGACAGCTCCTCGACCTTGCCGTCGCCCCACTCCACGACCACCACCGACTCCGGCAGCGACACGTCCAGGTCCAGGTCCTCCATCTCGTCGAGCCCGCCGCCCAGGCGGTACGCGTCGACGTGGACCAGTGCCGGGCCGCCGGTCAGCGACGGGTGGACGCGGGCGATCACGAAGGTGGGGGAGGTGACCGCGCCGCGCACACCGAGGCCCTCGCCCAGGCCCCTGGTCAGCGTCGTCTTGCCTGCGCCGAGTTCTCCGGTGAGCATCACGAGGTCGCCCGGCCGCAGGATCCCGGCGATCCGGCGGCCGAGTGCCTGCATCCGTTCGGGGGACTCGACGGCCAGGCCCAGGGTGACGGTTGCGGACGCGGCGTCCTCGACGAGCTCAGTCGCCGGGCTGTTGTGCGGTGCTTCCATGTCCGCCAACGTTAGCCGTTGCCGGCACGGCTCCGACGCGTACCAGCAGGTCCGCCAGCCGGTCCGTGACCGTCTCGGGGTGCTCCAGCATCACCAGATGGCCGGCGTCCGGGACGATGACCAGCTCCGCGTCCGGGAGCTGGTCCGCGATGGTCTCGCTGTGCGAGCTGGGCGTCACCAGGTCCTTGTCGCCCGCCAGGATCAGCACCGGGACCTCGCGGAAGGCGGGCAGCGCGCCGCTCTTGTCGTGTTCGGTGAAGGCCGGGTAGAACTCGGCGACCACGTCGATCGGGGTGGACTCGATGAGCCGCTCGGCGAACCGCTCCACCGCCGGATCGACGTCCCGCGAACCGAACGAATACCGCTTGATCAGCCCGGCGAAGAGGTCGGCGGTCGCCCGGCGGCCCCGTTCCACCAGCTCGGCCTGGGAGCCGAGCGCCCTGAGCACCCCGGGCAGCACCCGGCGCACCGCGTTCACGCCCGCGACCGGCAGCCCGAAATCGACCTCGCCCAGCTTCCCGCTCGATGTGCCGACGAGGGCGACGGCGGCGACCCGGTCCCGGATCAGCGCGGGGTACTGGTCGGCGAGGGCCATCATCGTCATGCCGCCCATCGAGTGCCCGACCAGCACCAGCCTGCCCTCGGGGGCCGCCGCGTCGATCACCGCCTTCAGGTCGCGGCCGAGCTGGTCGATGCCGACCGTCACGCCCTGCGCATGGGCCCGGCCGCGCTCGGAGCGGCCGTGGCTGCGCTGGTCCCAGTGGACGGTGCGGACCAGGCCGCGCAGCGCCGCCCTCTGGAAGTGCCAGGAGTCCTGGTTGAGGCAGTAGCCGTGGCTGAAGACCACGGTGACGGGGGCGGGGGCCTTGCGGCCGAAGAGCCTGCGGCGGCGGGTGCCGGGGGCGGCGGCGCCCCCGGTGCCCGCGTCGGTGCCCGCGGCGCCGTCCGGTTCGACCTCGTCGACCTCGTAGTACAGCTCGGTGCCGTCGTCGGCCGCGGCCCGGCCGGGCAGGCCGCGCAGCGAGCCGTACGGTCCGGTGGCGTCCAGTGCCAGCCTGGCTCTTCTGCGCATGCCCCGGCCGACGGTGAGCCGCTCGACCGCGACACCGGCGGCGGCGCCCGCCGCGATCACGCCTATGGCGGCTCCGGCGATCCCCGCCCGGCGCCAGCCGACCGCCGTAGCAGCGGTCGTCACCGCGTCCCCCGCACCGATCTCGCTCACCGTGCCGCGCTCCTCGTCGGTCGTATCCGTCAGGTCAGGGCCGGGCTGTTCCGGTCGTGATCCGATCGTGCCTGGTCAGCGGCGCCTGATCGGTCAGGACTCGGCCGGGGTGGCATGCAGATGCACGCGCGGTACGCGGGTGCCGATCCGGGTGACGATCTCGTACGCGATCGTGTCGGCGGCCTGCGCCCAGTCCTCGGCGCTCGGCTCGCCCCGGTCCCCCGGGCCGAAGAGCACCGCCTCGCTGCCGACCTCGACCTCGTCCCCGTCGAGATCGACGACGAACTGGTCCATGGCCACCCGGCCGGCGATCCGCCGGGTGACGCCGCCGACCAGGACCGGGGCGCGGCCGGAGGCGTGGCGCGGGATGCCGTCCGCGTAGCCGACCGGCACCAGGCCCAGGGTGGTCTCGGCGGAGGTCGTGTAGTGGTGGCCGTAGCTGATCCCGTGACCGGCCGGCACCTGCTTGACCAGGGCGACCGAGGCGATGAGCGTCATGACGGGGCGCAGCCCGAAGTCGGCCGGGGTGCCCAGCTCGGGGCTGGGCGAGATGCCGTACATCGCGATCCCGGTCCGGACCAGGTCGAAGTGGGCCTCGGGGATCGTCAGCGTCGCCGGGGAGTTGGCCATGTGGCGCACCTCGGGGTCGACGCCCTCCTTCTCCGCGTGCGCCACCATGTCCCGGAACAGGGCCAGCTGGGCGGCGATGGAGGGGTGGCCCGGCTCGTCGGCGCAGGCGAAGTGGGACCACAGGCCGGTGATCCGTACGGTGCCCGCGTCCTCGGCATCGCGGGCGGCGGCGACGAGCTCCGGCCAGTCGGCGGGCTGGCAGCCGTTGCGCCCGAGGCCGGTGTCGGCCTTGAGCTGGATCCGGGCCGGGATGCCCGCCTCGGTGGCCGCGGCCACGACCTCGCGCAGCGCCCACACCCCGCTCACCGACACGTCGATGTCGGCCTCGATCGCCTCGCGCCAGGGGCCGCCCGGGGTCCACAGCCAGCACATCACCCGGCCGCCGAGTCCGGCGGCCCGCAGGGCGAGCGCCTCCTGCGGGGTCGCGGTGCCGAGCCAGGTCGCCCCGGCCTCCAGCGCGGCGCGGGCGCAGGGCACCGCCCCGTGCCCGTACGCGTCGGACTTGACGACGGCCATGAGTTGCGCGCCCGCCGCTCGTGCGCGCAGCACACGCACGTTTGCGCGCAATGCGGCGAGGTCGATCTCGGCACGGGCTCTCAAGGACGCTGTCTCGTTCATCGCGCCCAGTCTCTCAGAGGCGCCCGGCGGGGCCCCCGGGCGGCGGGTCGCCCGGCCGTCCCTCAGCGGTGGTGCAGCTCGTGTTCCAGGTGGTCGACGATGACCGGGACATGACTGTGGGGTACGTCCTTGACCGCCGTGATCAGTGTCACCGGGCCGCCCTCCTCGACGAGTTCGACCAGTTCCCGGACGGCCGCCGTGTGGACGGGGTCGGCCAGTTCGGCGCGGTAGCGGTCGACGAACTCGTCGTAACGGGTACCGGTGCGGTCCTCGTGGTACCAGTCGCGCAGTTCGTTCGACGGGGTGATGTCCTTGAGCCACTTGTCGATCGCGGCCTTCTCCCTGGACTCGCCGCGCGGCCAGAGCCGGTCGACGAGGACGCGGGTGCCGTCGGCGTCCTCCTTCGGCTCGTACACCCGGCGTACGCGTACCTCGCTGCTGCCCACGGTCGGCCCTCCTGTCGGCTGCGGTCGGTGGCTGCTGGGCCCAGGATCACTCAGGCCCGTACGTCCCGCCACGCCGCCGGGATCGCCTCGGCGACGTCCTGCGCGGCGACGGGCGAGCCGTCGGAGGCGTGGCGGGCGGCGAGTCCGTGCAGATGGGCGCCGGCCGACGCGGCGTCGCGCGGGGCGAGGCCCGCGGCGAGCAGCGAGCCGGTCAGTCCGGACAGGACGTCGCCGCTGCCCGCCGTGGCCAGCCAGGAGGTGCCGGTCGGATTGACCCGTACGGGAGTGGCCGGGTCGCCGGTTGCGACCAGGGTCGTCGAACCCTTGAGCAGGACCGTGGCGCGGTAGCGGGCGGCCAGCTCCCGCACGGCGGCGAGCCGCCCCGCCTCGACCTCCTCACGCGGGACGCCGAGCAGGGCCGCGGCCTCACCGGCGTGCGGGGTGAGGACGGTCGGCGCGGTGCGCTCCCGTACGGCACCGGCGTCCAGCAGCCGCAGCCCGTCCGCGTCCACCAGCACCGCGACCTCCGTCGCGAGCACGTCCCGGACCGCCTCGGCGGCCTCCGCGCCGTCCCCGAGTCCGGGCCCGACGACCCACGCCTGCACCCGCCCCGCCTTCGACGGCGGCCCCGCGTGCACCAGCGTCTCCGGGTGGCGGGCGATCACCGCGCCGGCGCCCGGACCGACGTACCGCACGGCCCCCGCACCGCCCCGCAGCGCCCCGGAGACGGCCAGCACCGCCGCACCCGGATAACGCGCGGACCCGGCGACGACGCCGACGACCCCGCGCCGGTACTTGTCGCTCTCCGCGCCGGGGACCGGCAGCAGGGCCGCGACGTCCGCGTACTGGAGCACCTCCAGCTCGGGCACCTCGGGCAGTTCGGGCCCGAGACCGATGTCGACGAGATGCAGCGCGCCCGCCCGTTCGGCGGCCGGGTCGACGAGCAGGCCCGGCTTGTACGTGCCGAAGGTGACCGTCGCGTCGGCGCGCACCGCCTCGCCGGGCACCTCGCCGGTGTCGGCCTCGACCCCGCTGGGCAGGTCGACGGCGATCAGGGGCGCGCCGGTCGCCGCGAAGGCCCGCACCAGTGCGGCGGCGTCCGGACGCAGCCCGCCCCGGCCGCCGATGCCGGTGATCCCGTCCACCACGAGATCGATGTGGCCGCCCCAGGCGTCCGCGCCCCGCGCCCCCTCAACGCCGTCCGCGATCCGCCCGCCGGCCGCGAGCAGGGCCGCGAGGCCGCCCTCGTGGGCGCGGCCGGGGGCGGTGAGCACGGCGCGCACTCCGGCGCCGCGCCGGGCGAGGCGGGCGCCCGCGTACAGCGCGTCGCCGCCGTTGTCGCCGCTGCCGACGAGGAGGACGACCCGGGACCCGTACACCCGGCCGCGCCTCCGCAGCACGTCGGCGCAGGCCGCCGCGAGTCCGGCGGCGGCGCGCTGCATCAGCGCGCCCTCGGGGAGCCGGGCCATCAGGGCCTGTTCGGCGGCCCGTACGGTCTGAACGCTGTAGGCGGTACGCATGTGCTCAACCCTCCGCGATCACCACGGCCGACGCCACCCCCGCGTCATGGCTGAGCGACACGTGCCAGTGCCGTACGCCCAGCTCGGCGGCGCGGGCGGCGACGGTGCCGCGGACCCGCAGCCGGGGCTGCCCGCTGTCCTCGACCCACACCTCGGCGTCCGTCCAGAGCAGTCCGGCGGGCGCGCCGAGCGCCTTCGCGAGGGCCTCCTTCGCGGCGAACCTGGCGGCGAGCGAGGCGATGCCCCGCCGCTCACCGCTGGGCAGCAGCAACTCCCGTTCCACGAAGAGCCGTTCGGCCATCTGCGGCGTACGCTCCAGCGCCGCGTCGAACCGTTCGATCTCGGCCACGTCGATCCCGACCCCGATGATCACGCGCGTTCCCTCATCCTTCGCTACTCCACGGTCACGGACTTCGCCAGATTGCGCGGCTGGTCCACGTCGTTGCCGCGGGCCGTGGCCAGTTCGCAGGCGAACACCTGGAGCGGCACGGCCGACACCAGCGGCTGGAGCAGCGTAGGCGTAATGGGGATCCGGATCAGATGGTCGGCGTACGGGACGACCGCCTCGTCGCCCTCCTCGGCGATGACGACGGTGCGGGCGCCGCGGGCCCGGATCTCCTGGATGTTCGACACGATCTTGTCGTGCAGCACGGACCGGCCGCGCGGCGACGGCACCACCACGACGACCGGGAGGCCGTCCTCGATGAGCGCGATCGGGCCGTGCTTGAGCTCACCGGCGGCGAACCCCTCGGCGTGCATGTACGCGAGCTCCTTGAGCTTCAACGCGCCTTCCAGGGCCACGGGGTAGCCGACATGGCGGCCCAGGAAGAGCACGGTGTCGTGGCCGGCCAGCGAGCGGGCGAGCTCGCGCACCGGCTCCATGGTCTCCAGGACCTGTTCGACGGCGCCGGAGATCGCGGAGAGCTGGCGGATGACGGTGCGGATCTCGTCGCCCCACTTGGTCCCCCGGAGCTGTCCGAGGTACAGGGCGACGAGGTAGCAGGCGACCAACTGGGTGAGGAAGGCCTTGGTGGAGGCGACGGCGACCTCGGGTCCGGCGTGCGTGTAGAGCACGGCGTCGGACTCCCGGGGGATGGTGGAGCCGTTGGTGTTGCAGATGGCGAGCACCTTGGCGCCCTGTTCGCGGGCGTGCCGCAGGGCCATCAGGGTGTCCATCGTCTCGCCGGACTGCGAGATCGCGACGACCAGGGTGCGGTGGTCGAGGATCGGGTCGCGGTAGCGGAACTCGCTGGCCAGCTCGGTCTCGCAGGGGATGCGGGTCCAGTGCTCGATGGCGTACTTGGCGATCATCCCGGAGTGGAACGCGGTGCCGCAGGCCACGATGACGACCTTGTCGACCTCCCGCAGCTCGTGCGGCGGGATGCGGACCTCGTCGAGATGGAGCGAGCCGGCGGCGTCGATCCGGCCGAGGAGGGTGTCGGCGACGGCCTTGGGCTGTTCGGCGATCTCCTTGAGCATGAAGTAGTCGTGGCCGCCCTTCTCGGCGGCGGAGACGTCCCAGTCCACGTGGTACTCGCGGACCTCGGCGGGCCGCCCGTCGAAGTCGGTGACGGTGACGCCCTCCCGGCGCAGCTCGACCACCTGGTCCTGGCCCAGTTCGATGGCGGAGCGGGTGTGCGCGATGAACGCGGCGACGTCGGAGGCCAGGAACGACTCCCCGTCCCCCACCCCCACCACGAGCGGTGAGTTGCGCCGGGCACCGACCACCGTGCCGGGGGCGTCCGCGTGCACGGCGACGAGGGTGAAGGCGCCCTCCAGCCGGCGGCAGACCTGCCGCATCGCCTCCGCCGGGTCGGCGCAGGAGGAGAACGCCTCGGCGAGCAGATGGGCGACGACCTCGGTGTCGGTCTCGGAGGCCAGATCGTGGCCGCGCTCGGCGAGCTCGGCGCGCAGGGCGGCGAAGTTCTCGATGATCCCGTTGTGCACGACGGCGACCCGGCCCGCGTTGTCCAGGTGCGGGTGGGCGTTGGCGTCGGTGGGGGCGCCGTGGGTGGCCCAGCGGGTGTGCCCGATGCCGGTGTTCCCGGCCGGGAGGGGCGCCTCGGCCAGCGCCTTCTCCAGATTGACGAGCTTGCCGGCCCGCTTCGCCGCGGCCAGGCCGCCGTCCGCGAGGACGGCGATGCCCGCCGAGTCGTAGCCCCGGTACTCAAGACGCTTGAGCCCGGCGACGACGACGTCCTGCGCCGACTGCCCACCGACGTAACCGACGATTCCGCACATACCGTTCCCTTCATGGTCACTCCCCCCACTTCTTCGCATCGTCGCAGAAGCCGAACGGGGCGGCAGGGAGGACGGCGTGGCGTGCGCGGCGGTCGCCCCGCATACCCTGTGAACCTTTCCGGCACCTGCGGGGAACAAGGGGTGACGCGCCCACCCGACGAGCCCCCCAGGAGCCGATGTGACCGGACCACCGGCCAGCCCCGACGACGATGCCGAGGTCATCGCGCAGTCGCTGGAGGAACCCGAGCTCTTCGCCGGGCTCTACGACCGTCACGCCCCGGACATCCACCGCTATGCCGCCCGCCGCCTCGGGGAGGGCGCGGCGGACGACATCACGGCGGACACCTTCCTCATCGCCTTCCGCTCCCGGCGCCGCTTCGACGGTTCCCTGCGAAGCGCCCGTCCCTGGCTGTACGGCATCGCGGCGAACCTCATCGGCAGGCACCGGCGCAGCGAGGAGCGGGGACTGCGGGCCCTGGCCCGTACCGGGCAGGACCCGGTGGCCGCGTCCTGGAGCGACCGCTGCGACGACCGGATCGCCGCCCAGGCACCGCTGGCGGCGGCGCTGGCCGCGCTCTCGCCCGGCGACCGCCACGTACTGCTGCTCGTCGCCTGGGCGGACCTCGGGTACCAGGAGGTCGCCGACGCGCTGGGCATCCCGCTCGGCACCGTGCGGTCCCGGCTCAACCGCGCCCGCCGCAGAGTCCGCGAGGCCCTCAGCACGGACCCCTCGTTCACGCCCGACGCCATGGAGCTGACCCCGTCATGGACGAAATGACCAAGCTGCGCGAGCTCCGCGCGGACGTGCCCGTTCCCGACCGCGCCGCCCTCGCCCCGGGCCGGCGGCGGCTCACCGAGGCCGCGGCCTCGGGCCGCCGCATCCGCCGCCTGCGGGCCGACTGGCGGGTCGCCGCAGTCGGCGCGGCCGCGGCGATCACCGTGGCGGCGGTGCTGGGCACCCAGCTCGGGGGCGCCGCCGCGCCCAGCCGCTCCGGGCCCGCGTCGACAGCCGGAACCCTGCGGCTGGACAGCCCGGCCGAGGTGCTGAACCGGGCCGCCGACGCGCTGGAGAAGCAGCCGGCCGGGCCGGAGCCGCGCGACGACCAGTGGATCTACACCAGAATGGCGCAGGTGGCCTCGCTGGGCGGCCCCGACGGCTCGTCCCTCAGCCCCGTCACGTACCAGCCCGGCTGGGTCCCGTACGACAACTCCGCCGCGGCCAAGAACGGCAAGGACGACGACTACCGCACCGCCCGCCAGGTCTACCGGGAGGCCAACGAGCTGCCCGACGACCCGGCGCGGCTGCTGGCGGAGATCCGGGCCTTCTACCCGACCGGCCACACGGCCGAGAGCCCGCCCGAGGGCAAGGCGCAGCACAGCTTCCGCGCGATCGGGCTGATGGCCGAGGCGTACCCGGTCTCCCCGGCCGCCCTCGCCCGGATCTACCGCGCCATGGCCACCATTCCCGGCGTCCGCGTCACCGACCACCTGGTGAAGGACGCGGCCGGGCGCGAGGCCATCGCCATCACACGCAAGGAGGACGAAAGGCCTGAGCAGCGGGAAATCCTCCTGGACCCGCACGACTTCGGCTACGTCGGTCTGCGTGCCGTGGTCACCGAGGACTACACGTACGAGCTCTCCAACGGCAGGACCAAGGGCCCGACGCTCAAGTTCAAGGCCGGGCAGATCCTCACCAGCGAGGCCCGGATCGAGGCCGCCGTCGTCGACGCCGAGGGCCAGAAACCCTGACGCCACAGGGCCGGTGTCCGCCGCGGGGGTGCGGACACCGGCCCGAAGGCCCGCCGCTCGTGCCGGCGCGCGGCCGACTGCGGGGCACCCGGCAGGACGACGGCGGCGGTACCCCTGTTTCCTCCCCTACGTGACCGAGCCCACCCTCCACCGCTGCGGAACTCCCGCAACAATGAACCCGTGATCACTTCGCCGCCACGGAGCACCCAGCGACGCGCCGAGCACGCGGCGACGCCGTACGTCGACCTGTCCCGCGCCGAGTGGAGCGCCCTGCGCGACAAGACACCGCTGCCGCTGACCGCCGACGAGGTGGAGCGGCTGCGCGGGCTCGGGGACGTCATCGACCTCGACGAGGTACGGGACGTCTACCTGCCGCTCTCCCGGCTCCTCAACCTCTACGTCCAGGCCACCTCGGGACTGCGCGGCGCCCTGAACACCTTCCTCGGGGACGCGGGGAACGGCCACGGCGCGCAGCGCGGCACCCCATTCGTCATAGGCGTCGCGGGCAGCGTCGCGGTCGGCAAGTCCACCACCGCGCGCATCCTCCAGGCGCTGCTGGCCCGCTGGCCCGAGCACCCGCGCGTCGAGCTGGTGACCACGGACGGGTTCCTGCTTCCGATGAAGGAGCTCCGGGCCCGCGGGCTGATGTCGCGCAAGGGTTTCCCCGAGTCGTACGACCGGCGCGCCCTGACCCGGTTCGTCGCCGACATCAAGGCCGGCAAGGACGAGGTGACGGCGCCCGTCTACTCGCACCTGATCTACGACATCGTGCCGGACGAGCGGCTCACCGTACGCCGTCCCGACATCCTGATCGTCGAGGGACTGAACGTGCTCCAGCCCGCGATGCCCGGCAAGGACGGCCGCACCAGGGTCGGTCTCGCCGACTACTTCGACTTCAGCGTGTACGTGGACGCGCGCACCGAGGACATCGAGAGCTGGTACCTCGACCGGTTCCGGAAGCTGCGGGAGACGGCGTTCCAGAACCCCTTCTCGTACTTCCGCAAGTACACCCAGGTCTCCGAGGAGGAGGCCATGGAGTACGCGGCGACGATGTGGCGGACCGTCAACAAGCCCAATCTGGTGGAGAACGTCGCGCCCACCCGGGGCCGTGCCACCCTGGTGCTCCGCAAAGGCCCGGACCACAAGGTCCAGCGGCTGTCCCTGCGCAAACTCTGATCCTCCGAACCCCCGAGCCCCCTGGGAGTGGCCGCGTGCTGCATCTGCGCCTGATCGTCCCCACCGACCGTACGGACGAGGTGCTGCACCTGGTGGAGAGCACCCGCGGTACGACACATCTCGTCGTGATGGCCGGGGCCGCCCGCAACCCGGCGGGCGACCTGGTCCTGTGCGACGTGGCCCGTGAGGCGGGTGACGAGCTGATCTCCGCGCTGCGCCGGCTCGGTATCGACAAGTCCGGTTCGATCAACGTCGAGAACACGGATCTGACGCTCTCCGCCCACGCCGACAAGGCCGAGGAGGACGCGCCGGGCGAGGGCGCGGACGCGGTGCTGTGGGAGAAGCTGACGGAGGCGACCCACGAGGAGTCGACGTTCAGCGTCACGTACGTGGCGTTCCTCACCGTCGCGACGATGCTCGCCGCCTGCGGTGTGATGCTCGACAACGCGATCCTGATCGTGGGCGCGATGGCGGTCGGTCCGGAGTTCGGGCCGCTGGCCGGGATCTCCACGGCCCTGGTGCAGCGTGCTCCGCGACTGGCGCTGCGTTCGATGTACGCGCTGATCGGCGGTTTCGCCGCCGCGATGGCGCTGACGGCCGGGTTCGCCTGGCTGATGGACGCCTTCGGGCTGTTCACCCGCTCGATGATCGAGGCCGACCGCCCCAACACGGCGTTCATCTGGAAGCCCGACGCGATGTCCTTCGTGGTGGCCTTCCTGGCCGGGATCGCCGGGACGCTCTCGCTCACCTCGGCGAAGTCCGGGGCGCTGATCGGCGTCGCCATCTCGGTGACGACCGTGCCGGCCGCGGCCAACGCGGCGGTGGCGTTCAGCTACCGCGACTACAGCCAGATGTGGGGCTCCACGGCCCAGCTGCTGGCGAACCTCGGCGGGATCGTGGTCGCGGGGACGCTGACCCTGCTGGTCCAGAAGGCGCTGTGGGCGGCACACCGCCGCCGGACGGGCCTCGTCACGAGCCCGCCCGGCGAATAGGAGCCGGGACCACCGACTACCCGAGCGCGGACTTCACCACATCGGCCAGCCGCTCGGCGACCGCCCGTGCCTGCTCGATGTCGGCCGCCTCGACCATGACCCGCACCAGCGGCTCGGTACCCGACTGGCGCAGCAGCACACGGCCGGTGGAGCCCAGCTCGGCCTCGGCCTCGGCCACGGCGGCGGCGACCTCCGGGGAGGTACCGACCCGGGACTTGTCGACGTCGCGGACGTTGATCAGCAGCTGCGGCAGCCGCTGCATGACCCCGGCGAGATCGGCGAGCGTACGGCCGGTGGCGGCGACCCGGGCCGCCAGCAGCAGGCCGGTCAGCGTGCCGTCGCCGGTCGTGGCGTGGTCCAGGACGATGACGTGGCCGGACTGCTCGCCGCCCAGCGCGTAGCCCTCGGCCTTCATCGACTCAAGTACGTAGCGGTCGCCGACGGCGGTCTGGACGAGCTGGATGCCCTCCCGCTCCATCGCGATCTTGAAGCCGAGGTTGGACATGACGGTGCCGACCACGGTGTCCTTGCGCAGCTGTCCGGCCTCGCGCATGGCGAGGGCGAGGACGGCCAGGATCTGGTCGCCGTCGACCTCCTCGCCGGTGGAGTCCACGGCCAGGCAGCGGTCGGCGTCGCCGTCGTGCGCGATGCCGAAGTCGGCGCCGTGCTCGACGACGGCGGCCTTCAGCGGCTCCAGATGGGTGGAGCCGCAGCCGTCGTTGATGTTCAGGCCGTTCGGGTCCGCACCGATCGTGATCACCTCGGCGCCGGCCCGCGCGAAGGCCTCGGGCGAGACCCGGGCGGCCGCGCCGTGCGCCTCGTCGAGCACGATCTTCAGCCCGTCGAGCCGGTTCGGCAGGACCGCGACGAGGTGCGCCACGTAACGGTCGAAGCCCTCCGCGTACTCGGTGACACGTCCCACACCGGCACCGGTCGGACGCTCCCACGGCTCACCGGTGCGGTGCTGCTGGTAGATCGACTCGATCCGGTCCTCCAGCTCGTCGGAGAGCTTGTGACCGCCGCGCGCGATGAACTTGACACCGTTGTCCGGCATCGAGTTGTGGCTCGCGGAGAGCATCACCCCGAGGTCGGCGCCCAGCGCACCGGTGAGATACGCCACCGCCGGGGTGGGCAGCACACCGACGCGCAGGACGTCCACGCCGGCGCTGGCGAGACCGGCCACGACGGCGGCCTCCAGGAACTCTCCGGACGCGCGCGGGTCACGGCCCACCACGGCTGTCGGCCGGGTCCCGTCGAGGGCGCTCCCCTCGGCGAGAACATGCGCCGCAGCGACCGAGAGTCCGAGCGCCAGCTCGGCCGTCAGATCCGCATTGGCGACACCGCGCACACCGTCCGTGCCGAAGAGTCGTCCCACTGGTGTCCTCCGAAGATGCTCCGAAACCGCAAAACCAAATCAACCAAAGCAAAGCAACGCAACAAGCCTATGAACGTCTTATGCCGTTATACGCCCGAGGGTGCCGATAAACGAACGCCCCGGCAGCACGAGGTGTGCCGCCGGGGCGAACGTGTAAAGCAGATGAGCAGGCGGATTAGCGCTTGCTGTACTGCGGGGCCTTGCGGGCCTTCTTGAGACCGGCCTTCTTGCGCTCGACCGCACGGTCGTCACGGGAGAGGAAGCCGGCCTTCTTCAGCGGGGCGCGGTTGTTGTCCACGTCCGCCTCGTTCAGCGCACGGGCCACGCCGAGACGCAGGGCGCCGGCCTGACCCGAGACGCCGCCACCCGAGATGCGGGCGATGACGTCGTAGCGGTTGTCGAGCTCGAGCACCTTGAAGGGCTCGTTGACTTCCTGCTGGTGCACCTTGTTGGGGAAGTAGTCCTCAAGGGTGCGACCGTTGATCTTCCACTTGCCGGTGCCCGGAACGATCCGGACGCGGGCGATGGCGTTCTTCCGACGGCCAAGGCCGGCGGCGGGCTGCGGGTCGCCGAAGCGGGACGCCAGCGACTCGCTGGTGTACTCGCCCTCGACGGGAACCTCGGACTCGAAGGTGGTCACCTCGGCGAAGACCTCTTCGCCCTCGGTGCCCTCGACGGGGTTCTCAACAGTGGTCTCGGCCACGATTCTCCTCAGATCTTTCTTTTGGTCTTAGGGGGAGGCCGGAACTACTGCGCGACCTGGGTGATCTCGAACGGGACCGGCTGCTGAGCAGCGTGCGGGTGCTGGTCGCCCGCGTAGACCTTGAGCTTCGAGAGCATCTGACGGCCCAGGCTGTTCTTGGGGATCATGCCCTTGATGGCCTTCTCGACGGCCTTCTCGGGGCTCTTGGCGAGCAGCTCGTCGTAACGGACGGAGCGCAGACCACCCGGGAACCCGGAGTGGCGGTACGCCATCTTCTGGGTCTTCTTGTTGCCGGAGAGGTGAACCTTCTCGGCGTTGATGATGATGACGAAGTCGCCCATGTCCATGTGGGGGGCGTAGATCGCCTTGTGCTTGCCGCGGAGGAGGTTCGCAGCCGTGGTGGCCAGACGGCCCAGGACGATGTCCTGCGCGTCAATGATGTGCCACTGGCGCGTCACATCGCCGGGCTTGGGGCTGTACGTACGCACTTCGTAGCCTTCGCTTCTTCAGTGGATGGGGTCCAGACACATGGCACCTCTGAAGCGATCATGCAGCTGGGGCTCACAATGCCGGGGACGCTGCCCGTATGCGAGCCACTGGTAACTGCTCCAGAGAACCTACGTAAGGGCCCTACGCGTGAGAACGACGAAGCCAATACGCATAACAATCGACGAGACTACCCGCCCCGCCCCGGACGGGTCAAAACGCGTGGCCCTCGGGCGGGCGGCAGCGGGGTTCCCCGGCCTGGCCGGCCCCGCTGCCGGGGGTTCCGTCCTCGATCGCCGCACGGGCTGGTCGGTGCGGGTTCCCCGCGGGGGTGCAACCGCGTCACCGGGCCCGTTCCACCCGCCGCTCGTCCCACACCGGCTCCGTCGTCTCGCGTACGACCCCGTCCGAGCCGAACACCAGATAGCGGTCGAAGGACTTCGCGAACCAGCGGTCGTGGGTGACGGCCAGCACCGTTCCCTCGTACGCCTCGAGGCCGTCCTGGAGGGCCTCCGCCGACTCCAGGTCCAGGTTGTCCGTCGGCTCGTCGAGGAGCAGCGCGGTCGTGCCGGCCAGCTCCAGGAGGAGGATCTGGAACCGTGCCTGCTGGCCGCCGGACAGCTTCTCGAAGGGCTGGTCGCCCTGGCGTTCCAGCTCGTAGCGGCGCAGCACGGACATCGCCCCGCCGCGGTCCTTGGCGTGCTCGGTCCACAGGATCTCGACGAGTGTCTTGCCCAGCAGCTCCGGATGGGCGTGGGTCTGCGCGAAGTGGCCCGGCACGACCCGGGCCCCCAGCTTCCACTCCCCGGTGTGCGCGACCTGCTCGCCCGCGAGGAGTCGCAGGAAGTGCGACTTGCCCGATCCGTTCGAGCCGAGGACGGCGACCCGCTCCCCGTAGAAGATCTCCAGGCCGAACGGCTTCATCAGCCCGGACAGCTCAAGGTTCTTGCAGGTCACCGCGCGCACCCCGGTCCGCCCGCCGCGCAGCCGCATCTTGATGTCCTGCTCGCGCGGCGGCTCCGGCGGCGGGCCCGCGTCCTCGAACTTCTTGAAGCGGGTCTGCATCGCCCGGTAGCGGGACGCCATGTCGGGGCTGATCGCCGCCTGCTGCCGCAGCCGGTGGACCAGCGCCTTCAGCCGGGCGTGCTCCTCCTCCCAGCGCCGCAGCAGCTCCTCGAACCGGGCGAACCGGTCCTTGCGGGCCTGGTGGTACGTGTCGAAGCCGGCGCCGTGCACCCATACGTCACTGCCCGCCGGGCTCGGTTCCACGCTGACGATCTTCTCGGCGGCCCTGGACAGCAGCTCGCGGTCGTGCGAGACGAACAGGACCGTCTTACGGGTCTCCTTGAGCCGGTCCTCCAGCCACCGTTTGCCGGGCACATCGAGATAGTTGTCCGGCTCGTCGAGCAGCAGCACCTCGTCGGGCCCCCGCAGCAGCGCCTCGAGGACCAGGCGCTTCTGCTCACCCCCGGAGAGCGTGCGCACCTCGCGCCACTGCGCCTTCTCGTACGGGACGCCGAGCGCGGCCATGGTGCACATGTCCCAGACGGTCTCGGCCTCGTACCCCCGGGCCTCCGCCCAGTCGCTCAGGGCCTGCGCGTACTTCATCTGCGCGGCCTCGTCGTCGACGGTGAGGATCAGCTCCTCGGCCTTGTCGACCGCCAGGGCCGCCTCCCTGATGCGCGGCTGGGACACGGAGACGAGCAGGTCCCGGACCGTGCGTTCGTCCCGCACCGAGCCCACGAACTGCTGCATCACCCCGAGCCCACCGCTCACCGAGACGGAGCCGCCGTGCGGCTGGAGCTCCCCGGCCAGCAGCCTGAGCAGCGTCGTCTTGCCGGCCCCGTTGGCCCCCACGAGGGCGACCACGGCCCCGTCCGCCACCCGGAACGAAGCATCGCCGAGCAGCACCCGCCCGTCCGGTAGGTAGTACTCCAGGTGGCCCGCTTCAAGATGTCCCATGCACAGCATTGTCACGGCCCGCGAAGCCCTGGCCCAACCGGTTTACGTCTCCTCTAGGATCGCGGCATGAGCTTTGGGCAAGGGGGGCCCTCCTGGGGGCCCGGGGGCACACAGACTCCTGACTGGGCAGCGCTGGCCGACGAGTCCGCGGCGCGGGGCCGACGCAAGAAGTGGCTGCTGATCGGCGGCGGCGTGCTCGCCACCGCCGCGATCGGCGCGATCGTGGCCACCGCGGTCATCTCGACCAACAAGAACAACAGCCCCACCGGCTCCGGCAAGAACGCGAGCGAGCTGCCCGCGCCGAGCGACCTGCCGCACGAGACCGCCGAGCCGGAGCCGTCCTTCTCCTCGGTGGCACCGCTCCCCCCGCCGAACCCGAAGGACTACATCTCCGACGCGAAGAAGGACCGGGCGCCGATCACCGTCGACGCGTTCTTCCCCGGCAAGAAGCTGACGATGGGTGACCGCGTCTATCTCAAGGGCGCGACGCAGCAGACGAAGAACTGCGCCGCGACCACGAAGGGCGCGCTCGGCTCGATCCTCGTGAACAACGGCTGCGACCAGGTCATCCGGGCCACGTACAGCAAGGACGGCGTCGCCGTCACCGTCGGGCTCGCGGTCTTCCGGACGGAGGCACAGGCCAAGAAGGCGGCCCAGCAGGCGAGCGGCAGCATCGCCACGCTGAGCGGCGCAGGCGTGCCGGCCTTCTGCCCGCCGGGATCGGTCTGCCGCCGCACCGCCAACTCCTACGGCCGTTACGCCTACTTCGCCATCAGCGGGTTCACCAACGGCAAGAGCGTCACCACGGCCGACAAGAAGGCCTACACCACCGGTGACGATCTGACGAACTTCACGTTCCGTCAGATCCACCACCGGGGCGAGGTCCAGGCCTCCGCCGCGGCCACCGCCCAGAGCGCCCGGACCGCCTGACCCCGCCCTCTTCCCCCGTCCCGGGGAACGGCCCTCAGCAGCACCCGCCCCCGGGGAGCGTCCGCACATTGCGCGCTTCCCGGGCCCGGACGGCCAGCAACTCGTCGACCGGGTAGGCCACTTCCTCCAGCGTCAGCCCGTGCGGGCGCACCACGTGCACGCCGGGGTCGCGGACCCGTGCCGCGAGCACCTGCGCGGGCCACCCGGGGCGGCGGCGTCCGTCCCCGACGAAGAGCGCGGCCCCGATCAGCGCGCGGACCATGTTGTGGCAGAACGCGTCCGCCTGCACGGTCGCCGTCAGAATCCCGCTCGCCTCGTCCCGGACCCAACTCAGCTTCTGCAGCGTACGGATGGTCGTCGCGCCCTCGCGCTTCTTGCAGTACGCGGCGAAGTCGTGCTCACCGGTCATCAGGGCGGCCGCCTCGTTCATGGCGTCCAGGTCCAACGACCGGTCGTGCCACAGCACATGACCGCGCAACAGCGGATCCACCCCACCGGGCCGGTCGCAGACGCGGTAGGCGTAACGACGCCACAGCGCCGAGAACCGCGCGTTGAAGCCCTCGGGTGCCGGCGCGATCCGCCAGATCCGTACGTCCGGCGCCATCCGCCCGGCCATCCGCCGCAGCAGCTTGTCACCGTGCTCGGCCCACACCTCGTCCGGCAGATCGACATGTGCGACCTGCCCGCGCGCGTGCACCCCGGCATCGGTCCGGCCGGCGACGGTCAGGTCGTACGTCCGCGAGGACCGCGTCACGGTCCGCAGCGCGTCCTCGATCTCGCCCTGGACGGTCCGCCTGGAGGTCTGCTTCGCCCAGCCCGAGAAGTCCTTGCCGTCGTACGCCAGGTCGAGCCGCACCCGTACGAAGCCGGGCTCCACTTCGTCACTCACCCATGGGTCCTTTCCTGCGAGTGCACGCAGATGCATACGGAACGGGCCCGCACCGCCCCGAAGGGTGATGCGGGCCCGTCCAGTGGTCTCAGAACGCTCAGGCGTCCTTGGACTCGGCGTCGTCGGCCGGCTTGGCGTCCTCGACGGCCTCGGCCGGAGCCTCGTCCTTCTTGAGGGCGTCTTCCTTGACCGCACGCTTCGTGGCGGCCTCGGCCTCACCGGTGGCCTGCTGGGCCACGGTCAGCGCCTCGACCAGCTCGATGACGGCCATCGGGGCGTTGTCGCCACGACGGTTGCCGATCTTGGTGATGCGGGTGTAACCACCGGGGCGGTTCTCGTACCGCGGGGCGATCTCGGTGAAGAGCGTGTGGACGACGCCCTTGTCCGTGATCGACTGCAGCACCAGGCGACGGTTGTGGATGTCGCCCTTCTTCGCCTTGGTGATGAAACGCTCGGCGACCGGACGCAGGCGACGGGCCTTGGCCTCGGTCGTGGTGATGCGGCCGTGCTCGAACAGCGACTTCGCGAGGTTGTTGAGAAGCAGCTTCTCGTGCGCGGCGCTGCCGCCCAGACGGGCACCCTTGGCGGGCTTCGGCATGGTGTTTCTCCTTGTGTGCTGCACCGGCCGTATCAGGTACCGGTGTCAGTTCCCGTGCGGCGGACGCCACCCGGAAGTTCAAGAGCCGACGGGCAGAACAAGCCCGTCCGGCGATCGAGGACAAAGCCTCACCCCGGCCGGGGGGGGGGGGGGGGCCCCCCCCCCCCCCCCCCCCCCCGGCGGCGGGGGGGGGGGGGGCGCCCCCCCCCCCCCCCCCCCCGGGCGCCCCCCCCCCCCCGGGCCGGGCGCGGGGC